>NZ_BSYI01000021.1 GCF_030270585.1 Paralimibaculum aggregatum
CGGGCCGGCGCCCGCGGCAGCCAAATCGCCGCCTTCGCCGCGGAATGCGGGCGCCCCGGGGCGCGGGCCTGCCGCCGCGGCGCGCCGATCGGTCCCCCGCCGATTGGTCCTCCGGGGGTTGATCGATCCCCCGCCGACGGCCTAACTCACGGGTTCGTGCCTCAGAACCGGAGCCTGCGAAGATGCCCACCCATGGCGAGCGCCGCCAGATGCCGCATTCGGCCGATCAGATGTTCGACCTGATCGCCGATATCGGCAAGTATCCGGACTTCCTGCCCTGGTGTTCCGGCGCCCGCATCCGCAGCCGCAAGACCCGCGCCGACGGGGCCGAGGTGATCGAGGCCGACCTGGTGATCTCGTTCAAGGTCTATCGCGAGCGCTTCACCTCGCGGGTGGTGCTGAAGCGGAGCGAGCGGGTGATCGACGTCGCCTATCTCGACGGCCCGTTCCGCTACCTCGACAATCACTGGACCTTCGAGCCCGAGGGGCCGGACGCCTGCACCGTCGATTTCTTCGTGGATTTCGAGTTCCGCTCGCGCACCCTGCAGGCGGTGATCGGCGCGGTGTTCAACACCGCGATGCAGCGGATCGTGAGCGCCTTCGAGCGCCGCGCCGAGGCGCTCTATGGCGGGGGCGGCGGCACGGGCACGGATGCCGCGGACCCTGATGCCGCGGCGGCGGTCACAACGCGCGCGGCCCGCTGAGCGGGCCCTTCCGGGCTCAGCCTTTCGCCGCGGCCAGCAGCAGCTCGAGCGCGGTGGTCACCGCGGCGGCGCGCACTGCGTCGCGGCCCCGGGCGCCGTAGTCCATCCGCCTCAGCACCGTCGCGGCGCCGGCCCGCGCGCAGCCGAACTCGACGCGGCCCTCGGGCTTGGTCTCGGTGGCGCCGCCGGGCCCGGCGATGCCGGTGATCGACACCGCAAGCTGCGCCGCCGAGCGCGCCAGCGCCCCCTCGGCCATCGCCTGCGCGACCTCGGCCGAGACCGCGCCATGCGCATCGATCAGCGCCGCCGGCACCCCCAGCATCTCCGACTTGGCGGCGTTGGAATAGGTCACGAAGCCCCGCTCCACCACCGCCGAGGAGCCGGGAATGTCGGTCAGCGCCGCCGCCACCAGCCCGCCGGTGCAGCTCTCGGCGGTGGCCAGCATCAGCCCCGCCTCGCCGCAGGCGGCCAGCACCGCCTCGGCCAGCGCGCGTCTCTCGTCAGATCCAGCCATGGGCCACCGCCGCTGCAAGGCTCGCCGCGAGCGCCGTGAGCCCGCCCGCCACGAGATCGTCCAACATCACGCCCAGCGCGCCGCCCGCGCGCTCGGCCCGGCTCACCGGCCAAGGCTTGAAGATATCGAGCGCGCGGAACAGGAGGAACCCCAGAACCCAGCCCGGCCAGGGAAACAGCCAGGGCTCCGCGCCGATATGCGTCAGCCCCAGCGAGAGCGGCCACAGCGCCAGCCACTGCCCGGCGATCTCGTCGATCACCACCTCCGCCGGGTCGTCGGTGCCGCCCGGCATCCGCGCCACCGCCCAGAGCCCGAGCGCCGTTGCCGCCAGCGTCGCCGCCGCCAGCAGCCAGAAGCCGCCGAGCCCGTGCAGCAGCCAGGCCAGCGGGATCGCCGCCGCCGACGCCCAGGTGCCCGGCGCCAGCGGCAGCCGGCCGAGGCCGAAGCCGGTGGCGATCAGCCGCGCGATCACGCGCCGCCCCCGAGGATCACCGTGGCGGTGGCAATCGCGCCCATGCCTTCCTCGCGGCCGACGAAGCCCATCCTCTCCATCGTGGTCGCCTTGATCGAGACGCGCCCCGCATCGAGGCCGAGGATCTCGCCGATCCGCGCCCGCATCGCCGCGGCATGGGGGCCGATCTTCGGCCGCTCGCAGAGCAGCGTGACGTCGAGATTGGCGATGCGCCCGCCGCGCGCCGCCACCCGCCCGCCGGCATGGGCGAGGAAGATGTGGCTCTCGGCCCCCTTCCACTGCGGCTCGGAGGGCGGGAAATGCGTGCCGATATCGCCCTCGCCGAGCGCGCCGTAGAGCGCATCCGCCAGCGCGTGCAGCCCGACATCGGCGTCGGAATGGCCCCGGAGCCCGTGGCTGTGCGGCAGCCGCACGCCGCAGAGCGTCACGTGGTCGCCCTCGCAGAAGACATGCACGTCGAAGCCGTGCCCCATGCGGATATCCATCGCCGTCTCTCCCGCCAGCATGCGCTCGGCCCGCGCCATGTCGGCCGGCGCGGTGATCTTGAAGTTCTCCGCCGGCCCCGGCACGAGGCGCACCGCGAGACCGGCCCGCCGCGCCACCTCGGCATCGTCGAGCGCCGGCGGATCGGCCTCGGCCTGCGCGCGATGCGCCGCCAGCAGCTCGGCAAAGGGAAAGGCCTGGGGCGTCTGCGCGCGCCAGAGCCCGTCGCGGGGGCGGGGCGAATCGGCAAGGCCGCCGGCGCCGTGCCAGAGCGCATCGACCACCGGCTCGGCCGCGATGGCGCCCTGTCCGGGGCGGCATTCGGCGGCGAGCGCCTCGAACAGCGCCGGCGGCGCGAAGGGCCGTGCGGCATCGTGCACCAGCACCACATCCGGCGCCTCGGGCTCCAGCGCCGCCAGCGCGCGGCACACGGTTTCGGCGCGGCTGGCCCCGCCCGTCACCGGGGGCGCGAGGCGCGGATCGCCGATCCCCGCCATCGCCGCGTCGTAGAGCGGGCGGGCCTGGCCGTCGATCGCCACCAGCACCCGGTCGATCCGCGCGCCGAGCGCGGCCGAAACGCTGCGCGCAAGGATGGCACGGCCGCCAAGTGTCTGGTATTGCTTCGGCACTGGTCCGCCGAGGCGCAGCCCCTGTCCGGCTGCCACGATCACCACGGCTGTGGTCATTGTTGGTTTCCTTCCGCCCGGCGCCGACAGCGCGACGCGGCGACATCGCGCCGCCAATGTCAGCGCGTGTTTAAGACTCGCCCTTGCGCGGCTCAAGTGTGCGCGGTACTTCCCTTCGAAGTGGCGAGGATTTGTGCATGACTCTCAGGATTGGTGATATCGTGGTCACTCCGCCGGTCGCACTCGCACCGATGGCAGGGATCACCGACCGACCGTTTCGCGATCTGGTCACCCGTTTCGGTGCAGGGCTGGTCGTCTCGGAGATGGTGGCGAGCCAGGAAGTGCTGACCGCGAAGCCCTCGGTGCAGGCGAAGGCCGAGCTCGGCGCCGATGCGGCGCGCACCTCGGTGCAGATCGCCGGGCGCGAGGCGGCGCCGATGGCCGAGGCGGCGCGCCGCGCCGCGGGGCAGGGCGCGCGGATCATCGACATCAACATGGGCTGCCCGGCGAAGAAGGTCACCCGCGGGGCCTGCGGCGCCGCGCTGATGCGCGAGCCGGACCATGCGCTCCGGCTGATCGAGGCGGTGATCGGCGCGGTGGAGGTTCCGGTGACGGTGAAGATGCGCCTCGGCTGGGACGCAGGCAGCCTCAACGCCCCGGCGCTCGCCGCGCGGGCCGAGGCCGCTGGCGTCGCGATGATCGCGGTGCACGGGCGCACCCGGGCGCAGTTCTACAAGGGCCGGGCGGACTGGGCGGCGATCCGGCGCGTGAGCGAGGCGGTCTCGGTTCCGGTGCTGGCCAATGGCGATATCGGCGGCCCGGCCGAGGCGCGGGCGGCGCTCGCGGCCTCCGGCGCCGCCGGGGTCATGGTCGGCCGCGCCGCCACCGGCGCGCCTTGGCTGCTGGCCGAGATCTCCGCCGGGCTCGCGGGCCGCACGGCGCCGCCGCGGCCGCGGGGCGCGCGCCTCGCCGAGCTGGTCGCCGAGCACTGCGCGGCGCAGTGCAGCTTCTATGGAAAGACGGTGGGGATGCGCGCCTTCCGCAAGCATCTCGACGCCTATCTTGCGCCGGTCCCCGGCGCGAAGGACCTCCGCGACCGGGTGATCCGCATGGAGGAGCCGGAGCATCTCGCCCGCGCGCTCCGCGCCGAGTTGCCCGGGCTCGGGGAAATCTCCCATGATTGCGAAAGGGCCGCGGCATGAACGCCACGATGGACCAGCAGGACCAGCTCTGGCACAGCCTGCCCGCGCCTGCGCTGATGGCCGATGCGACGCTCGCCATCCGCGCGGTGAACACCGCCGCCGAGACCTTCCTCGGCGCCTCCCAGCGGCAACTCGAGGGGCGCAACCTGGTGCGCCTCGTCGGCGAGGACAGCCGCCTCGTCGACCTGATCCGCCAGGTGCTGGAGGGCGAGACCAAGACGGCGGAATACGATGTCGAGCTGCTCTGGCCGGAGATGCCGCCGCGGCTGGTGGACATCCACGCCGCGCCCTATGGCTCCGGCGCCGAGGGGGCGGTGGTGCTGATCCACCCCCGCGCCATCGCCGAGACCATGGACCGCTCGCTCTCGCACCGCAACGCCGCACGCTCGGTGGCCGGCATGGCGGCGATGCTGGCGCACGAGGTGAAGAACCCGCTGGCCGGGATCGCCGGCGCCGCCGAGCTGCTGGAGAGCTCGGTGACCGAGGCGGATCGCGAGCTGACCCAGCTGATCCGCGACGAGGCGAAGCGGATCGGCAAGCTGATGGCCCGCGTCGAGCAGTTCGGCGAGATCGGGCCGGGCGTGCGCAAGGTGCTCAACATCCACGACGTGCTCGACCGGGCGCGGCGCGCGGCGCAGGCCGGCTTCGCCGCGCATGTGCGCTTCGTCGAGGAGTTCGATCCCTCGCTGCCGCCCACCATGGGCGACCCGGACCAGCTGATGCAGGCGCTGCTCAACCTGCTGAAGAACGCCGCCGAGGCGGCGCCGCAGGTCGGCGGGGTGATCCAGATCCGCAGCGCCTTCCGGGCCGGCATGAAGCTGCGCACCCCGAACGGCCGGCGCGAGGGCCTGCCGCTGCAGATCACCGTCACCGACAACGGCCCCGGCGTGCCGGACGAGCTGCGCCGGCACATCTTCGAGCCCTTCGTCAGCTCCAAGGCGAGCGGCTCGGGGCTCGGCCTGTCGCTGGTCTCCAAGGTGGTGGCGGATCACGGCGGCATCATCGTCTGCGACAGCGAGCCGGGCTGGACCCGCTTCCGCCTCGCGCTGCCGATGGCCTCCGAGGCCGAGATCGCCGCCGCCGAGGCCGCCGGCAGCGACAAGGAGAACGCGGCATGAGTTCCGGGGCAACCGTGCTGCTCGCCGACGACGACCGCTCGATCCGGACGGTGCTCTCCCAGGCGCTGGGGCGGATCGGCCTGCGCGTGCGGGCCACCGGCTCGGCCTCGCAGCTCTGGCGCATGGTGGAGGCCGGCGAGGGCGACGTGATCGTCACCGACGTGCACATGCCGGACGGCGACGCGCTCGACCTCCTGCCGGCGATCCGCAAGCGCCGGCCGGAGATGCCGATCATCGTCATGAGCGCCCAGAACACGGTGCTGACGGCGATCCGCGCCACCGAGGTCGGCGCCTACGAGTATCTGCCGAAACCCTTCGAGCTCAAGGACCTGATCTCCTCCGTCGAGAAATCGCTGGAGGATCAGAAGACCCGCGCCACCGCGCCGCCCGCCGAGCGCCGCGAGGAGCAGCCGCTGCCGCTGATCGGCCGCAGCCAGGCGATGCAGGAGGTCTACCGCATCATGGCGCGGCTGATGCACACCGATCTCACGGTGATGGTCTGGGGCGAGTCCGGCACCGGCAAGGAGCTCGTCGCCCGCGCGCTGCACAATTTCGGCAAGCGGGCCAAGGGGCCGTTCGTTGCGATCAACATGGCGGCGATCCCGCGCGAGCTGATCGAGAGCGACCTCTTCGGTCACGAGAAGGGCGCCTTCACCGGCGCGGTGGAGCGCGGCATCGGCAAGTTCGAGCAGGCCCAGGGCGGCACGCTGTTCCTCGACGAGATCGGCGACATGCCGCCGGAGGCCCAGACCCGGCTGCTGCGGGTGCTGCAGGAGGGCGAGTTCACCACCGTCGGCGGGCGCAGCTCGCGGCGGATGGATGTGCGCATCGTCGCGGCGACGCACCAGAACCTGCGCGCGCTGATCGCCGAGGGCCGGTTCCGCGAGGATCTCTACTACCGGCTCAACGTGGTGCCGATCCGCCTGCCGGCGCTGCGCGAGCGGCGCGACGACATCCCCGACCTGGCGCGCGACTTCCTGCGCCGCGCCGAGGCCGAGGGGCTGCCGCGCAAGACGCTCTCGACCGAGGCGATCGAGATGCTCAAGCGGCACGACTGGCCGGGCAACGTGCGCGAGCTGGAGAACATGGTGAAGCGCCTCGCCGCGCTCTGCCCGGACGAGCTGGTGCCCGGCGAGGCGGTGGAGGAGGAGCTGGCCGCCCGCGAGCCCGAGGCGCGCCGTATCGAGGCGGATGCCACCGGGCGCACCCTCGGCGCCGCGGTGGAGCATCACCTGACGCGCTATCTCGCCATGCATGGCGACGAATTGCCGCCGCCGGGGCTCTATGACCGGGTGCTCCGCGAGGTCGAGCTGCCGCTGATCGCGCTGACCCTCGCAGCGACCCGCGGCAACCAGGTGAAGGCTGCCGAACTGCTCGGGATCAACCGCAATACCCTGCGCAAGAAGATTCGCGAGCTTGACATTCCTGTCACACGTGGCAAGAGGCTGATGTAGATCGGCAACAGATGCTCGGCCCTGGCGCGGCGGAGCTGCGTCGGGGGGCCATGTGAGCGAGGCGAGGGCGGAGGCATCGGCAGAACAGGGGGGCGACTGGCCCTGGCTGCCGCAATGGCTGCGCCGGCAGGGGGTGATCGCCCTGGTCGTCCTCGGGCCGATCCTGGCCACCGTCACCGCCTGGGCGCTCGGCGAGGACCGGCTGGGGCCCGGCTATGTCCGCCTCGTGCTGCTGGTCGACCTCTGCTACATCCTCGCGCTGATGGCGCTGATCGCGCTCCGCGTCGGCTCGCTGGTGCTGGCGCGGCGGCGGCGGCGGGTCGGCTCGCAGCTGCATCTCAGGCTGACGCTGGTGTTCGCGCTGGTGGCGCTGGTGCCGGCGGTGATCGTGGCGATCTTCGCCACCCTCTCGGTCAATCTCGGCATCGAGACCTGGTTCTCCGACCGTGTCGGCAGCGTGGTGCGCAACGCGCTGGCCACCGCCGAGGCCTATGAGCGCGAGCACCGCACCAACCTGCAGGGCGACGTGCTGGCGATGGCCACCGATCTCAACCGCGCCGGCGCGCAGGGCATCGCCGCCGACCGGCTCGGCGACATCGTGCGCCAGCAGGCGCTGATCCGCGAGCTCTCCGAGGCCTTCGTCTTCAACAGCCAGAAGGAGATCCTGGCGCGCGGCGAATACAGCTACCTCTTCGGCTTCGAGGCGCCGACCCCGGCGCAGCTCGACCGGGCGCGCAGCGGCGAGGCGGTGGTGGTCGCCGATGCCGACAACAACGAGATGCGCGCGCTGGTGGCGCTCAGCGCCTATGACGACGCCTTCCTCTACGTGACCCAGCAGGTCCAGGGCGACGTGCTGCGCCTGCTCGACGACAGCCGGGCGACGGTGGCGCTCTACGAGCAGCTCGACACCGACCGCGACTCGCTGCTGTTCGACTTCGCGCTGATCTATATCGGCTTTGCCGGGCTGGTGATCGTCGCGGCGATCCTGCTCGGGCTCTGGTTCGCGGAGCGGCTGGCCAAGCCGGTCGGGCGGCTCGCCGGGGCGGCCGAACGGATCGGGGCAGGGGACCTCGACGCCCGGGTCAAGGAGGAGCGCGGCTCCGACGAGATCGCGCTGCTGTCGCGGGCCTTCAACCGCATGGCCGACCAGGTGCGCGACCAGCGCGATGCGCTCGTCGCCGCGCATCACGAGACCGAGCGGCGCCGGCAGTTCTCCGAGGCGGTGCTGGCGGGCGTCAGCGCCGGCGTGATCGGCATCGACGGCGCCGGGCGGATCGACCTCGCCAACGCCGCCGCGACCGAGATGCTCAGCCTCGAGGGCTCGGAGGTGCGCGGCCAGCCGGTCGAGGCGGTGGCGCCGGGCTTCGCCGAGACCGTGGCGCGCGCGCCGGCGGCGGTCGGCGGCATCGCGCGCGGCGAGGTGCGGCAGATGGTCGACGGCCAGCCGCGGGAGTTCCTGGCGCGCTGCGCGCCGCGTGCGCCAGGCCGGCCGGAGGAGGGGCTGGTGCTGACCTTCGAGGACATCACCGCGCTGGCCTCGGCCCAGCGCATGGCCGCCTGGGGCGATGTCGCCCGGCGCATCGCCCACGAGATCAAGAACCCGCTGACGCCGATCCAGCTCTCCGCCGACCGGCTGCGCCGCAAATATGTCGGGCTGCTCGGCGAGGAGGGCCCGAAATTCGAGCGCTACATCGAGGTCATCACCCGCCAGACCGCGGATATCCGGCGCATGGTCGACGAGTTCTCCCGCTTCGCCCGGATGCCCGAGCCGCATCTGGCCGAGGAGGATCTCGGCCAGCTGCTGCGCGACATGGTGCTGCTGCAGCAGGAGGGGCGCAGCGATATCGGCTATGCCCTCGCGCTGCCCGACGGCCCGCTGCCGCTGCTCTGCGACCGCGGCATGATCACCCAGTGCCTCACCAACCTGCTGCAGAACGCGGCCGATGCGCTCGATGCCCGGCGCGAGGGCGAGCCCGGGGCACCGCCGGGCCGCATCGCCGTGGCGGTGGCGCGCGGGCGGCGCAACTACCGCGTCACCGTCTCCGACAACGGCATCGGCCTGCCCAAGGCCGAGCGCGACCGTCTGACCGACCCCTATGTGACCACGCGGGCGAGCGGAACCGGGCTCGGCCTCGCCATCGTCACCAAGATCATGGAGCACCACGGCGGCGAGCTGACCCTGGGAGATGCCACCGGCGAGGACGGCCTCGACGGCGCCCGGGCCAGCCTGCGCCTGCCGCGCCCCGCCGCCGACCAGGACGCGCACGACGCGGCCGAAGACACCCCGCACCCGCTCGATGCCGCCCCCGCAAGCTGAGAGGACCCGACATGGCCGATATCCTGATCGTTGACGACGAGGCCGATATCCGGGAGCTGATCTCGGATCTGCTCGAGGACGAGGGGCACCGCGCACGCACCGCGACCGATGCCGACAGCGCCTTCGCCGAGATCGACCGCGCCGCCCCCGATCTCGTGATCCTCGACATCTGGCTCCAGGGCAGCCGGATGGACGGCATCGAGATCCTCAAGCGCGTCAAGCGCGACAACCCGGACCTGCCGATTGTCATCATCTCGGGCCATGGCAACATCGAGGTCGCGGTGGCGGCGGTGAAGCAGGGCGCCTACGACTTCATCGAGAAGCCCTTCACGCAGGACCAGCTCCTGGTGGTCGTCGGGCGCGGGCTCGAGACCTCGCGCCTGCGGCGGGAGAACCTCGCGCTGAAGCGGGCCAACGAGGCCAGCGCCGAGCTGATCGGCGCCTCGCCGGCGATGAACGCGCTGCGCTTCAAGCTCGACCGGGTGGCGCGCACCGGCAGCCGGGTGCTGCTCACCGGCGGCCCCGGCACCGGCAAGGAGGTCTCGGCGCGCTACATCCACCGCAAGTCGAGCCGCAAGGACGCGCCCTTCATCGTGGTCAACGCCGCCTCGATGGAGGCCGACCGCATGGAGGAGGTGCTGTTCGGCCGCGAGAGCCCGGACCAGCCGCCGCAGATCGGGCTCTTCGAGCGCGCCCATGGCGGCACGCTGTTCATCGACGAGGTCGGCGACATGCCGGTCGGCACGCAGTCGAAGATCCTGCGGGTGCTGCTCGACCAGGCCTTCACCCGGCTCGGCGGCTCCAACACGGTGCGGGTCGACGTGCGGCTGATCTCGGCGACCAACCGCAACCTGCAGTCGGAGATCGCCGCCGGGCGCTTCCGCGAGGATCTCTATCACCGGCTCAACGTGGTGCCGATCGAGCTGCCGACCCTCGAGCACCGGCGCGAGGACATCCCCCAGCTGGCGCAGCATTTCCTCGAGATGTTCGCCCGCGAGCAGGGCCTGCCGCGGCGCACGCTCTCCGAGGGCGCCATCGCGGCGCTGCAGACCCGGACCTGGCCCGGCAATGTCCGCCAGCTCCGCAACATGATGGAGCAGCTGCTGATCCTCGGCGCCGAGAACTCCGAGATCGCCGCCGGCGAGATGCCGGGCTCGTCCGCCGCCGACACCGCCGATGCCGGGCTCGGCGACCTGATGGGGCTGGTGGCCAACCTGCCGCTCCGCGAGGCCCGCGAGCTGTTCGAGCGCGAATACCTCATCGCCCAGATCAACCGCTTCGGCGGCAACATCTCCAAGACCGCAAGCTTCGTCGGCATGGAGCGTTCCGCCTTGCATCGCAAGCTGAAGATGCTCAATGTCGTCACGACCTCCCGGGGCGGCGTGCGCATGGCGGTGGTGGATGAGACCGGAACGCTGGAAGACGACGATCTCGCGGCCAATGATGGCTGAGCCTCCGACCACCGCGCGCCCGGGCGCCGGCCGATGAAGGCCATCGTCTGCGGCGCGGGGCAGGTCGGCAGCCAGATCGCCCGGACGCTCTCCGAGGAGGGCAACGCCGTCACCGTCATCGACCAGGACGCGGCGCTGGTGCGCCGGGTCACCGATGCCTTCGACGTCTCGGGCGTCACCGGCTTCGCCTCGCATCCCAACGTGCTGGCCCGGGCCGGCGCACGCGATGCCGACATGCTGATCGCCGCGACCTCGATGGACGAGGTCAACATGGTCGCCTGCCAGGTGGCGCATTCGGTCTTCGAGGTGCCGACCAAGATCGCCCGGGTGCGCACCGAGAGCTATCTCGAGGCCGAGTTCTCCGACCTGTTCCGGCGCGACCACATGCCGATCGACGTCATCATCAGCCCGGAGACCGAGGTCGCCAAGGTCACGCTGCGCCGGCTGATGACCAATGCCGCCTTCGACATCGAGCCCTTCCTCGGCGGCCGGGTGAAGGTGCTCGGCCTGCATGTCGACGAGACCTGCCCGGTGATCAACACGCCGCTCGGCCAGCTCACCGAGCTGTTCTCGACGCTCCGGGCCCTGGTGGTGGCGGTGCGACGCTCCAACAAGATCTGGGCGGCGAGCCGCGACGACCAGCTGCTGGCCGGCGACGACGTCTACATCGTGGCGGCGGCGGAGGACGTGCAGCGCACCTATGGCATCTTCGGCAAGGAGAACCTGACGCCGGAGCGCGTGCTGATCGTGGGCTCGGGCAATGTCGGGTTGCGCGTCGCCCAGCAGATCGAGGCCGAGGGCGTGCTGCGCGCCAAGATGATCGAGCGCGACCGCGACCGCGCCGAGCGCGCGGCCGACACGCTGGAGCGGACCATCGTGCTCAACGGCGACGCGCTCGACACCGAGCTGCTCTCGGAGGCCGGCGTCAGCGAGGCCGATGCCATCGTCGCGCTCACCGATGACGACCGCACCAACCTGATCGTCTGCGCGCTGGCGGGGCAGGCGGGCTGCCCGGTCTCGATCGCGCTCTCCAAGGACCCGACCTTCCAGCGCATCGCCGAGCCGCTCGGGGTCAACGCGCTGATCAACCCGCGGGCGACGACGGTGTCCTCGATCCTGCGCCATGTCCGCCGCGGCAAGGTGCGCGCGGTCTATTCCATCGGCCGCGGCGAGGGCGAGGTGATCGAGGCGCAGGTGATGGCGACCTCGCCGATCGCCGGCAAGCGCCTGCGCGACATCAACTTTCCCCAGGGCTCGGTGGTCGGCGCGGTGCTGCGCGGCGAGGAGCTGCTGATGCCGAAGGGCGATCTCACCATCCAGGTCGGCGACGTGATGGTGATCTTCGCGGTGTTCCAGGCGGTGCGCAAGGTCGAGCAGATGTTCCGCGTGAGCATGGACTTCTTCTGAGCCATGCGCCTCTCGCAGATCCCCGTCTTCAGCCTGCTGCTGGCGCTCGTCGCGGCGGCGATGCTGGCGCCGGCGCTGATGGGCGCGGCGGATGGCGACTGGGAGGTCGCCCGGGTGTTTCTCTACAGCGGGATCGGCACCGCGGTCTTTGCCGCGGTGATGGGGCTGGCGCTGGCCGGGCCGCAATATGGCGGCACGGCGCGGCGCGAGATCTCGATCCTCTGCCTCGGCTGGCTCTGCATCCCGGCGGTGGCGGCGGTGCCGCTCTGGCTGATCACGCCGCAGATCGGGCTGCGCGGCGCGATCTTCGAGATGGTGGCCGATTTCACCACCACCGGCGGCACCGTCTATGGCGATCTCGACGCGCTGCCGCGGGCGGTGCATCTCTGGCGCGGGCTGGTCGGCTGGCTCGGCGGGCTGCTCTCGCTGGCCGGGGCCTATATCGTGCTGGCGCCGCGGCGGCTCGGCGGCTTCGAGATCGAGGCCGCGACCTGGCGCTATTCCCCCAACCAGCCGGCGGCGAGCGTGCGCCTCGGCGCCTCGATCACCCCGCTCGACCAGCGCATCCGCCGGGCCGTCCGGGTGATCCTGCCGATCTATGCCGGGCTCACCGCGCTGCTCGGGCTGCTGCTGAGCGCCACCGGGCAGTCCGAGCTCGACAGCTTCGTGCACGCCATGGCGGTGCTCTCGACCAGCGGGATCTCGCCGCACCGGAACGGCATCGCCGAGGGCGGCAGCCTCGGCGCCGAGATGTTCGCGGCGATCTTCCTGGTGCTCGCGGTCACGCGCCAGCTCTATTCCGACGCGGCGGAGTTCGGCAGCCGGGTGCCGCTGCGCCGCGACCCGGAGGTGCTGACCATGGCCGGGCTCGTCCTGGCGGTCGGCCTCGCGCTCTTCGGCCGGCACTGGATCGGCGCGCTGACGCTGGATCTCACCGGCGACGAGATCGCCGTCCTGGACGCGCTCTGGGGCACGCTCTTCACGGTGCTGTCGTTTCTCACCACCACCGGCTTCGTCTCGGCCTTCTGGGACAGCGCGCGCGACTGGTCGGGCTGGGCCAATCCCGGGCTGATCCTGCTGGCGCTGGCGGCGATCGGCGGCGGCGCCGCCACCACCGCGGGGGGCATCAAGCTGATCCGGGCCTATGCGCTGATGCGCCACGGGCTGCGCGAGGTCGAGCGCATCGCCCAGCCGCACAGCATCCTCGGCGTCGGCGCGCGCACCCGCAGCCTGCTGCGAGAGGGGCCGGCGATCGTCTGGACCTTCATGATGCTCTTCATCTTCGCGATCCTGCTGACGGTGCTGGCGTTGACGGCGCTCGGTCTCGGCTTTATCGACGCCACGATGGCGGCGATCTCCGCGATCTCCAACACCGGGCAGGCCTTCGACCTGGTGGCGGACCGGCCGGACGGCTTCTCCGGGCTCACGCCGCTCCAGCGCGAGGTCCTGGCGGTCACGATGATCATCGGGCGCATCGAGGTGCTGGCCTTCGTCGCGCTTTTCAACCCCGATGCCTGGGGCGGAAGCGCGCGCCGTCGAGAAAGGTCTGGAAAAAGGGCAGGCAAGGCCCCAGACTCAAACTGGTGACTCCGGCGGACGGTCCGTCGTAGCAACCCAACATGTGGCTAGAAAAACGGGTGAAAAACAACATGGCCAGCGAAAAGCAACAGAATCTCCAAGACGCCTTTCTCAATCACATTCGTAAAGCGAAGATACCGGTGACCGTGTTCCTGGTCAACGGTGTGAAATTGCAGGGTGTCATTACGTCATTCGACAATTTCTGCATTCTGTTGCGGCGAGACGGTCAGTCGCAGCTGGTCTACAAGCATGCGGTGTCGACGATCATGCCGGCGCAGCCGTTCAGCCTCTATGAGGGCAACGAGGAGTCGTGATGGGGGCAGGGCGCGCTTGACCAGGGTCCGGGTACTCCATCCCCATCTGCGCGAGGCCGCCGGCGATGGCCGTGCGGCGCTCGCCGAGGCCATGAGCCTGACCGCGGCGCTCGATTTCGAGCTGTCGGACGGTGCCGTCGTGCCGGTTGCCGCGCCGAACCCGGCGACGTTTCTCGGCCCCGGCAAGGTCGCCGAGCTCGCGGAGAGCATCGCCGAGGCGGAAGACGAGGTGATCGTGGTCAACACCACGCTCAGCCCGGTGCAGCAGCGCAACCTCGAGCGGGCGTGGAAGGCCAAGGTGCTCGACCGCACCGGCCTGATCCTCGAGATCTTCGGCGAGCGCGCGCAGACCCGCGAGGGCGTGCTGCAGGTCGAGCTCGCGCATCTGACCTATCAGAAATCGCGCCTCGTGCGCTCCTGGACCCATCTCGAGCGCCAGCGCGGCGGCGGCGGCTTCATGGGCGGCCCCGGCGAGCGGCAGATCGAATCCGACCGCCGGCAGATCGACGAGCGCATCACCCGGTTGCGGCGCCAGCTCGAGAAGGTGGTGCGCACCCGCGCGCTGCACCGGGCAAAACGCAAGAAGGTGCCGGACCCGGTGGTGGCGCTGGTCGGCTACACCAATGCCGGCAAGTCGACGCTGTTCAACCGGCTCGCCGGCGCCTCGGTGATGGCCGAGGACATGCTCTTCGCCACGCTCGACCCGACGATGCGGCAGATCCGGCTGCCCTCGGGCCGCCGCGCGATCCTGTCGGACACCGTGGGCTTTGTCTCCGATCTGCCGATCCAGCTGATCGCGGCGTTCCGCGCCACGCTCGAGGAGGTGCTGGAGGCGGATCTCGTCGTCCATGTCCGCGACATGACCCATGCCGAGACCGAGAGCCACAAGGCCGACGTGCTGGAGGTGCTGCAGGCGCTCGGCGTCGAGGCGGACCGGCTCGAGGGCATGATCGAGGCGCAGAACAAGCTCGACCTGCTGGAGCCCGAGGCCCGCGCCGCGGTGCAGGCAGCGGCCGAGCGCGACCCCAACGTGCTGGCGATCTCGGCCGTGACCGGCGACGGGCTGGAGCCGCTGCTCGCCGAGATCGAGGACCGGCTCTATCCGCGGCGTTTCCTCTTCGACATCGATCTCGGGCACGAGGAAGGCGCCGCGGTTTCCTGGCTCTATGGCCATGGCGATGTGCGCGCCCGCGAGGACGATGGCGATGGCGTGCACCTGCAGGTCGAGCTCACGGAGCGGGAATTCTACCAGTTCACCAAGGGTTTCGGGCGACACCACGACAGCGTGCGCCGGACCCGGCTGGCAGCGCAGTAATTTAACATAATCCATCTTCCTCACCTAGGGGACTAACCACGTCGGGTGCGCGACAGCCGGCGGAATCGCTGCCCGAGGATCGGTGCATTCGAGGCAGTTTGCGCCCGGTCACCCGGGCTCAGCCGTCATGCGGTTCGCCAAAGCTCCGCATCCAGTCCCGGACACCGCGCCCGACCGCCGAGAGCACCGCGGCGCCGATCGCCTCCCCGAGCGCGGTGTGCAGCCCGGCATGGGCCAGCGGCTCCGGGCCGCCCGGTTGCGCCAGCGCGGCGGCCACCGCGATGCAGTCGGTGCCGGTGCCGGTCGGCCGGTTCCCGCCAAGGTCCGGGCCATGCGCCAGAACCGCCAGCGTGCGCGCCTCGGCCGCGATGCTCAGCGCCTCCACCAGCGCGCCGTCGGCAAGCGGCCGGTCCAGCGCGACGGCGATGTTGATCGTGCCCGCAGGCTCCGGCACCGCGCTGCCGCGGCGCTGGCCGACGCGCTCGGCATTGGACAGCCCGACGGTGGCAACCGCCTCGGCGCGTATCCCCTCGATCTCGGCGGAGGCCGCCGCATGGCAGCCGAGATCGCGCGAGGTGATGAAGCCGAGCGCCCCGGCATGGCCGGCGGCGGCGAGCTCGGCGGCGAACCAGGCGCCGGGATCGAGATCCTCCGGCAGGTCTGCATTGCGCACCTCGCGCCAGACGATGCGCTCCACCTCGGCGAAGCCGGGCCGGTTCAGCACCCAGCTCAGCGCCCGCATCGGCGCTCCGAGATCGGCGACCAGCCAGGGCCGCGCCAGCGTCAGCTGCATCCCCCTGCCCCCGCTTGGCTCAGCCCGGATCGGGCTCCGCGGTCTCGGGCCGCTTGGTGCCGGGGCCGAGCATCTGGTCGGCCGGATCGGAGGGCTGGTGCGTGAAGCCCTTGAGCCCCGCCATCACCTTCTCGTCGCGCGGGATGTCGACCTCGCTGAGCCCGTAGGCGGTGAGCAGCTCGGCCAGCGAGCGCAGCGCGTGCATGTGGATGCGCTCGTAGCCGTGGCTCGCATCGACGCCGAAGGTCACCAGCGCGGTGCGCACATCCGCCCCGGCCTCGATCGCCGAGGCGCTGTCGGAGCGGTAATAGCGGAACACGTCCTTCTGGTAGCGGATGTCGTTGGCATCGCAGAGCTCGACCATCTTGCGCGTCAGGTGATAGTCGAACGGCCCGGTCTCGTCGGCCATGGCCACGGTGACGCCGAACTCCGCCGAGTTCTGCCCCGGCGCGGTGGTGCCGTTGTCGACCGCGACCATGGCGGCGATGTCGGGCAGCAGGATCGCCGCGGCGCCGTGGCCGACCTCCTCGGCGATGGTGAACAGCCAGTAGACATCCACCGGCGGGCGCGGGCCCGCCACCATCGCCCGGATCGCCGCCAGCATCGAGGCGACGCCCGCCTTGTTGTCGAGATGGCGCGAGACGATGAAGCCGTTCTCGAGGAATTCCGGCTGCGGGTCGATCGCCACGATGTCGCCGATCTCGATGCCGAGCCGCTCGAGCTGGCTGCGGTCCTCGGCCAGGGCATCGACCCGGAGCCGGACATGGCGCCAGCCGATCGGCGCGGTGTCGACATCGTCGCCGAAGGTGTGCCCGGAGGCCATCGGCGGCAGGATGGTGCCGCGATAGGCGCCCTTGCGCGAGAAGATCGTGGCGCGCGCGCCCTCGGCGAAGCGCGCCGACCAGTGCCCGATGGGCACCAGGCCGAGCCGCCCGTCCGGCCCCAGCGTCGCGACCTGCGCGCCCAGCGTGTCGACATGGCTGACCACGGCGCGGGCGCCGGCACGCGCATGGCCCGGCAGCCGCGCCCGGATCGCGCCGCGCCGGGTGAGCTCGTAGCTGAGGCCCAGCCGGTCGAGCTGCGCGCAGACATAGCGCACGATGCTGTCGGTGTAGCCGGTGGGGCTGGCGATCGCCAGCATGGCGGCGAGCTGCCCGGAGAGATAGTCGATGTCGATGTCGAGGCGCCTGCAGTCCTGGCTCATGTCGCCGACCTCCATTGCAGCTCCCGCGCGCTGGCGGGAATCGAGAGCGGGAACAGCAGATCGACGAAGCGCTCGGCGGTCGGCTGCGGCTCGTGATTGGCGAGGCCCGGGCGCTCGTTGGCCTCGATGAAGACATACTCCGCCCGACGCGGCGATTTCACCATGAGATCGATCCCGGTAACCGGGATCTCGATGGCCCGCGCCGCCCGGATCGCGGCGTCGATCAGCGCCGGATGGGTCTCGCTGGTCACGTCGACGATGGTGCCGCCGGTGTGGAGATTGGCGGTCTTGCGCACGGTGAGCTCCTGCCCCGCCTCGAGCACGCTGTCCATGCCGTATCCGGCGGCGGCGATGCAGCGCTCGGTCTCGGCATCGAGGGGGATGCGGCTCTCGCCGCCGGTGGCCGCGGCCCGGCGCCGGCTCTGCGCCTCGATCAGCCGCGAGACCGGGGTCACCCCGTCGCCCACGATCCGGGCCGGGCGGCGCATCGCCGCCGCCACCACGCGGTAGTCGATGACGATGAGGCGCAGGTCCTCGCCCTCGAAGCACTGCTCGATCAGCACATCCGCGCAGACCTCGCGGGCGCGCGCCACCGCCGCGGCAAGCTCCGCCTCGGTGGTCAGCCCGGCGGCGACGCCGGTGCCCTGCTCGCCGCGCGCCGGCTTGACCACCACCGAGCCGTGCTCGGCCAGGAAGGCGGCATTGGCCGCCGCATCGCCCGCCTCGACCTGCGCCGGCACCGCGACGCCCGCGGCCCGCACCAGCCGGCTGGTCACCCGCTTGTCGTCGCAGATCGACATTGCGACGGCGGAGGTGAACTCCGAGAGCGACTCGCGGCAGCGCACCGCCCGCCCGCCATAGCTGAGCCGGAACAGCCCCGCCGCCGCGTCGAACACCTCGACGCCGATGCCGCGCCGCCGCGCCTCGTCGACGATGATCGCGGCATAGGGGTTGAGCCCCTCGTTCTCGGCCTTGCCGACGAAGAGCTTCTCGTTGATCTGGTTCTTGCGCTTCAGCGCATAGACCTGCACCCGGCGGAAGCCGAGCTTCTCGTAGAGCGCGATCGCCTGTTCGTTGTCATGCAGGACTGAAAGGTCCATATGCGCCGCGCCGCGCGCCTGGAACTGCTCCGCCAGCCGCCGCACCAGCGATTCGCCGATGCCGGCGAAGGGCGCCTTGGCCGAGACCGCGAGGCACCAGAGCGAGGAGCCCCGCTCCGGGTCGTCGAAGGCGCGGGCATGATCCACCCCCATCACCGTGCCGAGGATCTCGCCGCTCTCGGCATCCTCGGCCACCAGCACGGTCAGCGTGCGCGCGTCGCGGTGCGACCAGAAGAAATCCGGCGCCACCGTCACCATGCCGCGCTCGGCATAGATCCGGTTCACCGCCTCGGCATCGGCGCGCGTGGTCAGGCGGCGGATCGAGAAGCCCTGCCGGCGCTTGCGGGCGACGCGATAGGTGGTGAAGTCGAGCCGGAAGGTCACCGACGGGTCGAGGAAGATCTCCTGCGGCGCCAGCGCCAGCGCCACCTGCGGATCGGGCACGTAGAAGGCGATGTCGCGCCGGTCCGGCCCCTCGGCGCGCAGCGCGTTCACCAGGTCCTCGGCCCGCCCGAAGGTATGGCCGAAGATCAGCCGGCCCCAGCCGCAATCGACCACCGCATCGGCCTTGCGCCCGTTGCGCGCGCCCTGCGGATCGCCCATCGTGTCCTGGCGCAGGCGCTTCAGCCGGCGCCGGTGCGGATCGCGGGAGCCGCGGTTGCCATTCGCCATCGCTCAGACACCCTGTTCCTGCAGCCACATCTCGAGCAGCGCCACCTGCCAGAGCTCCGAGCCCCGGAGCGGCGTGATATGGTCCTTGGGCGCGGCGAACAGCGTCTCGAGATACTCGGTCCGGAACAGCCCCCGCTCCCGCGCCCGCTGGCTGGTGAGCGCATCGCGCACCATCTCGAGATAGGGCCCCTCGATGTATTTCAGCGCCGGCACCGGGAAATAGCCCTTGGGCCGGTCGATCACCTCCGAGGGCACCACCTGCCGCGCCACGTCCTTCAGGATGCCCTTGCCGCCCTGCGCCAGCTTCAGCGCCGAGGGCACCCGGTTGGCCAGTTCGACCAGCTCGTGATCGAGGAACGGCACCCGCGCCTCCAGTCCCCAGGCCATGGTCATGTTGTCGACCCGCTTCACCGGATCGTCCACCAGCATGACATTGGTGTCGATGCGCAGCGCCTTGTCCACCGGGTCGTCGGCGCCGGGCTCGGCGAAATGCCTCGCGACGAAGGCGAGGCTCTCGTCGCGGCTCGGCAGGTAGTCGGCATTCACGTGCGCGGCCATGCGCGCCTGGGTGCGGTCGAAGAAGGCCGCGGCATAGTCCTCGACCGGCGCGTTCGAGGCGGCCAGCGGCGGATACCAGTGATAGCCGGCGAAGACCTCGTCCGCCCCCTGCCCCGACTGCACCACCTTGATGGTCTTGGAGACCTCGCGCGAGAGCAGGAAGAAGCCGATATTGTCATAGGAGACCATCGGCTCCGACATCGCCCGGATTGCCGCCGGCAGGTTGTCGCGCATCTCCTCGGAGGGGATGAAGATCTTGTGGTGGTTGGTGCCGTAGCGCTCCGCGATCAGGTCGGAATAGACGAACTCGTCGCCGCGCTCGCCATGCGCCTCCTCGAAGCCGATGGAATAGGTGGCGAGCCCCGCCTGCCCCTCTTCCGCCAGCAGCCCGACGATCAGCGAGCTGTCGACGCCGCCCGAGAGCAGCACGCCCACCGGCACGTCGGCCACCATGCGCCGGCGCACCGAGACGCGCAGCGCCTCCAGCACCATGTCGCGCCACTCCTCCGGCGCGCGGGCCGCATCCTCGGCGCTGCGGGTGAAATCCGGGCGCCAATAGGTGCGGTCGCTGTGCTCGCCATCCGGGCCGATGCGCCGGATCGTGGCGGCCGGGAGCTTGTGCACGCCCTGCAGGATGGTCCGCGGCGCCGGCACCACCGAGTGCCAGCTCATGTAGTGATGCAGCGCCGTGCGGTCGATCGCGGTGTCGATCCCGCCGCTCGCCAGCAGCGCCGGCAGGCTCGAGGCGAAGCGGATCGCGTTGTCGCCCTCGGCAAGGTAGAGCGGCTTGATCCCGAAACGGTCGCGCACCAGCCAGAGATTGCCGCTCGCGCGCTCGTGGATCGCGAAGGCGAACATGCCGTGCAGATGCGAGACCGCGTCCGGCCCCCATTCCGCCCAGGCCTTCAGGATCACCTCGGTATCGCCGCTGGAGGCGAACGCATGCCCGCGCGCGGCAAGCTCGGCGCGCAGCTCCGGGTAGTTGTAGATGCAGCCGTTGAAGGCGATGGTCAGCCCCGCCGCGGTGTCGACGAAGGGCTGCGCCGCGGCCTCGGAGAGGTCGATGATCTTCAGCCGGCGGTGGCCGAAGCCGATCGAGCCGCGCACCACGACGCCGGCGCCGTCCGGCCCCCGCGGCGCCATGGCATCGGTCATCTTCTCGATCCGTCCGGCCGAGGCCATCCCGCCGTGAAAGACGAACTCTCCGCATATTCCGCACATATGATTATCAGTTCCCCGTGAAAGGCTGCGCCCGTTTCAGGCTTGGAAGATCGGCTCTGCTGCGCGCTGCGGTTGCGCCCTGGACGGGCGCGGCGACCGCGGAGCGGTCTCGGAGGGCGGGGCCGGTCCCTGCCCTTTCCTGTCCCGTCTGCGGCTCTGGCGCCGACCCGACGGGCCGCGCGGGCCTCGGCCCCCGCGGTCACGCAGCGTGCATGTGGCGGAAGACCTAGCCCAAGGGTTCACGGAAAGCAACCTTGCGACAAAAATGCCACAGATCGGCGGCGCCGGCCGGCGCGCGCCGCAGCCGCGAATCGCGGCGCTCGGTTGAAGACCGGGCATTCCCCGTTAGGTCATGGGAGGACCGGCCAACAGAGGGGCATCAGAAGCATGGAGTATCAGCGGCTGCCGCAGCCGGAAACCGTGGAGGGCGCGACCCGGCGCGTCGGGGTCGAGCTCGAATTCGCCGGGCTTCCCGCGGATGTCGTGGCGAAGGCGGTGGCAGACTGGTGCGGCGGCCGCATCGAGCAGACCGCCCCGCATGCGCACAGGGTCGTGGCGGGCGACGACGCCTACGAGGTCTATCTCGACATGGCCCTCGCCCATCCGAAGGCGGGAGCCGAACCCGAGCGGATCGAGACCAAGCTCAGCCAGGTGGTCGGCGACGCGGCGAGCATCGCGGTGCCGGTGGAGATCGTGACCCCGCCGCTGGCGCCCGCGGCCCTGCCCCGGCTCGACCGGCTCGTGGCGATGCTGCGCGCGGCCGGCGCCGGCGGCACCCGCGACAGCGTGCTCTACGCCCACGGGATGCACCTGAATGTCGAGGCGGTGGAGGTCGGCGCGGCGGCCATCGCGCCGGTGCTGCGCGCCTTCGTGCTGGTCGAGGACTGGCTCCGCCAGATCATGCAGATCGACCTCACGCGGCGCACCTTCGCCTTCGTCGACGGCTTTCCGATCGGCTATATCGACCGCGCCGCGGCGGGCGACCTGGCGGACGGGCTCGTGGCCGACTACCTCGCCGAGAACCCGACGCGGAACCGCTCGCTCGACATGACGCCGCTGCTGGCCCTGCTCGACCGCGAGGCGGTGGAGCGCGCCCTCGACGGCGCCAAGCTGAAGCCGCGGCCGACCTACCACTACCGCCTGCCGGACTGCGATCTCGGCCGGCCCGGCTGGACCCCGGCGCGGGACTGGAACCTCTGGGTGCATCTCGAGCGCATCGCCGCCGATGCGGAGGCGGTGTCGGCGCTGGCCGAGGGCTGGAAGGCGCATCGCGCGAAGATCCTGAGCAGCCGGGCCGACTGGCGCGCCGAGGCCGGCGCGGTCCTCGCGGCCCACGGGCTGAGCTGGCCCGGGGCGGTGGCGGAGGCCGCCCGATGAGCCGACCGGTGATCGGGGTCACCACCTCGGCGCGCTCGGGCTGGCGGATCTTCCCGATGATCGCGCTCTCGGTGCGCTGGGCCGGTGGCCGCCCGCTCTGGTGGCGGGTCGGGCATCCCGCGGAGATCGCCGACTGCGACGGGCTGATCATCGGCGGCGGCGACGACATCTCCGCCGATCTCTACGGCGGCAGGCTGATGGCCGAGGCCCGGGTCGACCCGGAACGCGACGCGCTCGAGCGCCGGCTGGTGGCCGAGGCCGAGGCAACCGGCCGCCCGGTGCTCGGGATCTGCCGCGGCGCGCAGATGCTCAACATCGTGCTCGGCGGCTCGCTGCACCAGGACATCTACGAGGCCTATGCAGATGCGAGGCGGATCTGGACCGTGCTGCCGCGCAAGGAGGTCACGGTGGAGTCGGACACCCTGCTGGCGCGGATCATGGGGCCGGAGCCGGCCCGGGTGAATGCGCTGCACACCCAGTCCGTCGACCGGCTGGGCGAGGGGCTCCGGGTCTCCGCCCGCGACCGGGCCGGGGTGGTCCAGGCGGTGGAGCGCAGCGATGCCGGTTCGGTCCTGCTCGGCGTGCAGTGGCATCCCGAGCACCTGTTCTATGCCCGGCGCCAGCGCGCGATCTTCCGCACCCTGGTATCGGCGGCCGCCGCCTTCCGCGCCGACAGCGACCAGCAGGGCGCCGCCGCGGCGATGGCGGAACTGCTGCGCTGACCGCGCGCATTCAGGAGGCCGCCGCGGCGGCCCCGGCCGGCCGGGGCGCGAAGATCCGCGTGGTCTCCGGCAGCCGCAGCCCGGTTGCCCGGCGCTCCGCCCAGGCGGCTTCGGCGCGCGCGCGGAACCGGTCGCGCTGGCCGCGGTCCACCACCTTCGTCATCCAGCGCTCGGGCCAGCGGCCGGGCTCCGGCACCCCGGCATGGGCGCAGCAGGCGGCCAGCACCGCCTCGCGCCGCGACGCCAGCGCCTCGTATTCGACAACACAGACCGGCCGCGCGAGCCGCGCGCAGACACGGTCGAGAAAATCCGTCTCCAGCGCGATGTCCTGCAGGATCTGCTCGAGCCGCTGCGGCGTGAAGGTCTCGAGCGCCGCCTCCTGGCTGAGCGTGCCGGCGCGCTCGTCGCGGCGCTCCTCGCCGCTGGCCGTGCGGAAATAGATGCCGGTCGCGGTGGCGAGGTGGCGCGACAGCGCCTGGTCGAACCGGTCCGCCCGGTCGATGCGGAAGATCGCCGCCGGCCCCCACTCCGCCTCGAGCGCCAGGAGCATCGCCGCCGAGGCCGCGACATCGTCCGCCTCCGGCACGGCATCGGGCGGCAGCCAGGCCCGGGCGAGCTTCGGCAGATAGTCCGCCATCAGCTTGACGCCGACAGTGCCGGCCCTGCCGCGCCCGCGCTCCGCGATCGCCTCGAACTCGGGCCGCGGCAGCCGCGCCCCCCCGGCCGCCGCCCGCAGCCAGGGCAGGAAGTGCTCGCCGGGCTTGCCGAGCCCGCCCATTGCGGAAAACTCCGAGCAGAGCAGCGTGCTGCCGGTCCGCTGCGTGGCCAGAATGATGGTGCTCGTCACACGCCCTCCTCCGAACCGCGGAGTTCGCACGGCCCCGCATCGACGGTTCTCGAACAAAGCGCTAACAGGATAGGATTAACCGCCGGTTACCGCCGCGCGTCCGGCGCAGGAGGCAACGGAAAAGGGCCGCCGGTGCCCGAGGGAAGCTGCGCACCGGCGACCAATCGGAACGAGGGACACTCTAGGCTGCGCAGCGGGCGTTCATCTCCGCCGGCAGATACCGCGAGCGCGTCGGGGCGCGTCGGTATGAAAGTCACTGTATGCGATTCCGGTGGTGTGTGCAAGTTGCTGTACTCATACCGACCGAAGATTTTTCAGCCCTGCGCCGCCGGCTCGGCCGAGGGCAGCAGACCGGCCCGGCGCAGCCGCGGCAGCTCGATCTTCGGGCAGCGATCCATCACCACGTCGAAGCCCGCCGCACGCGCCCGCGCGGCCGCGGCGGCGTCGATCACGCCGATCTGCATCCAGATGGCGACGCCCGCCTGCCCGCCGAGCGCCGCGATGGCCTCGTCCACCACCGCGCCGGCCTCGGCGGAGCGCCGGAAGATGTCGACCATGTCGATTCGCACGCCGGACGCGACCAGCTCGGAGAGCGAGCCGGCCACCTCGCGGCCGAGAATCATCTCCCCCGCATGGCGCGGGTTCACCGGATGAACCGCGAATCCTGCACGAATGAGATAATCTGCCACCTCGTGGGATGGGCGGTCGACTCGCGGCGAAGCGCCCACGACCGCGATCGACCGTGTTCTCAGAAAGATCTCGCAAAGCTCTGCGTCAGTGGGAGAAACCGTGCTCAACAGATCACATCCGGAATATGGCATCGGCTCTGCACGGTCGCCTCAGGTTGAAAAGGGCCCGCCGATATGCATCAAGGATGCTACCGACGGGCCAAGTCGGAACGAGGGACAGTGAGAGAGAGGCCGACCAATCGGCCTCGCTGATAACAATATGTGGCCGAGGTTAGAAATTTGTAACCCCGGTATCACACAGCTCACGAAAATTTTTGGTATCAATCGTATCAAGCGCTTGGCCCCTTTCCGGGCCCCCTGAGCGCGCGCGCGGCGAACAGCGAAACCGCCGCCGCGTTGGAGACGTTGAGCGAGCCGAAGGCGCCCGCCGGATCGATCCGCGCGATGCGATGGCAGAGGCTGCGGCTGCGCGCGCGCAGCCCCGGCCCCTCGGCGCCGAGCACCAGGCAGACCGGGTCGCTCCCCGCCCCGGCGATCGCCTCGGGCAGCGTGACGTCGCCCTCTCCATCGAGCCCGATCAGGCTGTAGCCCATCGCCCCCAGCTCCTCGAGCGCATCGCCGAGATTGCGCACCCGGAGATAGGGCTGGCGCTCGAGCGCGCCGGAGGCGGTCTTGGCCAGCGCCCCGGTCTCCGGCGCCGAATGGTGGCGCGGCGCGATCACCGCCTGCGCGCCGAAGACCTCCGCCGAGCGCAGCACCGCCCCGACATTGTGCGGATCGGTCACCCGGTCGAGCGCCACCACCACCGCGGGCGGCCCCTCGGCGGCCGGCAGGCAGCGCGTCTCCAGCTTGCCCCAGTCGAGCGGCGAGACCTCCATCGCGGCGCCCTGGTGCACCGAGCCCGGATCGAGCGGCGCGGTGAAGCGCCGCGCATCGGCAATCTCCGGCTCGATCCCGGCGCCCTCGAGCACATCGGCCAGCCGGTCGGCGGCGTTCTTCGTGAGGATCAGCCGGTGGCGCCTGCGCTTCGGATTGGCCAGCGCGTCGCGCACCGCGTGGATGCCGAACAGCCAGACCCGCTCGGGCCCGTCCCCGTGCCGCGCGCCCGGCCCGCGCGGGGCGCCCCGCAAGCCCCCGGATCTCGCCTGCGGCTGTGGCTTTCGCATGATGGTCCTCCCTTGGTTCCCGTCCATTATGCGCGGAAACGAAAACCGGCAAGGGCATGGCCTTGACACCTCCCCGGAGCCGGGTCTACATCCCCGCCACCACCTCGGAGGGGTGGCAGAGCGGTCAAATGCAACGGACTGTAAATCCGTCGGGGAAACCCTACGCTGGTTCGAATCCAGCCCCCTCCACCATTTCCCGGACATCGCGAGGCGAAGCGGCGGTCTTGCCGGGCAAATGTTCCGTGCCCTGCCTCTGACGCAGGAGAAGGCCGACGCTCACGCCGGGCCTTCCCTGGCCTCGCGGCGAAGGTGACGGGCGGAATTCCCGCGGGTGCCAACGGCTGTGTGCGCCTCGCAACCTGGGAGGCCCTGATCCGGCGGGGCCATGGGTACCCGGCATCCGTTGCCGGGACCTGCACATCTGACCGGAACGGCGAATCCCCAAACCTCGGGCAAGTGACACGCGGAGCAGTGCGCCAGGCAGCAGGCCGATCGGGCCTCGGGCTTCGGCGCCACGAGGCGCTGCCCGGTCGATCACACCTAGCACCTTGTATCCCTTGAACAACCTCCTGCCAAACCAAGGGAAACCCACCTGCAACTCCCATCGAAACTTGGTTCGCATATGAAATCATCATCAGTTCTCTTGACACTTTATTGAATTTTTATTCAGCCTACCCTTCGAGGGAGCAACTGATCTCGCGATATTGGCGAATTCTGTGTGCTTTTTCGTGCGTAGGTTGATATTTTACCAAGGGGTAGATGCCTGATGAAGTTTCCGATCCTCACCACCCTCGGGGTGGCAGCGGCGCTGTGCGCGTCTCCGGCCTTTGCGGTCGGCCTGACCGAAACCTTCGACACCAACCCGATCCTTGCGGAGAACCAGGCCCCGGGGGTGTGGTACGAGGACCGGTACGCGCCGGCCGGGTTCTCCTCGACCTTCTTCGCCGGCGACAACCGGCTCGAGCTCGAGCTGTCGCAGGCCGACAGCACCGACAACCGCCCGCCCAGCTTCAGCAGCGCCTTCTACGACACGCAGGGGCGCAAGTTCGACACGCCGGGCGCGACGATGCTGGAGATCGACTTCTACATCGACGCGGGCTTTGCGACGCTCGACCAGCGCATCGGCGGCATCTGGGGCACGGCCACGACGCCGGGCGGCGACGTGTTCCCGATCCTCGAATTCTTCGGCGGCGAGTTTCAGGTCTACGACACCGCGGGCACCTTCTCCTTCGTTCCCGTGGGCACGCCGACGGGGTTCGCCTATGACCAGTTCGCGACACTCAAGATCTCGCTCGACACGATCGATGACGAGTTCGACTATTTCGTCGATGACGAGCTGCTGGGCTCCTTTGCCGCGGGCGGGGCGACCGAGATCCTGAACGTCATCCTGCAGGGCGTGAACCGGGGCGAACCGGGGAGCGAGAATGCCGGGGTCAACCGCAGCCTCTATTTCGACAATCTCGAGGTGAGTGGCGGGGCCACGGTTCCCCTGCCCGCCCCCGCGGCCCTGTTGCTGACCGGCCTTGCCGGGCTCGGCCTGCTTCGCCGGCGCGCCGCCTGACCGCGTAGGTGGCGGTTCCGGGGGATGCCGAATCTGGACCCGCCACCCTTCGCCGCCCGATGCCCGGACCCAATGCCGCGGCGGCCCGGCACATGCGGGGCCGCGCGATCCGGTGCCGATCGGTTTTCGGAGCGTCAGGCAGGCGCGTTAATCCACAGAAAATCCCAATATTTCGGGGAAAACCGGCGGATTTGGCTTGCATTCCACCCGACCTTGGCTTGCAATCGCCGCTTAGCGCGGGCAATGCCGCGCTGGTCCGACAACAAGCCACCAACGGATAAAGGGACGCCCCCATGAACAAAGCCGAACTGATCGCCGCCCTGGCGGAGAAGACGGGACGCACCAAGGCCGACAGCGGAGAGTTCATCGACGCGCTCGGCGCGATCATCACCGAGGCGCTCGGCAGCCACGACGAGGTGAGCCTGCCCTCGGTCGGGAAATTCGCCGCCGCGCATCGCGCCGCCCGCACCGTGCGCAACCCCCGCACCGGCGAGAAGAACGAGGCGCCCGCGCACTACGCGCCGGTGTTCAAGCCCGCATCGGCACTGCGCGAGGCCGTGCGCAACGGCAAGGGCTGACCGCCCGGTCCGGCCTTCGCATCACGATTCAGGAGCCGCCCGATGCCCGGACCGGGCGGGGCGAGCTCCACCCCGGGCCGGCATCCCTGGCGGGACGGCCGGCGCCAGTTCTCCCTCACCAGCCGAAGATCCAGCCCCGCGTGTGGCACAGCGTCCGCTCCAGCGCGTGGAACAGCCCGCTGAGCTCGGCGCGCTCCTCCGGCCGGCTGTGGAAGGTTACGACCCGCGTGAGGTAGGGCTCGACCAGCGCGACATCGCCGCAGGTCCGGTGCATCCGGTGGATGCGGGCCAGCACCGGGCCGATCTCGCCGCTCTCCACCCGGTCGGATACCTCGCGGGCAAAGGCGATCTTCTCCGCCGTGTCGCCCTCGCGCAGCACCGGCGGGTCCATCAGGATGTAGTCGCGCATTCCCATCTCGAGCGCGTTCTCGATCCGCGGCACCCAGCTGTAGACCAGCTCGGCCCGCGGCAGCGTCGGCGGCTCGCCCGGCACCAGCCGGCCGGGCTCCTCGAGATAGGCCGGGTGCAGCATCAGGTCGCGCAGGTTCACCCGGTCGACGAAGCCGGCGAGCGCGTGCTCCGGGTCTCCCGCGCAGACCGCCTCCGGATAGACCGCCTCGAACTCCAGCACGCAGCCGTCGAAGCGGTAGCCCGCCCGGGCGATGCCCATGCTGCGCCCCGGCAGCGCTTCGGGACGGTTGAGCAGCGCGAGGATCCGCGCCTTCAGCGCCTCTGGGGCGGCCGCCTCGCCCCGCGGCACCGGCGGCGGGTCGAGCAGCACCCCCCAGTCCGCCTGCCAGAGCCGGATCGCGCCGAGCCTGAGATGGCTCAGCGTATCGGTGGACGAGGCGGTGAAGACCAGCAGCGCCGCCGCGATCGGCAGCGCCAGGCGCCAGGTGCTTGGCGGCCGCGTCGCGCGGCGTCTCGGCGATGGCATGGGCTCTCCCTCCCGCAGCCCGGCCCGGCCGGCGGGGCCCGCGCCATCAGGCCCCGCACGGCCGGCCGGCAGGCAGCGTATCGGTGGCAGACCCTATACGAGCCTCCGGCCCCGCGGAAGCCCGATGCAGCACCCGCCGCGCTTGGCGGGCCATGGCCGCGGGGCTAGGCTCGGCGCGACACCTGAGCCCGGGAGACCCGCCGATGACCGAGATCACCGCAGCCCCCGACTGGGAGGGCATCCGCGCGCGTTTCCGCTGGCAGCTGCCGGTGCCCTACAACCTGGCCGAGGACATGGTCGGCCGCTGGGCGCGCAGCGATCCGGGGCGGCTGGCGCTGCTGCACCTGCCCGCCGAGGGCGAGCCGCGGGACTACAGCTTCCTCGAGCTCGAGCGCGCCGCCTGCCGCATGGCCAACGTGCTCGAGGCGCGCGGCATCTATCGCGGCGACCGGGTGGCGGTGCTGCTGTCGCAGTCGCCCGAGGTGCTGCTGACCCATCTCGCGGCCTACAAGATCGGCGCCATCGTGGTGCCGCTCTTCACCCTGTTCGGGCCCGAGGGGCTGGAGTTCCGCCTCACCGACAGCGATGCGCAGCTGCTGGTGACCGACCGGGCCAGCCTGCCCAAGATCGCCGAGATCCGAGGCCGCCTGCCGGGGCTGCAGCACGTGCTCTCGGCCGATGGCGCGGGCGACGGCGCCGAGGCGCTCGGGCCGCTGCTCGAGGCGGCGCGCGACAGCTTCGAGACCGCCGCCACCGGGCCGGACGATCCGGCCTTCATCTCCTACACCTCCGGCACCACCGGCCCGCCCAAGGGCGCGCTGCACGCTCACCGGGTGCTGCTCGGCCACATGCCGGCGGTCCAGCTCACCCACGAGCTGTTCCCGCAGGAGGGCGACGCGATGTGGACGCCCGCCGACTGGGCCTGGATGGGCGGCCTGTGCAACGTCGCCATGCCCTGCCTGCGCTTCGGCGTGCCGCTGCTCTCGCACCGCATGGAGCGCTTCGACCCCGAGCGCGCCTTCTGGCTGCTCGAGGCCTTCCAGATCCGCAACAGCTTCCTGCCGCCGACCGCGCTGAAGCTGATGCGCGCCGCCGGCAAGCCGGCAAAATCGGCGCCGGCGCTGCGCTCGGTGGGCTCGGGCGGCGAGAGCCTCGGGGCCGAGCTGCTCGACTGGGGGCGCGAGACCTTCGGGCTGACGATCAACGAGTTCTACGGCCAGACCGAGTGCAACCTGGTGCTCGGCAACTGCGCCTCGCGGCTGCCGGTGCGCCCCGGCTCGATGGGCAAGCCCTTCCCGGGCTCGGAGGTCGCGATCCTCGGGCCGGAGGGCGAGCCGCTGCCGCCCGGCGAGGCCGGCGAGATCGCCGTCCGCCGCGGCGATGCGGCGATGTTCCTGCGCTACTGGAAGGCGCCGCGGAAGACCGCGGAGAAGTTCGCCGGCGACTGGATGCTGACCGGCGACGAGGGGGTGATGGACGAGGACGGCTACTTCCACTTCGCCAGCCGCAGCGACGACGTGATCACCTCCTCCGGCTACCGCATCGGGCCGACCGAGATCGAGCACTGCCTGACCGGCCATCCCGCGGTCGCCATGGCCGCGGTGGTGGGGGTGCCGGACCCGGTGCGCACCGAGATCGTCAAGGCCTTCGTGACGCTCGCGCCGGGGCACGCGGCAAGCGAGGCGCTGGCCGAGGCGCTGCGTGCGCATGTGAAGGCCCGGCTCTCGCCGCATCTCGCGCCGCGGGAGGTGGCCTTCATCGAGCGGATGCCGACCACCGCGACCGGCAAGATCCGCCGCCGCGACCTGCGCGGCGCCTGACCGCGCCGGCCGCCGGCCGGAGGCGCGGAACGCGCGCGTCGCTCCGGCAAGGGCTCCGTCCGGTCCCGGCATGGCGGCGGGTCGAGATGCCCGGCCGCCGGGGCGGCGCATCGCCGGACCGGCCCGCCGCCGCCCGCGGGCCCCGTGCCCCGCCCACCCCTGCACCGGAGCGCGGGCCGCGCGGTTCCGCCCCCCATCCGCGCGGGGCCCGCGGGCGGATCGCCGGCGTTGCGCGCAGGCGCCTCCCCGGGCTGGGGGCTTCCGCTCGGGCGCTGCCGGGCGCCGTCCCCTCCGGGGTGGGTGGGGCCCGGGGAGGCGCCTGCGCGCAACGCCCCGGACCCCCTGCCTCAGCCGAGGCGGGCCAGCGCGTGCCGCTTCTTGCCGGCGGAGAGCTTCAGCGGCTCGGCCAGCGCCTCGGCGCCGATCATCTGCCCGGGATCGGTCACCGCCGCGTCGTTGATCCGCGCGCCGCCCTCGTTGACCAGCCGTTTCGCCTCCTTGCCCGAGGCCGCGAGCCCGGCCCGCACGAAGAGCTGGGCGACCGAGATGCCCTGCCCGACATCCGCCGCGCTCAGCGTCACCATCGGCAGGTCGGCGCCGGCGCCGCCGGCCTCGAAGGTCTCGCGCGCGGTCGCCTCGGCCGCGGCGGCCGCCTCCGCCCCGTGCGCCAGCGTGGTCGCGGCATTGGCCAGCACCACCTTGGCGGTGTTGATCTCCTGGCCCTCGAGCCGCTCCAGCCTGGCGATCTCGTCGAGCTCGAGCTCGGTGAACAGCCGCAGGAAGCGCCCGACATCGGCATCCGCGGTGTTGCGCCAGAACTGCCAGAAGTCGTAGGGGCTCAGCATGTCGCCGTTGAGCCAGACCGCGCCCTGCGCCGTCTTGCCCATCTTGGCGCCGGAGGCGGTGGTGAGCAGCGGCGTGGTCAGCCCGAACACCTCCATCCCGGCGATGCGGCGGGTCAGGTCGATGCCGTTGACGATGTTGCCCCACTGGTCGGAGCCGCCCATCTGCAGCCGGCAGCCCTCGCGCCGGTAGAGCTCGAGGAAGTCGTAGGCCTGCAGCAGCATGTAGTTGAACTCGAGGAAGGTCAGCGGCTGCTCGCGGTCGAGCCGGCCCTTGACGCTCTCGAAGCTGAGCATCCGGTTGATCGTGAAGTGCCGGCCGTATTCGCGCAGGAAGGGAATGTAGCCGAGCCCGTCGAGCCAGTCGGCATTGTTGGGCTGGATCGCGTTGCCGCCATCCTCCGCGAAGGTGATGTAGTTCGCGAAGAACCCGCGCAGGCTCGCCATGTTCTCGGCGATCTTCTCGTCGGTGAGCAGCTGGCGCGCCTCGTCCTTGCCCGAGGGGTCGCCGATGCGCGTGGTGCCGCCGCCCATCAGCGCGATCGGCCGGTTGCCGGTCTTCTGGAACCAGCGCAGCATCATGATGTTGACGAGGTGCCCGACATGCAGCGAGGGGCCGGTGCAGTCATAGCCGATATAGGCGGTGACGGGCCCCTCCAGCAGCAGCTCGTCGAGCCCTTGCAGATCCGTGCAGTCGGCGATGTAGCCGCGCGTCTCCATCACGCGCAGGAACTCCGACTTCGGCTGGTAGGTCATGGCACGTCCTCCTATGCTGGCGCCCAGATAGCGGCTCACGGGGGCGGAGGACAAGATGGCGGATGCGGCCCCGGTCTGGGCGCTCGGGCTGATGTGCGGCACCTCGATGGACGGGGTCGATGCGGCGCTTCTCGAGACCGATGGCGAGCGGGTGACGGGCCTCGGCCCGTCGCTGGCGCTGGAGCCTGCCTATGACGGGCCGACGCGGACGCGGCTGGCGGATTGCATGAGCGCCTGGGCGGACGGCACAGGCGGCCGCGACACCGCGCTCGGGCGTGCGGTGGACAGGATCCACGCCGCCGCGGCGATCGGGCTGATGGCGCGGCATGACGCGCCGGTGGCGGCGCTCGGCTATCACGGGCAGACGGTGTTCCACGCGCCGGAACGCGGCCTCACGGTGCAGCTCGGCGACGGTGCCTGGCTGGCCGAGACCACCGGCGTGCCGGTGGTCTGGGATTTCCGCGCGGCGGATGTCGCGGCCGGCGGCGAGGGTGCGCCGCTCGCGCCCTTCTACCACTGGGCGCTGGCCCGCCGCCTCGGCGCCGCGGCGCCGATCGCCTTTCTCAACATCGGCGGCGTGGCCAATGTCACCTGGATCGACCCGCGGGCCGAGGCGCCGGAGGCCGGGGGCGCGCTCCTCGCCTTCGACACCGGCCCCGGCAACGCGCTGATCGACGATCTGGTGCGCGCACGCACCGGAATGCCCTGCGACCGGGACGGCGCGCTGGCGGCGCGGGGCCGGGCCCAGCCGGGGCGGCTCGCCTCCAACGCCGCCAGCGCCTTCCTCGCCCGGCGCCCGCCGAAATCGCTCGACCGCAACGCCTTCGCGGCGCTGGGCGCGCGGGTGGCGGAGCTCGGGCTCGAGGATGCCGCGGCGACGCTCACGGCGTTCACCGCCGACTGCGTGGCCGCCGCCCTGCCCCACCTGCCCGAGCCGCCGGCGCGCTGGCTGGTCTGCGGCGGCGGGCGCCGCAACCCGGTGCTGATGGCACGCCTCGCCGACCGGCTCGGCGCGCCGGTCGAGCCGGTCGAGGCCGCGGGGCTCGACGGCGACATGCTGGAAGCGCAGGCCTTCGCCTTTCTCGCGGTGCGCGCCCTGCGCGGCCTGCCGCTCTCGGCCCCCGGCACCACCGGCTGCCCGTCGCCGCTCACCGGCGGGCGGATCTCCCGGCCGTGAGCGCCGGGCCCTGCCCGTTCAGGTGCCCTCGAACTTGAAGGAGACCTTCAGCTTGCAGCGAAAGGCCGTGACCTTGCCGTTCTCGATCACCAGGTCCTGCTCGGTGACCTCGGCCACGCGCAGGTCGCGCAGCGTCTGCGAGGCGCGCTCCACCGCGCGGGCCGCCGCCTTGTCCCAGGACTCGCTGCTGGTGCCCACGAGTTCGATGATCTTGTAAACGCTGTCCGGCATGGGGGTTCCTCCTCTGCATCGTTGAGGAGGCAAGCCTAGCACGCCCTGACGCTGACGCTCGCGGAAGCGATTGTCACACCCCGGTCACGCGAAACCGGGGCGTGCGCGCAGGCTCAGCGGCCGCCCTCGATCAGCCGGGCCTTCACGTAGCCCTTCACGATGTCGACCATCTCCTCCATGCCCTTCTCGAAGAAGTGGTTCGCGTCGGCCACGGTGGAATGGGTGATCTGGATGCCCTTCTGCGCCTGCAGCTTGGCCACCAGCCCCTCGACATCGGCCATCGGCACGATGCGGTCGCTCTCGCCGTTGAGGATCAGCCCCGAGGACGGGCACGGCGCGAGGAAGCTGAAATCGTACATGTTCGCCGGCGGCGCGATCGAGACGAAGCCGGAGATCTCCGGCCGCCGCATCAGCAGCTGCATCCCGATCCAGGCGCCGAAGGAGAAACCCGCCACCCAGCAGCCGCGGGCATTGGGGTTGTGCATCTGCAGGTAGTCGAGCGCCGCCGCGGCGTCCGAGAGCTCCCCCTGGCCCTGGTCGAACTCCCCCTGGCTGCGCCCGACGCCCCGGAAGTTGAACCTCAGCGCGGTGAAGCCGAGATCCCGGAAGGCATAATGCAGCGCATAGGTGACGCGGTTGTTCATGTTCCCGCCATATTGCGGGTGCGGGTGAAGGATCAGCGCGATCGGCGCATCCTTCTGGGCGGTCGGGTGATAGCGCCCTTCCAGCCGTCCGTCTGGACCGGGAAAGATCACCTCGGGCATCCGTGTTCTCCTGGAACCGGGCGAGCTGCCCGGGCATGCTTGACTAACCCGCTCAGGAAACCTAGAAACATTCTAAGAAAGATGTCCCACTGCCTCCGCGGTGTGCAGGGAGTTAGCGAACACACCTGTCAAGGTCAATCTCGCTGCGCGGGGGCGCCGGCCATCCGCGCCGGAAATTCCGCGCAACCTGCGGAGCGGAAACGAGAATTCGGCGCACGGGAAAGGAGACCCCGGATGAAGCTCAGCACCAAGGGCCGCTATGCGGTGACCGCCCTCGCCGATATCGCGCTCAACACGGGGCAGGATCCGGTCTCCCTCGGCGACATCTCCGGCCGGCAGGACATCAGCCTCGCCTATCTCGAGCAGCTCTTCGTGCGCCTGCGCCGGGCCGGGCTGGTCACCTCGATCCGCGGCCCGGGCGGCGGCTACCGGCTGGCGCGCGACCCGGCCCGGATCAGCATCGCCGAGATCATGGCGGCGGTGGACGAGCGGCTCAACGCCATGGGCTGCGAAGGCAAGTCCGGCGTGCAGGGCTGCGGCAGCACGCGCGAGGTCTGCCTCACCCACACGCTCTGGGAGCAGCTCTCGGCGCATGTGCATGTGTTCCTGGCGCAAACCAGCATCGCCGACGTGATCGCCGAGCGGCTCTCGCCCTGCCCGGCGGTCCCGGATTTCGCGGCGATCCTCGACGAGGACGACGACGCCCCCGCACCGGCGGCCGGCGGGGCGGCGGAGGCGCGCGCATGACGCCGCGCCCGACCATCGATGCGCGGCATCCGGCCGGCCCGACGGGACCAGCATGACCGGGCTCGCCGGCCGCCGCGCCTATCTCGACTGGAACGCCAGCGCGCCGCTGCGCCCGGAGGCGCGCGCCGCCATGCGCGACGCGATGGAGGTGGCGGGCAACCCCTCCTCGGTCCATGCCGAGGGCCGCGCCGCGCGGGCGCTGGTGGAGCGTTCGCGCGCCCAGGTCGCGGCGCTGGTCGGCTGCGAGCCCGCCGAGATCGTCTTCACCTCCGGCGCCACCGAGGGCGCCGGGCTGCTGCGCCACCTGCCGGCCGGCCACGCGGTCTTCGTGGAGGAGACCGCGCATGACTGCCTCTGGGCGCATCTCGACCTCACCGGGGTGGAGAACGCCGAGGGCGGGCACACGCTGGCCATGGGGCTCGCCAATTCCGAGACCGGGCTCCTCGCGAGCCCCGGGCGCGACGATGGCGGCTGGATCTGGGGCGCGCGGCGGGCACACTGGCTGTTCCTCGACGCGGTGCAGCATGCCGGGCGCCTGCCGCTGAACCTGCACGCGCTGGGGGCGGATTTCGCGATCCTCTCGGCGCACAAGCTCGGCGGGCCCAGGGGCTGCGGCGCGCTCTTCGTCCGCACCGGGCTGGACATCTCGCCGCTGTCGCTCGGCGGCGGGCAGGAGACGGGGCGCCGCTCCGGCACCGAGAACGTCATCGGAATCGCGGGTTTCGGCGCCGCGGCCGAGGCGGCCCGCCGCGACATCGCGTCCGGCATCTGGGCAGACGTGACAAATCTGAGGGATTCGCTAGAGAATACCCTTGCAGCCGCCGTGCCCGAGACCATTTTCGTTGGCAGGGGCAGCCCGCGTCTTCCCAACACCAGCTGCTTCGCCACCCCCGGATGGAAGGGCGAGACACAGGTGATGGCGATGGACCTTGCCGGCTTCGCCGTGAGCGCGGGCAGCGCCTGCAGCTCGGGCAAGGTGCGCGAGAGCCGGGTGCTGCGCGCCATGGGGCACGACGAGGAAACCGCCCGCTCCGCGATCCGCGTGAGCCTGGGCCCGACCACGACGCAAGCCGAGGTGGCGGCCTTCGCCGATGCCTGGCTTGCCGCTTACGAGAAACGCCGCGTCCGCGCGGCTTGACCGACCGAAGGAGAGCCGGATGTCCGCATTGGATGTGAACGTCAAGGAAGGTGTCGACCAGGAGACCGTCGACGCGGTCAAGTCGATGGGCAAGTACAAATACGGCTGGGAGTCGGAGGTCGAGACCGAATACGCCCCCAAGGGCCTGTCGGAGGACATCGTCCGCCTGATCTCCTCGAAGAAGAACGAGCCGGAATGGCTGCTGGAATGGCGGCTCGCGGCCTACAAGCGCTGGCTGGAGCAGCCGGAGCCGGACTGGGCGATGCTCGAGATCGCGCCGATCGACTATCAGGAGCAGTATTACTACGCCCAGCCGACGAGCTTCAAGGAGAAGCCCAAGAGCCTCGACGACGTCGATCCGAAGCTGCTCGAGACCTATGCCAAGCTCGGCATCCCGCTGCGCGAGCAGGAGATCCTCGCCGGCGTCGAGGGCGCCGGGCAGACCCCCTCCGAGGGCCGCAAGGTGGCGGTGGACGCGGTCTTCGACAGCGTCTCCCTCGGCACCACCTTCAAGGACGAGCTGGCCAAGCACGGCATCATCTTCTGCTCGATCTCCGAGGCGGTGGCCAACCATCCCGAGCTGGTGAAGAAGTATCTCGGCTCGGTGATCCCGGCCTCCGACAACAAGTTCGCCACGCTGAACGCGGCGGTATTCTCGGATGGCAGCTTCGTCTACATCCCCGAGGGGGTGCGCTGCCCGATGGAGCTGAGCACCTATTTCCGCATCAACGCGGAGAACACCGGCCAGTTCGAGCGCACGCTGATCATCGCCGAGAAGGGCTCCTATGTGAGCTATCTCGAGGGCTGCACCGCGCCGCAGCGCGACGAGAACCAGCTGCACGCGGCCTGCGTCGAGCTGATCGCGCTCGAGGATGCGGAGATCAAGTATTCCACGGTGCAGAACTGGTATCCGGGCGACGAGAACGGCAAGGGCGGCATCTACAACTTCGTCACCAAGCGGGCGGACTGCCGCGGCGCGCGCTCCAAGGTGTCCTGGACGCAGGTCGAGACCGGCTCGGCGATCACCTGGAAATACCCCTCCTGCATCCTGCGCGGCGAGGCCAGCCAGGGCGAGTTCTATTCCATCGCCATCGCCAACAACGCGCAGCAGGCCGACACCGGCACCAAGATGATCCATCTCGGCAGGAACACGCGCTCGCGCATCGTTTCCAAGGGCATTTCCGCCGGCCGGGCGCAGAACACCTATCGCGGGCTGGTGGACATCCACAAGCGCGCGGCGGGCAGCCGCAACTTCACCCAGTGCGACAGCCTGCTGATCGGCAGCGACTGCGGCGCGCATACCGTGCCCTACATCTCGGTGAAGAACGCCAGCTCCAAGGCCGAGCACGAGGCGACCACCTCGAAGGTCGACGAGGACCAGCTGTTCTACGCGCAGTCCCGCGGGCTCGACGAGGAGGAGGCGGTGGCGCTGATCGTCAACGGCTTCTGCAAGGAGGTGCTGCAGGAGCTGCCGATGGAATTCGCGGTGGAGGCGCAGAAGCTCGTCGCGATCTCCCTCGAAGGCTCGGTGGGCTGACCGCGATGGCTGGCAGCCTGGAAGAAGCCGAACTGCGCGACTCCCGCCGCCTCTTCATCTATGGCGACGGCGCCCGGGAGGCCGTTGCCGCGGGGATGCTGGTGCTGATCGGCAGCCTGGTGCTCTCCACCTTCCTGGGGGCCGGCTGGCTGTCGCTCTCGGCGGCGTTCTGGGGCTCGATGGGTCTCGCCGCGATGGCCGGCACGGCCGTGGCCTGGCTCGTCCGCCGCCGCACCCGGCGCCGGCAGTCCCGCGAGGCGGCCGCGTACCGCGCCGAGCGCGCGGCGGAGCAGGCGCGCCAGCTCGCCGCGTTCCGCGCCGCGAAGGCGCGCGAGGCCGGCGATGGCTGAGCCCGTGCGGCAGATCGGCTTCCGGGCAGCGCTCTGCGTGGCGGCCGCGGCCTTCCTGCTCGCCACCGCGGGCGGCGGCAGCACCCTGCCGTGGAACGCGCACGGCGCGGTGTTCCGGTCGATCGGCGGCATCGGCTCCGGCATCGGCATGCCGGTCTACTTCTAGGCACGGAGGCGGCGATGGCGGACGGGGATCACTGGTTCGAGCCGAAGAGCCATGGCTACGGCGCGAAACCGGCCAACTGGAAGGGCTGGGCGGCGACGGGGGTCTTCGTCGCCGTCATGGTGGCGCTGGCCTGGGTCTTCGTGATGGCGCCCGGCGAGGGCGGGCCGCGGATCCTGACCTGGCTGGCGATCCAGACGCCGGTGCTCGTCGGCTTCCTCTGGCTCGCGCGGCACAAGACGAGGGGCGGCTGGAAATGGCACTGGGGGAGCCGGAAATGAGCGAGACCCCCTGCCCCGTCGTGCATCTCGACGCGGTGCCGCTGCGCGAGACCGGCCACGGCGATGGCTTCGCCGCGGCGCTCGGGCGCATCGGGCCGCTGATCGGCGCGAGGCAGCTCGGCTGCCAGCTCCACATCGTGCCGCCGGGCAAGGCCGCCTTCCCGCGCCATGCCCACCATGCCAACGAGGAGATGCTGGTGATCCTCTCCGGCGAGGGCGAATACCGCATCGGCGCGGCGCGCCATGCGGTGCGCGCGGGCCATGTCTGCGCGGCGCCCGCGGGCGCCGCAGAGACGGCGCACCAGCTGCGCAACACCGGCGCCGGGGAGCTGCGCTATCTCTGCATCTCCACGCGGCACGACCCGGAGGTCGTCGAATACCCGGACTCGGGCAAGATCGGCGTCATGTCGATGGTGCCGGAGAGCACGGGGATGCGCGGCGCGCGGGTGTTCCATCTCTGGTCGGCGGAGGACGAAAGCCTCGGATACTGGGATGGCGAGGGCTGAGCGCCCCATCATGGTTAAGCGGACCTAAAGGAGTTCGGTTCAAGCCTTGCGGTCAGGGACCGGCGCATCGGGCGCCGGCAGGACCGAAAGGCGAGCGAGATGACTGAGCAGGACATGGCCGGGACGGCCGAGCTCGGCGGCGACAGCCCGGTGAGCCAGGAGATCGGCGAGGCGATCGGGGCGGCGCTGGCGCGGCTCGACAAGGTGGACCGGGACCCGACGATTCGCGAGGCGGTGGCGCGGGTAGTGGTGCGCCGCTTCAACACCCACCTCGCGGCGGTGTTCGAGGAGAGCCGGGGCGCCATCGTGCACGAGCTCGGCGGCATCGCCGAGGTGCTGCGGAGCAGCCCTGCCCGGCCCGCGCGCGACGAGCTGCGCATGGCCTATGCGCCCGAGGGCGCGCCGGTGCGGCTCGCGGCCCCGACACGGGCGCCGGCACGGGCGCCGACGCCGGCCGAGCTGGCGGCCCCCGCGCCGAACCGGCTGGCCGAGGCGGCGAAGCTGATGGCCGAGGCCGCCCCCGCCGGCGCGGCGGCGGCAGCGACGGAGGAGAACGCATCGGCGGAGGGCCCGGAGACCGCGGCCGCCACCGGCGCGAGCGAGACGAGCGAAGAGACAACCGCGGCCGGCGCCCGGCGCCCCGCCGCAACCACAGGAGAGACGAGAGATGCTGGAGATCCGCGATCTGCATGTGCGCCTCGAGGAGGAGGACAAGCCGATCCTCAAGGGGCTGAGCCTGACCGTCGAGGCGGGCAAGGTGCACGCCATCATGGGTCCGAACGGCTCGGGCAAGTCGACGCTGTCCTACGTATTGGCGGGGCGGGACGGCTATGAGGTGACCGGCGGCAGCGCCACGCTCGACGGCGAGGACCTGCTCGAGAAGGAGCCCGACGCGCGCGCCGCGGCCGGGCTCTTCCTGGCGTTCCAGTACCCGGTCGAGATCCCGGGCGTGAACAACATGACCTTCATCCGCACCGCGCTGAACGCCCAGCGCAAGGCCCGCGGCGAGGCCGAGATCTCGGCGCCGGACTTTCTGAAGCAGGTACGCGAGACCGCCAAGAGCCTCAACATCGGCCCGGAGATGCTCAAGCGCGCGATCAATGTCGGCTTCTCCGGCGGCGAGAAGAAACGCAACGAGATCCTGCAGATGGCGATGCTGGCGCCGAAGATGTGCATCCTCGACGAGACCGACAGCGGCCTCGACGTCGACGCGATGAAGCTGGTGGCCGAGGGCGTCAACGCGCTGCGCGCGCCGGACCGGGGCTTTCTGGTGATCACGCATTACCAGCGGCTGCTGGACCATATCGTGCCGGACGTCGTGCATATTATGGTGGACGGGCGAATCGTCGAGACCGGCGGAGCGGAGCTTGCCGCGCGCGTCGAGCGCGAGGGCTACGGCGCGCTGGTCAAGGCGACGGCCTGAGGGGATGGCCATGCTGAGCGAGAAGCTGATCGACGACAAGCGGCGCACCGCGGAGGCCCTGCTGGCCGCGCTGCCGCTGCCCGAGGGCGAGAGCGCCTGGGCGCGCGATGCCCGGGCCCGGGCGCGGTCGCGCCTGCTCGATGCCGGCGCGCCGATCCGGCGCGACGAATACTGGAAATACACCGACCCGACCGCGCTGACAGCCCCGGCGGCGCCGGTGGCGCCGGCACCCGAGGGCGGCCTGCCCTCGGCCCTCGCGCTCTTCGCCGGCCATGCGGCGCGGCGGATCGCCTTCGTCAACGGGCGCCAGCGGCCGGATCTCTCCGACGACGCCGCCCAGGCCGGGCTGGCGATCGCCCCGCTCGGTGAGGTTCTGGCGCATGACGTGACCTGGGCGCGCGGGCTCTTCGGCGCGCTCGAGGCGGCGGGTCAGGAGAAGGTGGCGCGCCCGCTCGCGGCGCTCAACACCGCCGCCGCGACCGAGGGCGCGGCGCTGCACGTGACCGGCGCGGTCGCCGAGCCGCTGCATCTCGCGCATACCCAGATCGGCGAGGGCGCGGCGCTGCTGCGCCATCTCGTGCGGGTGGAGAGCGGCGGCGCGGTGACGCTCCTCGAATCGGGCATCGCCGGCAACACGGTGATGGAGATCGACCTCGCCCCCGGCGCGGTGCTCCGCCATATCCGCCTGCAGGACGCGCCGGAGCGGCCGACCGCCACCCATGTCTTCGCCCGGCTCGGCGCGGGCGCGAAGTTCCAGACCTTCACGCTCACCGCCGACGGCTCGCTGACCCGCAACGAGGTGGTGATGGAGTTCGCCGGCGACGACGCCCAGGGCCACATCGCGGGCGCCGTGCTCGGCCGCGGCGAGAGCCATGTCGACAACACGGTCTTCGTCACCCACGGGGCGGAGCGCTGCGAGAGCCGGCAGGTCTTCAAGCAGGTGCTCGACGGCGCCGCGAAGGCGATCTTCCAGGGCAAGATCTTCGTGCGCCAGGTCGCGCAGAAGACCGACGGCTACCAGATCAGCCAGTCGGTCCTGCTGTCGGACGATGCGGAGTTCTCGGCCAAGCCCGAGCTCGAGATCTATGCCGACGACGTGAAGTGCTCACACGGCTCGACCACCGGCGCGCTCGACGAGGGCGGGCTGTTCTACCTGATGGCGCGCGGCATCCCGCTCCGGCAGGCGGAGGCGATGCTGGTCGGCTCCTTCGTCGAGGAGGCGGTGGCGGAGATCGCGGACGAGGACCTGCGGGAGATCATGCGCGCCCGGGTGGCCGACTGGATGGGCGCGCGCGGCTGACAAGGGGGCCTTGCGCGGCCCGCACCGAAGACGAGGGGGGAGAGCGATGGCGACGGAGGGCATGGCACGCGAGGGGATGACGATCCGTGTCCTCGGGGCCTGGCGCGACATGCGCGGCACCATGCGCGCCGTGCTCGACGGACGCCCGAGCGAGACCGCCCTCCTCGTCTTCATCCTGGTCTCCGGGCTGCTGCATTTCCTCGGCAGCATGGCCGAGTTCTGGCTCGACCCGCGCAGCATCGGGCTCGAGCAGGGCGAGGCGCTGGCCAACATCTACTGGCTCGGCATCTTCTTCTTCGTGGTGCGCACCATCGGGCTCTACATGCTGGCGCTGCTCGGGCACCTGCTGGCGCGGGCTTTCGGCGGCAGGGGCGACGCCTATGCCAGCCGGGCGGCGATGGCCTGGGCGGCGCTGGTGGCGGCGCCGGTCTGGCTCATGCTGAAGTTCCTCGGCCTGTCGCTGCAGGGCGAGATCGGGCACGAGCCGGCCCGGGCGATCGGCGAGTTCGGCTACATCCCCTTCATCTACGCGCTGGCGCATTGCTTCGCCGAGGCGCACGGCTTCCAGCGCACCTGGGCGGTGCTGGGGGTGATCGCGCTCCTCGTGATGATGCTGTTCAGCGGGCTGATGCTTCTCTCGAGCAGCTGAGGCCTGCCTGAGCCGGCTCCCGGCATGCATGCCAGAGATGCAATCTTAGACATTGCTCAACCTCTGCGGGCGAAATTGTTTTGGCCCGACCTCCGGATCGTGTATCGTCCCCGTAGGTTCTTCTGGGTGCGCGCGTCGGAGCGGGGCGGCGCCCCGCAATGAATGTCTGCGCCGAACGCAACATCCGAACAGCCCGGGGCCTGTATGACCAGCGAGACCGCCGACGACCTTCCAGACGTACACCTCGAGGACGTCCAGCAGCCGCTGGAGCCGCTCACCGGCATGTCCGTCTGGGCGCGGATGCGGCTGTCCTACAGCGACATGCGGCGCACCACGCGGGCGCTGATCGAGGAGGCGCCCTCCGAGGCGCGGCTGCTGTTCTTCGTGCTGCTCTCCGACGTGATCTTCTTCCTCAGCTTCGGCGTGAGGCTGATCGTCTCGCCGAGCCAGGCGATCTCGGAGATCATGCCGGTGCCGGCCCAGCTCGGCACCGCGCTGCTCGGCATCTTCCTGCTGCGCACCGTGACGCTCTATCTCTTCTCCGCGGTGGTCTGCGGCATCTGCCGCGCGGTCGGCGGCAGCGGCACCTGGCGCGACACCCGCGCGGCAATCTTCTGGGCCTCGCTGGTGGCCGCCCCGGTCGGCGTGCTCGGCGCGATCATCGGCGCCGCCTTCTCGAACCTCGAGCAGACGATACCGGCCTTCGCCAGCCCGACGGTGGCGCTGCCGCCGGTGCTGATCGGGGTCGTCGCCTTCGTCTTCTTCCTCTCCGCCGGGGTCGCCGAGGCGCATCGCTTCGCGCGCACCTCGCCGGTCTTCATCATCTTCTCGGTCTTCACGATTCTGGTTCTCGTCGCCGGTTTCGTGCTAGGTCCGGCTATCATGGATTCGCTCGGACTCACTGCGTGATCGCCCCGTTCCTTGCGCGCGTCGCCGAAGGCGTCGTCGCCCCTCGGCGTGCGGTCGAGCGGTTGCTGGCGCGCGGCCCGCTGACACCGCAGGAGGTGCTCGGGCTGATCCTGCTCGCCTATGCGATCCAGGAGATGTTCGTGCTGTTCCTGCTGCCGGAGATGCGGGCGGGGCAGAGCCCGGCCCTGACCTGGCATCTCGAGCGGGTGTTCTTCGCGGTGATGGAGTTCGCGGTGACCGTCGGGCTCGTCTTCGGCGTCGGGCGGATGTTCGGCGGCAAGGGCAACGTGGCCGACTGCGTCACCGGGATCGCCTGGTTCAACCTGATCACCAGCTTTCTCGTGCCGCTCACGGCGCCGGCCCTGCCCGGCCTCTTCACGGGAGAGATCACCGCAGCCGCCGCCCTCTTGCTGTTTGCGGGAACTGCCATATTTTGCTGGGTGTTCGCTGGCGTGATCGCGGGGATACACAGGTTCCGAAGTACCGGATCCGTGCTGATGGCGATGATGGTCCTGATCACCCTGACGACACTCATCGCCAGCGCGCTCGCCCCGGCCGGCTGATCCGCCGCTCCGAGCGCCCAGCCACCGAAGTTCCGCCGCATCCGCGACGCCAGAGACCCTGCCGAGGCCCACCATGTACGATGTCGAGAAAATCCGCGCCGACTTCCCGATCCTGTCGCGCCAGGTCAACGGCACCGATCTGGTCTATCTCGACAGCGGCGCCTCGGCGCAGAAGCCGCAGGCGGTGATCGACACGGTGACCGAGGCCTATGCCCAGCGCTATGCCAACGTGCACCGCGGCCTGCATTTCCTCTCCAACGACGCCACCGAGCGCTTCGAGGCGGTGCGCGGCAAGGTGGCGCGCTTCCTCGGCGCGCGGCACGAGGACGAGATCCTCTTCACCTCCAACGGCTCGGAGGGGTTCAACCTCGTCTCCTATGGCTGGGCGGCGCCGCGCATCGAGCCGGGCGACGAGATCATCCTCTCGGTGATGGAGCATCACGCCAACATCGTGCCGTGGCATTTCCTGCGCGAGCGCCAGGGCGCGGTGCTGAAATGGCTCGAGACCGATGCCCGCGGCGAGATCGACCTCGACAAGCTGGCCGATGCCATCACCCCGCGGACCAGGCTGGTCGCGATCAGCCACATGTCGAACGTGCTCGGCACCGTGAACCCGGCGAAGCGAATCGTCGAGATCGCCCATGCCCGCGGCGTGCCGGTGCTGCTCGACGGCTGCCAGGCGGCGGTGCACATGCCGGTGGACGTCGCCGATCTCGACGTCGATTTCTACGTGATCACCGGCCACAAGCTCTATGGCCCCTCGGGTTCGGGCGCGGTCTATATCCGCCGCGAGCGGCAGGCCGAGATGCGCCCCTTCATGGGCGGCGGCGACATGATCCGCGAGGTGACCCGCGAGGGCATCACCTACAACGACCCGCCGCACAAGTTCGAGGCCGGCACCCCCAACATCGTGCAGGTGATCGGCTTCGGCGCGGCGATCGACTATGTCTCGGCCATCGGCATGGAGAACATCGCCGCCCATGAGCACGACCTGCGGGACTATGCGCAGGCCCGGCTCTCGGGGCTCAACTGGCTCCAGATCCACGGAAACAGTGCGACCAAGGGCGCGATCTTCTCGTTCTCGATGGAGGGCGGCGCGCATCCGCACGACATCTCCACGGTGATCGACCGCAAGGGCATCGCGGTGCGGGCGGGGCATCACTGCTGCCAGCCGCTGATGGCGCATCTCGGGGTGACGGCGACCGCGCGGGCGAGTTTCGGGCTCTACAACACCCGCGCCGAGGTCGACCGGCTCGTCGAGGCGCTGGAATTCTGCCACGAGCTCTTCGGCTGAATCCGGGCCGCGCTGGAGCGCTGTGCCCGGCAGCGGCGCGGCGCGATTCCTAAATCGTTTAAGACGCACTGCAGCAAAAATTTCCCGCGTGAAGAAATTCCTCATGGACACCCCGTCACATTTTGATGAATGTGGATGGGGCAGTAGCAAAGGGGAATGATCCAGATGGCAAGCGGTGGGACAGAAGGGGGCTCCGGCAGCACCCAGAACCCGATCGGGGCCGATCCGTTCAGCATGGCGCCGGACATGCTCGGCACGCAGCTCTGCGCGCTGGCGCTGGTCTGGACGGCGCCGTGGCGGGCCGCGAGCGTGGTGATGAACGAGGCGCTGCGGGAAAACATCGACCGAATGAGCTGAGCCGGCCGCCGGCTCGGGCCTTCGGCAGGACGCGGCAGGCGCCGGGGCGGCATCGCCCGGAGACCGCCTGGACAGCGGGAATCGCAGGGGCGCCGCGGCGTCTCAGCCCTTTTCGGGCGTGATTTCCATGATGCCGACCGCGCCCGACTGCGCATCCTCGTCATCCATCGACATCGGCACCACGTCGCCCCGCGCCCAGAGCTCGGACATGTGGTCGTACCAGCGCGAGAACGGGTGCCCGCTCTGCCCGGTCGACAGCACCCAGACCGACCGGTCGAGATCGGCGAAGTCGTAGACCACGCGCACCCCCGCCGCATGGATGTTCTCGAACGGCCGCGGGCCGCGCCCGGCGCTGAGCCCGCGCATCAGGGTGTGGCTGCCGCCGGAGGTTTCCTGCTCGATGTTCACCATCAGCCCGAGCCAGTCGGAGAAGCCGAGCGGCATGTGACGGTGCACCGCGCGGTGCACCTCGCCCCAGCGCCAGCCGGCGATGTTGCGCCCATGCGTGCGGGCGAGATCGGCGAGCGCGTCGTCGAGCGCCGCGGCGGCGATCTCGCGGCAGGTCTCGGGCTCCGGCGTCTTGTCCACGTCGCACCAGATCGCGGCGCCCTCGATGTTGCGGAACACCCGCTCGACGAAGAGCGGCCGCGGCCCGGCCACCTCGCGGAACAGCCCGCCGAGCTCGTCCGCCGCCAGCCGGTGCGTGAGCCGGCGCATCCATTCCGAGAAGATCAGCGGCTCGGGGCTGTGCTGGTCCATCTCGCCGTTCCACTCCGCCAGCAGCGCCAGCGCCTCGCCGCGCAGCCCCTCCTGCGTCGAGACCGGCTCGCGCCACCAGAGATCGCGGGCGATCAGCGGCAGCACCGAGCGCGCCATCTCCGAGACCGCATCGGCCTGCAGCGCCACGAAGCTGTCGCGCGAATGGAAGCGCCGGCCGGAGAGCTCCTTGCGGATGCGCCGGATGCGGTAGGGCGCCGCCCAGTCATGGCCGAGATGGCGCGGATAGGCGGCATCGGTGATGCGGTTGTTGGCGGCGGCGATGGCGCCCTCCTCGGGCGCGCGCACCACCGGGATCTCCTCGGGCGGCAGGAAGCCCTGCCAGTCATGCACCGATTTCCAGCCGGGCGAGGGCAGCCGGCCGCGCACCGGGTTGTCGGGCTGGCGCAGCGGCACGCGCCCGGCCACCACCATCGCCACCTCGGAGGCATCGGCCAGCGTGACCACCTGCGCCGGCGCCGCGACCATCGGCGCGATCGCCAGCCCCTGCGCCACGCTGTCGGCCTCGAGCAGGCGGATCAGCGCGGAGAGGCCGGTGTCCTCGTCGGTCAGCGCGGTCCAGGCCAGCGCTGCCACATGCCCCTCGGGGGTCACCGCCTCGGCGCCGAACATCTCGCCCGCCAGCACCGGCCCGTGGCGGGTGCGGCGCACGGTCTCGACCAGCGGCGCCGAGCCGTCGATCTCGATGCGGATCTGCCGGGTCTCGAAATCGCGCCAGCCCTCGGGGGTCAGGTAGCTCTCCGGATCGGCCGGGTTCAGCTTCTCGATGAACAGGTCCTGGTCGTCGACATTGGCGGTGGTGAGCCCCCAGCCGAGGCGCCCGTTGTGCCCGATCAGGATCGCCGGCACGCCGGGCAGCGTCGCGCCGATGCCGGCCAGATCGCCGCCGCGCAGATCGGCGAGATACCAGACGCCGGGCGCCGAGAGCCAGAGATGCGGATCGTTCGCCAGCAGCGGCGCGCGCGAGGAGGACCGCGAGGCATCCACCGCCCAGGCATTCGAGGCGCCGCCCTTGCCCGGCGCCGGCGGGCCGAGGGCGGCAAGCAGCGGGCCGGGCTCGGGCGGCGGCGGGGCGAGGCGCGTGTCGGCGTGGCGGAGCTCCGGAAACAGCGTGGAGTAGCGCGGCACCACGGTCTCGGCGGGGCCGGGATAGTCCGGCAGGATATCGGCGACCCGCGCCGCCGGCAGCGCGAGCTGGAAGCGCGCGCGGCGGACCTCGGAGCGGGCGCCGTCGGAGAGCCGCAGCGCCATCATCTTCAGGATGCCGAGGCTGTCGGCCGGGGTCCAGGGCGCGAAGCCCTTGCCGAAGAGGAAGAACTCCGGCGCGCCGCGGCCGAGCGAGCGGGCGTCGATATGGCGGATCCAGGCGTTGACGCCGGCGGCATAGGCCTCGAGCGCGGCCTGCGCCTCCGGGGTCTGATGCGCCACGGCGCGTTTCGCATGGCCGTAGAGGTCGAGGGTCTTGGCCAGCCGGTCGAGCGCCACGGTGCGCCGGCCGAACAGCGCCGAGAGCCGGCCCTGCACCGCGCGGCGGTTGACCTCCATCTGCCAGAGCCGGTCCTGCGCATGGACGAGGCCGAGCGCATACCAGGCATCGGCCGGGCTCCCGGCGCGGATATGCGGGATCGCGTTGGCATCGCGGATCACCCGCGCCGGCGCGCCGAGGCCGGCGGCCTGCACATGCGCGTCATAGTCCGGCAGCGAGCCGGCCACCAGCACCCAGGCGAGGCCGAGGGCCGCCGCCGCGAGCCCGGCCACGGCCAGCACGCCGCGCAGCATCCAGCGCAAGATCCGGTTCATCGCGCCTCGTCATCCTCCGCCAGACAGGGCATCGCCGCCAGGGGGCGCGGCCATGCCGGGGCCGCCTCCGGCGCCCCTGCCCCGTTAATCAGAGGACCGGCACGCGTGCAACCGGCAGCGGTGCGCGCGGGCCCGGGGGCGGGCGGGCGTGGAGGGGCGCACCGGCGGGCGGATGATCCGTTGACCCCTGCCCCCCATCGGCTAACACTGCCCCGCCAGCAAAGGAGGGACACATGGCGAAGGTGAGTTTTCTCGGGCTCGGGGTGATGGGCTATCCGATGGCGGGGCACCTCGCCGCCGCGGGCCATGACGTGACCGTCTACAACCGCACCGCCGCCAAGGCGGAGAAATGGGCCGCCCAGCATGGCGGCAAGGCCGCGCCGACGCCGAAGGCCGCCGCCGAGGGCCAGGATTTTGTGATGTGCTGCGTCGGCAATGACGACGACCTGCGCGCCGTCGTGCTGGGCGATGACGGCGCCTTCGCCGGCATGGCCTCGGGCACCGTCTTCGTCGACCACACCACCGCCAGCGCGCAGGTGGCGCGCGAGCTGCAGGCCGCGGGCAAGGCGGCCGGCATCGGCTTCGTCGACGCGCCGGTCTCCGGCGGCCAGGCCGGGGCGGAGAACGGCCAGCTCGGCATCATGTGCGGCGGCGAGCAGGCGGATTACGACCGCGCCGAGCCGGTCATGCAGGTCTATGCCAAGGCCTGCCGGCTGCTCGGCGGCCCGGGCGCGGGCCAGCTGACCAAGATGGTCAACCAGATCTGCATCGCCGGGCTCGTGCAGGGGCTCTCGGAGGGCGTGGATTTCGCGCAGAAGGCCGGGCTCGACGCCGAGGCGGTGTTCGACGTGATCACCAAGGGCGCCGCCGGCTCCTGGCAGATGGAGAACCGGCACAAGACCATGCTGGCCGACGAGTTCGAGTTCGGCTTCGCGGTGGATTGGATGCGCAAGGATCTCGGCATCTGCCTCGACGAGGCCAAGCGCAACGGCGCGCGGCTGCCGGTCACCGCTCTGGTTGACCAGTTCTATGGAGAAGTGCAGGACATGGGCGGCGGGCGCTGGGACACCTCCTCGCTGCTCCGCCGACTGAAGCGCTGAGGCGCCGCGGGGCCCGGGGGCGGCATGCCCGCCCCCTGCCCTTGCATCAGTCGTTGACGATCAGCACCACATCGGCGAGCACCGCGCCGTCGGCCAGGCTCACATAGCGCAGCCGGTAGCGGCCCTCGCGCCGGGGCCCCGGCAGTACCACCGTGTCGCGCGCGCCGGCCGAGCCCGCGAGGTTCTCCTCGTGCACCACCTCGCCGCTCGCCTCGGAGGTGATGACCAGCGCATGGCCCTCGCCGCCCGGGCCGAAGCGGTCGATCCTGACCGGCTCGCCGGGCGCGATCACCGAGGGCGCGCGGAACCAGGCCTTGCCGGCATCGACGGTGAAATGCCGGCTCGCCAGCACCGTGCCGTTCTGCCCGTGCAGCACCTGCAGCAGGTAGCGCCCCGAGAGATCGGGGGCCCGGATCGCGAGGCGCCCGCCGCCGACCTCGTCGCGGGTGACCAGCCGCTCCCAGACCAGCCCGCCGGCCTCGTTCTCCACCACCAGCAGCACGTCGCGCGCGCCGCCGATGCTGAGGCGGATGTCGAAGGCCGCCGTCGGATGCACCTCCGAGGGGGTCCAGAGTCCGACCGGCGCGGCCACCACCTCGAGATCGGCGCGCTCGCGCATCCGCCCGTTCTGGTGCAGCTCGAGCCAGTAGGAGCCGGAGCGCGCCGGTGCGGTGAACTCGATCCGCCCCGCCCCCGGCTCGACGCCGCCGAGCGGCACAGCGGGGCCGGTCGGCACCTCGCCGCCATCCGGCCCGGTGATCGGGCGGGCGAGAAGCTCCGCCCCTGCCCCGGCCGGCGGCACGATCTCCAGCGGCACCGCCTGGCCCGGATCGACCGAGGGCGGCAGCCGCAGCTCGGCGGCGGCCGGCAGGGCGAGCGCCGCAGCGGCGCTCAAGCCGAGCAGCGCCGCGCCGGCAATCCGCCGCTGCGGGCGGGCCGGGCCACGGTCCCGCGGGGCGGACCAATCACGAGAAGACATCGGGTTTCTCCCTTCGAGCACGGGTCGTGAACCATCCGGGGCACGCCGCGGCGCGCCCCGGTCCCGGCCCTGCGACCCGTGCTGGTCAGGGCATCGGGATGTCCGACACATATTTGGGCACGTGATAGCCCTTTTGAACCGCCTCGCGGGCGGCGATGCGCTCATACCATGCCTTGACGTTGGGGAATTCGCCAAGATCGACCTGCTGCCACTCGAAGCGGCTGATCCAGGGCCAGGTGGCCATGTCGGCGATGGAATAGGCGCCGCAGATGAAGTCCCGCCCGTCGAGCCGGCGGTCGAGCACGCCATAGAGGCGCTTCGCCTCCTTGCCGTAGCGCTCCTCGGCATAGGGCGCCTTGCCGGGGTTGAACTTGAGGAAGTGATGCGCCTGGCCGAGGAACGGCCCGATGCCGCCCATCTGCCACATCAGCCATTCGATGGTCTCCCAGCGATCCGGGCCCATGAACTGCCCGTGCTTCTCGGCGAGATAGAGCAGGATCGCGCCGGATTCCATCAGGCTCCGCCCGGTGTCGCGCTCGACGATGGCCGGGATCTTGTTGTTGGGGCTGATCTTCAGGAAATCCGGGGCGAACTGATCGTCCTTCATGATGTCGATCGCATGCGCCTCGTATGGCACGCCGAGCTCCTCGAGCATGATCGAGACCTTGCGCCCGTTGGGCGTCGTCCAGGTGTAGAGATCGTACATGGGGCGGGCTCCCTTGGCTTGAGACCGCGCCATCCTCGCGTTCGGTGACGCGATTGCAACCCTCGAAACCGCGAGGTCAGACGTGCTGGCCGCCGTTGATCTCGATCTCCACGCCCGAGACATAGGAGCTCTCGGCGGTGCAGAGATAGTAGATGGTGCGCGCCACCTCCTCGGGCCGGCCGAGGCGGCGCATCGGGATCTGCTCCACCAGCTTCTCGGTGCCGGGGGAGAGGATCGCGGTCTCGATCTCGCCCGGCGCGATGGCATTGACGCGCACGCCGAGCGGCCCGAAATCATGCGCCATCTCCCGGGTCAGCGCCGCCAGCGCGGCCTTGGAGGTGGCATAGGCGGCGCCCGCGAAGGGATGCACCCGGGCGCCGGCGATCGAGGTGACGTTGACCACCGCGCCCTTCGCCGCCATCAGCTCGGCCCTGAGCCCGCGCGCCAGCACGACGCTGGCGAAGAAGTTCACATGGAACACCTTGCCCCAGGTGCGCAGATCGGTGGTCAGCGTGTCGAGCCGCTCGCCCTCCGGCCCCTTCGGCGAGATCCCGGCATTGTTGACCAGCGCCTCGAGGCGGCCGCCGGAGCCCGCGGCGAGCCGGCCGCGGATGTCCTCCACCGCGGCGATGGTGCTGTTCGGGTCGGAGAGATCGACCTGGACATGGTCCTCCTCCCCCGCCTCCCAGGGGCAGTCCTCCGGGAAGGGGTGGCGCGAGCAGGTGATCACCCGCCAGCCGGCCGAGGCGAAGCGCTTGACGGTGGCATGGCCGATGCCGCGGCTGGCACCGGTGAGCAGCAGCGTGCGGCGGGGGCTCTCGGCCATGGCGGTCTTCTCCCTTGGGGCCGGGGCGGCCCGGGCCCGGCCAGTATCCGCCGCCGGCGCCTCCCCGCAAGTCCTATCCGGGCGCCGGGGCCCCATGCTAGCCTCGCCGCGGGCGACACGGGGAACCACGGGACGGGGAACAGATGCTCGACGACCAGTACGGCAACCGGCTCTCGACAGGCTCGGCCGAGGCGCGCGACGCCTATGCGGCGGGGCTCGACCGTTTCCTCGCGGCGCTGCCCGGGGCGGATGCCGATCTCGACCGCGCCGTCGCCGCCGATCCGGGGCTGGCGCATGGCCATCTCGCGCGGGCGCGGCTGGCCCAGATGACCGGGCGGGCCGCGGTGCTCCGCGAGAGCCTCGACGCCCTCGCCGCGCTCGACCGGCGCAGCCTCACCGAGGGCGAACGGGGCGCCATCGACGCGCTCCTGCCGGTGCTCGCGGGCAAGGGCGCGGCGGCGATCCCCGGCATCCGCGCGCATCTCGCGAACCATCCGCGGGACGCCCTGGTCGCGCAGAGCTGCATGAGCGTCTTCGGCCTCATCGGCTTCTCCGGGCAGCCCGGGCGCGAGGCCGAGCAGCTCGCCTATACCAGCTGGCTGGCGCCGCATTACGGCGACGACTGGTGGTTCCTCTCGATGCATGCCTTCGCGCAGATGGAGTGCGGCCAGCTCGCCCCCGCCGCCGAGACCATCGCCCGCTCCGTCGCGCAGCGCCCCGACAGCGCCAACGGCGCGCATGTGAAGGCGCATCTGCACTACGAGACCGGCGAGACGGCGGCGGGCCTCGCCTATCTCGATGCCTGGCGGGCGGATTACGACCGCTCCGGCCAGCTGCATTGCCATGTCTCCTGGCATGTCGCGCTCTGGGCGCTGGAAACCGGCGATGCCGGGCGGATGTGGGCGGTGCTCGATGCCGATATCCGCCCCGCCGCGGCCTGGGGCCCGGCGATCAACGTGCTGACCGACACCGCGGCGCTGCTGGCGCGGGCGGAGATGGCCGGCGTCGCGGTGCCGCGGGAGCGCTGGGCCGAGGTGAGCGCCTATGCGCAGGAGAAGTTTCCCAGGCCCGGCATCGCCTTCGCCGATGCCCATGCCGCGCTCGCCCATGCGATGGCGGGCGACGGCGCGGCGCTCGCGCGGATCGTCGCGGAGGCCAGCGGCCCGGCCGGCGCGATGGTGCGGGCGCTGGCCGAGGGGTTCGGCGCGCTCGCGGCCGGGCGCTGGGCCGAGGCGGCGGCGCATCTCGCCGAGGCGATGGTCGATCATGCCCGGATCGGCGGCAGCCGGGCGCAGCGCGACCTGATCGAGCATGCCATGGTCGCGGCCCTGCTGCGCGACGGGCGGGCGGGCGAGGCGCGCCGCCTGCTCGCCATGCGCCGTCCGGTCACGCTGCAGCGCTGTCTGGTGGCGGGGCTGGAGGCCTAGGGGTTGAGCCGCTGCACCGCCCAGGCCAGCGCGCCGGGCGCCTCCCGCCTCCAGCGGAAACGGTTGTGCAGGCGGAACTCCCCGTCGGCCCAGAACTCCATCTCGACGGGCCGGATCCGGAAGCCCCCCCAGTGCGGCGGCCGCGGCGGGTTGATCGGGTAGCGCGCGGCATAGCCCGCGACATCGGCCATCAGGCTCGCCCGCGACGACAGCGGGCGCGACTGCGCCGAGGCCCAGGCGCCGATCCGGCTCTTGTAGGCGCGCGAGGCGTAATAGGCATCGGCCTGCGCATCGCCGACCCGCTCCACCGGCCCGCGCACCCGAACCTGCCGGCGCAGCGATTTCCAGTGCATCACCATGGCGGCCTGCGGGTTCTCCGCCAGCTCGCCGCCCTTGGCGCTCTCGAAATTGGTGTAGAAGACGAAGCCGCCTTCGGAGAGGCTCTCCTCCACCTCCTTCAGCAGCACCATGCGCACGTTCGGCAGCCCGCCGGCATCCGCGGTGGCCAGCGCCACGGCGGTAGGGTCGTTGGGCTCGGTCTTCTCCGCCTCGGCCATCCAGGCGCGGGCGAGCGCATAGGGATCGCTGCCCGCGAAGATGCCGCTGCGCGTCTCGCTCTCGGTGATGCGGGCCGTGCCCCCGGTCGTCTCGCTCATCGCCGCCTCCCTTGCTGCGCCGGAGAGCCTAGAGCGTCGCGCCCGCGCTGCAATCCCCCGCGGCGTCGCGGCGGGGCGATGCGCCTTCCCTTCGCGTCATCCGGGCGCTAGGCTCTGAGGGACGGACCCGCACCTGCGCAGCGATCCCGCACGGATCGGCGGCGAGGAGGACCCGGAATGCCCGACGAACGCGAGCTCGCGGCGCAGATCGCGCTGCTGAAGGCCGCGGTGGCCAGTGGCAACCGCCAGCTGCAGCCCGCGCTGTCCGCCCTGATCGCCGCGCAGGTCGCGATGAAGCACGCGAAACCGGCCGAAACCAGCAAGCAGACCGAGAGCAGCGGCGACCGCGCGCGGAAGGCCTTCGAGGCCTGGAACAAGGAGACCGAGGCACTGATCGCGGCGCGCAAGAGGCGGCGCGACACCATGCAGAAGGCGATGGACGACGCCGCCAAGTTCGCCAAGGAGGCCAATGCCGCGCTGCGCCAGATCGGCGAGGCGGGCCGCCAGATCGGCAAGCTCGGCATGAAGCTCGAGGCGGCGAAGGCCAAGGGCGATGCGAGGAAGGAGGCGGCGCTGGCCAAGGCGATGGAGGCGCAGTCCAAGACGATGTCCACCGCCATGGCCACCGCCGCCCTGAAGCTCGGCAAGGCCGCGCGGCTCTACGACACCGTCATCGCCGGGCTGAAGAGCGGCTGACGGCGGGGCCCGGGCCGCGGCGCCGCGAGACGCCCGAACCCGCCGGCGAGCTGACCTTACGCAAACGTCGCTTCCGCCACGACAGGCATGAAGCGGGCCTTGAGCACACCACGGTTTTGCCTTAAAGCCCACGCTACCAGACGTAACGGAGGAATGCGGTGATGGCGGGGCTGATGGAGGGCAGGCGCGGCCTCGTCATGGGGGTCGCCAATGACAAGTCCATCGCCTGGGCGATCGCGGACGCGGCCCATGCGCAGGGCGCCGAGCTCGCCTTCACCTATCAGGGCGATGCGCTGAAGAAGCGCGTGATGCCGCTGGCCGAAAGCGTCGGCAGCGAGATCGTGCTGCCCTGCGACGTCACCGACGCGGCCTCGATGGACGCGGTCTTTGCCGAGATCGGCGCGCGCTGGGGCAAGCTGGACTTTCTCGTCCACGCCATCGCCTATGCCGACAAGAGCGAGCTCAAGGGCCGCTACATCGACACCAGCCCGCAGAACTTCCACAACTCGCTGGCGATCTCCTGCTACTCCTTCACCGCGCTGGCGCAGCGTGCCGAGAAGCTGATGGACGCGGGCGGCAGCCTGCTCACCCTCACCTATTACGGCGCCGAGAAGGTGATGCCGCACTACAACGTGATGGGCGTGGCCAAGGCGGCGCTGGAGGCCAGCGTGCGCTACATGGCGGCCGATCTCGGCCCCCGCGGCATCCGGGTCAACGCGCTCTCGGCCGGGCCGATCAAGACGCTGGCGGCCTCCGGCATCGGCGATTTCCGCTACATCCTCAAATGGAACGAGCTGAACGCGCCGCTGCGCCGCAACGTGACCCGCGAGGATGTCGGCAAGTCCGGCCTCTATCTCCTCTCGGACCTCGCGAGCGGCGTGACCGGCGAGTGCCACCACGTCGATTGCGGCTATCACCTCGTCGGCATGAAGGCCGAGGACGCGCCCGACATCGCGCTCGACAAGAGCTGAGCGGCGGGCCGGGGACATGACCGAGATCGCGATCCAGCAGGCCTGGCCCTCGACGCTGTTCCTCTGCGACTGGCCGGAGCAGGCCAGCCGTGCCCCCGCCATCGAGACGGCCCTGCGCGCCGAGGCGGCGGGCTTCGACCGGCCGGTGGCGAGCGGGGTCGCGACCTCGGCCAAGCCGGCGCAGGGGCTGGTGGAGAGCCGGCTCGATCTCTTCGACACCTGCGGCGACGCGGATCTCGGCGCGCTGGTCGACTGGTTCGGCAACTGCATCCGGCACTGCGTGGCGCAGGTCAATGGCGGGCGCGTGGCGCCGGACCGGATCGAGGTGGAGTTCTGCGAGAGCTGGTTCCACATCACCAATGACGGTGGCTTCCACGACGCCCATGTGCACGGCAACTGCTCCTGGTGCGGGATTTTCTACCTCGCCGCCGGCGACCCCGACCCGGTGCCGGCGGGCGGCGCGGCCTCGGCGGGCAACGGCATCAACCGGTTCTACTCGCCGATCCCCGGCGGCGGCTCGGTGCGCGATTTCGGCAATGCCTATCTCGGGCGCAGCTATCTCGACGTGCAGCCCCATGCCGGGCGACTGGTGCTGTTTCCCTCGTTCCTGCTGCACAGCGCCCTGCCCTATCGCGGCGCGACCGACCGGGTGATCCTCTCCTTCAACAGCCGCAGCCACCTGGCGCCGGCCTGAGGCGCGGCGCACCGCGCCGCATCCGGCATCCCGGCAGCACCGGCCCGAGGAGGCGCCGGCCCGAGGGGGCGCCGCGCCGGGCCGCCCGCCACTGGCAACGTCATGCCCGCGGCGCGGTGGCGGCCGCCGGCGCCCGTGGCGGCGGCCCGGGTTGCGGCCGGGCTCAGTCGAGCCAGACCGGGTTTGACCAGGCGCGCCGGCCGACGCTGTCCATCGCCACCACGCGGAACCAGCCGCCGGCGCGGAACGGCGCGAGCGGCAGCTCGGCCACGGTGAGCGCGCGGCCATGCACCACCCTGGAAGCGGAGTGCTGCCCGACCGCCATCAGATGCGCGACCGGGCTCGAGGCGACGCGGATGCTGTCGCCCTCGACCGCGACCTCGCGCAGCTCCGGCCCCTGCGAGGAGTAGTAGGCGCCGGCCTTCAGCGCCTCGAGCAGCGCCTCGGGCTCGTTCGCCTCGGCCTTGACCATGACCCAGCCGCCGAAATGGTCGGGGTCGAGCCCGCGGAAATGCGCATCGTCGCTGGCGCAGCCGGAGAGCCGCCGGCCATCGGCGAGCAGAAGATCGAGGATCGCCGTGCCGTCGCCGCGGTCGCACTCGACCTGGCAGCCGTGGTTGTAGATCTCCACCGCATGGGCGGCCTCGATGGCGCGCGCATCGGCGAGGGTCAGCCCGTACCACTGCGGATGCGCGATGGCGACGAAGGCCCCGGCCGCGCGCGCGCGGGCCGCCAGATCGGCGCCGCTCTCCTGGCCCGCGACCGCCCTGAAGCCCGGCGCCTCGGGCGGCGCGAAATCCGCCGGCAGGCCGACCGCGAGGATGTGCCAGAGCTCGCCATTGCCCAGCGCGCCGGAGTGGATCTCGGCGCCCGCCAGGGTGGTGAAGCGGTTGGTGCGGAAATCCCGCGTGTCGGTGATCGGATAGTCGAAGGTGCCGAGGAAATGGTCCGAGAGGCAGAGGAAGTCGTAGCCCTCGGCGGCATAGCGGCGGCAGACCTCCGCCGGCTCGAGCCCGCCATCGGAACGGGTGGAATGGGTGTGGAGATTGCCGCGGAAGAAATTTCCGGGCGAGGCGAAGGCGAGCTGCTGCATCGGGTCCCCCCATGAATCGATCTGCGCCGGTTACCTAATGGAAGCGCCCGCGTCTATCGCAACATGATGACAGTGCGCGGCAGCTTGACAGCACCCCGGTGCGTCGGGACTGTGCGGCCATGCGCATCGCCACTTTCAACATCAACGGCATCAAGGCCCGGCTCGGCCAGCTCGCCGACTGGCTCGCGGAGACCGCCCCCGACGTGGCGGTGCTGCAGGAGTTGAAGTCGATGGATGCCAACGTGCCGCGCGAGCCCATCGAGGCGCTCGGCTACCATGTCGAGACCCACGGGCAGAAGAGCTTCAACGGCGTCGCGATCCTCTCCAAGCGGCCGCTGGAGGACGTCGTCCGCGGCCTTCCCGGCGACGAGGCGGACGAGCAGGCCCGCTGGATCGAGGCGACCGTCAGCGGCGAGCACGGCGCGGTGCGGGTGGTCGGGCTCTACCTGCCCAACGGCAACCCGGTGCCGGGGCCGAAATACGACTACAAGCTGGCCTGGATGGCGCGGCTCGAGGCGCGGGCGGCAGAGCTGCTGGCCGAGGAGATGCCGCTGGTGCTGGGGGGCGACTACAACGTGATCCCCGAGCCGCGCGACGCCGCGCGCCCGGAGGCCTGGGCGGAGGATGCGCTGTTCCTGCCCGAGAGCCGGGCGGCCTGGCGGCGGGTGGTCAATCTCGGCTTCCACGACGCCACCCGCGAGGTCACGCAGGAGGACGGGCGCTATACCTTCTGGGACTATCAGCGCGGCTCCTGGCAGAAGGACGACGGCATCCGCATCGACCATCTGCTGCTGAGCCCGCAGGCCGCCGACCGCATGACCGCCGCGGGGATCGACCGCGAGATGCGCGGCCGGGAGAAACCCTCGGATCACGTGCCGGTCTGGGTCGAGCTGGAGATCTGAGGGGGGGGGCGCCCGAGCCGCGCGAGCCGCGCTCGGCCCGGTTTCAGCCCTGTCCGGGCCGTGCCGGTGCCACCGGGGAGCGCCGCGGCGCCCGCGGCGAGCCGGCATCCGCCTCTGGCGGTGCGCTCGCCACCCCCGGGCCGCGGCGCTTCGGCGCGGGGGCCTGCTCCGGCGCACCGGGGCCGGCCGGGCCGTAATCCGACACCGGCGCCCCCGCCTCCTCCGCCGCCGCGAGGATCACCGGGTCGATCTCCGCCGGCGCCACGGCATCCTGCGCCCGCTCGGAGGCCGGCCCCTCGCCGGCCGGCCCCACCTCGGGATCGGCAGCGGCGAGCAGGGTGTCGACCACCGTCAGCGGGTTGGCATTGTCGTGCTTGATCCGGCTGACCTGCGCGCGCAGCACCGCATGCATCTCCTCCGGGTCCAGCGGCCGGTCGCGGAAGCCCGACACGGTGACCAGCACCAGCTTGCCGCGGATATCCATGAAGCCCCGCCAGAATTCCGGCGAGAGCAGCGCCAGACCGCCCTCATGGGTGTCGTGCACATGCACGAAGAGCGCGCCATCGGCCTCGATCACGTCGACGATCTCGACCGTATCGCCGGAGCCGTTGCGCCCGAGCAGCGCCAGCCCCTTCTCGCCGGTGAGGAAGTTGCGCAGCTGGAGCATCGCGGTGCCGGTGCCGGCGCCGCCCGCCGGATCGCCGGAGATCGCCACCGTCACGAGCCCCGGAAAGGCCGGCGGCACCTCCACCCGGTCGGCCCCCGGCGCGGCGGCCGCGGCGGTCTCGGTCACGCAATCCGCCACCACCGCGAAGACGCCGGTCTCCGAGGCGCTGAAGGTGCCGCTGGTCAGGCAGAGCCCCTCGACCGGCTCGATGGCGATCAGCGCGTCGCCGGCGCGGACGATCGCCCGCTGCGGCCCGGTCTCGACGAAGCGGTAGGGCACCCGCGTCCGCTCGAGCTCGTCATCGCGGTCGCTGAGGCCGCGCTCGAGCTGCAGGCAGCCCGAGAGCAGCATCGCCGCCAGGAGGGCGGACGGCATGGCCGGAGGGCATGTGCGAAACGCCAAAACCCCGGCCTCAGCCCGACTCAGATATCGGCATAGACATGGCGCTCGCCCGCCTGGCCCGGATGCGTCACCGCGCCGTCGCAGGTGCGGCCGACGAGCTGGGCATATTTCCAGAGCGCACCGGCACCATACTGGGTCTCGCGCGGGCCCGGCCAGTCCTTGGCGCGGGCCTTCAGCTCCTTGGCGGTGAGCTTCACCTTGATCGTGCCCTTCCTGGCATCGATCTGGATGATGTCGCCGTTCTGCAGCAGCCCGATCGGCCCGCCGGCCGCCGCCTCCGGCCCGACATGGCCGATGCAGAAGCCCCGGGTCGCGCCGGAGAACCGCCCGTCGGTGATCAGCGCCACCTTGGAGCCCATGCCCTGGCCCGAGATCGCCGCCGTGGTGGCAAGCATCTCGCGCATCCCCGGGCCGCCCCGCGGCCCCTCGTTGCGGATCACCAGCACCTCGCCGGCCTCATAGTCGCGCGCCTGCACGGCGGCGAAGGCCTCCTCCTCCGATTCGAAGACCCGCGCCGGCCCCTCGAACTTCAGCTTCTTCAGCCCGGCCACCTTCACGATGGCGCCCTCGGGCGCGAGGTTGCCCTTGAGGCCCACGACACCGCCGGTGGCCGAGAGCGGCTTGTCGACCGGGTGGATGATCCGCCCGTCCGCCTCGCCGGCGATGTCGGCCAGCGATTCGCCGAGGGTGCGGCCATCGGCGGTGACGCAGTCCTCGTGCAGGTAGCCGCCGCGGGCGAGCTCCTTCATCACCACCGCGATGCCGCCGACCTCCCAGAGATCCTTGGCGACATAGCGCCCGCCCGGCTTCAGATCGACGAAATAGGGCGTCTCCTTGAAGATCTCGCAGACATCCTCGAGGCCGAACTCGATCCCCGCCTCGTGGGCGATCGCCGGCAGGTGCAGGCCGGCATTGGTGCTGCCGCCGGTGCAGGCGACGACGCGGGCCGCGTTCTCGAGGCTCTTGCGGGTCACCACGTCGCGCGCCCGGATGCCCCGGGCGAGCAGGTTCATCACCGCGCGCCCGCTGGCCTCGGCGAAGGAGTCGCGGCTCTCGTAGGGCGCCGGCGCGCCGGCCGAGTTCATCAGCGCCAGCCCGATCGCCTCGGAGACGCAGGCCATGGTGTTGGCGGTGAACTGCCCGCCGCAGGCCCCCGCCGAGGGGCAGGCGACGCGCTCGAGCACCGCCAGCGCCTCGTCCGAGAGCGAGCCGGCCTGGTTCCGCCCCACCGCCTCGAACATGTCCTGCACGGTGAGATCGCGGTTGCGGAAATCCTCCGGCACGCTGTCGCCATGCGGCGCCCGCCCCGGCAGGATCGACCCGCCATAGAGGAAGACCGAGGGCACGTTGAGCCGCACCATGGCCATCATCATGCCCGGCAGGCTCTTGTCGCAGCCGGCGAGGCCGACCAGCGCGTCATAGGCGTGGCCGCGCATGGTGAGCTCCACCGTGTCGGCGATGGCCTCGCGGCTGACCAGCGAGGAGCGCATGCCCTCATGGCCCATGGCGATGCCGTCGGTCACCGTGATGGTGGTGAACTCGCGCGGCGTGCCGGCGGCTTCCTTGACACCGAGCTTCACCGCCTGGGCCTGGCGGCTCAGGGCGATGTTGCAGGGCGCGGCCTCGTTCCAGCAGGTCGCGACGCCGACGAAGGGGCGATGGATCTCCGCATCCGTCAGCCCCATGGCGTAGTAGTAGGACCGATGCGGCGCCCGCGCGGGGCCCTCGGTCACGTGGCGGCTCGGCAGCCTCGATTTGTCGAAGGTCTTGGCGTCCATCCCCATCTCCCCCGCTTTGTTTTTGTCGGACGATTCACATCCGCGGGAGCCTAGTCCCTCCGCCGGGCCGATGCCAGTGGCTCCGGTGGCGGCGCGCCGCCCTGCCTGAGCCTCCCGGAAAGACCATGAATTTCAACCATAAGGAGAGTTTTTCAGTTTTGGAATTCGATTCCATTATATCGTTAACCATTTAGTAACCATTTTCGGTTACTGGGAACAGTTTTCGTTAGTACGCGAATGAACTAAACGAAACTTGAAGTAATTTAGTCTCGAATGAAGGTTCGACTTTTGCTACAACCTAGGTGTGTGGAGGCTACGGTTGATTCTCGTGGCTTCCGGTGGGTGGTTGTGGTTTCCAGTTCGAGACCGTCGTTCTACGCGCGCATCCATAGGTTGCCGGGGCGCGCGGGATCGGGACCGCCCGTGTGGAAGATGCGCCGCCGTCTGGCGGTGCCTGACGAGGTGGCCGCCGACGATGCCGCGGCCGGGTGAGGGAGATTGATCGATGGGCCAGTTTGACCTGAAGAAGAACGCGATTCGCTGGGGCGCTGCCGCGGCCCTCACCTGCCTGCCGATGACCGCCTCCGGCGCCGTCATTGGCGAGAGCTTCGATTTCAGCGGCGAGATCCTCGGGCTCGACATCTCGGTGTTGCCGGTTATCGGCCTGCCGCTTCCCTCGCTCGATATCGACGCCACCGTGGGCGTCGGCGGCAGCGGTACCGCTACGGCGGGCGTCGACGACCCGGCCGATGCGGAGTTCGCCTTCGTGGCGGTCAGCGCGCCCCTGCTGGGCTTCCCGCTCGCCGAGGTCTCGCTTGGCGTGATCGGCGTCGACTGGATCGACGCCGACAGCTTCGACCTGGTCTTCGACCTCACGACGACCGTCTCGGCTCTTGGCCTCGACATCGCGAGCGTCTCCGTGACCGCGGTCGAGACGATCAACTGGACGATCAGCAATATCGGCGACGGCACCATGCCGATCGAGTCGATCGTGTTCAACGGGGCGGCGTCGAGCGCCCTGCTCACCGGCACTTCGCCCGACACGCTCGAAATCACCGATGGCGGCTTCGGCCTCGACATTGCCTACAACAACCTGATCGCCGCCGGCGTCGGGATCGACATCTTCGACCAGCCGCAGCCGGTTCGCGCCCGCTTCGACATCACCACCGGCACGCTGGACAGCGACGTTCCCCTGCCGGCCGCCTTCTGGATGATGCTGGCCGGCGTCGGCGGTCTCGGCGCGCTCCGGGCGCGCCGCCGCGCCGCGGCCTGAACCGCGCCACCCAAGCGCGCAGCGAGGGCCTCGAACACCGAGGCCCTCGCAATTCCGCCCCCGGATCGCTACCTTTGAGGGCAGAAGGGCGGCCGCCCGCCGCCCGCAAGGAAGGGAGGCAGAGATGAGCAAGTCCAAGCTCGACCATGCCGAGCCCGGCGCCGAGGAAAGCCGGGTTCGCGAGTTCACCCGCATCGAGCGGGAAAACGCGCCGGACACGTCGGACCCGAAGATCATGGCCATGACCAAGGCGAAGAAGGCCATGCCGATGGACTTCTCCGAGGCAAAGACCGCGCGCGACACGGAATGACCCCAGTTGCCGCCCCGGCCGCAGACCCGGCCGGGGCGGCGTTTCGGCACTATCTCGACATGGCGGCGGGCCGTCCCGGATCGTGGCGGCCCGCCGTCGGCGTTCTGGCGGTGCTCGCGGGCTGGCTGATCGTCGGAACCGTGCTCTCGGCGGCGACGGGAGGGCTCGCGCTCCGCGGCGGCAGCCCCGCCGGCGTCGCGCTCCTTCTCGGCAGCTTCGGCGGCATCTGGCTCGGCCTGGCGGTGGCGCTCAGGGCGCTGCACGGGCGCGGGCTGGCGAGCCTCTGGGGCGGGGCGGCCGGGCGGCGCTGGCGCGGGCTTGCCCTCGGCGCCGGGATCGGCGCGGGGCTCCATGCGGCGACGGCGCTGCTGGCGCTGCCGCTGGCCGGCCTGCCCGGGCGGAGCGCGCTGGCGCTGGCCGACTGGGCGGCCTGGCTGCCGCTTCTGGCGCTTGGCGTGGCGTTGCAGGCGGGCGCCGAGGAGGCGGTCTTCCGGGGCTATCTGGTTCAGGAGATCGGCCGGCGGCTGCGCCATCCGCTGGCCTGGGCGGTGCTGCCCTCGGCGCTGTTCGGGGCGCTGCACTACGCGCCGCATCTGCCGGGCTGGAGCGCGCTCGCCTATGTCGCGGTGAGCTTCCTCTTCGGGCTCTCGGCGAGCCTGCTGGTCTGGCGTTTTGGCGGGCTGGCAGCGGCCTTCGGCCTGCATGCCGCAATCAATTTCCTGGGGCTCACGGTGGCCGGGCTCGACGGTGTCGCGGCCGGCGCGCAGCTCTGGCTCTATGACGCCGGACGGGCCGAGGCGCTGCTGGCGGCGGATCTCGTGGTCTCCGCCGCCCTGCTCGGGGGGCTCTGGTGGTGCCTCGGCCCTGCCGCTTCCCGCCGCGCGGCGGCGTGAGGGCGGGCGCCGCGGCCCGCCCGGGCGGCGTCAGCCGAGCTCGCCCACCAGCGTCAGCGCCGCGGCCAGCCGCTGCCGCTCGCCCTCCGCCACCGCGAGGCGGTCGCGCTGCTTGGTGATCTCCTCCTCCGGCGCCTTGGCGAGGAACTTCTCGTTGCCGAGCTTGGCGTTGAGCTGCTTCAGCTCCTTGTCGAGCCTGGCCACCGCCTTGCCCAGCCGGGCGGTCTCGGCGGCGACGTCGATCACCCCGGCGAGCGGCAGCGAGAGCGTGCAGTCGTCCATCGCCACGGTGACCGCGCCCTTCGGCGGCTGCGGCGCCTCGGAGATCCCCTCGATCCGCGCCAGCCGCTCGATCAGCTCGCGGTTCCGCTCGATCCGCGCCATCACCTCGGCGCCGTGGCCCGAGACCACCAGCGCCAGCTTGGCGCCGCCGGGCACGTTCATCTCGGCCCGCACCGAGCGGATCTGCTCGATGGCGCGGATCACCCAGCGCAGCTCGCGCTCGGCCTCCGGGTCGGAGAACGCCGCGTCGAGCGCCGGCCAGTCGGTGTGAATCAGCGGCTTGGGCCGCCCCCCTGCCCCGGCGGCGAGCTGCTGCCAGATCTCCTCGGTGATGAAGGGCATCAACGGGTGCAGCAGGATCAGGCACTGGTCGAGCGCCCAGGCCATGCAGGCGCGCGTCTCCGCCTGCTGCGGGTGACCGTCGGCCAGCAGCGGCTTGGCGAACTCGACATACCAGTCGCAGACCACGCCCCAGACATGGGCATAGAGCCCGTTCGCGGCGTCGTTGAAGCGGTAGGCGCCAAGCGCCTCGTCGGTCGCCTGCGCGATCTTCCGGGTCTCGCCGAGGATCCAGCGGTTGACCGGATGCGAGGCTTCCGGCCGCACCGCGCCGGGCTCGGGGCGGTAGCCTTCATAGCACCCGTTCGCCTCGGCGAAGCGGGCGGCGTTCCAGAGCTTGGTGCCGAAGTTGCGCCCGCCCTCGACCTGCGTCTTCGCCAGCCGGAGCTGCCGGCGGCCCTGCACCTCCTGGCTCGCCAGCGTGAAGCGCAGCGCATCGGCACCGAACTCGTCGATCAGCTCGAGCGGATCGATGATGTTACCGAGCGACTTCGACATCTTCTTGCCGTTCTGGTCGACCACGATCGAGTTGATGTAGACGCTGTGGAACGGCACCTCGGGCCGGCCCTCGCCGTCGCGCATGAACTCGAGCCCCATCATCATCATCCGGGCGACCCAGAAGAAGATGATGTCGAAGCCGGTGATCAGCACATCGGTCTTGTAGTAATGCGCGAGCTCCGGCGTCTCGTCCGGCCAGCCGAGCGTCGAGAACGGCCAGAGCGCCGAGGAGAACCAGGTGTCGAGCACGTCCGGGTCGCGGGTGAGATCGACCGCCTCGCCGTAATGCGCCGCCGCCGCCTCGGCCGCCTCGGCCTCGGTCTCGGCGCAGAAGGGCGTGCCGTCCGGCCCGTACCAGACCGGAACCTGGTGGCCCCACCAGAGCTGGCGCGAGATGCACCAGGGCTCGATGTTCTCCATCCAGTTGTAGTAGGTCTTGTCCCAGTTCGGCGGCACGAAGCGGGTGTCGCCGCCGCGCACGGCCGCCACCGCGGGGCCCGCGAGCTTCGCCGCGTCGCAGAACCACTGGTCGGTGAGATAGGGCTCGATGGCGACCTTCGAACGGTCGCCATGCGGCACCAGATGGGGGTGGTCGTCCTCGCCGTCGAGCCAGCCCTCGGCCTCGGCGATGCGCAGCACCCGCAGGCGCGCCTCGTAGCGGTCGAGCCCGTGCAGGGTCATGCATTCCGGCGCCGGCTGGCAGCCCTCGAGGAAATCCGGGTTGCCCTCGAGCCAGATCGCCGCCTTGGTGGTCATCACGTTGATGACGCGCAGGCCGCAGCGCTTGCCGACCTCGAAATCGTTGAAATCGTGCGCCGGGGTGATCTTGACCGCGCCGGTGCCCTGCTCCGGGTCGGCATATTCGTCCGCCACGATCGGGATGCGGCGGCCGACCATCGGCAGGATCACCTCGCTGCCCACCAGATGGGCATAGCGCTGGTCCTCGGGATGCACCGCGACGCCGGTATCGCCGAGCATGGTCTCGGGCCGGGTGGTGGCGACCGTGATGTAGTTCCGCGTCTCGAAGGCGGTGGGCTTGCCCTCCTCGTCCCATGCCACCGGCGCCTCGTAGGTCGCGCCATCGGCCAGGGCATAGTTGAAGCGCCAGAGCTTGCCGCCGTCCTTCTTCGGGCGGATCTCGACCTGCTCGACCTCGAGATCCGAGATCGCCGTCTCGAAATGCGGGTCCCAGTTCACCAGCCGCTTGTCGCGATAGATCAGCCCCTTGCGGTAGAGCTGCACGAAGACGCGGAGCACGGCGCGGGACAGCCGCTCGCTCATGGTGAACTCGGTGCGCGACCAGTCGCAGGAGGCGCCGAGGCGCTTGAGCTGGCCGAGGATGGTGGCCTCCGACTCGGCCTTCTGCTGCCAGACCCGCTCGACGAAGCGCGCGCGGCCCATGTCGCGGCGGCTCTCGTTGCCCTCGGCGGCCAGCGCCCGCTCCACCACCATCTGCGTCGCGATGCCGGCATGGTCGGTGCCGGGCTGCCAGAGCGTGTCGAAACCACGCATCCGGTGCCAGCGGATCAGGATGTCCTGCAGCGTGTTGTTGAGCGCGTGGCCCATATGCAGCGAGCCGGTCACGTTGGGCGGCGGGATCACGATGGTGAAGGTCTCGGCGCCGGGGCGCGCATTGGCGCCGGCAGCAAAGGCGCCGGCGCTTTCCCAGTCGGCATAGATGCGGGGCTCGGCCGCGGCCGCGTCGAAGGTCTTGTCCATGGTGCTCGCCTGTGCGCTCGCTCTCGGTGGAGAGGGCGTCATAGCCCGTGCGGCGCCGGCGGAAAAGTCCGCCGGGCAAAATTCCGCAGGGCGTGTGTGGGGGGCGCCGGCGGCCCGGCGCCCGGGATCAGCCGCGCTCGGCGAGGAGGCGGGTGACCTCCGCCTGGATCAGCTTCTGCACGTTGCGGCTGATGTTCTTGCCGGTCTCGCCCATCAGCTCCTCGCGGACGACGCTGCGCATCTCCTCCTGGCGTTCGCTGGCGGCGGCGGCCTCGGCATCGGCGCGGGCGGCCTCCTCGGTCTCGCGCAGCACCTCGAGCTCCTCGCGCACGATGCGGCGGATCATGTCCTCGAGCGCGGCCTCGTCGATCACCACCGCCTCGTCGTCATCGTCCTCGCCCAGCGAATAGGGCTCCGGCGCGTCCTCGGCCGGCACGGCTTCGGCGGCGCCGGGCATCGCCTCGGGCTGCGGCGCCGGCCCGCCGATGCGGGTCCGCTCGTCGCGCTCGGCGAGCTTGGTGAAATCGACGCGCATGTTCGGCGTGAGCGAGAGCGGGTCGGGCTCGCCGGCAGGGCTCTCGGGCGCCGCGGCCTGCGGCCTGCCCTCGGAGATCGGGGCGCCGAGGGTCATCGGCCCGCTGTCCTCTGCGGGATCGCGATCGGGCATGTCGTCGTATCCCTCTTTCTTCTCGCTGCCGATGATCCTGCGGATCGACGACAGCACGTCGTCCATGGATTTGCGATTGCCGCCGCTGCTGCTCATGTTGTTGGCCTCATGTCTCGATCAACCGGGCTCGGACCGGAGCACGCGCCCATCCGGAGACACTATTTCACATCTCACGGGCGATAGGAAAGCGACCAAACCGTATCGTCGGAGGGATCGTAGCCGAAATTCCGGTCCCGCACGCTCGCATAATAGCTGCCGGCATCCGGCGGGGCGCCGATGTCGAGCCCGAGATGCGCCACCGTCAGCAGGCCGAGGCTGGCGAGCAGGCGGTAGGCGGCGACGTATTCGTCGCGCTGGGCGCTGATCAGGCCGACCTTCGCGTCGAGCACGTCGGCCTCGGCGTCGAGCACGTCGAGCGTGGTCCGGGCGCCGACCTTGGCCTCCTCGGTCACACCCTCGAAGGCGAGCTGGGCGGCGTGCACCTCGAGCCGGCCGGCCTCGATCGAGGCCCGTGCCACCTCCAGCGTCGACCAGGCGACGCCGGTGTTGCGGATCGCGTCGCGCAGGGTGGCGATGATGCTGGCCTCGGCGCCGGCAACCGCCGCCTGCGCCTCGCGCACCGCCGAGTAGTTGGCGCCGCCGGAATAGAACGGGATCGTCACGAAGACGCCGACATTGGCCGAGCGGCTGCTGCCGAGCCCGTCGCGGACCTCGTCGGTCTGCGAGAGCTGGCCCTGCAGGCTGATCTGCGGCAGCAGCGCGCCGATCGCCGCCTTCACGTCGAAGCCGCTGGCCTCGCGCTCGATCCGGGCGGCGCGCAGGTTGGGCTCGTTGCGCAGCGCGAGCTGCACCGCGGCGTCGAGGCTCTCCGGCAGGTCGGGCAGCGGCGGCGGCGGCAGGAGCTCGCCCGGCGGCCGGCCGACGAACTCGGCAAAGGTCTCGCGGCTGTTGCGCAGCTGGCCCTCGGCAGCGGCGAGGTTGGAGCGCGCGGCGGCGAGCGCGGCACGGGCCTGCTCGACATCCGTCCGGGTCACCTCGCCGACCTCGAAGCGCTCGCGCGCGGCGCGGAGCTGCTCGCTCAGCACGCGGACGTTGTTCTGCGCCACGTCGAGCAGGAAGCCGTCGCGGCGCACGTCGAGAAAGGCGATGGCAGCATCGAGCAGGAGCTGCTGCTCGGTCGCCGTCAGCACCACCTCCTGGCTGGTCAGCCGGCGCTCGGCGGCGGTGGTGGCGTTCTCGACCTGGCCGCCGGTGTAGAGCGGCTGCACCGCGGTCAGCGAGAGCGTGGTGGGAAAGGTCCAGGTGTTGCCGTTGCCGCTGTCGAAGGGCCCCTCGTCGATGCCGATCTCGACGCCGATCTGGCCGGTCACGCTGACCCGGCCCTGCGCCGCGGCCTGCACCGCGTTCTCGGCGGCAATCCGGATATTGGCCCGCTGCGAGGCCATCTCGGGGCTGTTGAGATAGGCCTCGACCATCACGTCCGCCAGGCTCTCGCCGGCCCGCACCGGGCTCATGGCCGAGAGCACCGCCGCCATCGCGAGGCCGAGCACCGAGCCGGACACCCTGACCGCGCGGCCCCCAAAGCGAAGCGTTTTCATCTCTCTCGTTCCCTCACACTGCTCGCACCGCCTGTGGCGCGTCATCTTTCCGGCCACCTCGCCGGCGCGATCAGAACACGAAGGCCGGAGGGCGCTCGAAGCCCGGCAGAATGGCGCCGGTCGCGTCGAACATGTACCGCTCCGACACGGCATTGCCGCTGCGCACCAGCAGCCGGCACTGCGAGACGCCGTTGTCGGCGAAGATCGCCACCAGCCGCCCGCCGTCGCGGAGCTGGTCGGTCAGCCCGTCCGGCAGGGTCTCGACCGCGCCGTTGAAGAAGATCACGTCGAAGGGCGCGTGGTCGGCATCGCCCTTCGCCGGGTCGCCCTGGCTCACCACGGCATTGTGCACCTCGAGGCCGGCCAGCAGTTCCTGCGCCTGTTTCGCGAAGGTCTCGTCGGGTTCCACCGCCACCACCGCCTCGGCCATGCGGGCGATCAGCGCGGTGGAATAGCCGGTGGCCGGGCCGATCTCGAGCACCAGGTCACCGGGCAGGATCGCCGCCGTCTCCAGCATCTTGGCCAGAACCCTCGGCTCGAGCATCACCCGCCCCTCGCCGAGATCGATCTCGGTGCCGGCATAGGCAACGGGCCGCTTGTGGCGCGGGACGAAGTTCTCGCGGGGGGCCCAGAGCATCGCCTCGATGATGGCATAGCGGGTCACATCGGCCGGCCGGACCTGACAGTCGACCATGGCCTCACGCGCAGCAGCGAAATCCGTCATCACGTCCGTCCGCTTCCGATTTCCACGACAGGGCCAAGGCTTGCCACAGAAGCCGGGGAGGCGCAACTGACACGAGCGCCGCTGCCGGGTGCGGGCGGGGCGCGGGCGGGCCCGGGCAGGCACCGGCGGGCCGGGCCGCAGAGATCGCGCCGACGCGGCTTGCCAGCGCCGCGGCTTGCCGCTATTTGAGCGGACAGCGGCGACGTGGCGGAGTGGTTACGCAGCGGACTGCAAATCCGTGTACGCCGGTTCGATTCCGGCCGTCGCCTCCATCCTCCCGGCACTAGCGACCGACAGGGAACGCCAATTCCGCATAGCGTGCCGCGGGTTCCGCCATGCGATCGGGCATGGGTGCGCGGCCCGCCGGGCCATTCCTCCGGGCGAGCCGCACCCCTCAGCCAGTTTCGCGAACGCAATGCCCGCTGCTGCGTCCGGCCTTCCCGCCGGGCGACCGCGTTCGCGCCCGCTTCCGCCGGCCCGGCGCTCGGCGACCCTGCATGCGCCATTTCGCGCGGAGCGGGAAATTTGTCTGCGCGATCCGGGCCGGTTCTTGTTACCCTGCGTTCGCTGCCGGCTCCTGCCATCCATCGGGGGTAACAGCCAAAAAATGACTCACGCATGAGGAGACAGTCGCAGTGCGCATCAGCAGGAACAACCGGGCCGCCACGGGCGTGCCCCGCCGGGGGATCTGGCAGACACTCACCCTTGATCTGAAAACCGTACTGGCCTGTCTCGCGCTGCCGCTCCTGCTCGGCGCCTGCGGCGCGGGGGTGATCCGCACGCCGGTCCCCAACGATCTGGTCGAGAGCGTCAAGCCCTTCGGCAAGCCCGGCATGCGGGAATGGGGCGACACCCTCTCGCAGGCCGATATCGAGGAGATCATCGCGGCCCGCGTGCCGGTGATGAAGCGGCTCTACGCGCCCGAGATCGCCGCCGGGCGCATCCCGGTGCAGCATTTCCTCGCGCTTTCCGGCGGCGGGCAGTGGGGGGCCTTCGGCGCCGGCATCCTCGGCGCCTGGTCGGAGAGCGGCACGCGGCCCGAGTTCACCGGCGTCTCCGGCGTCTCCACCGGGGCGATCATCGCGCCCTTCGCCTTCCTCGGGGCGGACTACGACGCGACGCTGCTGGAGATCTACTCGACCTACAAGACCGCGCAGCTCGTCGAATCGACGCTGATCTCGGGGCTGCTCTCGGGCACCGCGCTGGCCGACACCACGCCGCTGGCCAGGGTGATCGCGAAATACGTCACCCCGGAGCTGCTCGAGAAGATCGCCGCCGAGCACCGCAAGGGCCGGCTGCTCTTCATCGGCACCACCAATCTCGACGCCGGCCGCCCGATGATCTGGAACATCGGCGCAATTGCCAATTCCGGCGAACCCGGCGCGCTGGAGCTGGTGCGCAAGCTGATCCGGGCCTCCTCGGCGATTCCGGTGGCCTTCCCGCCGATGTTCGTCGAGGTGCAGGGGCCGGACGGCAAGAGCTATGACGAGATGCACGTGGATGGCGGCGCCTCCTCGCAGGTCACCTTCGTCTCCCCCGACCTGCCGATCGCCGAGGCCACGCGCCGGGTGCTCGGCACCAATCTCGACCGCCGGCTCTGGGTGATCGTCAACAACGACCTCGAGCCGCCGCACCAGATCGTGAAGCCCCGGATCGCCGATATCGGCGGCGCGGCGGTGAGCTCGCTGATCCGCGGCAGCGGCACCGGCGACGTCTACCGCCTCTTTGCCATCGCCGAGCGCGACGAGATCGCGTTCAACGTGACCTGGATCCCCTCGGACATCCCCTGTCCCGCGCCGACCGAGGATTTCGACACGGTCTTCATGACCTGCCTCTACCAGGCCGGCGGCGATCTCTTCCGCAAGGGCAACCTGTGGCGCAATACCCCGCCCTTCTTCGCCCGGCCCGAAGACCTGCCCGCAATCCTGCCCGAGAAGGGGTGAGACCATGACCGAGACGCTGACCGCCCGCCGCCTTCCCTCTCTCGCCACGGCCGGGCTGGCCGCGGCCCTTGCGCTCGCGGCGCCCGGCGATGCGCCGCGCGCCGACGGGCTGATCCCGCTCGAGGACGACGGCTGGCGCTTCGTCATCGCGCCCTATGCCTTCCTGCCGCTGCTCACCGATGTCGAGAGCGGCCTCGGCGGCGTCAGCACCGAGGCGACGATCTGGATGGACGACCTGCTGGAGAACCTCAACATGGCCTTCGCCGGCCGCGGCGAGGCCTGGTACGACCGCTTCGGCGTCACCGTCGACGGCTACTATGCGAGCCTCGACGGCGGCGGCAGATCCTCGCTCGGGCCGGGGCCGTTCACGCTGAATGCGGACATCGAGTCGGACCAGTCCTATGTCACCTTCCTCGGCGGCTACCGGGTGCTCCAGACCGAGTGGCAGCCCGGGCGCGGGCTCGCCGTCGACCTGATGGCCGGCGCGCGCTGGAACCGGCTGGTGCAGGATGTCGACTTCCGCCTCAGCGCCGGGGTCGGGCCGGGGCGGGTGCGCAGCATCGGCGGCAATGCGGTCTGGTGGGAGCCGGTGATCGGCGCGCGCATCGGCGCCGCGGTGGCGGAGGACTGGACCCTCGGCATGCGCGCCGAGTTCGGCGGCTTCGGCGCCGGCGGCGACAACCTGCAATGGCACGTGCTGCTGGGCGCCGACTACGCGATCACGGAGTCGATCTCGCTGCGGGCCGGCTGGCAGTTCTACGGCATCGACTTCGAGGCCGACGCCAAGCTCGGCCGCTTCCGGCTGAACCTGTTCCAGACCGGCCCCTATCTCGCCGCCGCGTTCCGGTTCTGAGGGCCATCGACCCGTCACACCCCGATCATGAGAAGGGAGACAAGGCCATGATCCCCACCGTCAGACGCGCCCTTGCCGGCTCGGCGATCCTTGCCCTCGCCGCGGCCTTCCCGGCGGCGGCCCAGCAGGATGGCGGCGATGCCGGCTCGCTGACCAGCGGAAAGCTCGCGCCGCTCTATGGCAAGCCGGTCTACTCGCCCTATGCCGACCGGCAGTTCCCCACCCGGCCCTTCTTCGGCGACACCCATCTGCACACCGCCTATTCGATGGATGCCGGCGCTGCCGGCGCGCGGCTCTCCCCCGCCGATGCCTACCGTTTCGCGAGCGGCGAGCAGATCACCTCCTCGACCGGGCAGCCGGTCAAGCTCTCGCGCCCGCTCGACTTCCTCGTGGTGGCCGACCATTCCGACAACATGGGCTTCTTCCCCAAGCTGCTGGCGGGCGATCCGGCGATGCTGGCCGACCCCACCGGCAGGAAATGGTACAACCTCATCAAGTCCGGCAAGGGCATGGAGGCCGCGCTCGACATCATCAACACCTTCTCGGCCGGCCAGTTCCCGCCGAAGCTGCTCTCGATGCCCGGCACCAGGAGCTATGCCTCGGCCTGGCAGACCACGATCAAGGCCGCCGAGGATGCCAACGATCCCGGCACCTTCACCGCCTTCATCGGCTATGAGTGGACCTCCAACACTGGCGGCAACAACCTGCACCGCAACGTGATCTACCGCGACGGCGGCGATCTGGCGCGGCAGGTCGAGCCGATGGTGACGCTCAAGCCCTATGGCAGCGACGATCCGCGCGCGCTCTGGAAATGGCTGGAGGCCTACGAGGCCAAGACCGGCGGCGACGTGCTGGCGATCGCGCATAACGGCAATCTCAGCAACGGGCGCATGTTCCCCTGGGTCGAGTCCTTCACCGGCAAGCCGATCGACGCCGCCTATGCCGAGGGCCGCGCGCGCTGGGAGCCGCTCTACGAGGCGACCCAGACCAAGGGCGACGGCGAGACCCACCCCTTCCTCTCGCCGAACGACGAGTTCGCCGACTTCGAGTCCTGGGACAAGGGCAACCTCAACCTCACCGAGGCCAAGACCGATGCCATGCTGGAGTTCGAATATGTCCGCTCGGCGCTCAAGAACGGCCTCAAGTTCGCGCCCGAACTCGGCACCAACCCCTACAAGTTCGGCCTGATCGGCTCGACCGACGCGCATACCGGCCTGCCCGCCGTGGCCGAGGAGAACTTCTTCGGCAAGGTCTCGAGCATGGAGCCGAACCCGGACCGCACCAAGCGCCCCTTCATGCAGCATGGCGACCTGAAGATCATGGAATGGGAGGTCGGCGCCGCCGGCTATGCCGCGGTCTGGGCCACCGAGAACACCCGCGCCGCGATCTTCGACGCGATGGAACGGCGCGAGACCTATGCCACCACCGGCTCGCGGATGGTGGTGCGCTTCTTCGGCGGCTGGGATTTCGTGCCGGCGGATGCCGAGAGCCGGCTGCCGGCGGATGCGGGCTATACCAGGGGCGTGCCGATGGGCGGCGATCTGGCGCCGGGGCCGGAGGGCCGCGCGCCGAGCTTCCTCGTGGCGGCGCTGCGCGACCCGATCGGCGCCAATCTCGACCGGATCCAGATCGTCAAGGGCTGGCTCGACAGCACCGGCGAGACCCACGAGACGGTGCATGACGTGGCCTGGAGCGATGCCGACAGCCGCCAGCCCGGCGCCGACGGCAAGCTGCCGCCGGTCGGCAGCACGGTCGATGTGGCCGCGGCGACCTGGACCAACACCATCGGCGAGCCGGAGCTCATCACCGTCTGGACCGATCCGGATTTCGACCCCGCGCAGCCGGCCTTCTACTATGTCCGCGTGCTGGAGATCCCGACCCCGCGCTGGACCGCCCACGACGCGAAGTTCTACGGGCTGACGCTGGGCCCGGAGGTACGCACCACGATCCAGGAGCGCGCCTACACCTCGCCGATCTGGTACACTCCCGGCTGATCGCCCGGACCGGAAGAGCCGCATGACCGGGGCCGCCCGATGACGAGGCTGCGAACCGGAACGGGGGCCGGGATCGGGGCCGCGGCCCTGCTGCTGGGGGCCCTGGTGCTGGCGGCGCTGCTGCTGGCCCTGCCCGGCGCCCGGCCGGCCGGGGCGCAGGCCGCCGCGCCCGCCCTCGCGATCGAGGCGGCGCGCACCGACAGCCCGCGCGCGACGCTTGCCAGCTTCCTGAGCATGCGCAGCCGCATGGCGGCGGCGCTCACCGATTATGCCACGACCCGGGACCGGCGCACCGCCGCGCGCATCGGCGTGCTCTCCGAGGAGTGGCGTTCGCTGATCGACCTCTCGGAGGTGCCGCGGGCCGCCCGGCTCTATACCGGCGGCGAGACCGGGGCCCATCTCATCGACATCTTCAACCGCATCGGCTGGCCCGATCCGGCGCTCGCCCCGGATGCCTCGGCGGTGCCGGCGGACGGCCCGGCCTCCTATGCGATCCCCGGCACGCCCTTCCGCATCCGCCGCATGGAGACCGGGAGCCAGGCCGGCGAGTTCCTGTTCGACCGCCGCACGGTGGACCTGGCATCGCGGGTCTACGGCAGCGTCGAGCATTTGCCGCCGGTGCATGCCGGCGAGATCCGCGACTGGATCGACATCACGCGCCAGCTCACCGGCCCGATGATCCCCTCCGGCCTGATCGCCGCGATGCCGCCGCCGCTGCGCCAGCCGCTCGCCGGCACGCCGCGCTGGAAGGTGCTGGCGGTGCTCGCGGCGGCCGCGGTCGCGGCGCTGCTGCTGCTGCTCTGGCACCGCCTGGTGACGCCGCGCGACGCGGCGATCCGGCAGCGCGCGCTGTGGCGGCGGCTGCTGAGCCCGCTGGCGATCATCGGCGCGGTGATCCTGCTGCACGGGTTCTTCACCTTCCAGATCAACATCGCGGGCAGTTTCGCGCGGGGGGTCGGCGTCGTCCGCACGGTGCTGCTCTACGGCGCGCTCACCTGGGCCTTCTGGCTCTTCGCCCGGGCGCTGCTCGAGGCGATGATCGTCAGCCCGCGCCTCTCCGACCAGAGCCTCGATGCCAACATGCTGCGCCTGCTGGCGCGGATCGTCGGGGTGATCGGCGGCATCGTGCTGCTGGCCAATGGCGCGCAGGATCTCGGCCTGCCGGTGTTCAGCATCCTCGCCGGGCTCGGCATCGGCGGCATCGCCATCGCGCTGGCGATCCGCCCGACGCTGGAGAACCTGATCGGCGGCTTCATCCTCTATCTCGACCGGCCGATCCGGGTGGGCGACTTCTGCAGCTTCGGCAACCACAGCGGCACGGTGGAGGCGATCGGCGTGCGCTCGACCCAGGTCCGCGCGCTCGACCGCACGCTGATCTCGATCCCCAACGCGCAGTTCGCCGACATGCAGCTCGTCAACTGGGCGCGCTGCGACACCATGCTGATCCAGGAGGTGCTCGGCCTGCGCTACGAGACCGGCCACGACCAGCTGCGCTATGTGCTGGCGAAGATCCGCGAGATGGCACATGCCCATCCCCGGATCGAGGGCGACACGATCCGCGTGCGGCTCGTTTCCTTCGGTGCCAGCTCGCTCGACATCGAGCTCCGCGTCTATGCCGAAACCCGTGAATGGAACGACTATTACGCGATCAAGGAGGATATCCTGCTGCGCATCCGCGAGATCGTGGAGGCGGCGGGCACCGGCTTCGCCTTTCCGACGCAGACGCTGCATCTCGGGCGCGACACCGGGCTCGACGCGGCGCGTGCGGCGGCGGCGGAGCGGCAGGTCGGCGCCTGGCGGCGCTCCGGGCGGCTGCCGTTCCCGCGCTTCGACGCGGCGACGGTGGCGGGGCTCGCCGGCAGCCTCGCCTATCCGCCGCCGGGCTCGCCCGAGGCGCGCGGCGATGCCGCCCCCGGGGCCGGCGGCGCCGAGGAGCGCCTCTCGGCCGCGCCCGCGCCGCCGGAGCCGGCCGATCCGCCGGCCGGGGACGAGCCAGGCGCGCCGGACGACGGCACGACGCGGCATGGCTGAGCGCGCCCGTTCCTGCATGGGTTCCGCCGCGGGGCCGGCGGCCGCCACCCGCCAGCTTGTGCATTTGTCCATAGCGGACGCCGCCCGGGCCGCACCACCGCGCCCCGACCTGCCGGCGCCGGCACAGACACCGGCAAGGGGGTCATCAAATTTACATCGAATGAACTTACAAGCAGACTAGGCGTCAGCCGCCGCCCGCACCGCGCTGCGGGCGCACCGGCCGGCATCGACATGTGCACAACCAAACCCAATGACAGGGGGACACCATGATCATCGACCGCCGCTCGATCCTGAAGATGACCACCGCCGCCGTCGCCGCCCCGGCAATCCTGCGCGCCCATGACGCGCTGGCGAGTTCCGGCACGGTCAAGGTCTTCGCATGGCAGGACTACATCCAGCCGAACATCGCCGAGAAGTTCCAGAACGACACCGGCATCACCCTCGAGCTGACCACCTTCGGCTCCAACGACGAGGCCGAATCGACCGTCAAGGCGAATGGCGGCAAGGGCTTCGACCTGGTGTTCCCCTCGATCACCAACTCCACCAACTATATCGACGGGGATGGCGAGACCTATTTCGCCGAGGTCCCGGCCGATGTGAACACCGGCGCCGTGATCCCCTCCTTCCTGCGCGATTCGGCCACCCTGGGCGGCCAGTTCAACGGCAAGCAGATCCTGCTGCCCTTCGACTGGGGCACCGAGGGCGTGACGCTGAACCGCGGCGCCCTCGACATCGCCGATGCCGACATCTCGTTCGGCGATCTCTGGCGCCCGGAAGCCGCCGGCAAGGCCGCCTTCCGCCAGAAATCGGTCATCATGGGCACCGGCCTCTATCTCGACGCCATCGGCGAGGTGCCGTCGAACCGCATGCTCGACGTCTACAAGTCCGAGGACGACGCCCGCCGGGTCTGGGGCGCGGTCACCAAGTGGATGCTGGAGCGCAAGGAGAATTTCGGCGCCTTCTGGAACAACGCCACCGAGGCGACCTCGGCCTTCAAGGAGGCCGGCTGCGTCATCGGCCAGACCTGGGACACCACCGGGCTGCTGCTCAACCGCGAGGATGCGAGCTACGTCTACCGCGCGCCGAAGGAGGGCATCATCACCTGGCTCGACAGCTTCGGCATCCTGCGCGAGTCGGAGAACAAGGAGCAGGCGGTGGCCTTCATGAACTTCATGCTGCAGCCCGAGGTCGGCGGCATGTTCGCCAACAACACCGGCTACAACTCGGCCGTGGCGGGCAGCGCGGAATATGCCTCCGAGGAGTTCAAGCGCCAGTTCAACGAGGTCTACACCCCGGAGGTTCTCTCCAACATGTGGTGGTGGCAGGCCGACACGCCGTTCTTCGCGCCGATCCGCAACGAGTTCGTCGAGATCATCACCAACGCCTGATCGGGCGGACCGGCTGCCCGGCGCCCCGCATCCCGCGGGGCGCCGCCTTCGGGAAAGGGAGACCCATGCACGGCAAGGATGTCGTTCTCGACGGCATGTCGATCACCTATCCCAACGGCTTCACCGCGGTGCAGCCGACCGACCTGACGATCAGGGCCGGCGAGTTCTTCTCGATCCTCGGCCCCTCGGGCTGCGGCAAGACCACGATCCTGCGCGCCATCTCGGGCTTCGTGGAGCCGAGCGCGGGCCGCGTGCTGATCGGCGGCGAGGACCAGCGCGGCCGCGGCGCCAACGAGCGGCCGACGGCGCTGATCTTCCAGAACCTCGCGCTGTTCCCGCTGATGAGCATCTGGGAGAACGTGGCCTTCGGGCTGGAGGCGCGCGGCGTGACGCGCCGGCGCCGGCGCGCGCGGGCGATGGAGCTGCTCGAGCTCGTCGCGCTTACCGGCCACGAGGGCAAGAAGCCGACCGAGCTCTCCGGCGGGCAGCGCCAGCGCGTGGCGATCGCCCGCGCGCTCGCGGTGGAGCCGGCGGTGCTGCTGCTCGACGAGCCGCTCTCGGCGCTCGATCTGAAGCTGCGCCAGCACATGCGCGCCGAGCTGCGCACGATCCAGCAGAAGACCGGCGTCACCTTCATCTACATCACCCACGACCAGGGCGAGGCGCTGACCATGTCGGACCGCATCGCGGTGATGAATGCCGGGGTGATCGAGCAGGTCGGCACCGGCGACCAGGTCTATTCCGAGCCGGAAACCGCCTTCGTGGCGAGCTTTGTCGGCGAGGCCAACGTCTTCCGCGGCACCGTTGCCGGGCTCGAGAACGGCATGGCGCTGGTCGAGACGCCGCATGGCCGCTTTCTCGGGCGCAACCCGCGCGGGCTGGCCGAGGGCGCGCCGGCGATGCTCTTCGTGCGGCCGGAGAACATGGGCTTTTCCGGCAGCATGGCGGCGCAGGTCGATGGCCGCGGCGACGGCAGCTATGGCAACGAGCTCGAGGCCGAGCTCGAGCGGCGCGACCTCGAGGGCCCATTCGTCAACCTGGTGATGCGCGCGGGCGACCGGCAGATCGCCATGCATGTGCGCAACGAGGGCGGCGATCCGCCCTCCGGACGCCAGCGGATCGGCTTTCCCTGCGAGCGCGCGGTCGTGCTGCCCGAGGGCGAGCTGGCCCGCACCGGAAGCGAGATGGCCGAGGCATGAGAGCGCTCGTCCAGACCTATGGCCGCGGGCTGGTCGCGGCCTTCGTGCTGGCGGTGGCGGCCTGGGCGCTGGTGCTGATCGCCTTCCCGCAGCTCACCATGCTCGACAAGTCGCTGCGCGCGCCGGGCCGGGCTCTCGACAGCTCGGTGGCGGCGACCGTGATCCGCGATGCGCGGACCTGCCAGGCGGTGCTGAAGAACTACCTGCCGAGCGACGAGGCGCCGGCCGCCCCGGCCACGGAGGACGGCGGGCTGGCAATCCCCTCCGCCGGGGGCATGGCAGTACCGAGCGCCGGGGGCATGGCGGTGCCGAGCGCCGGGGGCATGGCGGTGCCCTCCCTCGGCGGCACGCCGAAACGGGCGACCCGGCCCTACATCCTGCAATGCGACCGAACCACCACCGAGACCACCTTCGTGCGCGACCTCGATGCCGCGCGCGAGACGCTGGTCTCCGCCTATGGGCTGCCGGTGCTCGATGTCGACGACAGCCTGCCCGTCGCGGAGCAGATCGAGGCGGCGCAGGCGGTGATCGACGCGGTCACGCCGCTGCATGCGCGGCTGCTCGAGGACGAGGCCGGCGCGTTCCCCTGGACCACGACCAATTTCGAGGTCCTGATCGCCGCCCGCCCGATCCCGATGAGCGAGACCACCAAGGCCATCGAGGATGCGCGGCTCTCCAACCAGTTCTTCGACCTGATCGGCCTGCGCTTCGAGAAGGACGGCGTGACCCATGTCCGGCTCACCCTCGTCACGCTGTTCCGCACGCTGTTCTTCGCGGTGCTGGCGACGGCGCTGTCGCTGGTGGTCTGCTACCCGATCGCCTTCAACCTCGCGCTCAACTCGGGCCCGCGCAAGGCGGTCTGGCTGTTCCTCGCGCTGGTGATCCCCTATGCCATCGTGGAGCTGATGCGGGTCTATGCCTGGGTCTCGCTGATCGAGACGCGCGGGCTGATCAACCACATGCTCGACTGGATCGGGCTGATCGACCTCGAGGCCGACGAGGCGATCCCGTTCAAGCGCTCGCCGATCACCGTCTTCGTGGTGATCGTCTACACCTACATCCTCTTCATGGTGTTCCCGATGGTGAACGTCATGTCGACGCTGGATCGGAACCAGCTCGAGGCCGGGCGCGATCTCGGCGCCTCGACCTGGCGGCTGCACAGGCGGATCATCATCCCGCACGCCAAGCCGGGCATCGCGGTGGGCTGCATCACCACCTTCATGCTGGCGGCCGGGGCCTTCTCGGTGCCGCGGATCATCAGCCGCGGGCTGCAGTCGGAATGGTTCTCGCAGACCATCTACAACAAGTTCTTCGAGAGCGAGAACTCGAATGTGGGCGCGGCCTACAGCTTCGCCTTCACCATCCTCTGCTTCGGCATCGTGGCGCTCTTCATGTGGCTGATGCGAGCGCGGCTGAAGGACTTCGTGCGGGCATGAGAAACGCGGCCTCCCATCTGCTGAGCCTCTACACCTGGGCCTTCCTGCTGTTCATGTTCGCGCCGCTGATCCTGATGGTGGTGGCCTCGGTCAACGACATCTCGCCGCCCTCGGTGACCGAATGGCGCGGCACCACGGGCAAGTGGTATGCCTTCTTCTGGATGGAGGACGCCGAGCTGCGCGCCGATCCGGTGCTGCGCGCGCTCGACCGCGACCGCTTCGTCGGCTGCTTCGAGAACTCGCTGGTGGTCGCCGCCGTGGTGGTGCCGCTGGCGCTGCTGCTCGGGCTCGCCGGGGCGGTGATGCTGACCCGCTGGCGCTCGCGCTACAACGGCTTTCTCTGGTGGGTGCTGCTCTCGCCGATGCTGGCGCCGGGGATCGTGCTCGGCCTCTCGGCGCTGGTGTTCTGGGGCAGCGTCGGCATGGATGCCGGGCTCTTCACCATCGTGATGGCGCAGGTGACCTTCATCGCCGGCTATCCGATGCTGATCCTGATGGCGCGGCTGCAGCGCCAGCCGGTGGAGTTCGAGGAGGCGGCGCTCGATCTCGGCGCCTCGCCCTTCCGGGTGTTCCGCCGCATCACCCTGCCCTTCCTGGCGCCGGCGCTGATCTCCGCCGCGGTGATCGCCTTCATGGCCTCCATGGAGAACTACAACACGACGATGTTCGCCAAGGGCGGGACCTGCACCTTCGCCACCGAGATCGGCGCCATGGCCCGCAACCCCAACGGCCACCCGCCGGTGATCAACGCCGTCGGCACGATCATCATCGCGATCACCGTGACGGCGGCGCTGGTGCACACCTTCCTGCTGCGGCGCGAGGAGACGCGCTGAGCCCGGCTGGCCTTCGCGCGCCGCCGGTGGCAGGCTCGGGCCGGGCGGAACCGCCGTCCGCAAGGGGAGCGCCCATGGCACAGCAAGGCGAGATCGGCCCCGCCGCGCCGTTCTTCATCGTGACCGACCTTTCGGCCGCGCTCGCGCATTATGTCGGCGGGCTCGGCTTCGCCTGCCTGGTGTCGGCGCCGGACGAGGCCCCCTTCTTCGCCATGGTCGGGCGCGGCGCGGCGCGGCTGATGCTGAAGCAGGTGGCGCCGGACCTGCGGCCGGTGCCGAACCCGAGCCTGCATCCCTGGGCGCCCTGGGACGCCTTCATCTTCTCCGCCGAACCCGATGACCTGGCAGCGGAATTCGCCGCGCGCGGCGTCGCCCTGGCCGGCGGGCCCGCGACCCGCGACGACGGGCTGCGCGGCTTCGAGGTGGCCGACCCGGACGGCCATGTCCTGTTCTTCGGACGCCCGGTCTGATGCCGGTCCGGATCGTCGCCCGCTGCCATCCCGCGCTGGAGCCGCTGCTGCCGAAGCCGGTGCCCGCCGGCGCCGCCCTGCCCGACTGGCTGCGCGAGATGCCCTCGGAGGCCGAGAGCCCCGCCCTCGGCGGCGCCCGGGTGCGCACGCTCAAGCACTGCCCGCCGCTGATCGACGCGCTCGGCCTCGGCCTGCTGATGCCGCTCGCCGCCGATCTCGAGATCACCGCGGAGGGCATCTCCTGGGACTGGTCGCCGCCGGTGATCCCGGACCAGCTGCTCTCCCGCGCGCCGGTCGGCGTGCATGTGCCGGAGCAGGCAAGCGGCGCGCCGCTGCGCCTCGAAGGCCGCGCGGCGATCAAGTTCATGAACTTCTGGACGCTTTCCGTTCCAGAGGGTTGGTCGCTCCTCTTCACCCACCCTCTCAACCGTGAGGACCTGCCCTTCCGCAGCCTCTCCGGGGTGGTGGACTGCGACGCCTTCGCCGATGGCTATGTGCATTTCGCGGCGATCTGGAGCGATCCCGGCTTTCGCGGGCGGCTGCCGGCGGGCACGCCGGTGGTGCAGGCGATCCCGGTGCCGCGCGGCGCGGCGGAGCTGGAGACCGGCACCCTCGACGAGGCCGGTGCGGCGGCGAGCCGCGCCGTGCAGGAAGCGCTGCAGGCCGGGCCCGGGGTCTATCGCAAGCGCTTCCGTCAGCGCCGCGGCTGAGCCCCGCCCGCCGGCAGCACGAAGGGCAGATGCCCGCGCCCGGCATGGGTCACCGCCTGCAGCGACGCCGGGCCGGGATGCGCCTCGAGCAGCGCCCGCGTCTCCGCCGGCCCGGCCTGCCCGAGCTCCGCCGCCGCACGATAGGCCCCCGCCGCGGCCTCGGGATCGCCCGGCCCGAGCCGCGCCCAGGCCTCCGCCGCCCGCTGCCACTGCCCGAGGCGCAGCGCGAGCCGCCCGAGATTGCGCCAGGCGTCGGCATCGCCCGGATCGGCCGCCGCAGCACGCGCGAAGGCCTCCGCCGCGCCCGGAAGATCGCCGGTTTCCAGCATCCAGCGGCCGAGCTCGAACCAGGCGACCGCGTAGTCCGGCGCGCGCTCCACCGCCCGGCGCAGCCAAGTCCCCGCCTGCGCCCCCTTGCCGGCCGCCTCGAGCACCTTGGCGAGGTTGTAGAAGACCGGCGCCGGCGCGCCCTTCGCCGCCGCGGCACGGCGCAGCAGGCGCTCTGCCGCCGGCCAGTCCCCGGCCGCGACCAGCGCTGGCAGCGCCTGCAGCGCCTTCGCCGCGATGCCCGCGCCGGTCATCGGGCCCGCTATG
>NZ_BSYI01000022.1 GCF_030270585.1 Paralimibaculum aggregatum
CGCGGCCCTCAGCGCCGCCGCCCGGTCGCGGGCGGCGCGGGCCTCGGCCATCCGTGCGGCCAGCGCGGCTTCGTCGGCACGGCGCTGCGCGGCGATCGCGCGGGCGAGGCGTGAGAGCCGCTCCGACATCGCCTCACCGCCGCTTCGCGCGGGCTTCGGCGCGGAGCTTCTCGGCGAACAGCACCGCGGCGGCCACCGCCCTGTAGTGCTCCGGCCGGACCTCCTGCCCGACCTCGACGAGCGCATGGATCGAGCGCGCGGTGGGCGGGTCGTGCTGCACCGGCACGCCGGCCTCCTCGGCCAGCTCGCGAATGCGGAGCGCGATCTCGTCGACCCCCTTGGCGAGGCATTTCGGCGCCGATCCGGGGGCGCGATCCCAGGACAGCGCCACCGCGTAATGCGTCGGGTTGGCGATCACCACATCGGCCCTGGGCACGTCGAGCATCATCTTCTGCGTGGCGATCTCGCGCGCCCGGCTGCGGCGCGCGGCGCGCAGATGCGGATCGCCCTCGGTGCTCTTGCTCTCCTCCTTGAGCTCCTGGTGGCTCATCCGGTTTCGGCGCAGGAACTCCAGCCGCTGCCAGATCAGGTCGACGAAGGCGATCGCCGCGGTGGCGACGAGCAGCCCGGTCAGGATCTCGGCGAGGCGGTCGTGCAGCACGCCGCCGATGGCGCGCGCCTCCAGCGCCGGGGTGGCGACGATCTCCGGCATCGCGGCGGCGAGGCTGAGATAGAGGATGGTGGCGACCGCCCCGACCTTCACGACGTTCTTGGCGAAATCGACCAGCCCGGTCGGCCCGTATTTCTGCTTCGCATTGGCCAGTGGCGAGATCCGCGAGAGCTTCGGCGCGATCTTCTCCGGCGCCACGGTGATCCCGCGCTGGGCGACCAGCAGCATGACGATCAGCAGCGCCGGCAGCAGCACCGCCGGCGCCGCGGCGAGCAGGACCCGGCCGAGGATCGCCGGCAGCAGCGCGCCGCGCCCCTCGCCCAGCAGGTCCGCGGCCAGCGCATCGGGCATCGCCAGAACCGGCGTCAGCGCCGCGCCGAGGGTCACCGCCGACCAGCCGCCGCCGAGCAGCAGCGCCAGCGCCAGCCCGGCATAGGCGGCGAGGGTCTGGGAGTCCTGGCTGCGCGGGATGTCGCCCTGCTCCCAGGCCTTCTCGAGCCGGCGCGGGGTGGCGTCATGGGTCTTCTCCTGGGCCTCGGTGTCGCCCTCCGCCATCAGCCGATGCCCCCGAGCGGGTCGGCGAAGAGCGCGGCCAGCGCCCCGAGCCAGCGCGCGAAGATCGCCGGCAGCGCGGCATGGAGCGTCAGCAGCCCGAGCCCGATCAGCAGCGGCACGCCGATCAGCACCACGAGGAGCTGCGGCATCGCCCGGCTGATCGCGCCGAGGGCGAGGTTGTAGGCGAAGCTGATCGCGATGAAGGGCACCGCGAGGGCGATGCCGAGGGCGAAGACATCCGCCACCCGCGCGGTGGTCAGCGCGGCGAGATCGCCGGGCGCCGGAAAGCGGGCGAAGGGCAGCACGTCGTAGAGCGTGGCGAGCGCCGCGACGAGCTGGACGTGCAGCCCGGCATTCAGCGCCAGCACCGTGCCGCCCATGGCGAGGAAGGTGGCGATGGTGGGCTCCGGCGTCTCCGCGACCGGGGTGGCGAAGACATGGCTGATCGAGAGGTGATAGGCGGCGGCGCTGCCGGCGATCTGCAGCGCGAAGATCAGCATGCGGAAGCCGAGGCCGATGGCGAGGCCGCTGACCGCCTCCGCCGCGATCATCCGCGCGACTCCCGGCGCGTCGGCGGGGGTCGCGGGCAGCAGCGGCTGCATCAGCGGCGCCAGCACCAGCGTGATCGCCAGCGCCGCGGCGAGGCGGATGCGCAGCGGGATGGTGCGCTCGCCGAGGCCGGGCACCAGGAACGCCGCGGCGCCGATGCGGGCGAAGACGCCGGCCACCGTCAGCACATGGAGCTCGGCGGCCGCGAAGATCTCCGCCAGCGGGCCCATTCAGGCGGTTCCGAGCAGGCTGAGATCGGCATGGCTGCCGATCTCATCGAAGGACAGCACCGGGTTGGGGATGCCCTTGGCGGCCAGGACCTGGCGCAGGAAGCGCCGCCGCTTCGCCGAGGTCGCCACCGCGGGGAAGGCGCCGCTCTCGCCGGCGCGGCGGAGCTGCGCGCCGACCGCGCCGGCGAGGCGGTTGAACTCCGCCGGCGGCAGCGCGATGTCGTGGCCGGCCTCGATCTCGTGCTCGGCGAAGAGCCCCTCCCAGGCCGGGCCGAGCTGCACCAGCGGCAGCCTGCCCTCCTTGTCGCTGAGCCGCGAGACGATGTGGAAGGCGATGCGCCGGCGGATATGCTCGACGATCTCCTCCGGCGCCATGTTGGCCGCCCGGGCCTCGGCGGCGGCCTCGAGGATCAGCGGCAGGTTGCGCACCGAGACGCGCTCGTCGAGCAGCATGCGCAGCACGGTCTGCAGCACGTCATGCGGCACCTTCTCGGGCACGAACTCGTCGATCAGCCTGCGGTTGGCCTCGGCCCGCGCGGGATCGGATGGGCTGGTGAAGGCCTCGATCAGCTTGCGCAGCGCGCGCCGGGTGAAGAGCCGCGCGAAATTCGCCTGGATGGTCTCCAGGAGATGCGTCGCCACCACCTCGCCGGGGGCGACCACCGGCAGGCCGAGCGCCGCCGCCTCCTCCTGGTCGCGCTCGGCGATCCAGCGCGCCGGCGCCTTGTAGACCGGCTCCTCGACATCCTCGCCCGGCAGCGGCAGCGGCAGGTCCGGCCGGGTCAGCACGAGCACATGGCCGGGCTTCAGCACGGCCTGCGCCGCCTCCACCCCCTGGATCTGGATCGAGTAGCTGCCCGGCGGCAGCAGCGGGTCGTCGGTGAGGCGCACCTCCGGCATCACGAAGCCGTATTCGCTGGCGATGTGGCGGCGCATGTTGCCGATGCGCTTCTCGAGGCCGGTGCCGGGCTCCATCACCGCGCCGATCAGGTTGGGCGCGAAGCGCAGGTGGATCTCGTCGACATCGAGGAGATCGCCGAGCGGCCGCTGCACCGGCGCGGCCTCGGTCTCCGGCTCCGGCGCGAAGGCCGCGGCCTCCGCCGCCGCCCGCGCCCTCGCGGCCAGCAGCGCCGCGATCACCAGCACCGCGGCGCCGACGATGAAGGGCGCGAAGGGCAGCCCCGGCACGAAGGCGAAGAGCGCCATCAGCGCCGCCACCGTCGCCAGCGCCCCGGGATAGCCGCCGAGCTGGGTGATCAGCGCCTTGTCGGCCGAGCCGGTCACCCCGCCCTTGGAGAGCAGCAGCGCCGCGGCGATCGAGGTGATGACGGACGGGATCTGGCTGACCAGCCCGTCGCCGACGGTGAGCACCGAATAGGTGCGCAGCGCCTCGCCGAGCGTCAGGTCATGCACCGCGAGCCCCATGGCGAGGCCCATCACCAGGTTGAGCAGGGTGATCAGCAGCCCGGCGATGGCGTCGCCCTTGACGAATTTCGAGGCGCCGTCGAGCGAGCCGAAGAAGGTCGTCTCCTCCTGCTCGAGCCGGCGCCGCTCATGCGCCTCCTTGTGGCTGATCGCACCGGCGGCGACATCCGAATCGATCGCCAGCTGCTTGCCCGGCATGCCGTCGAGCGCGAACCGCGCGCCGACCTCGGCCATGCGCCCGGCGCCCTTGGTGATCACGATGAAATTGACGATCAGCAGCACGCCGAACACCACGAGGCCGAGGAACAGGCTCCCCGACATGATGAACATCGCGAAGCCCTCGATCACGCCGCCGGCGGCGGCGGTGCCGGTATGGCCCTCGCCGATGATCAGCTTGGTCGAGGAGACGTTGAGCGAGAGCCGCAGCATCAGCGAGGCGAGCAGCACCGTGGGGAAGGCGGAGAAGTCCAGCGGCCGCTCGATGAACAGCGTGACCGTGAAGATCAGGATCGCCAGCGCGAAGGAGACCGCGAGGCCGATGTCGAGCAGCCAGGCCGGCATCGGCAGGATCATCATCACGATGACCGCCATCAGCGCCAGCACCAGCAGCACCGTCGGCTGGTAGAGCGCGCGGATGTCGAACTGGTCCATGGCCGGCCCTCAGCGGTCGGCGACGCGCAGCAGCCCGCCGGCCGCGCGGGTGAGCAGGGAGAGCCGGACGCCGCCGGCAGTCGGTGCGCCGGCCACCGGCGCGGCGCGGGGCGGCGCCGGCCGGTCCGCACCGCGGCCCGCGGCCAGCCGCGGCTCGCCGCCGTCGCCGCGCCGCAGGTGCCGCGCGATCACCGCGCGATAGCGGCCGGCATGGTCGGGGCTGCGCGAATGGTACCAGCCGGCGGCGGTGAGCCAGTTCCCGGCCTCCGCGTGCAGGGATTTGAGGAACCGCGCGGCATAATCGGCGCCTGCCGCGGGCTCGAGCAGCGCGGCGACGCTGTCGAAGGCCTTGCCGTGCCAGCGCCAGTTGATCTGGAAACAGCCGATATCGGTCGAGCGGCGGCCGGCGGCGATCGCCGCTTCCGCCGCTGCGAGGGCCTCGCGGCGGCTGTCGAACCAGCGGCCCTCGCCCTCGATGTTGAGCGTCCAGGGCCAGGGGCCTCGGCGCCCGTCGCGCGTGGTGCCGGTCTCGGCCAGGGTGATCGCCTGCATGATCTCGGGCGGAATGCCGTGGCGCCGCGCGGCGGTCTCGGCGGCCTCGCGGCAGAGTGCGGCGCGGGCGCCGGCGCTGTCTCCGGCGAGCGCCGCGACGATTCCGAGAATGCCCGCGAGGCGGGCGGCGAAACCGCGCTGCATCTCATCCGCCTCCCGCGACGATGGGGATCAGCTGCGCCTGGAACAGCTCGACGAGGCCCTGGGTCATGAACGACAGGCTGACCCAGAGCACCACGCCGATCGCGAGCAGCTTCGGCACGAAGGTCAGGGTCAGCTCCTGGATCGAGGTCAGCGCCTGCATCAGGCCGATCCCGAGCCCGACCGCGAGCGCCACCACGAGCACCGGCGCGGCGATCACGATCGCCGTCCAGATCGCCTCGCGCATCAGCGCGACGAATGCCGGACCATCCATCGCCCCGGGCCTCCGCCGCGCCTCAGACCGGCATCCGCAGCACTTCCTGATAGGCCTCGACCACCCGGTCGCGCACGGTGACCGCGGTCTGCAGCGCCAGTTCCGTCGCGGTCAGCGCCTCGACCACCGATTGCACGTCGCCGCGGCCGGAGATCGCCGCGTCCGCCACCTGCTCGCCGCGCTGCAGCGTCTCGGTGATCTCCTGAGCGGCGCGGGCCAGGGTCTCGGCAAAGCCGGTCTCGGCCACCGTCGCGCCGGGTTCGGCAGGCGGGGCGGCGTCGGCGCCGAGCTTGCGGGCGCTGTCATAGAGTCGGGTCGCGAAGCTGGTCTCGATGTCCATTTCCGTCTCCTGATTTCCGGATCGGGTCCGCAGGGGGCCAGGGGTCAGCGGCGCAGGAGCTCGAGCATGCCGCCATACATGCGCCTGGCCTGGTCGAAGAGGGTGAGGTTCGCCTGATAGGACCGCTGCGCCTCGCGGGCGTCGGCGATCTCGATCAGCGGGTCGACATTGGAATAGGTGACGATCCCGCGGGCATCGGCGAGCGGGTGGCCGGGCTCGTAGGATTCGCGCGCCGGCGCCGGGCTGAGATTGATCCGGCCGGCGCGCACGGTCTCGGCGCCGGTGGCGGTGTCGAGCGCGCTCTCGAAGCTCACGCGCTTGCGCTGGAAGCCGGGGGTGTCGACATTGGCGAGGTTCTCCCCGATCAGCCGGAGGCGGGTCGACTGTGCCCCCATGCCGGAGGCGGCGGCGCTCATGGCGCGGACGAGATCATGCATGGGATCAGCGGCTCCGTCCGAGGCCGATGCGCAGGATGTCCACCGCCTTGGAATAGACGCCGAGCGCCAGCGAATGGTCGCCCTGGGTCTCCACCGCCATGATCGATTCGGTCTCGAGGCTCACCGAGTTGCCGTTGGGCGCGGCGCGGTCGGCCCGGACCACGGGCTCGAATGCCGCCGGGCGGCCCGGGGCCTGCCCGAGCAGATGCTCCGGACGCGTGGCGCGGGGCGTGAACGCTTCGTTAACTCCACCCGCGTTAACCAATTCCGAGAAGGGCCGCAGGTCGCGCGCCCGGTAACCGGGGGTATCCGCATTGGCGACGTTTTCGGCGATCACGCGATGGCGGGCAGATGCATGGCGGGCCATGTCCGACGCCTTCGCGAGCACTGAGATTTTCTCCAGCATGCCTGACCTCACTTCTGTGACGTGCCCCGCCGTTCTAGTGCAGGCATGGTTAAGGGAAGGTGAGCGAAGGGGGCTGTCGTGACCGCGCCGGACCGGGGGCCGCTGCCGCAGCCGGCGCGGCTGCCCGCCTCGGCGCGGATCTGGGGCCGGGTCACCGGCTCGGACGGCACCGTCGTGCGCATCGCCGGCCTCGGCGCCCTGGCGCGGCTGGGCGACGGGATCCGCATCGACCGGGCGGAGCGGGCGCCGCTGCATGGCGAGGTGGTGGCGATCGGTGAGCAGCGGGTCACCGCGATGCTGATGGGCGCGGGCGACGGGCTGGTGGCGGGGGCGCGGGCCTATCTCGAGGCGGTGCCGCCGCCGCGGCCCTCCGATGGCTGGCTCGGCCAGGTGGTCGATGCCTTCGGCCGGCTGCCGGATGGCGCGCCGGCACCGGAGGGCTGCACCGGTGCGGCGCTGCGGCGGGCGCCGCCGCAGGCGCAGCGGCGGCGGGGCCTCGGGCCGCGCCTGCGCACCGGCCTGGCCGCGACCGATACGGTGCTGCCGATCTGCCGCGGCCAGCGGCTTGGGCTGTTCGCCGGCTCCGGCGTCGGCAAGTCGATGCTGCTGGGGGCTCTGGCCCGCGGGATCGAGGCGGATGTGGTGGTGATCGGCCTGATCGGCGAGCGGGGCCGTGAGGTCGGCGATTTCGTGCGGGACCGGCTCGGGCCGGCGGGCATGGCGCGCGCGGTGGTCGTCGCCGCCACCTCCGACCAGAGCGCCCTGGTGAAGCGGCGGGCGGCGATGCTCACGCTGGCCGTGGCCGAGCATTTCCGCGACCGCGGCCGGCACGTGCTCTGCCTGCTCGATTCGCTCACGCGCTTCGCCGAGGCGCATCGCGAGATCGCCCTGGCCGCCGGCGAGACCCCGGCGCTGCGCGCCTTCCCGCCCTCCACCGCGGCGGAGATCGCGGCGCTGTGCGAGCGCGCCGGCCCCGGCGCCGACGGCCCGGGCGACCTCACGGCGGTGTTCTCGGTGCTGGTCGCGGGCTCCGACATGGAGGAGCCGGTGGCCGACATGGTGCGGGGCGTGCTCGACGGGCATGTCGTGCTCGACCGGGCGATCGCCGAGCGCGGGCGATTTCCGGCGATCGACCTGCGCCGGTCGGTCTCGCGCTCCGCGCCCGCCGCCTGGACCGCGGCGGAGGCCGCGCTGGCGACGCGGGCCCGGCGCCTCGTCGCGGCCTATGAGGATGCCGAGCCGATGATCCAGGCCGGGCTCTACCAGCCGGGCGGCGATCCGGTGCTCGACGAGGCGGTGCGGCTCTGGCCCGAGCTCGACCGGTTCATGGCGCTGGGCAGCGAGGGCGCGCAGGCGGGCGAGGGCTTCGCGCTGCTGGCGAGGCTCATGGCGCCGCCGGAGCCGGACGCTCCGCCTGCGGCACGGCCGCGGGAGGCGCGCAGCATCGGCCGGGTCTAGGATCCGCGGGCCGTTCTCCGGCCGGCGTCAGAGCAGGTTCGAGGCGAACAGCCCGGCGGCGGCGGCGCTGCCGAGGCCGCCGGCCCGGAGGATCTGCACCGCGGCCGAGGCGCCGCCGGTGCCGGTGCCGGCGCTGCCGCTCTCGATCTGTGCCCGCACCAGGAAGCGGTTGAGCGCATCCTCGACGGTCTCCGGATCGCTGAACACGGCCGGGCTTTCCGATCCGTAGCGCGCGCGCGACAGCCGCTCCAGCTCGAGCACCTGCTGGTCGATGTCGATCAGCGCGAACTGGTCGGGGAGGTTGAAGGCGTATTCCACCACCCGCCGCATCGGCTGCGAGCCGAGGATCCGCAGCCAGCCGCTGCTCCCGGCGGTCTCGCTGCCGGCGATCCCGCCGATCTCGCGCCGGAAGTTCATGGCGACGCGCAGATCGACATCCTGCTCGCCCACCGCGCTCTCGAACCGGCGGAGCCTGTACTGCTCGATGATCCGCTCCCGGACCGAGGTGAGGATCAGCCGGTTGCCGAGATCGCCGAAGCCGAGCTCCTCCGCAAGCGCGCGATAGGCCGGGTCGGCGATCCGGTTGGCGAAGGAGCGCGGGTCGAGGCTGCCTTCCTCGATCACCTTCCGGACATAGGCGCGCTTGTCGAGATCCTCCTCGAGCCCGAAGGCGCCGAGCACGACGCGGAGCAGGCGCCGGTCGGCCATCAGGTCCTCCAGCGTCTCGACCTGGCCGGCATTCTCCTCGAAATGCGCGATGTCGCGCCGGATCTCCGGGCTGCGCTCGAAGAGGGCGAGCTGGCGGTCATGGGTCTGCTCGATGAAGCGGAACCCCGCCAGCCCGCCGAGCGGGACGATCGGCGCGAAACCGGTCACGGCGCGCTCCCGGCCTGCCGGGAGGCGGCGGCCCCGCCCCGATGCGCGGCCAGCAGCTTCTCCTCGAGCGGCAGCAGCCGGCGCAGGGACCGCATCACGCCGTAGAAATTGTCCTCCTCGAGCGCGGCGGCGGCCTCGGTCAGGCAGGCCGCGCCCGGATGCCCCTGCAGCGCGTCGCGGAGCTGGGCGATGCCGCGGCCGAGCTGGGCACTGGCCTCGGCGATGTCGGTCTCGCCGGCGACGGCGAGCTGGGCGATGTAACAGACGCGCTTGACCGGCGTGTTGGCCTCGCCGGGCGCGATCGCGTCGCGCAGGCGCAGGATCTTGGCATCCGGGGTCTTAACGATCAGCCGCGCGTTGCGCTCGCCGTTCTGCATGACGACGCCGTTGACGAGGATCTGCTCATGCGCCCGGAGCTTGAGGATGAGCCCGGCCATCACGCACCGGCCTCCCGCGCCATCGGGCCGGGCTGGCCGCGCAGGCCGCGCATCACGGTGGTGTTGATCTCGACCAGCACCGCCGCGCTGTCCTCGCCGGCGAGGACCCTGGCGGTGTGCCGGCGCGCGAAGACGGCGAGGCTGATCAGCCGGGCGCGCAGGCTCTCGGGCAGGGTGTTCTCGGGATGCGCGAGATCGGTGGCCAGCACGGTCCAGAGCCGGCTGTTGGCATGCAGCGCCTGGGCGAGCTCGGCGAACGGCGCGTCGGCGCGCATCGCCCGTGTGAGCTGGCCGGTGACCTGTCCGAAGACGCCGTATTCGACATCGCGCTCGGTTCCGAGAGCGCGGGTCGCGGCGCCGTATCCTGTCGTGCTCGCGGCGTGGAGGCTCATCGCGGTCGTATCCTTCCTGGAACGGCGGGGCCGTGGAGGGCCCCGCCCGGTTGGGCCGGAGCGTCACTGCTCCGACCCGGCGCCAGCGATCAGCGGAACAGCGCGAGCAGGTTCTGCGGCTGCTGGTTGGCGATCGACAGGGCCTGGATGCCGAGCTGCTGCTGGGCCTGCAGGGCCTGGAGACGCGCCGAGGCGGCCTCGAGATCGGCATCGACCAGCGACCCGATGCCCGACTTGAAGCTGTCGATGAGCGAGGACAGGAAATCGTCCTGGATCTCGAGCCGCTTCTCGGTGGTGCCGAGCTGGGCCTGCGCATCGACGGCGTTCTGGATGAAGCCCTCGATCGCGTTGGTGGCCGCCGCGGCGCCCGCCGCATCGGAGACGTCGATGGTGTCGAGCCCGGCGAGGCCGCCCGAGGCGCGCCGCGAGGTGAAGGCGATCGAGATGTCCTCGGTGGTGTTGTTGGTGAACTCGATGCCGTCGGCGAGATCGATGCTCACGCGGTCGGTGTCGAGGCCGTTGGCGAGCAGCTCGTTACGCAGCGAGACGTTGATCACCGATTCGTCGTCGCCGGCCTGCACGGTGTAGCGCGCGCTGATGCCGTCGACCACGACCTGGAAGACATCGCCAGCCAGCAGGCCGGCGCCGCTCGCCAGATCGGCTGCCACGGTCTTCTCGGTGACCGGGTCGAGCGCGGTGGTGCCGCCGGTGGTGGTGGCCGCGACCTGGAAGTCGTAGTTGCCGAAGCCGAGGACGGCATCGTTGCCGCCGGTGCCGCGCAGGGTGCCGGCACCGGTGGTGAGGTCGAAGTCGCCGCCTGCCGGCGCTGCCGGGGTGCCGGCGCCGTTGCCGACCACATAGGACGAGCCGGCGACCGCGGTGCCGGCCGAGAAGTCGCCACCGGTCACCGTCAGCAGGGTTCCCGAGGCGGTGGAGAGGTTGGTGTTGGTCGGGTCGAAGGAGATGTTCGAGGTGGTGACCCCGCCGGCGCTGTCGCGGTCGAGCGAGGCGAGCACCGAGAAGCCGCCGGCGCCGTCATTGGTGCCGTCGATCAGGTTCAGGCCGTTGAACTGCGCCGAGGACACGATCGAGGTGATCTGGCCGCGCAGCGAGACGATCTCGCTCTGCAGCTTGGTGCGGTCGACATTGTCCTCGTTGGCGGCGATGATCTTGCCCTTGATCTCGTTCAGCAGCTCGCCGATCGAGTTCGCCGCGTTGGAGGCCACCGCGACGGTGGAGCGGCCGAGATCGAGGCTGTCGGAGACCGCCTGGAAGCCGGCGACGTCGGATTCCATCACCTTCGCGATGGCGAAGAGCGAGGCGTTGTCCTTGGCGCTGGCGACCTCCTTGCCGGTGGAGATCTGGTTGTTGAGCTCCTCCAGGCCGCCATTGGTCTGGCGCAGCGTCTGAAGGGCGATCATGGCGCTGGTGTTGGTGAGAATGCTGGCAGTCATGAGACCATTCCTCTCTGGGTGCGACGCGCTTCACGCCGCGGTCCGATGGGTCCCGATTTTCCGGGAGTCTGAGAAGGCCGACCGAGACCGGTGGCCACGAATGCGTCTTCTGACGTTTCTGCCCGGGATCCCGCCGCCGTTCCGGCCGCCGGGTTCGGGCTTGCAGGCGTTCCCGCCGCTGCAGGTGAGAAAACCACCGAAAGATTGCCACCTGGTAAAGCGATCAGGCCCGGCTCGATTTTCCTGCGGCATCGTCCCGGCTCACGATCCGCGAGCCGTCATGCTCATAGGCGACGTCGCCGCGCCGGGTCGCCTCGATCGCGGCGAGCCGGCGGCGGGCGGCGGCAATGCCCGCGCGCGCCGCCTGCAGCACCCTCTCGTTGCGGCGGCCCTCGCGCACCAGCCGGTCGAGCGCGGCGCGCAGGGCAGGATCGTCCGGCGCCCCGGCGATGGCGGCATCGAGTTCGGCGAGCAGCGCGAGCTTGCCCGCGGCGATGTCTGCAAGCCCCTCGAGACGGCCGGCAAAGATCGCCTGCCGCTCCTCCCCCAGCAGCCGCCCGCCCTCGGCGATCAGCGCCTGCAGCCGGTCTTCGGGGCTATCCCCGGAATGCGGGTCCGGGCTCATTCCGCACCCTGCCCGGGGCGCGCCGAGGCCGCGAGGGCGGCGCCGATCCGGTCCGCCAGGCCGATGCCGCCGCGCGCCGCCAGCGCCTCCGCATATTCCCGCACGAGAAACGGCGCGAACTGGGTCTCCCCGGCGCCGCCGCCGAACTGTTCGGGGGGCTTGGCAAGGCCGGCATGCTTCAGCATCTCGGCGAGGAACACCGCCTCGAAGCGGCGCGCCGCCTGCCGCAGCGCCGGGTCGGGGCGGCCTGCGGGCGGTTCTCCGGGCGCCTCGACGGCGGGTTGCGCGGCGCGCGCGACGGCGGCGACGGGATCCGGCATTGCATCCTCCTGCACTGGGCCTGCCCCACTCGGCATGGCTCCGGTCTAGCAGCGCCGGCGTAAACAATTGGTAATCCATTTCCCTTAGCTCTTCCTGCAAGGGTTACCTTGACAGGACATGCCATGGAGTTCTCGCTCGCCGCGTTTCTCGGCCGCAACCAGGCCGACATCTCGCCGAATCCGGGGGGGCTTGCCGCCGTGGAGGACGGTGCGGAAGGCGCTCCGGCCGGCGCGCCGCTGGCGCTGCCCGGGGGGTTCCCCGGCATTCTCGCGGCGCTGGGCGGTGCTGCCCGCGGCATTGGTCCCGCCGCTGCTGGCACGGCAACCGCCGCGTTCGCGCATCCCGGCACGACCGGGCAGATCACGTTCGGCCCCGCTCCCGGCGATCCGGCGGGTCCCGGGCCGGCGCGGCCGGCGGGCGCTGACGATCTGGCGGAATTGCTCGATGCGGTTTCCGAGGTTCTGGCGCAGATCCGCGGCGCGGTCTTCGGAAGCGGCGATGCTGCCGACCGCGCCGTGCCGGACGGGGCGGCGCGGGTAGAGGCGGCGCTCGATCTGGCCGAATCCGGGTTGCTCGCGATTGGCGAAACGCTTGAGCCGGCGCCGGCGGAGTTCGGGACGGAAACACGACTTGAGGCCGGCTTCGAGGCGCTCCGGACGGTGTTGGCCCCGCTCCTCACCGTTCTGGACGCGCTGGAGGGCAGCGCCTGGCAGCCGATGCCCGGGGGCGGCGCGGAGCCCTTCGCCGCCGCGGTTGCCCGCCTGCGCGACGTCGTTATCCCCCCTGCAGCACAACCGGAACCGGCCGCGTCCGCCGCGACTGCTGCAGCGGCCACCCGCCCGATGATTCCGGTGGCCGCCGCCGTTCCGGCGCCCCTGCCAGGCCCGGCGACCGGGCCAGCTGACAATGCGCCAGCCAAGGAAAAGCCGGCCGCAATGGCCAGCCCCGGTCTGCGCGGGGCGCCGGACGTGACGAGAGACGATGCCGGAACCGTCGCCGGCAAGCCCATTGTCCAGTTGGCGGCGGCGCAGCCATCCATCGCAGGGCCGGAGGGCCAGCCGGTAAAGGTCTTCCCGGGGATGTCTGGCGGTACGGCGGGTCACGCCGGCAATGCCCAGGCTGCGCCGGTGCAAGCGCCGGAGCCGGCCTTGGCCACCATGCCGAAGGCTTCGGGTGCGGCAATGCTGCCAGAATTCGCCGCGGCGGCCGCACAGACAGGCACAGCGGCGATTCCCGATACCGAGGCCGAGATACGCGCGAAGCCCGGTTCGGCGAACCCGGCACCGGCCGTGCCCGGCCATGCCGGGTCCTCGGCGCTCCAGATTTCCGCAGGTCCCAAGCCGCCGCCCTCCGCCAGCATGGCACCGCCCGCCCGGGAACCCGGCACGGCTCCGGAAGGATCCGGCCCGTTGCCGGCCATGCGCGCCCTTCCCGCGGAAGCCGCACCGGCGGTGAAGGGTGCGGCCTCCGACCGTCTGAAAGGCTCGGAAACGGCCGAGATCGGACCGCGGGCACACCTCGCAGCCAGCGGCCGGGGCAGCCCCGAGTTGGCGGCGGCGCCAGCCCCGCCGGCTCCGGCAATGCCGCCGGCCGCGCCCGCCATCCCATCCGGGGCGGACGCCGCGTCGGCGCCTGCCACGCAATCCCGTTTCACCGGCGCTCCGGAGGAGCCGGGCCCCCTGTCCTTCGGTGCGGCCCAGGTGATCGGCGCGTCCGGCGGATCGGCGGCGGCCCCACTGGCCGCCGCAGCGGTCTCCGGCAGCGCGGAGATCGCGCGTGCGGTCGCGCCGCAGATCGCCACCGCCATCGCGGCGCAACAGGCCCCGGGGCGGGTCGAGCTGCGGCTGGATCCGCCCGAGCTCGGGCGCATCGAGGTCTCGCTCGAGATTGCCGATCAGGGGCTGCGCGCGACGCTGCTCGCCGAGCGCCAGCCGACGGCGGAGCTGATGCGGCGCCATGGCGAGATCCTCCTGCAGGAGCTGCAGAACGCCGGATTTGCCGATATCGATCTGCGCTTCTCCGGTGGCGGGCGGCATGGCGGCCAGCGGCTCGAGCCGCAGCAGGCCCTGCCCGCTGCCGGCGACAGCGAAACGTTGCAGCCGGCCGTCGCCGGCTCGCAAGCCGGCGGTCGGTCCGACCGGCTCGACATGCGCCTCTAGTTTCGAGGGAGTTACCTGATGGACATCGTCGCCAACGCGCCGCTCTTTCCGCAGCTTGCCGCCGCGCCCGAGGCACAGGCCGGAGAGGCGGCCGACACCGCCGAGACTGCGGCCACGGCAAGCGCGGATTTCACCAGTTTCCTTAACCTGCTGACCGCGCAGCTGCGCAACCAGGACCCGCTGCAGCCGCTCGATTCGACGCAGTTCGTCGCCCAGCTCGCGAGCTTCTCCACCGTCGAGCAGCTGATCGGCACGAACCGGCGGCTGGACGAGATCACCGATCAGGGCGATGCGCAGGCGGCAGCGGTCTATGCCGGCTGGATCGGGCAGCAGGCCAGCCTCACCGATGGCAGCTTCCGTGCCGATGGGGAGGCCGTCGAGTTCGGCTATCCCGCGATGCCGGGCGCCGACAGCGCCGTGGCGGCGATCCGGCGGCCGGACGGTGTCGCGATCGCCACGATCCCGCTCGATCCGAACACCGGGGGCATGGCCAGCTGGTCCGGCGAGGATGCCGCCGGGGCCGTCGCCACGGGGGAGCTCACCATCGATATCGGCTATTTCTCAGGCGAGTCGCTGCTCGACCAGCGTGCCGCGACGATCTACCGGCAGATCATCGGGGTCCGTGGGACCGATGCCGGCGCGGTGATCGAGTTTGCCGATGGCGGTGCGGCGACGCCGGCGGAGATCGCCGCCCTGCGCGCGCCGCGGGATCCCGAATAGGCCCGCGCGCCGGCCTGCCGATCCGGCCAGGCCGCGCATCCCGCCCGAAGTGCGCCCGATGCGGCCCGGCAGCGGGCGGTGCGGGGCCGGCACCGGGCTCGAACCTCTCCGATGGATCGGGACTACTGGCTGTGCGGCGCCATTTCCTGGCGCAGCGCGTCGAGAATGAGCACATCGGTGATGCGCGTGCCGAGATGCAGGCGTGCGGCGGCGAGCAGCTTCTGGCGCAGCTCCTCCATCACCCGGTCGCTCGTGTAGGTCTCGAGAAAAGCCCCGGTATAGGACATCTCGAACAGCTCGCGCAGAAAGGCGTCGCGGATCCGCGGCTCGCGCTCGAACACCGCCTCGCGGTGCTGCGCCGGCACGTCGAGCGCGATCTCGAAGACCATGAGCGCCCGGGTGGTGCCGCCCTCGACCACCGGCACGATGATCTGGCGCGAGATCTTCACATAGCTCGGCGGCGGACGTTCCCCCTCGAGCCCGATCGCCGAATCGGGAGCCGGCCCGTCGGTGGCGTCCGGCGGCCCCGCCGCATGATCGCCGGCCGGCCCGGCCGGCTTGAGGAACAGCCCGAGCGCACCGCCGACGCCGGTGAAGACCAGGATGAGCAGGAGCGCGATCACGGCTTTCATGGCGGCCTCTCAGAACGGGATGACGAGATCGACCGCCTGCTGGCCGATCCGGGGCTGCTGCAGGTCGGTGATCTGGCCGCGCCCGCCATAGACGATGCGGGCATCGGCGATCTTGTCCGAGGTGATGACGTTCTGCCGCGAGATGTCCTCCGGGCGCACGATGCCGCTGATCTGCAGGTCCCGCAGCTCGAAGTTGATCCGCACCTCCTGGCTGCCGCGGATCACCAGATGGCCGTTGGGCAGCACCTGCTCGACCGTGGCGGCGAGGCGGAAGGTGATCTCCTCCTCGCGGTTGACCGTGCCCGAGCCGTTGCTCGCGCTCTCGCCCTCGGTGGAGATCCCCGGCGAGAGCGAGGCGCCGTTGGGCAGGATGGTGTCGAACACCGAGGGCAGCCCGAGAAAGGCCGAGACCGAGCTCGCCTCGGAGCCGCTGCGGCTGCGGTTGGTGGTGTTGGTGATCTCGCCTTCGTCGTCGATCTGCACCACCACGGTGACGATGTCGCCGCGGCGCCGGGCGCGCCGGTCGCCGAAGAGCGAGCTCGGGCCGGATTGCCAGAGAGAGGCGGTGGCGGCGGTGGCCGGCGGTGGCGGCGGCGGCGGCACCAGCGCGACACGCTGCGGCGCCGGGGCGGGCACCGAGGGCTCCGGCGCGCCAGCCGGCGTCAGGCTTGGCGGGCGGCCGAAATGGTCGAGCTGGCCGGCGCATCCGGCGGCCAGCAGCAGCGACGAGAGGGCGACGGCACCCGCGCGGCGGCTCATGGCGAGACCTCGACGATGCCGGGGCCGCGCACCACCGCGATCACCTTCTGCCGGGAGGCGAGGTTCATCACGCGGATGCGCTCGCCGGCGCCGCCACCATCGAGCGCGCGGCCCTCGGTGCGGATCGCCAGCCGCGCGGAGGCATAGAGCATCTGCACGATCGCGTTGCGGCGCACCAGGGTCTGCGGCCCGAGATCCCCGGGCGCGACCGGGCGCCCGGCATAGATCGCGCGGCGTACCTCGAGCCCGACCAGCGCCTGCACCGTCGCCTCCGGCCCGCGCAGGTCCGGGGCCGCGAGCACCACGCCCGGGCGCAGGGTGCGGGCGGCGACCACCTCCGCCGCCGCGGCCGGCGAGAGGGCCAGGGCGAGGGCCAGCATGGCGGCCAGCGGCAGCGGCGCGCGGCCGGCCATCACCGCAGCCTCGAGGTGGTGGAGAGCATCTCGTCGGCCGCCTTCAGCACCTGGGAGTTCAGCTCGTAGCCGCGCTGGGCCTCGATCAGCTCGGTGATCTCCGCCACGACATCGACGCCGCTGTCCTCGAGATAGCCCTGGCGCAGCAGGCCGCGGCCGTCGACGCCGGGCTCGCCCGGGTTCGGCGCGCCGGAGGCCGCGGTCTCGCGGAACAGGTTGTCGCCGATCGCCTCGAGCCCCTTCTCGTTGATGAAGGCGGCCAGGGTCAGCTCGCCGATCTGCTGCACCTCGACCTGGTTCTCGAAGCGGGCGTAGACCGTGCCATCGGCGTTGATGACGATCTCGCGCGCATCCTCGGGCAGCGTCACCGCGGGCACGATGGCATAGCCCTCCGAGGTCACCAGCTCGCCATCGGCCGAGACCTTGAGCGCGCCGTCCCGGGTATAGGCGCTCTCGCCGCTCGGCAGCTCGATCTCGAGATAGCCCTGCCCCTCGATGGCGATGTCGAGCTCGCCGCCGGTCTCGCGCGAGGCGCCCTGGCGGACCTCCATGGAGACCGCGGCCGGGCGCACGCCGAGGCCGAGCTGCACCCCCGAGGGCAGGATCTCGCCGCTCGCGGCGGTGATCGCGCCGGGGGTGCGCAGCTGCTGGTAGTGCAGGTCGGCAAACTCGGCGCGCCGCGGGTCGAAGGCGGTCGTGCTCATGTTGGAGATGTTGTTGGCGGTGACGGTAACGCGCAGCTGCTGTGCGGCCATGCCGGTCGCGGCGATCTTGAGCGCTTGCATGCGGGAACTCCTTCTGGAACTGGCGGGTCAGACCGGCTGGCCGAGGCGGTCGATCGCCTCGCGGATGCGGTCGTCTTCATCCTGGATCAGCTGCTGCGCCTGCTCGTAGGCGCGGCTCACCTCGATCATCCGGGCGATCTCGAGCACCGGGTCGACATTCGAGCCCTCCAGCGCGCCCTGGCGGAGCTTCGGCGCCTCGACGGCGGTGATCGCCTCCGCCGGCACCAGGAAGCCGGTGTCGCCGGACCGGGTCAGCGCCTCCTGCGGGCCGGTGAAGATGCCGATGCGGGCCTGCTCCTGCCCGTCGACCGAGACGGTGCCGTCGGAGGCGATGGCGATTTCGCCCTCTGGCGGCACGAAGACCGGCGCGAGCCCGGCGTCGAGCACCGTATCGCCGGCGCTGGTGACCAGCAGCCCCTCCTCCGAGCGCTGGAAGGCGCCGGCTCGGGTGAGCCGCAGGCCGAGCGGATCCTCGACCACGAAGAAGCCCTCGCCCTCGATCGCGATGTCGAGCGCACCGGCGGTGATGCTCTGGCGCCCCGGCCGGTCGCTGGCGAAGCGCGCGTCGAGATCGGCCATCGAGACGCTGTCGCCCCGCTCCGCCGCAACCACGTATTCCGAGAAGATCATGCCTTCGCGCCGGAAGCCCGGCGTGTCGAGATTGGCGATGTTGTTCGCGATCGTCGCCATCTCGGCCTTGAGGCCGCTTTGCCGGTTCACGGCGAGATAGTAGAAGCTGTCATCCATCCGAGAGCATCTCCCTGATCGCGGCGGTTTCCTGGCGGAGCGCCTGGAGATAGCGCTCCACATCGGCGGTGGTCGGCGCCGGCGGGTCGCCGTCCCCGGCCGGCAGGGGCGCGCGGCCGGCGCGGCGGGTCGCGAGGGCGAGCCGGGCCCGGGTGCCGTCGTCCGGCGATGCCGCGGCGATGATCGCGAGCGCGTCGCTCGCCGTGCCCCAGTCCCCGGCCTGCCAGGCGAGCCGCGCGAGCGCCTCGGGCGAGCCGGCATCCGCGCCCCTGAGCGCGGCGAGCGCCTCGGCGGGCCGGCCCAGCGCCGCCAGCGCCGCCGCCTCGATCTCCGCCCGCGATGCATCCGCCGGCAGCTGCCGCGCGAGCCTGAGCGCATCGGCAGGGGCATCGGCGCCGAGATGGGCGCGGGCGAGCGCCCGGGCGAGCTCGGGATCGGCCAGATCGCCGGTCGAGAGCAGGGCCTCGCCGCGCGCCGGCAGCCCGATCGCGCCATAGGAGCGCGCCAGCGCGGTCCGGAAACCCGGCTCGGCAAGCGCCGCGGCGTAGCGTTCGGGATGCCGGGCATGCAGCAGCGCGAGCGGCATGTCCTCCGCATTGTCCGGAACGGTTTCGGCGAGCTGCGCCACGGCGGCGGCATGGCCGGTCTCGCCCAGGCTGCCGTCGTCGCGCCCGAGCGCCAGGAGGTCCAGCGCGGCGGTGCGGCCGAGGGCCAGGGCCTGCAGCCTCGCTTCGGCCACGAGCGCCCTGGCGCCGGCCGCGCTGCCGCGCTCGATGAAGGCGAGCGCGCCGAGATCGAGCCTGAGACGGTGGGTGTTGGCCGGGTCTCCGCCCTCGGCCGGCGGCAGCTCGCCGGCGGTTATCATCTCCGCGAGCAGGAGCAGCCCTTCGGCGGCCTCCGGGCCACCCGCCGCCCAGAGCCGGCGCAGCTCCCGCAGCGCGGCGTCGGTCTCGCCGGACTGGCGGAACAGCCGGGCATCGAGAAGCCGCCGGGCCGCGCCGGGGCGCCGGCCGGCGCGGTCGCCCCGGCGGGCGAGGCTGCGATAGGCGCGGGCGGCGGCCCAGTCCTCCGCGCCGGCGGCAGCGAGCCCGAGGCGGACCGCGAGGTGACCGCGCAGGGGATCGGGAAGCGCCTCGAGCGCGGCAAGGCGCTCCGCCTCGCCGGACGAGGACAGGCGCGCCGGTGCCGGCCCGGGGGCTGCCGCCGCGAGCGCCTGCCAGAGGCGGTGCGGGCCGGGGCAGTTTCGGGCAAGCGGGCTGCCGGCGGACTGGGGCAGCCCGTCGATCGCGCGCGCAAGCGCCGCGAGCAGCAGCGCCTCGTCGCGAATTTCCGGCCCGGCCCCGGGCGCCGGGCCGAAGTTCGCCAGAACCGTCAGCGCCTCGGCGCCGAGCTCATGGGCGATGTAGAACCGGGCCAGGCGAAAGGCCGCGGCGGGATCGGGCCGGTCGAACTCGCCGAGCAGCCCGGAATTGAGCGCCGCGAGGGCATCGATGAAGTCGCTTCCCTGGACCGGCTGCGGGAGGGCGAAGGCCGCGGCCGTCGGGCAGTCGCGCCGGCCGGTCGCCTGATGCGCGCGGCTGGCCGGGCCGGGCCGGTCGGCGGCTGCGACGGGCGGGGCGGGTGACGGGCTCTCGCGTCCCCGGTCCGCGAGGGACATCTCCGGCGCGCCGGGCTCCCCATCCGCCGCCGGCTCCGGTGGCGGCGCGGTACCGGCCGGTTCCGCGCCCGGCGGATCATCGCGGCGGTCCGCAGCGCCCGGGTCCGGTGCCGGGGTCTCCGGCGCCGCCGGCCGGTCCGCCGTGCCGTTCCGCCCGGGAAGCTGCCCGTCGAGCGTGATCAGCCCGGCCGCGGCGGCGCGCTCGAGCTGGGCGACCAGCCGGTCCCGCGTCGCCGCGAGATCGTCGGGGATCGGTGCCTGCCGTTGCCGGATCGGCGCCTCTGCCGCCGGGTCGAGGCGCGGCACCGGGTGCGGCGCGCGGATCGGCGCCGGCCCCCGGGCCCGCAGCGCCGGCCCGGGGGGCAGCGCGGGGCCGATGATGTCGATGGCGAGCCGGGCCTCCCGATCTCCGGTGAGCGCCACGCCGCAGGCGCAGGCGAGATCGAGGCGCAGCACCGTGTCGCCCGCCGCCAGCGCGGTCTCGGCGCCGGCGAGCCGCGCCGCCCAGTCGGGGCCGAGCCGGTCCAGCGCCGCCAGGTCGATGTCTAGCGCGGTGCCGGGAAAGCGGATCTCCACCTGCCGCCCCTTCTGCCCGAGCACCCAGCCGCCCTCCGGCCAGTGCGCCAGCGTGAGCCTGGCCGGACCCGACGGGTCGGGCAGGAGCGCGGTCTCCACCGGCTGCGCGCCGGCCGCCGAGGCGATCAGGAGGAGGCCCGCGAGCAGGCGCATCAGGCGGCCTCCGGGACCGATTTCAGCGCGGTCTCGAGCTCGTCGAAGCTCGGGCGCATCGCCTTCGGCAGGTTCTGCCGCGCCACCTCCACGCAGATCTGCGGGCTGTGCCGGTGCAGGTTGGCGACCAGCGTGTCGCGGATCAGCTCGTAGAACTTGTGGTCCGCCTCGGCCAGTGCCTTCACCTTGCTCGCGAACGGGCCGACGAGGCCATAGGAGAGAAACACCCCGAGGAAGGTGCCGACCAGCGCGCCGCCGATCAGCTTGCCGAGCACCTCGGGCGGCTGGTCGATCGCCGACATCGTCTTGATGACGCCGAGCACCGCGGCGACGATGCCGAGCGCCGGCAGCCCGTCGGCCATCACCTGCAGCGCATGGGCCGAGTGCAGGTTGTGGTGCAGCCGGCCGTCGAGCTGCTTTTCCAGCATGTCCTCGAGCTGGTGCGGATCGTCGTAGTTCATCATGCTCATGCGGATGGTGTCGCAGATCATGTCGACCGCGCCCCTGTCGGCGAGGATCCTCGGATAGGCCTGGAAGACCGGGCTCTCCTCCGGCGCCTCGACATGCGCCTCGATCGCCACCGGGTCGCGGCGGGCGATTCGCACCAGCGTGAAGAGCAGGCAGAGCAGGTCCTGATAGTCCTCGCGCTTCCAGCTGGCGCCCTTGAAGACCCGGCCGAGATCCTTGAGCGTGTGCCTGATCGTCGGCCCGTCATTGCCGATCACGAAGGCGCCGGTGGCGGCGCCGCCGATCATCATGAACTCGAAGGGCAGCGCCTGGAGGATGATCGCGAGCTTGCCGCCCGCCGCGAGATAGCCGCCGAAGACCATCACGATGACGACGATGATGCCGATGATGCTGCCCATGGACGCCGCCTGCTCCCGCTTCTGCCGATCGCACCGGTCCTCGATAGCCCGGGTACGCTTAATGGAAGGTTGAGGACGCCGCTCAGCGCGGCGCGGGCGGGCCGGATCCGGCGGCCCCGAGAGTGCCGTCCTCGCCGCGGCCGACATTGCGCCCGGCCAGCAGGATGCTCACCGCGAAGGCCTTCTCCGCCGCCATGTTGGCGAGGATCAGCGCCGCCTGCTGCGACTCCATGCGGCCGAGGAAGCCGGCGGCGAAGGAGGGCGGCATCTGGTCGAAGATCTCCGCCGCGTTCTTCGGCTTCATCTGCGCATACATCTCGGCGAGATGGCGCACGTCGCGCCCGGCCGCGTCGTCGACGAGCACCGCGGTCTCCTCGAGCCGGCGCTGCGCCGCCTCGAGCTCCTTCAGCCGCTGCTCGAGCCGCGCCTCCATGGCCTCGATCACCTGCGCCCGGTCGGCCAGCGCGGTTTCGCGGGCGCGCACCGCGTCGCGCCGGGCCTTCAGCTCGGCGATCAGGGCGGGGGCATCGGCCGGTGCATCGGGTTCTGCCGCAGGGGCCTCGCGCTCTGCCCGCAGGGGGAGCTGGCGGCCGAACCCGTCCTCGACCGGCAGCGCGGCGACGACATCGCCGGCGCGCAGCAGCGCCGAGGCGAGAAATCCCATGGCGAGGGTCGCCAGCGCGCCGGAGGAGCGGATCCGCGACGGTGTCACAGGCTCATCCTCTCGACCCGCAGGGGCGAACCACCGGCCCGCGGGGCGGGCCGGGCAGGCACCGGCTCGGCCCGGGGCATCGTCTCGTCAACCTCGGCGGCGGCGCCTTCGGCCTCCGGCGGATCGGCCGCGCCCGCGATCCCGGGCGCGGGCTGCGCCGGATCGGGTTCGGCCGCGGCCTGGCCGGCCATCGGCTCCGCCGGACCGCTCGCGCCGCTGGGCGAAACCACCGGTTGCCAGGGCTCGGCCTGGTCGGCACCGAAGAGGTCGCTGACCTCCCAGTCCTCCAGCTCCTCGGGGGTCGGCGGGCGCTTCCGCTCCGCCGCGGCGTCGGCTCCGGCGTCATCGGCGGGCTCGTCTGCCGGCCGCGCCGGCTGGCCGGCCGACGGCATGCCTGCCAGCATCTCCTCGAGCGAGGCCTGGGCCGCCAGCGCCCGGCTGCGCAGGGCGGTGAGCGCCGCGCGCTCGGTCTTCGCCGCCTCGATGTCGCGGGCCATCGCCTCCTTCTCGTTGCGCAGCGCGGCCCGCGCCTCCGCCACGCCGCGCCGCGTCTCGGCGAGACCCGAGCGGGTCTCCTCGAGCGCGGCGTTGAGCGCCTTGATCTGGCCGCCGATCCCCGCCTCGGCATCGGTGAGCCGCCGCAGCCTGCGGCTCAGCACCAGACAATAGACCGCCGCGGCGAGCGCCGTCGCGATCAACAGACCATCGGCCACCAATTGCATCGCCGTCTCCTAGTTCAGCACGAATTCCTGGATGAGCACGTCGCGGACCGCGCCCGGCGGCGCGACCAGCTGGACGCGCCGGAGCATCTGCGCCCGCAGCCGCGCCATCGAGCGCGGCCGCTCGAGCATCGCCGGCTCGACCGCGCGCATGAAGGTGTTGAGCACATCGGCGATTCGCGGGCGGAGCTGGCTCACGGCATCGGCCAGGGCCGGATCCGCCTCGATCTGCACCGAGAGCTTGAGATGCCGCGCCGCCGCCTCCGGCGCGAGCGAGATCACCATGGGCTCGAGCGGCACGAAGGCCGGCAGCGCCCCGGCCACCAGCTCGGCCTCGATCGGATCCGGGCCCGCGGCCTCGCCCGCCGCTGCCGCCGGGCCTTCCGGCGGTGGCTGGCCGAACGGCAGTGGCACCAGGCCGGCATAGACGCCATAGAAGGCGCCGCCGCCCAGCAGCACCGCCACCGGCAGGGCGATCAGCAGGGTCTTCCCGCCCTTCCTGGGCCTTTCGGGCGCGGCTTCGTCAGGGCCCGCTGCATCGGTCATGGCTCGTGCTCCGCGATCGCTTCTGTTCGCAGTCCTGCCCTAACCCGATTTCCCTAAACCCATTCTTAAGGCTCGCCGGCGCAGTCTCGTCTCGCAAGCAGAAGAAGCTGGGAGCAGGCACCGCCCGCGGTGTGATTCAGAATGGATCAGTTGCTGAAGACATGGCGTGCGCTCGACCTGCGCCGCCGGTTCGTCCTCGTCGGCGCCGGGGTGCTCAGTCTCGTCGCCGTGCTGTCGCTGGCACAGCTCGCCACGCGGCCGGCCATGGCGCTGCTCTACAGCGGCCTCGATCCGGCGACGGCGGGCGAGGTCGTCGGCCGGCTCGAGCAGCTGGCCGTGGTCTCCGAGGTGCGGGGCGACGCGATCTACGTGGCCGAGGGCGCGCGCGACCGGGTGCGCCTCTCGCTGGCCCGCGAGGGGCTGCCGCGCCAGGGCCAGGCGGGCTACGAGCTGCTCGATTCGCTCTCCGGCTTCTCGGCGACGGCGGACATGTTCAACGCCGCCTTCTGGCGCGCCAAGGAGGGCGAGCTCGCCCGGACCATCCTTGCCGCCCCCGGCGTGCGCGCGGCGCGGGTGCATATCGCGGTGCCGAGCCGGCGGCCCTTCGCGCGCGAGAGCGCGCCGCCCACGGCGTCGGTCACCGTCACCATGGCGGGCGGCGCGCTGACCCAGGCCCAGGCGCGCGCCATGCGCTATCTCGTGGCGCTCTCGGTGCCCAATCTCGCGCCGGAGCAGGTCGCGGTGATCGACAGCCGTGCCGGCATCGTGCTCGCGCCCGGATCGGAGGACGGCGCCAAGGACGGCGACACCGCCGCGGCCGAGCGCGAGACCCGCCTCAAGGCCGAGATCGAGCAGCTGATCGCCGCCCGCGTCGGCCGCGACCGGGCGCGCGTCAGCGTGACGGTGGAGACCGACCGCGAGGCCGAGACCGTGGTCGAGACGGTGATCGACCCCGAGAGCCAGGTGACCCTGAGCCTCGACAACGAGGAGCTCACCGATACCAGCCAGGGCGCGGCGGGCAATGTCACGGTGGCGAGCAACCTGCCGGCGGGCGATGCCGAGGCCGGCGCCCAGCGCCAGAGCGCGCGCTCGGAGACGCGCGAGCGTGTCAACTACGACTATTCCGAGCTGCGCCGCGAGCGGGTGCGCCAGGCCGGTGCGATCCGGCGGATCAGCGTCGCGGTGCTGGTCGACGGCATCGTCTCGGAGGGCGAAGGCGGCGCGCCGGTCTGGGCCGCGCGGCCCGAGGAGGAGCTCGAGGTGCTGCGCGGGCTGGTGCGCGCGGCGATCGGCTACGACGCCGAGCGCGGCGACATCGTCACCGTCGAGAGCATGGCGTTCCAGCCCGATGCCACGCCCGGCGAGCTGGTCGAGGCCAGCCCGGTGCTGCGCTTCTTCGACCGCAACGCTCTCACCCTGGTGCAGATCGCCGTGCTGGCGGCGGTGGCGGTGGTGCTCGGGCTCACCGTTGTGCGCCCGGTGCTGACCCGCCAGCCGGTGCCGGAGGAGGAGATGCTCACGGTCAACCCGGATGGCAGCCCGGCTGGCAATGCGGTGGCCCTCGGCAGGCCGGAGAGCGGTGCGCTGACCGCGGCCGGCGCGCTTGCCGGCGGCCTGTCCGGCAGCGCCGAGGCGGATGGCCCGGCATCCGGCGAGGTGCCCGAGCTCAGCCCGGTGGAGAACCTGCGCCTCGCCGTGGCGGAGAACCAGGAGCAGACCCTCGCCATGCTGAAGGACTGGCTGAGCAGCACCGACGAGGAGGCCGCCTGATGCCCCGGCGCCTGGCCCTCGAGCGGTTCGACCGGCCCGACACGGTCGCGGCGGTGCCGGGCGACGCCCCGCCGGCGGTTGCGGATGCTCCCGCGGCGGTCTCCACGCCCGCGGCGATGGCGATCGGTGCCGAGCCACCGGAACCGGAGGTGCCGGCGCCGGATGCCGGGGAGCCTCCGGACGAGACGCCCGCGCCGCCCTCGCCCGAGGCGGAGGCCGCGGCCGCGGCGGCACGCCTCGCCGCGGCAGTGGAGGCGCTGGTGCACCGCGCCGGCGATGCGGCGGCGCTGCAGCAGGCCGCCGAACGCGATGCCGCGGCGCGGTTCGGCCGGGCCGCCGCCGAGGCGGTGCCGCATCTCGCGCGCACGGGTTTTCCCGGCGAGGTGGCGGCTGCGAGCCTGGCCATCGCGCGAAGCGGGGGCCTGCGCGGCCTGACCCTCAGGCTCGCGCCGGAGGAGCAGGCGGCGGTCGCCGCGCTGCTGGCCGATCACGACCGGCCCGGGGCGGGGGGGCCGGCTGTCGTCGCCCTGCCCGACCCGGCGGTGCCTCCCGGCCGGGCCGAGCTCGCCTGGGCCGATGGCGGGGCGGAGTTCGACGCCGGCCGCCTCGCGGAGGCGGCGCTCGCCTGCCTCGGCGCCGCGCTCGGCCCGGCAGACGGGCCGCCGACCCCAGATCCGTCCGCCGGTCCGTCCCCGGATCCGGCGCCGGCCGAAGAGGAGAGACGAGAATGAGCGATCCGAGCGACCACACCGATGCGGCCGGCCCCGAGGGCGAGCCGCCGTTCCTCGACCAGCGCGACACCAGCCCGGAGGGGCAGTATCGCCGCGCCATCTTCTCGGTACCGGTCGACATCGTCGTCTCGGTCGGCCAGGCCCGGCCGGTGATCGGCGAGCTGCTGGCGATGCGCCGCGACATGGTGCTGCCGCTCTCGAGCCGCGTCGACGACCCGGTGGAGATCATGATCGGCGACCGGGTGATCGCCCGGGGCGAGCTGGAGGAGCTCGGCGAGGACGGCGGCCGGCTCGGCGTGCGGCTCACCGAGATCGTCGATGTCACCGACCTGTTCTGAGCGCCGATGACCCGCCTCCGCCCAGCCCTCCCGATCGCCGCGGCCCTCGGCCTCCTGCTGCTGGCCGGCCCCGCCGCGGCGCAGGGCATAAGCCTCGATCTCGGCGAGGGGGCGAGCCTCTCGGGCCGGGTGATCCAGCTCTTCCTGCTGATCACGCTGCTCTCGCTGGCGCCGGGTATCGCGATCACCGTGACCTGCTTTCCCTTCATGGTGACGGTGTTCTCGATCCTGCGCCAGGGGCTGGGGCTGCAGCAGTCGCCGCCCAACATGCTGATCATCTCGCTGGCGCTGTTCATGACCTATTTCGTGATGGCGCCGGTCTTCGAGGAGGCCTGGGGTGCCGGGCTCTCGCCGCTGCTCGACGGCGACATCACGCCGGAGCAGGCCTGGGACCGGGGCATCGCGCCGTTTCGCGCCTTCATGGAGGGGCGGGTGCGGCCCGAGGCGGTGGCCGAGCTCGCCGCCGCGGCGCCGGGCCGGGCCGCGGCGCTGGTGCCGGGCGCCCCGGCGCCGCTCGACGTGCTGGTGCCGGCCTTCATGCTGTCCGAGCTCGAGCGCGGCTTCGAGGTCGGCTTCCTGATCTTCCTGCCCTTCCTGATCATCGATCTGGTGGTGGCCTCGGTGCTGATGTCGATGGGGATGATGATGGTGCCTCCGGTCGTGGTCTCGCTGCCGCTCAAGCTCGCCTTCTTCGTCGTGGCCGATGGCTGGAGCCTGCTGGCCGGCGCGCTGATCTCGGGATATGCGCCGTGAGCGCGGCGAAGGAGCCGGCCGGCACCGGCCGGCCGGAGCGGGCCGCCGCAACGCCGGCGCCGGCGCTGACCAGCCAGCAGAAGGCGGCGATCGTGATCGGCGCGCTCGGGGCGGAGGCCGCCGGCCCGCTGCTCGAGCGGCTCGATGAGCAGGCGCTGCGCGGCTTCGCCGAGGGCATGGCGCAGCTCCGGCGCATCGAGCCGGAGACGGTGAACGCCACGATCCGCGAGTTCCTCAACGAGCTGACCCGGGCCGAGACCGCGGTGCGCGGCGGGCTCAAGGTGGCGCGCGGCATGCTCTCGCGCCATGTCGACGAGGGCCAGCTGCTGCGCATCCTCGACGATGTCGACGTGCCCTCGGTGCACAATGTCTGGCGCAAGCTCGGCCGGGTGAACGAGGACGCGCTGGCGGAATTCCTCAAGCGCGAGCATCCGCAGACCGCGGCGGTGGTGCTCTCCAAGCTCTCGCCGGAGCTGGCGGCGCGCATCCTCAGCCGCTTCGAGCCGGACCGGGCGCGCGACGTGGTGATCGGCATCACCAAGGCGCAGAGCCTCGATCACAACGTCATCGAGACCATCGGCGCCTCGGTCAGCCGCGACTTCCTCGCCGGGCAGAACGCCGACGGGGTGCGCCGCGACCCGGCCGAGCGGGTCGGCGCGATCATGAACTTCACCGCCGCCGACATCCGCGCCCATGTGCTCGACCGCATCGCCGAGACGCAGCCGGATTTCGCCGAGCAGATCAAGCGCAAGATGTTCACCTTCGAGGACATCCCGGCGCGGGTCGAGCATCGCGACGTCTCGGCGGTGGTGCGGGCGGCGGACCGGGAGGTGCTGCTGCGCGCCCTCGCCGACACCGCGCGCGCGACGAAGGAGGCGGTGGCGTTCATCCTCGGCAACATCTCCTCGCGCATGGCCGAGCAGATCCGCGAGGAGCTGAAGGATCTCGGAAAGGTCCGGCGGAAGGACAGCGAGGAGGCGCAGAACGAGATCATCGGCGTGATTCGCGCCATGGTGGAGAACGGCGAGATCAAGCTGGTGGTGCAGGACGAGGACGGATGAGTCCCCTCCGCGCCCGCGCTGCCTGCCGCCGCTTGCAAAACGGCGCGAGCCGGTGCATGGATGCCCCGTCTGGAACGGGAGGGGCTGTCGATGTCGGAGACCGCCGCAGCATCTGCGGAGCCAGGGCTCCTCTACAGCCGCATTCTTCTCAAGCTGTCCGGCGAGGCACTGATGGGCGACCAGGGCTTCGGCCTGGAACCCGCGACGGTGGATCGTCTGGCGCGGCAGGTGAAGGCGGCCCACGACCTCGGCATCGAGATCTGCCTGGTGATCGGCGGGGGCAACATCTTCCGCGGGCTCTCCGCCGCGGCGGAGGGGATGGAGCGCACCCAGGCGGATTACATGGGCATGCTCGCCACCGTGATGAACGCGCTCGGCATGCAGTCGGCGCTGGAGCGGATCGGCGTGCCGACGCGGGTGCAGTCGGCGATTCCCATGGCCAGCGTCTGCGAGCCCTATATCCGGCGCCGCGCGATGCGCCATCTCGAGAAGGGCCGCGTGGTGATCTTCGCCGCCGGCACCGGCAATCCCTATTTCACCACCGACACCGCGGCGACCCTGCGGGCGATGGAGATGGGGGCGAGCGCCATCCTCAAGGGCACCCAGGTCGACGGCGTCTACGACAGCGATCCGCGCACCAACCCGGCGGCGCAGCGCTTCTCCGAGGTGAGCTATCACGAGGTCCTGACCCGCAACCTCAAGGTCATGGATGCCTCGGCCATCGCGCTGGCGCGAGACAATGCGCTTCCCATCGTTGTATTTTCGCTGCATGAGGACGGCGGCCTGACCGATGTGCTGCGCGGCCGCGGCCGATTCACCCGGGTCGGGCCCTGAGCTGCGGCCGGGTGTCGGCCAGCGGGCCGACCCGTCGCGAAACGAAGGAAGACCCATGTCTGACGACGATTTGGACATCGATATCGACGATCTGGAGCGCCGGATGGACGGTGCCCTGACGTCGCTGCGCACCGATCTCAACAGCCTGCGCACCGGGCGCGCCTCTGCCTCGATGCTGGAGCCGATCATGGTCGATGCCTATGGCGCGCCGACCCCGCTCAACCAGGTCGGCACCGTCAACGTGCCGGAGCCGCGGATGATCACCCTCGCGATCTGGGACAAGAGCCTTGTCGGCAAGGTGGAGAAGGCGATCCGCAGTTCCGGGCTCGGGATCAACCCGGTCGTCGACGGCACCCTGCTGCGGCTGCCGATCCCGGAGCTCAACGAGGAGCGCCGCCGCGAATTGACCAAAGTTGCGAGCCAGTATGCCGAGAATGCACGCGTGGCGATTCGGAACGTGCGTCGCGACGGGATGGACAAGCTGAAGAAGGCCAAGGCGGCGGGAATGGGCGAGGACGAGCAGAAGATGTGGTCCGAGGAGATCCAGTCGCTCACCGACACCTTCGTCAAGAAGGTCGATTCGGTGGTCGAGGCGAAACAGGCGGAGATCATGCAGGTGTGACCGCAGGGCGCGGGAAGCCGCGCCTCCGCCATACAGGCAAGGAAAGACCATGGCAGGCGAGCTCGCCGAGAACCCGAGCCGGGCACGGCATGTGGCGATCATCATGGACGGCAACGGGCGATGGGCGGTGCGGCGGGGCTTCGCGCGCACGGCCGGGCATCATCGCGGCGTCGAGCGGGTGCGCGAGATCGTGCAGGCGGCGCCGGGGCTCGGCGTCGAGACCCTGACGCTCTATGCGTTCTCCACGGAAAACTGGCACCGCCCCGGCTACGAGGTGGCGGTGCTGATGGCGCTGTTCCGCCGCTACATCCTGCGCGAGGTCGGCGAGATCGACGCGCAGAACGTGCGCGTGCGCTTCCTCGGCGAGCGCGAGCGCCTGCCGCGGGACCTGCAGCGCCTGATGACGCAGATGGAGGAGCGCACCGCCGGCAACACCGGGCTGCTGCTGCAGCCGGCGATCTCCTATGGCGGGCGTTCGGAGATCCTGCGCGCGGCGCGCCAGCTCGCGGCCGAGGCGGCGGCGGGCAGCCGCGACCCCGCGGCGATCACCGAGGAGGACATGGCGGCGGCGCTCTATACCGGCGGCACGGCGGATCCGGACCTGGTGATCCGCACCTCCGGCGAGACCCGGATCTCCAACTTCCTGCTCTGGCAGGCGGCCTATGCGGAGTTTGCCTTCGTCGAGGAGTGCTGGCCCGATTTCACCGCCGAGCAGTTCGCCCGGCTTCTCGCCGAATTCGCCGGGCGTGACCGGCGCTTCGGGCGGGTCGCCGCGGCCACCTGACCGCGCCCGCCGGCATGGGCGAGGCCCGCACCCCGGCGCAGCGCTTCGCCGATCTCCGCACGCGCACGCTCTCCGGCATCGCGGTGGCAGCCGGCGCCTTCGGCCTGCTCTGGGTCGGCGGCCTGCCCTTCGCCTGCCTGGTGGCGGCGCTGGCCGCGGTCACCGCCTGGGAGTTCCGCGCGATCACCGCGGCCGGGCTCGGCGGCGGCTGGCTCGCCGCCGTGGCGGCGGCGCTGCCGGTGCTGGCGCTACCGCTGCTGCCGCAGGCCGCCGCGCTCGGGCTGCTGGCGGCGGGCGCGGCGCTGGCGGCGGGATCGGACCTGCTGGCCCGCCGCCCTGCCCCGGCCGCCTGGATCGCCGGCGGCGTCGGGCTCGTCGGGCTCGCGGCGATGGCGCTGGTGGCGCTGCGGCTGGCGGAGCCCTACGGCCTCGAGACCGCGTTCTGGATCGCGCTCGTGGTTGTGCTCACCGATATCGGCGGCTATTTCGCGGGGCGGCTGATCGGCGGCCCGCTGCTCTGGCCGACGGTCAGCCCGAAGAAGACCTGGGCCGGGCTCGGCGGCGGCGTCGCGCTTGCCTTTTTCGGCGGAGGGCTCTTCAGTTGGGCGACAACGGGCACGTATTTCTACGAGGTGTGCACGGTGTCGGCGATCGCGGCCCTGCTCGCGCAGGGGGGGGATCTGGCCGAATCGGCCCTGAAGCGGCGCTTCGGGGTGAAGGATGCGGGCCGGCTGATCCCGGGCCATGGCGGCGCGCTCGACCGGTTCGACGGGCTGATGGCGGCAACGCTGGTGGCGGCGGCCGTCACCTTCTGGCGCGGCAAGGCCGTGTTCATCTGGTGAGATGATGGGGAGACGCGCGTGAAACGGGTCAGTATCCTCGGCGTGACGGGCTCCATCGGTGCCAACACGGTCGAGGTGATCGAGGCGACCGGCGGCGCCGAGGTGGTCGCGGTCACCGGGCATTCCAACATCGCCGGGCTGGCCGCGGCGGCGCGGCGGCTCGGGGCGGAGGTCGCGGTCACCGCCGATCCGGCGCGGTTCGGCGACCTGCGCGACGCACTCTCGGGCAGCGGCATCGCCGCTGCGGCGGGGCCGGAGGCGCTGGTCGAGGCGGCGAGCCGCCCGGCCGACTGGGTGATGTCGGCCATCGTCGGCGCGGCGGGTCTCGCGCCGACGCTGGCCGCGGTGCGCGCGGGCGCCACCATCGCGCTGGCCAACAAGGAATGCCTCGTTGCCGCCGGCAGCCTGTTCCTCGGGGAGATCGAGCGCAGCGGCGCCCGCCTGCTGCCGGTGGACAGCGAGCACAACGCGATCTTCCAGTGCCTCGCCGGCGAGCGCGCGGCGCAGGTCGAGCGGCTGATCCTGACCGCCTCGGGCGGGCCCTTCCGCAACCGCAGCGCCGAGCAGATGGCCGCGGTGACGGTGGCCGAGGCGGTGGCGCATCCGAACTGGTCGATGGGCCAGCGGATCTCCATCGACAGCGCCTCGATGTTCAACAAGGCGCTCGAGATGATCGAGGCCTGGCATCTCTTCCCGGTGGCGCCGGCGCAGGTCGAGGTGATCGTGCACCCGCAGTCGATCATCCACTCGATGGTGGGCTTCGCCGACGGCTCGATCCTCGCCCATCTCGGTCCGGCGGACATGCGGGTGGCGATCGGCCATGCCCTGACCTGGCCGGACCGCGCCCGCCTGCCGGTGGAGCGGCTCGACTTCGCCGCCCTCTCGCGGCTCGATTTCGAGGCGCCGGACCCGGCCCGCTTCCCCGCCCTCGGCCTCGCGCGGCGGGCGATGGAGCGCGGCGGCGTGGCGGGCTGCGTGATGAACGGCGCGCGCGAGGTGGCGCTCGACGCCTTCATCGCCGGCCAGATCGGCTTTCTCGACATGGCCCGCCTGGTGGAAAGCGCCATGGAGGCGCTTGACGAACTGCCCGCGGCCACCGACCTCACCGACATCTTCGCGGCGGATGCGGAGGCGCGCCGGATCGGGCGCGGCCTCGTGCCCCGCTTCGCGGCCTGACACCCGGGAGTAGCCCATGGATCTTCTCGCCTCGCTCTGGAACACGCTCACCTATCTGCCGCCCTTCATCGCGGTGCTCGCGGTGGTGGTCTTCGTGCACGAGTACGGCCACTACATCGTCGGGCGCTGGTGCGGCATCCATGCGGAGGTGTTCTCGATCGGGATGGGCAAGCCGCTGCTGCGCTGGACCGACCGGCGCGGCACCCGCTGGCAGATCGCGGCGCTGCCGATCGGCGGCTTCGTCAAGTTCGTCGGCGACATGGACCCGGCCAGCGCCGGGCGGCGCGACGATGGCGAGCTCACCGAGGAGCAGCGCGCCGTCGCCTTCCACAACGCCGCCGTCTGGCGGCGCGCGCTCACCGTGGCGGCCGGGCCGGTGGCCAATTTCATCCTCTCCATCCTGGTCTTCGCGGCGCTCGCCATGGTGGCGGGGCGGGCCTCGGAAGAGCCGGTGATCGGCCAGCTCACCGAGCATGCGCCCGCGGATGTCGGCTTCGTCGCGGGCGACCGGGTGCTGACCCTCGACGGCCAGGAGATCACCACCTATGCCGAGATCCTGAAGATCCTGCACAAGACCGACGGCGCGCCGGTGCCCGCCACGGTGGACCGGGGCGGCGACGTCATCGACATCACCGTGCGCTACTCGCTGCCGCCGGTGATCGACAGCATCTCCCCGGGCATGCCGGCCTCGCGTGCCGGCGTGCTGCCCGGCGACGTCATCACCGCGATCAACGGCGAGGCGGTGCATTCCTTCTTCGGGCTGCAGATGGCGACCCGCGACCTGCCGCCGGAGACCGAGATCACGCTCGGCATCGATCGTGCGGGCGAGCCGCTCGAGCTCAGCCTGATCCCGGTGATGCGCGAGCGCGGCGACCCGGAGACCGGGGTGAACATGATGCAGCCGACCATCGGCGTGCGCTCCACCTCGCGCGGCGGGCTGGTGCCGGTGGCGGTCTGGCGAGGGCCGCTGGATGCGCTCGAGCACGGCGTCGACCGCACCTGGAACATCATCACCGGCACGCTGACCTTCTTCGGCGACATGATCTTCGCCAATGCCGATCTCTCCAACATCGGCGGGCCGATCCGCATCGCCGAGATGTCGGGCGAGCAGGCCGAGCAGGGGGCGTTCAACTTCGTCGGCTTCATCGCCGTGCTGTCCACCGCCATCGGGCTGCTCAACCTGATGCCGATCCCGATCCTGGATGGCGGGCACCTGATGTTCTATGGCATCGAGGCACTCCGGGGGCGCCCGGTGGGCGGCTCGGCGATGCAGGTCGGCACGATGATCGGGCTATGCCTGGTCTTGTCCCTTATGGTGTTCGCGACCTACAACGACATCTCCCGCGTTCTGGCGGGGTAAGCGGGGGGAGCCACCCCACTCGCTGGTACAAGGAGGCGACATGGCCCGTTTCTGCCCGGTTCGCGCGTGCATCCTGACGCTTGCTCTGGTTGCCGCCGGCCCGCCGCTTGCCGGACCCATGTCCGCCCATGCGCAGGTCGCGGGCGCGGGCCAGGGCGCCCAGAGCCAGATCGTGATCCGCGGCAACCGCCGAATCGAGCCGGGCACGATCATCTCCTACATGGCGCTGCCCTCGGACCGTGCGATCACCGCGGAGGATCTCAACGCGGCCACCCGGCGGCTCTTCGACACCGGGCTGTTCCGCGATGTCCGGGTGATCCCGGCGGATCGCGGCATCGTCGTCGAGGTGCAGGAGAACCCCTCGATCAACGAGATCGCCTTCGAGGGCAACGACATCGCCAAGGACGAGGACCTGCTCCGCATCATCAGCTCGCGGCCGCGCTTTCCGTTCACCCCGGCCACGGCCGAGTCCGACGCCCAGGCGATCATCGAGATCTACCGCCGCACCGGGCGCTATGGCGCGCAGGTCGAGCCGGTGATCATCGAGCGCTCGGAGAACCGGGTGGATCTGGTCTTCGAGATCGACGAGGGCGAGATGACCGGGGTCAGCTCGATCGACTTCGTCGGCAACCGCGCCTTCTCCGACAGCCGGCTGCGCGACGAGATCGAGACCCGCGAGTCCGATTTCCTCTCGGTCTTCTTCTCCTCGGATGTCTACGACCCGGACCGGCTGGAGCTCGACAAGGCGCTGCTGCGCCAGTTCTACCTCTCGCGCGGCTATGCCGATTTCAGCCTGCTCTCGGCCACCGCCGAGCTTGCGCCCGACCGCACGGGCTTCTTCATCACCTTCGATGTCGAGGAGGGCGAGCAGTACACCTTCGGCGAGTTCGACGTGCAGGTGAACGCCGAGGGGCTGGACGCCGAGGACTTCCTCGCGCTGATCCCGGCGGAGGACCTGACCGGCGAGACCTATGACGCCACCGAGGTGGAGGAGATCGCCAACGAGCTCACCGACCTCGCCGGCGAGAAGGGGTTCGCCTTCGTCCGCGTGCAGCCGCGCGCCGACAAGGACACCGAGGACCGGATCATCGACATCACCTTCGAGCTTTCGGAGGGCAGCCGGATCTTCATCGAGCGGATCGACATCGAGGGCAACACCGCGACCCTCGACCGGGTGATCCGCCGCGAGGTGGAGCTGGTGGAGGGCGACGCCTTCGACGCGCGCAAGATCCGCCTGACCCGCAGCGCGATCCGCGGCCTCGGCTATTTCGAGCGCGTCGAGGTGGAGGCCGAGCCCGGCAGCGGCGACGACCGCGCGGTGCTCAAGGTCAAGGTGGCGGAGAAATCCACCGGCTCGATCAACTTCGGCATCGGCTACTCCTCCAGCGCCGGCCCGATCGGCACCGTGGCGGTAACCGAGCGCAACTTCCTCGGCCGCGGCCAGATCGTGAACGCCACCGTCACCGCGGCGGGCGACACGCAGGTCTACGACCTGTCGTTCACCGAGCCGAAGTTCCTCGACCGGGATCTCGCGGTGACGATGCGCGGCTTCTTCATCCAGGACGACCGCGACGACGAGAGTTCGTTCCAGCTCAACCGTGCCGGCTTCGAGCCCTCGGTGGCCTTCCCGCTCTCCGAGGATGCGACGCTGCAGCTCGACTATTCCTTCTCGCGCGACGATCTCGAGGCGGCCTTCAACGCCTCCCCGGCGATCCAGGTCGATGACGGCTCGCGCTTCAAGTCCTCGGTCGGCTACACGCTGTCCTATGACAAGCGGAACGACCGGATCGAGCCGACGGGGGGCTATCTCGCGCGGATCAACCAGGAGTTCGCGGGCCTCGGCGGCGATGCGCAGTTCGTCAAGACGCGGGCCTCGATCAAGGGCTGGCAGGGCTTCTTCGACGACGACCTGGTGGCCAGCATCGAGGTCGAGGGCGGCGCGCTGTTCACCTTCGGCGACGACACCCGGGTGAACGACCGCTTCTTCATCGGCGGCAACAGCCTGCGCGGCTTCGCCGCCGAGGGCATCGGCCCGCGCGACACGGTCAACGCGAGCCGCGACGCGGTCGGCGGCAACTTCTTCGGCGTGGTGCGGGCGCAGGTCTCCTTCCCGATCGGCCTGCCGGAGGAGCTCGGTATCTATGGCGGCGCCTTCGTCGATGCGGGCACGCTCTGGGGCCTCAACCGGACCTATTTCGACGCGCCGGCCGGCAACACCTCGGTCAGCGCAGTCACCATCGACGACGATCCGAAGATCCGCGTCGCGGCCGGCGGGCTGCTGTTCATCGACAGCCCCTTCGGCCCGATCGAGCTCAGCGTCGGCTTCCCGATCGTCAAGGAGGATTTCGACGACGACGAGATCTTCCGTGTCTCGGTGGGCACGCGGTTCTGATCGTGCTTGCGCGCCGCGCCTTCCTCGCCGGTCTCGGCGCTGCGGCCCTCGGCGCCGCGGTGCCGGCCCGGGCGCAGGAGGCGCAGGCACAGGAGGCCGGCGGGCCGCGGGTCATCGTCGTCTCGCGCGACCGGGTGCTGCGCGAGAGCGCCGCGGGCCGGGCGCTGCGCCGGGCCGAGCAGGAGCTCAGCATCGCGTTCCAGGCCCGGGTGGACGCGATCACGGCCGAGATCGAGGCCGAGGAGGCGGAGATCACGCAGCTGCGCGGCGAGATCAGCCGCGAGGAGTTCGAGCGCCGGGCGGCGCGCTTCGACAGCAAGGTGCGGATCGCGCGGCGGCGCAGCCAGCGCCGGGCCAGCGAGCTGCAGCAGGCGGTGCGGGCGGCGCGGGAGCGGCTCTCGGCGGCGCTCGGGCCGGTGCTGATCGCGCTGCTGAAGGCCGAGGGGGCGGAGATCGTGCTGGATGCCGACGACGTGCTGGTGGCGGCGCCCACGGTCAACCGCACCGAGGCGGTGATCGCGCTGTTCGACGCGCAGATTCCGGCGCCCGAGATCGTGCTGCCGGAGGAAGAGGCGCTTCTGCCCACCGAGGAAGAGCTCGATGCGGCGACGTTCCAGCCGGATTCCGGGGAATGAGGGCTTGATTTCGCCCCGCTGCCCGGTAATCACTTCGGCGTTCTGAAGGGGATCAAGAGACGACATGGCGGCAGACGAGGCGGACCGGGTCGACGAGCGGGTGGCGGATCTTGGCCGGATCAAGCGGATGATCCCGCATCGCTACCCTTTCCTGCTGATCGACAAGGTGCAGGCGATCCGCCCGCACGAGAGCGCGATCGGCATCAAGAACGTCACCGCGAACGAACCGCATTTCGAGGGGCATTTCCCGCAGGAGGCGGTGATGCCCGGCGTGCTCGTGGTGGAGGCGATGGCGCAGACCGCGGGCGTGCTGGTGGTCGACAGCCTCGGGAAGGAGGGCGAGGACCTGCTCGTCTACTTCATGACGCTGGACAAGACGCGCTTCCGCAAGAAGGTGATCCCGGGCGATGTGCTCGAGCTTCACGTGAAGATCCTGCGCGGGCGGGGCAAGGTCTTCAAGTTCTGGGGCGAGGCCCGGGTCGGCCCGAATCTGGTGGCCGAGGCCGAGTTCTCCGCGATGATCATCGACAAGGACGATTCCCGCCGCTCGCAGGGGACGGCGTGAGCATCCATCCCAGCGCGGTCGTCGAGCCCGGCGCCGAGATCGCGCCAGGGGTCGAGATCGGCCCCTTCTGCCATGTCGGCGCCGAGGTCGTGCTCGGGGAGGGCGTGCAGCTCGTCTCGCATGTCACGGTTGCCGGCCGCACCCGGATCGGCGCGCGGACGCGGGTCTGGCCCTTCGCCTCGCTCGGCCACCAGCCGCAGGACCTGAAGTTCGAGGGCGAGCCGAGCCGCCTCGAGATCGGCGCGGACTGCATGATCCGCGAGCATGTCACCGCCAATCCGGGCACCAGGGGCGGCGGCATGCTGACCAGCGTCGGCGATCGCTGCCTGCTGATGGTCGGCGCCCATGTCGGCCATGACTGCAAGCTCGGCAACGGCGTGATCCTCGCCAACAACGCGACGCTGGCCGGCCATGTGGAGATCGGCGATTTCGCCTTTCTCGGCGGGCTCTCGGCGGTGCACCAGTTCGTCCGCATCGGCGGCCAGGCGATGGTCGGCGGCATGACCGGGGTGGAGAAGGACGTCATCCCCTTCGGCCTGGTGATCGGCAACCGTGCCGAGCTCGGCGGGCTCAACATCGTCGGGCTCAAGCGCCGCGGCTTCCCGCGCGAGGTGATCCATGCGCTGCGGGCGGCCTATCGCGAGGTGTTCCACGGCGCCGGCTCGCTGCACGAGCGGGCCGAGCGGGCGGCGGCGGCGCATGCCGGCGTCGCGGCCGTGGAGGAGATGATCGGCTTCATCCTCGCCGATTCGAGCCGCAGCTTCTGCACCCCCCGTGCCGAGTGAGGCAGCCGCCGGGAATCGCGGCGCGCTCGCCATCATCGCCGGGCGCGGCGACCTGCCCCGCCTGATCGCCGAGGCGACCCGCGATGCCGGGCGGCCCTATCTGGTGATCTCCTTCGCCGAGGCCCCGCTCGACTGGGTCGATGACCATCCCCACGAGGCGCATCGTTTCGAGAAGATCGGGCGGATGTTCCGGGCGCTGAAGCGTGCCGGCTGCCGCGAGGTGGTGTTTGCCGGGGCGATGGACCGCCCGCGGCTGCGCCCCTGGGCCTTCGATGCCATGGCGCTGCGGGTGGGCTCGCGCGTGCTGCGGCTGCTGCGCCAGGGCGACGATGCGATGCTGCGCGGCTTCGGCGCGATCTTCGAGGAGGAGGGCATCCGGCTGGTGGCGCCGGCGGATTGCATCGACGGCCCCGCGCTCACCGCCGAGCCGGGCGTGCTCGGCCGGCTGCGCCCGGAGGCGCGGGCGCGCGGCGATGTCGCGCGGGCGGCGGAGATCCTGCGCGCCCTCGGCCCAGTGGATGTCGGCCAGGCGGCGGTGGTTGCCGGCGGGGTCTGCCTCGGGGTCGAGGCGGTCGAGGGGACGGATGCGCTGCTCGCCCGGATCGCCGCGCTGCCGGCGGCCAAGCGCGCCCATGCGCCGCCGCCGGCGGGCGTGCTGCTCAAGATGCCGAAGCCGGGGCAGGACCGGCGGCTCGACCTGCCGGCGATCGGCCCGCGCACGGTGAGGGGCGCCGCCGCGGCGGGGCTCGCCGGGGTCGCCATCGAGGCCGGCGGGGTGCAGATCCTCGACCGGGCCGCCACGGTGGCCGCCGCCGACCGGGCCGGGATCTTCCTCTGGTCCGTCGCGCCGGAGGCCCTGTGAGCGGGCCGCTGATCTATCTCGTCGCCGGCGAGCCCTCGGGCGACCGGCTGGGCGCCGGGCTGATCCGGGCGCTGCGGGCGGCCCGGCCGGATGCCGAGTTCGCCGGTGTCGGCGGCCTGCAGATGCAGGCGGCGGGGCTGCGCTCGCTGTTCGAGATGTCGGACCTCACGGTGATGGGCATTGCCGAGGTCGTGCCGCGGCTGCCGACCATCCTGCGCCGGATGCGCCAGACCACCGCGGACGTGCTGGCCCGCCGCCCGGCGGCGCTGGTGACCATCGATGCGCCCTCCTTCGGCCTGCGCGTGGCGGAGCGGGTGCGCCGGGCGGCGCCGGGGATCCGCACGGTGCACTATGTCGCGCCGTCGGTCTGGGCCTGGCGGCCGGGCCGGGCGAAGCACATGGCGCGGTTCACCGACCAGGTGCTGGCGCTGCTGCCCTTCGAGCCGCCCTACATGGCAGCCGCAGGGATGGAATGCGATTTCGTCGGCCACCCGCTGGCCGACCTGCCCCCGGTGCCGCCGGAGAGCCTCGCGGCCTTCCGCGCCGCCCGCGGCATCGCGCCGGAGACCCCGCTGCTCGTGCTGGCGCCGGGCTCGCGCCGCGGCGAGGTGGGCAAGCTGATGCCGGTGTTCGGCGAGGCGGCGGCGCGGCTGGCGGCGGAGCGCCCGGGGCTCGAGGCGGTGGTGCCGGTCGCCGAGACCGTGGCCGCGAGCGTGACCGGCTGGGCGGCCAGCCTGCCCATGCGCGCCCATCCGGTGCTGCCCGATGCCGGCGAGGCGGCGAAGCGCGCGGGGCTCGCCTCGGGCGCCGCGGCGCTGCTGGCCTCGGGCACCATGGGGCTCGAGATGGCGGCGGCGGGCACGCCCCATGTCTCGGCCTATCGCGCCTCCTGGCTGACCGCGGCCATCGTGCGCCGGCTGGTGCGGGTGGACACCGCCCATCTCGTCAACCTGGTGCTCGGCGAGAAGGCGGTGCCGGAGCGCTTCCAGGAGGCCTGCACGGCGGCGGCGCTGGTCGAGGCGGTGCGCCCGCTGCTCGATCCCGGCCCGGCGCGGGAGGCGCAGCGGGCGGCCTTCGCGCGGGCCTTTGAGCGGCTCGGCCGCGGCGGTCCCGGCGCCTCGGCGCAGGCGGCGGCGGCGGTGCTCCGCGGCATCGGGGGCTGAGCGCCGCGCGGCGGAGACGAAGAAGCCCCGGCCGCATGGCCGGGGCCCGTGCCCGTCTGGCGCTATCGCCGGTTCCGCCTCAGCGGTCCTCGACGTTCACGTATTCGCGCCGCGCCGCGCCGGTGTAGAGCTGCCGCGGACGGCCGATGCGCTGCACCGGATCCTCGACCATCTCCTTCCACTGCGCGATCCAGCCGACGGTGCGCGAGAGCGCGAAGATCGCGGTGAACATCGAGGTCGGGAAGCCCATCGCGTTGAGCACGATGCCCGAGTAGAAATCGACGTTCGGGTAGAGCTTCTTCTCGACGAAATACTCGTCCTCGAGCGCGATCCGCTCCAGTTCCTGCGCCACCTGCAGGGTCGGGTCGTTCTCGACGCCGACCAGCTCGAGCACCTCCTTGGCGGTCTCCTGCATCACCTTGGCGCGCGGGTCGTAGTTCTTGTAGACGCGGTGGCCGAAGCCCATCAGGCGGAAGGGATCGTCCTTGTCCTTGGCGCGCCGGATGTATTCGGGGATCTGGTCGACCGTGCCGATCTCCTGCAGCATCTCGAGGCAGGCCTGGTTGGCGCCGCCATGCGCCGGCCCCCAGAGGCAGGCGACGCCGGCGGCGATGCAGGCAAACGGGTTGGCGTTGGACGAGCCGGCGAGGCGCACCGTGGAGGTCGAGGCGTTCTGCTCGTGATCCGCGTGCAGGGTCATGATCCGGTCCATGGCGCGGGCCATCACCGGATTGACCACGTATTCCTCGCAGGGCACCGCGAAGCACATGTGCAGGAAGTTGGCCGCGTAGTCGAGATCGTTGCGCGGATACACGAAGGGCTGGCCGATCGAGTACTTGTAGGCCCAGGCGCAGATCGTCGGCAGCTTGGCGATCATGCGGATCGAGGCGACCTCGCGCTGCCAGGGGTCGGTGATGTCGGTGCTGTCGTGGTAGAAGGCCGACATCGCGCCGACCACGCCGCAGACCACCGCCATCGGGTGCGCGTCGCGCCGGAAGCCGCGGAAGAAGTTCACCATCTGCTCGTGCAGCATGGTGTGGCGGGTGACCCGCATCTCGAAATCCTCGAGCTGCGCGGCGCTCGGCAGCTCGCCATAGAGCAGCAGGTAGCAGACCTCGAGGAAATGGCTGTTCTCGGCCAGCTGGTCGATCGGGAAGCCCCGGTAGAGCAGCTCGCCCTTGTCGCCGTCGATGAAGGTGATGGTGCTTTCGCAGCTCGCGGTGGAGGTGAAGCCGGGATCGTAGGTGAACATCCCGGTCTCTGCATAAAGTTTCCGGATGTCGATGACCGAGGGGCCGTGGGTTGCGTCGTAGACGGGGAACTCCGCGCTCTTTCCGTCGATCGTGACGGTGGCGGTCCGGTTGGATTTCGCGTCCATCGTGTCGTCCTCGCTGCAGGGCGCCCACGGAGGGCGCGGTTGATCTTGGGCGCGTGGCGTCGGAGCGACGCTCAGATGACGTCCTCCAGCCGCGCCAGGGTCTCCTCTCGCCCAAGCGTCTCCATGACGTCGAAGACGCCGGGGCTGACCGCGCGGGCTGTCAGGGCGGCGCGTAAAGGCTGCGCCACCTTGCCGAGCTTCAATTGTTCCGCCTCGGCGAAGTCGCGGATCGTCTCCTCGAGCCCCGCCGTGTCGAAACGCTGGACGTCTTTTAGCCGGGCGGCGAGCCGGGCGAGAAGAGCCCGTGCATTCCCGTCCAGCAGCTTGGCCGCCTTGACATCCGGCTCCAGCGGCCGTGCCGCGAGCAGGTAATAGGCGAGATCTTCAAGCTCTATCAGTGTCTTGGCGCGCTCCTTCAGCCCCGGCATGGCGGCCAGCAGACGGGCCCGGCTGGCCTCGTCCAGCGGCGCTGTGCCGCGGTGCACACGAAAGCGATCCAGCGCATTCACGAGGTGATCATCGGCCGCCGCGCGCATGTGCTGGCCGTTGAGATTCTCCAGCTTCGCGAAATCGAAACGCGCCGGCGAGCGGCCGACCGAGCCGAGCCCGAACCAGGCGATCGCCTGCTCGGTGGTGAAGAACTCGTCGTCGCCATGGGACCAGCCGAGCCGCGCGAGATAGTTGCGCATCGCCTCCGGCAGGTAGCCCATGGCGGCGTATTCCTCGACCCCGAGCGCGCCGTGCCGCTTGGAGAGCTTGGCGCCGTCCGGCCCGTGGATCAGCGGGATATGCGCGAACACCGGCACATCCCAGCCCATGGCGCGGTAGATCAGGCTCTGCCGGGCGGCGTTGGTGAGGTGATCGTCGCCGCGGATCACGTGGGTCACGCCCATGTCGTGGTCGTCCACAACCACCGCGAGCATGTAGGTCGGCGTGCCGTCGGAGCGCATCAGGATCAGGTCGTCGAGCTGCTCCGCCGCCCAGGTGACCTCGCCCTGCACCGCGTCGGCCACGGTGACCTGGCCCTCGCGCGGGGCCTTGAGGCGCACCGCATAGGGCCCCTCGCCCGGCTCGCTGGCGTCGCGCCAGGGCGAACGGAAGAGCGGCGGGCGGCCCTCGGCCTTGGCCTGCTCGCGGAAGGCGTCGATCTCCTCCTTGCTGGCCCAGCAGCGATAGGCGGTGCCGGCGGCGAGCATCGCCTCGACCACCTCGCCGTGGCGCTCGATGCGGGAGAGCTGCGAGACCGCCTCGCCGTCCCAGTCGAGCCCGAGCCACTCCATGCCGGCGAAGATCGCCGCGGTGGCCTCGGGGGTGGAGCGCGCGCGGTCGGTATCCTCGATGCGCAGCAGGAAGCGCCCGCCATGGTGGCGCGCGAACAGCCAGTTGAACAGCGCCGTGCGGGCGCCGCCGATATGCAGGTATCCGGTGGGCGATGGGGCGAAGCGCGTCACCACGCCGCCGGATTCTGCCTTGTCGTCGCTCATCGAACCGCCTCCCGCGCTGTCGGTCCTCCGCGCCCGGGGGCTTGCCCGGCAGGGGCGAAGGCGGCCACGGTTATGCGGCAGCGCCGCAGTCAGGACAAGAGCGGTCGGGACAAGGGGAGCCGGTGCAGGGCGGAGAGACAGCGAGCGGCCGGGGGGCCGCGATCTGGGCCGGCATCCGGGCGGCGGAGGCCGGGCGCGCGGTGCTCTGGCTGCCGGTGGCGCTGGGGGCGGGGATCTGGCTCTACCTGGCGCTGCCGGCGGAGCCGGGTCTGCACTGGGCGCTGGCGCCGCTGGTGCCGCTGGCGCCGCTGCTCTCGGGCCATGCGCGGAAGGGCGGCGCGGCGCTGCTGGCGGCGCTGCTGCTGGTGTTCGCCGCGGCGAGCGGCTTTTCGGCGGCGCTGCTGCATGCCCGGGCGGCGGCGGCGCCGGTGCTCTCCGGGCCGCTGCACGAGACGGTGGACGGCCGGGTGCGCGCGCTCTCGCAATCGGGCTCGGGGGCGCCGCGGCTGCTGCTCGACGAGGTGGTGGTCTATGGGCTGGAGCCGTCCGAGACGCCGGCGCGGCTGCGCATCAGCCTGATCGATGCGGCGCTCGCCGAGGCGCCGCGGCCGGGCGCGCGGGTGCGGCTCTATGCGCGGCTGTTCCCGCCGGGCGGGCCGGTGGAGCCGGGGGTGTTCGACTTCCGCCGCCAGGCCTGGTTCGCGGGGATCGGCGGCGTGGGCTACACCGATGCCCCGGTGCTGCGCCTGCCCGCCGGCGGCACGGCGGACCGGGCGCTGCTCTGGCTGGCGCGGCTGCGCGCCGAGATCGCCGACGGCCTGCGCGCCCGGCTGCCGGGGCCGGAGGGCGCCTTCGCCGCGGCGATCCTGGTGGGGGACCGGGCCGGCATCGCCGAGACCGATGCCGAGGCGCTCAGGGCCGCCAATCTGGCGCATCTCCTGGCGATCTCGGGGCTGCACATGGGCATCCTCTGCGGGCTGGTCTTCGCCGGGATCCGGCTCGGCGCGGCGGCGGTGCCGGCGGTGGCGCTCAACCTTTCCGGCAAGAAGCTGGCGGCGGCCGGCGCGCTCCTCGCGGGCGCCGCCTATCTCGCGCTGTCGGGCGCCACGGTGCCGACCCAGCGCGCCTATGCGATGGCGGCGGTGGCGCTCGTCGCGGTGCTGCTCGACCGACCCGCGCTGACGCTGCGGGCGCTGGGGCTGGCGGCGATCCTGGTGCTGCTGGTGCGGCCGGTCTCGCTGCAGGACCCGGGCTTCCAGATGAGCTTCGCGGCGACGGCGGCGCTGGTCGCGGCCTTCGAGCGGCTGCGCGCGCTGCCGGGGCGCCGCGCGCCGGGCGGGCTGGCGGCGCGGATCGGCCGGCGCGCCGCGGTCTATCTCGGCGCGCTGCTGCTCACCAGCATCGTCGCCGGGCTGGCGACGGCGCCTTTCGCGGCGGTGCATTTCAACCGGCTGCCGGTCTACGGGCTGCCGGCCAATCTCGCCGCGGTGCCGCTGATGGGGCTCTGGATCGCGCCGATGGCGATCCTTTCGGGGCTGGCGGCGCCCTTCGGGCTGGCCGATGCGCCGGTTGCCGCCATGGGCGCCGGGATCGGCCTCGTGCTCGAGATCGCCCATGGTGTGGCCGGCTGGCCGGGGGCGGTCCGGCTGGTGCCGGCGGCGCCAGAGGGGGCGCTGGGGCTGGTGGCGCTCGGCGGGCTCTGGCTGGTGCTGTGGCGGAGCCGGCTGCGGCTCGCCGGTCTCGGCGCGGTGGCACTCGGCGTCGCGCTCTGGGCCGATCCGCCGCCGCGGCCCGCGGTGCTGCTCGCGCCCGGCGCGCGGCTGGTCGGGGTGATGGGGCCGGAGGGGCGCGCCATCGACCATCCCCGCGCGCAGAGCTTCGCCGCCGAGACCTGGCTGCGGCGCGACGGCGACGCGGCCGACCAGCGCACCGCCTCGGCGCGGCCGGGGCTCACCCATGGCCGCGGCTGGGCGCGGGCGGATCTCGCCGAGGGCTGGCGGCTCGAGGTGCTGCACGGGCGGCGACCGGTGCGCGCGGAGCTCGAAAGGCTCTGCCGGCCGGGCGTGCTGCTGGTGGCGCGGCACGGTCCGGCGCGGCTGACCGGGGGGTGCTGCTATTTCGGCGAGGCGCGGCTGGCGGCGACCGGGGCGCTGGCGATCACGCCGGGGCCGGAGGGGCTCTCGGTGGTCGCGGCGGGCGGCGTGCGCCGGCCCTGGGCGCCCGAGACCCCCGCGCCGCTGCCGGCAGGCTGCGCGGCGCCGCGGCGCTGACGCCTTTGCCGCCTGTCCGGGCGCCGGGAGCAGCGCGCACCGGGAGCAGCGCGCACCGGGAGGCGCCGGAGCGGATGCCTTGCCGGGTGTTTCAGTGGCATTGATCGGGTCTGGAGAAGGGATTTCAGGCGCCTGGCGGTATCGAAAGGAACGTCATCCAGATCGCCGAGCGGGAGGATATCCGTCGCGGCGTGAACAGGCATCGCCATCGCCGCGGCCGGCTCACGGGCCGGGCGCGGAGCCCTTTACCCGATTGCCGGCCGCAACGGCCGGATACCATGCCCCATCGGCCGCGCCCGGCTCAGTAGGTGCGGATCAGCCCCACCATGCGGCCCTGGATCTTCACCTGGTCGGCGCGGTAGACGCGGATGCCATAGGCCGGGTTGGCGGCCTCGAGCGCGATCGCTCCGCCCTTGCGGCGCAGGCGCTTCAGCGTCGCCTCGTGATCGTCGATCAGCGCGACGATGATGTCGCCGGTCTGCGCCGTGTCCTGCCGCTTGATGATGACGATGTCGCCCTCGTGGATGCCGGCATCGATCATCGAATCGCCCTTGACCTCGAGCGCGTAGTGCTCCGAAGCCGGGTCGATCATCTGGCTCGGCACGGCGAGGCGCTGGTCGCCCTGCTCGAGCGCCTCGATCGGCGTGCCGGCGGCGATGCGGCCGATCAGCGGCACCTCGAGCCCGGGCTCGGCGGCGATCTCATGCGTCGCGGGGGGCGTGGCGGCGGCGGCCTCCAGACGGTCCCGGTCCCCCTGGATCACCGAGGGGCGGAAGCCGCGGGCCGGGCGCCGGGGCTCGAGATTCTCCGGCAGGCGGATGATCTCCACCGCCCGCGCCCGATGCGCCATGCGGCGGATGTAGCCGCGCTCCTCGAGCGCGGTGATCAGCCGGTGAATGCCGGATTTCGAGCGCAGGGCGAGCGCCTCCTTCATCTCGTCGAAGGAGGGCGAGACGCCGTCGCGCTGCACCCGTTCGTGGATGAATACCAGAAGATCGTATTGCTTCTTGGTCAGCATTCGGCCCGGCCCGCCCTGTTTTCTCTGTGTCGCACGGATCGTTCTATGAAAGTTCGTGCTTTGTGTCAACCGAAACCGAATCGGCCGCAGGGGAACACGGGCCGGATTGTCAACAGCCGTCGAGCGGAATCGCCTCGATCTCGGCACCCTCGGGCAGCGCCGGGGCATGCGGCGGGCGGACCGCCACCGCGTTGGCCTGTGCCAGCGTCGCGAGCAGCGAGCTGTCCTGGTTCTCGAAGACCCGGACTTCGGGCAGCGCCGCGCCGGGGGCAGGGCGGCCCAGCACCGCGCGCATGTAGTGCTCGCGCGGCCCGTTCGCCGGCAGCGCATGGGCCAGCCGCGCCGGCACCCGCGCCCGGGGTTGCTCGGGCAGCCCCTGCGCCGCCTCGATCGCCGGCACCAGGAACACCTCGCCGCAGATCATCGCGCTCACCGGATTGCCCGGCAGGCCGACCAGCATGGCATCCCCGAGCCGCCCGGCGATCAGCGGCTTTCCCGGGCGCATGGCGATCTTGTAGAAGGCGCGCTCGAGGCCCGCCTCGGCCGCCACCGCCGCCACGAGATCGTGGTCGCCCACCGAGGCGCCGCCCAGCGTCACCACGATGTCGGCATCCCGCGCCACCCGGAGGCTGGCCGCGAGGCTCTCCGGCCGGTCCGCCGCGATCGGGCAGAGCAACGGCTCGGCGCCGCGGGCGGCGAGCATCGCCGCCAGCCCGTAATTGTTGGAGCTGACGATCTGGTCCGGCCCCGGGGTGTCGCCGGGGGTGACCAGCTCGTCGCCGGTCGGGATCAGCGCCACCCGCGGCCGGCGCGCGACCTCGAGCGTGGCAAGGTTCATCGCCGCGAGCAGCGCGACATGGCGCGGCGTGATGCGCAGCGGCGCGGCGAGGCGCTCGCCAAGGGTGAAGTCGCCCCCGGCGGGGCGGATGAAGGCACCGGGGGCCGGGCCCTCGCGCACCGTCACAAGACCCGCGCCGGCCTCGGCATCCTCCTGGATCAGGATCGCATCCGCGCCCGCGGGCACCGGCGCGCCGGTGAAGATGCGGATCGCCGCGCCCGCGGGCAGCGCGCCGCCATGGCGGTGCCCCGCCGCCGATTCGCCGGCGAGCGTCAGCCGCGCGCCCGCCACCGCCTCCGCCGCGCGCACCGCATAGCCGTCCATCGCCGAGGCGGCGAAGGGCGGCTGGTCGCGCCGGGCCAGCGCATCCGCCGCCAGCACCCGGCCCGCCGCCGCCTCCAGCGGCACCGTCTCCGCCGGCATCCGCGGCGTGAGCCGGAACACCGCCGCCAGCGCCTCGGCGACCGGGATCAGCCCCCTGCCGGCGCTCATGGCTGGGAGAACGCGCCGGACTTGCCGCCGGCCTTGTGGGTCAGCCGGATCTCGCCGATCCGCATCGCGCGGTCCACCGCCTTGCACATGTCGTAGACCGTGAGGCCGGCGATGCTCACCGCGGTCAGCGCCTCCATCTCCACCCCGGTGCGGCCCGAGAGCGCGACGGTGGCGGTGATCTCCACCCGGTCCGGCGGCGCCGGCACGAGATCGACCTCGACCTTGGAGAGCATCAGCGGATGGCAGAGCGGGATCAGGTCGGCGGTGCGCTTGGCCGCCATGATGCCGGCGAGCCGCGCCACCGCGAGCACGTCGCCCTTCTTCGCCCGGCCCTCGGTGATCATCGCCAGCGTCTCCGGCGCCATGGTCACGCAGCCGCGCGCGGTGGCCGTGCGCCCGGTCTCCGGCTTGGCGCCGACATCGACCATGCGGGCCCGGCCCTCGGCATCGAAATGGGTCAGCGTGCCGGGGCTCCCGGGGGTCTCGGGCTCGCTCACGAGGCGGCCTCCGCCGGCACCGGATCGGCCAGGATGGCCCGCGTCGCGGCGGTCACGTCCGCGGCCCGCATCAGGCTCTCGCCGATCAGGAAGCTGCGCGTGCCGGCCCGTGCCAGCCGCGCCAGATCGGCCGGGGCGAAGAGCCCGCTCTCGGCCACCGCGAGCCGGTCGGCGGGGATCAGCGGCGCCAGCGCCTCGGTGGTCTCGAGCCGGGTCTCGAAGGTTCGCAGGTTGCGGTTGTTGACCCCGACGAGACGCGCCTTCAGCGCCAGCGCACGGTCGAGCTCGGCCCGGTCATGGACCTCGAGCAGCGCGTCCATGCCCCAGGACAGGGCGGCCTCCTCAAGCTCCTGCGCCTGGGCGTCGGAGACCATGGCGAGGATCACCAGGATGCAGTCGGCCCCCAGCGCGCGCGCCTCGGCGATCTGGTAGGGGTCGAGCATGAAGTCCTTGCGCAGCACCGGCAGCGGGCAGGCCGCGCGGGCCGCCACGAGATACTCGTCGGCACCCTGGAAGGAGGGGGTGTCGGTCAGCACGCTGAGGCAGGTGGCGCCGCCCGCGGCATAGGCCGCGGCGAGCGCCGGCGGGTTGAAATCCGCCCGGATCAGCCCCTTGGAGGGGCTGGCCTTCTTGATTTCGGCAATCAGCCCGTAGCGGCCGGCGGCCTGCGCCGCCGCCAGGGCGCCGGCAAAGGGCCGGACCGGGCCCGCCGCCCGCGCCGCGGCCTCCACCTCGCCGAGCGGCCGGGCAGCCCGGCGCGCGGCCACCTCCTCGGCCTTGTAGGCCGCGATCCTGTCGAGAATGTCCATGGCCGTCTCATAGCCGCCCGGCGCCGCCCGGCCAAGCCCCGCCGCAGGCCGCGCCTGCGGATTGCCTGCGGGTCCGGTGCGGCTCCGCGATGGCCGGGGCGCCGGGGCCGCGCTCCGGGTTCGCATCGGCCGGAACCCAGGTTCCGGCCGAACCTCCGCGGGTGCATCGGCTGGCGGCCGGGGAGCGGGGCGGCCTCCCGCAGGCGAAGGGGGGCGGGACACCTGCAACCGGGCGCGGCACCGGCAGGGTGGGCGGGGCCTGCGGGAGGCCGCCCCGCTCCCCGGCGCGCGCCGCGTCAGACCCAGGCGATCTCCGGCTCGCCGCGCTCCCCCAGCCAGGCATTGACCCGCGAGAACGGCCGCGAGCCGAAGAAGCCCCGCCGCGCCGAGAGCGGCGAGGGATGCGCGGTGCGGATCACCAGATGCCGCGGGTCGTCATGGATGTGGCTGGCCAGCGCCTGCGCCCTGGCGCCCCAGAGCAGGAAGGCGGTCGGCCGGCGCGAGACCAGCTCCAGTACCTCGCGCGCCAGCGGCTCCCAGCCGATCCGGTTCTGGTGCCCGCCGGCCTGCCCGGCCGGTACCGTCAGCACGCTGTTGAGCAGCAGCACCCCGGCCCGCGCCCAGGGGCGCAGATCGCCGTTCGGCGGCGCCCGGCCGAGATCCGTGGCGAGCTCGGCATGGATGTTGCGCAGCGAGCGCGGCAGCGCCTGCCCGGGATGCACGGAAAACGCCAGCCCGTTGGCATCGCCCGGCGTCGGATAGGGGTCCTGCCCGAGGATCACCGCGCGCACCCGCTCCGGCGGGGTCAGTTCGAGCGCGGCGAAGATCTCGCCCGCGGGCGGCAGGATCTCGGCCTGCTCGGCGGCCAGCCGCGCCTCGACCGCGGCGATGCCGCCCTCCGCGAAGAAGGGCAGCGCGGCCCAGCCGCCGAGCCGCGAGAGATCGAGCCGGAAGCCGGACAAGTCAGGCGGTCCGGCCTGCCGCGGTGATCTCGGCGAGCGCCTTGACCCGGGCCATGGCGCTGCCGCTGTCGATGCTCTCGGCGGCCAGCGCCGCGCCCTCGCGCAGATCCTTCGCCCGGCCGACCACCACCAGCGCGGCGGCGGCGTTCAGCAGCACCGCGTCGCGATAGGCGCTCTTCTCGCCGCGCAGGAGATCCGCCAGCGCCGCCGCGTTCGCCTCCGGCGTGCCGCCGAGAATCGCCTCGAAGGGGTGCTCCGGCAGGCCGGCCTCCTCGGGATGGGTCTCGAATTCGGTGATCGCGCCGCCGGCGAGCGCCACCACATGCGAGGGCCCGGCGATCGAGAGCTCGTCGGTGCCGTCGGCGCCATGCACCAGCCAGGCGGCGGCGGAGCCGAGCCGGCCCAGCGTCTCGGCCATCGGCCTGAGCAGCTCGCGCGCGAAGGCGCCGGTGAGCTGGTATTTCACCCCCGCCGGGTTGGTCAGCGGCCCGAGGATGTTGAACACTGTGCGGGTGCCGAGCTCGCCCCGCACCGGCTGCACATGGCGCATCGCCGCATGATGCATCGGCGCCATCATGAAGCAGAGCCCGCAGCCGTCGAGCGCCGCCTGCGCGACCTCCGCCGGCACCATGATCTCGACCCCGAGCGCCGCCAGCGCATCCGCCGCGCCGGAGCGCGAGGACAGCGCCTTGTTGCCATGCTTGGCCACCGGCACCCCTGCGCCGGCCACCACCAGCGCCGCGGCGGTGGAGATGTTGAGCGTGCCCTTGCCGTCGCCGCCGGTGCCGACGACGTCCATCGCCCCCTCCGGCGCCCGGACCGGCGTGGCGCGGGCGCGCATCGCGGCGGCGGCGCCGGCGATCTCGTCCACCGCCTCGCCGCGGGTGCGCAGGGCCATCAGGAAGCCGGCGATCTGCGCCGGGCTGGCCTCGCCCTCCATTATCGCGCCGAAGGCATGGCCGGCCTCCGCCTCGGTCAGCGGGCGGTCGGCGGCGGTGCCGATCAGCGGCTTCAGCACGGCGCTCATGCCGGCTCTCCGATCCGCGCCAGGGCGAGGAAGTTCCGCAGCATCTCGTGGCCGTGCTCGGAGGCGATGGATTCGGGGTGGAACTGCACCCCGTGCACCGGCCGCGTGCGATGCGCGAGGCCCATCACCACGCCGGACTGCGAACGCGCGGTGATCTCGAGCTCCGCCGGCATCGTCTCGGGCCGCACGGTCAGCGAGTGATAGCGCGTCACCGCGAAGCCCTGCGGCAGCCCGGCGAACAGCCCGGTGCCGGAATGGGTGATCTGCGAGAGCTTGCCGTGCAGGATCTCGTGGCAGCGCAGCACCTCGCCGCCGCACGCCGCCGCGATCGCCTGGTGGCCGAGGCAGACGCCGAGGATCGGCAGCGCCGCCGGCGCCTCGCGCACCAGATCGACGCAGATCCCGGCCTCAGCCGGGGTGCAGGGGCCGGGGCTCAGCACCACCGCCTGCGGCTTCAGCGCCAATGCCTCGGCGACCGAAAGCGCGTCATTGCGCTGCACTTGCACATTTGCGCCAAGCTCGCCGAGATAATGTGCGAGGTTGTAGGTGAAGCTGTCGTAGTTGTCGATCAGGAGAAGCATCGGGCGGGCTCGCTAGCGGTTGACCCATCGCACGGCTGGTGCGCGGCCGGTTTCGCGGCTATAGGATCAGTATGGGGTGCGGAGCGTCAAGCGGTTGGATAACCATGCAGTTCCGGCTATTGCTTGCAGCGATTGTGTCGGCGGGACCGGCAGTGTCTAGGAGGGCGTCATGACGCGGAAACCCCGGGGTGGATCGAAAGGGCTGGGATTCTTCGGCGGGCTGCTGCTCGGGCTGCTGCTGGTGGCGGCGGCGCTGGTGGCGCTCTCGGTGACCGGGCCGGCGCCGGAGCCGGGCCGCATCGCCGCCGTCCCGGCGCCCGAGGCCGCTGCCGAGGCCGATCCGGCCGAGACCGGCACCGGGGCGATCGATGCGGTTCCGCAGGACGGCGAGCTGGCGGTGATCGCGCCGGAGATCGCGCCGAGCGATCCCGAGGTGCCCGAGCCGGTGCCGCAGCCCTCGGGCGATCTGGCCGGCGTGCGCGGCGCCATCGAGCCGGCGCAGCCCGCCGAGGACGGCCGCTTCTCGGCCCCCGAGCCCTTCGAGACCACGATCGGCGACGGCCAGCTCTCGGGCCTGCGGCCGGCGGCGACGCTCGAGGGACCGGCCCCGGTCGGCGAGGCGCCCGAGGTCGAGAACCCGGAATTCGAGCTGCAGGCGCCGGCGCTGACCCTCAATGCCGAGCCCTTCGAGCGCCGCGGCAACCTGCCGCTGGTCGCGGTGGTGCTCGAGGATGCCGGCTCCAGCGAGCTCGAGGCCGAGACGCTGCTGTCGCTGCGGATCCCGCTCACCGTCGGCATCGCGCCGCGCGGCGAGGCGGATCTGCGCCTGGCGGCCGAGGCCAAGCTGCAGGGCTACGAGGTGCTGGCGCAGCTGCCGGTGGGCGGCGACGCGATACTCGCCACGAGCATGACCGATCTCGAGGTTTCCGAGCGCGTCGAGGAGCTGATGGCCAGCCTCTACATGGCGGTCGGCGCCTCGGGGCTGGTCGAGGAAGGCGGGGCGCTCGACGAGCGCATCATCAAGGGCGTGATCCCGGTGCTCGAGCGCAACGGCTTCGCCTTCGTCAACGCCGATGCGTCGAGCATGGAGGCCGGCCGCGCCTTCGCCCAGGCCTTCGGTGTCGCCTATGCCGGGCAGACCCTGCGCATCCCCTCCGGCGCCACCGAGGAGGAGATCTACGACATCCTCGTCGGCGTCGCGGCCAGCGCCGGCGAGGGCGGCGGCGCGATCATCTCCGCGCCGCCGAGCCTCGCCATGCTGCGGGCGCTGCAGAAATGGTCGGTGGAGAACAGCGGCCGCTCGGTGCAGCTGGCGCCGATCTCCGCGGTGATCGCGGCGCAGAACGCCGGCTGACGGCGGCGGGCGACGGCGCCCGCCCCGGCACCGCGCCGGCCCGAGGGCGCGCCCGCCCGCCCACCCCGCGCCCCCGCTCCGGCGCGGCGCCGGGGCGGGAGAGCGGCAGATCCCGGACCTGTCAGGGACCGCGACGCGGTGCAGGGCCGGCGCCCGTCAGGAGGGTGCCGCGGAGCGGGACGCCCCGTGCGCCCCGCCGAGGGTCAGTTGAAGTTGCGGGCGATCTCGGCGGCGTGGATCAGCGAGCGGGCCTTGTTCACGGTCTCCTGGAACTCGGCCTCCGGGTCGCTGTCATAGACCACCCCGCCGCCGGCCTGCACGTAGAGCGTGCCGTCCTTCACCACCCCGGTGCGCAGGGCGATGCAGGTGTCCATCTCGCCGCCCGCCGAGAAATACCCGACGCCGCCGGCATAGACGCCGCGCTTCTCGGTCTCGAGCTCGTCGATGATCTCCATCGCGCGGATCTTCGGCGCGCCGGAGACCGTGCCCGCCGGCAGCCCGGCGAGCAGCGCCGAGAGCGCGTCGTGCTCGGGGCTCAGCCGCCCGTCGACATTGGAGACGATGTGCATCACGTGGGAGTAGCGCTCCACGGTGAACTGCTCGTTCGGGTCGACCGAGCCGATCTCCGCCACCCGGCCGACATCGTTGCGCCCGAGATCGAGCAGCATCAGGTGCTCGGCGCGCTCCTTCGGATCGGCCAGCAGCTCGGCCTCGAGCCGGCGGTCCTCCTCCGGCGTCCTGCCCCGCGGGCGGGTGCCGGCGATCGGGCGGATGGTGATCTTGCCCTCGCGCACCCGCACCAGGATCTCCGGCGAGGCGCCGACGATCTGGAAGCCGGCGAGGTCGAAGAAGAACATGTAGGGCGAGGGATTGGTCCGCCGCAGCGCCCGGTAGAGCGCGAAGGGCGAGACCTCGAGCGGCAGCGACCAGCGCTGCGACGGCACCACCTGGAAGATGTCGCCGGCGCGGATGTAGTCCTTGGCCTTCTCGACATTCTCGAGATAGCGGTCCTTCGCGGTGTTGGAGACCGGGGCCACGGCGCGGGCCGGCGCCTCGGCCAGCGGCGCGACGCCGGAGACCGGCTCGGCCCGGGCGATCCGCTCCAGCGCCGCGGCCAACCGGGTCTCGGCGGCGGCATAGGCGGCCTCGGCGGTCGCCGGCCCGGGCCAGACCGGAGCGACGAGGGTGACCTCGTCGCGGATGTTGTCGAGGATCGCCACCAGCGAGGGGCGCAGGAACATCGCGTCCGGCAGGCCGAGCGGATCGGCATTGGGCGCGCCGAGGCGCTCCACCAGGCGGATCATGTCGTAGCCGAGATAGCCGAAGAGCCCGGCGGCCATCGGCGGCAGCCCCTCGGGCAGGTCGATCCGGCTCTCGGCGAGCAGCGCGCGCAGGCTGGTCAGGCTGTCGGCATCCTCCGGCGCGTAGGCATCGGCGGTCTCGAGCGCGCGGCGGTTGATCTCGGCGCGGTCGCCGTGGCAGCGCCAGATCAGGTCCGGCGCATGGCCGATCACCGAGTAGCGGCCGCGGACCTCGCCGCCGGTGACCGATTCGAGCAGGAAGCTCATCGGCGCGGCGCCGGTGAGCTTGAGCATCAGCGAGACCGCGGTCTCGGTATCGGCGGTGAAGCGGGCGGCGAGCACCTGCGCCTGCCCCGCGGCATAGGGCCCGCGGAAGGCCTCGAAGGTCGGCGTGATCTGCATCGGTCAGGATCCCGGGCGCGCCGCGCCGATGAGGTCGAAGACGGTCTCCACCGCCGCCGGATCGACGCTGGTCTCGAAGCTGCTCTCGAGGGCGCGGGCCATCAGCTCGGCCTGGTCCTGCGAAAGCTGCGCGCCGATCGCCATGTCGATGCGCCCGGAGAGCAGCCCGGTCTGCTCCGGCCCGAGCGGGGTGACGGCGGTGACCTCGGCGAGGATCACCCCCTGCCCCGGATCGAGCGGCAGATAGGCGGCATGCCCCTCGGGCAGCGCGAAGAGCTCGGAGGTGAGCGCGAAGGGCAGCGTCGCCGGGGCGGCGTCGCGCGGGAAGTCGTAATGCTCGGTCACCGTGAGGCCCTGCTCCTCGGCCCAGTCGGTCAGGCGGGCCGGCCCGGCGAGGCGCTCGACCAGCGCCGCGGCCTCCGCCTCCAGCGCCTGGTGGCGCTCCTCGGCCTGCCAGTCGGCCAGCACCCGGTCGCGGACCTCCTCGAGCGGCAGCAGCCGGCTCTCGGCGATGCGCTCGACGAGGACGAGGAAATAGCCGCCGGCCGGGGTCTCGATCAGGTCGCGCTCCTCGTGGTCGATGGCGGCGAAGACCTCGGTGAGGAAGGCATCGGTGCCGACGATCCCGTCGGCCACGTCGCCATCCGGCAGGGCGCCCGATTCGGCCAGCCCCTCGAAGCGGCCGAGGGCGATGCCGGTCTCGGCGGCGATCTCCTCGAGGTTCCGGCCGCCGGCGCGCAGCTCCTCGATCCGGTTGGCCAGGTCCGGCGCGCGGTCGAGCGCGGCGTCGTGGGCGAGGCGCGCGGCGATCACGTCGCGAACCTCCTCGAGCGGCGGAGTGCCGCCCTCCACCACCTCGCGGATGCGCACCAGCACCGGGCCGGTGGGCGCGGCGACCGGGCCGACGATGCCCGGCTCGGTGGCGGCGAAGACCGCGGCCTCGACCGCCTCGGGCAGATCGCCCTCGACGACCCGGCCGAGATCGAGATCCGCCGGGTTCTCGCCGAGCTCGGTGGCCAGCGCCTCGAAATCCGTCTCGCCCGAGCGCAGGCGCTCGGCCAGCGCCTCGGCCTCATCGGCCGGCAGCGGCAGCTGGTCGATCACCCGCGAGGCGGTCTCGCCGAAGGTGTCGCCATGATCGGCATACCAGTCCTCGATCGCCTCTTCGCCGGGCGCGAGCTCTTCGGCCATCGCCTCGACGTCGATGTGCAGATAGAGGCCGGCGCGGCGCTCCGGCTCGGTATAGGCCGCAGGATCGGCCTCGTACTGCGCCTCGAGCGCGCCCTCCCCGGGCTCGCCCGGCTCCGGCGCGCGGTCCTCCGGCAGCACCACCACGGCGACCGAGCGCCGCTCGCCCTGATAGGCGGCGATGCGCGGGCCCATGCCCGGCGGCGCGGTGCCGGTGCCGGCGGCGGCCTCGTCGAGCATGCTCTGGCCGACCGCGACGCGGGTCAGCGCCTCGAACTGCGCGGGGCTGTAGCCCTGCTGCGCCAGCCAGCTGCGATAGCTCGCGGCGGAAAAGCCCCCGGCGCCCTGGAAGCCCGGCTGGTTGCGGATCTCCTCGGCCACCGCGTCGTCCGGCGCCGCGAGGCCGAGCGCGTCGAGCTCCGCCTTCACCATGGCGAAGCGCGCGAGCTGCGCCAGCACCAGCTGGTCGAGCCCGGTCTCGCGCATCTCGGCGAAGCTGATGGCGCGGCCGGCCTGCCGGCTCAGCCGGGCGCGCTGGCGCACCAGCTCGTCGGCATAGGCCTCGACGGTCACCTTCTCGTCGCCGATGCGGGCAACCGCGCTGCTCGAGCTGGTGGTGAAGACGTCGGAGATGCCCCAGACCGCGAAGCTCGCGATCAGCAGCAGGATCAGGATCTTGGCGACCCAGGATTTCGCGCCCTTGCGCAGGAATTCGAGCATCGAGGCCTCCCGTTTGGACCTACCTAGCCGGGCGCCCGGCGGCGCACAAGCGGCGGAACCGGCGCGGCATGCGGCTCAGGGCGCGAAGGCGGCGAGGCGCCGGCCCATCTCGGCCAGCCCCGCGGCATCGGCATTGGCGAAGGCGATGCGCAGCGCCCGGTTGCCGGCGGCCGCCGCCGCCTCCGGCACGAACATCGTGCCCGGCAGGGTCAGGATCGCCTGGTCCTCCAGCAGCCGCAGCGCCAGCCGGTCGGAGGCCATGTCGAAGGGCGGGCGCACCCAGGCGAAATAGGCGCCCGAGCCCAGCACCTGCCAGCCCTCCAGCCCGGCGAAGGCGGCGCGCAGCGCATCGCGGCGGGCGAGGATCTCGGCGCGCTCCCCGGCGACCCACTGGCGCAGGTGCCGCAGCCCCTCCAGCGCCGCGATCTGGCCGGTGCGCGGCGGGCAGATGGTGACGGTGTCGAGGAACTTCTCCGCCTCGGCGAGCCTCGCGGCGCCGGTCACGATCGCGCCGGTGCGGTGGCCGGTGAGGCGGAACACCTTGGAGAAGCTGTAGAGATGGATCAGCGTCCCGTCCCAGTCCGGCCGCGCGAACAGCCCGTGCGGCGCGCCCGCGGCGCTGTGGAAGTCGCGATAGGTCTCGTCGACGATCAGCCCGATGCCGGCCTCGCGGGCCAGATCATAGGCCGCCTCCATCAGCCCGGGGGGATACTCGACCCCGGTGGGGTTGTTCGGCGTCACCAGCACCAGCGCGCGGGTCTGCGGGGTGAGCAGCGCCCGCGCGGCGGCGAGATCCGGCACCATGTCCGGCCCGCAGGGCAGCGGCACCGCCTCGATCCCCTGCATCCCGAGCCACATCTTGTGGTTGAAATACCACGGCACCGGCAGCAGCACCGCGTCGCCGGGGGCGCAGAGCGTGGCGATGGCGGCGCAGAAGGCCTGGTTGCAGCCGGCGGTGATGGCGACCTGCTCGGGCGCGATCGGCGCGCCGTAGTGCTCTGACCAGTCGGCGGCGATCTGCGCGCGCAGCGGCCCGTCGCCGAGCACCGCGCCATAGAGATGCGCCTCGCCCGGCGCGCCGACCGCCCCGGCCATGGCGGCGCGCAGCCGCTCCGGCGGCGGGTCCACCGGCGCCGCCTGGGAGAGGTTGAGCAGCTCGAGCCCCTCCGGCAGCCGGGTCTCCGTCAGCCAGCGCCGGGCCTCCATCACCGGCGGCGCGAAGACGCGGGCAAGCTGCGGGTTCACCGGCGCGGGCCGGCCTTCGGCGGGGCGGATGGTGGCGGTCATGCTTGTCTCCCTCGGCCCGGGCGGGGCCGCGCCTTCCGGACTAGCGCCAAGCCGCGGCGGCGCCAAGCCCCCGGTCGGGCGGCGGGATCGGCGGATGCGCGGGATCGCCGCCGCCGCCGTCACGCGCCCGGGCTCGCCGGCGCAGGACAGGCCCGCCGGCGGCCACGCCCCGGCCGGGCGCGCCCCCGGCGCAGGGCCGCGCGAACGCTTGCAAAGCCGCGATCCGGCGCCGCGGTCCTCGGGGAAGAAACCGGGCGCCGGCAGCGCCTCCACAGGGGCGGGGGCCGGGCCGCGCCGCGGTCTCGATGCAGCGCCTGCAGCGGCATGGGAGCACCCGGTCGGTGCATCTCCCGCGTCCGGACTGCAGCGCCGGGACGCCGGGCCTGCGCGCCGCCGCGGGCGTCGGGACGGCGCAGCCGACGCCGCGCAGGCGCGCCGGGCCGCCGCTGCCGGGGCACCCCACATCGCGGCCGGCGCGCGGATCAACCGAGGCGGACCTCTCACCCGGCCTGCGAACCGCTCCGGTGCCGCCGCCGGCGGCAGGGCCGGGTCCGGCGCAGGCAGCAGGCGGCGCCGAGGCGGCGCATCGGCGGGCGCGCCTGCGCCCGGCAACCGGGGCGGCCCGCTGCGCGGTCACACCGGCAGAGCCGCGGCCGCCGGGACGAGGTTCGGGAAGGAGACGAGGATCGGGAAGGAAGGGTCCGCCCCCGGCCGGCCGCTCCGGAGGACAAGGAGGAGAGGCCGGATCGGGGGCGGAAGGCCCGGATCGACGGACCGAGGCCGCCTCCCCGAGCCGTCGCGGCGCCAACACCAAACACCAAACACCATCACGCCTGGCACCGCTGCACACGCTCACACACGGATACTCACGCACCTACGCCGCGCTTACGCACTCACCACTCACACGCCGCCATCGGACGGCATCACACACGCTCAGGCACACGCACACACCCTGAGAGCGGGAAGACGGTAGACCGGCAGCCGGTCGAACCCGCCCCTGCACCCCCCGCCGGCTAGGGCAGCTTCGGAGCGTCCGGTCGGGCATCGCCCGGGATGGCTGCGGCGACCCGGGAACGGGCCGTGACGGCGGCGCCGTTACCGCTGCGGGAAGGACCGTGGTGGGACATGAACGGGCCTCCCCTGCCTGGTCGCCCCGGCTGCTTCCGGGCATTGCCGACCGTGGAGCTCTCGATGCCCGGACAATTGCAGATCGGTCGCCGCCAGACTGTGCCGCTCGTCACAGCACGGCGCAAAACACCGGAAATTCATCGGGATGGGTCATGCGTGAGCGGATATTCCCCCGGACGGCGCCGGCCGGCCCCGCCCGCCCGCCGGACGGCATCTCCGGCCCCCTCCCGGCGCCGGGAGGGGAGGTCCGGCGCGCGCGCCCCGCGCGGATGGGGGGCGGGCGGGGTCTCCCGGGCGCAGCGGTGCAGGGGTGGGCGGGGCACGGGGCGCGCGCGCCCTTGACGCCCGCGCCGCGGCGCGCGATGGGAGCGCCATGGCCGAACCCCCGCTCCTCACCCTCTCCGACATCCGCCTCGGCTTCGGCGGGCGCCCGCTGTTCTCCGGCGTCGAGCTGGCGGTCGCCCCGGGCGAGCGGCTCGCCCTCGTCGGCCGCAACGGCTCCGGCAAGTCGACGCTGATGAAGGTGATGGCCGGGCTTACCGCCCCCGATGCCGGGGAGCGCTTCGTCAAGCCCGGCGTCTCGGTCGCCTATCTGCCGCAGGACCCGGACCCGACCGGCTTCGCGACCCTCGGGGACTATGCCGCCGCCGAGCTCGAGCCGGCCGAGCGCTGGCGCGCCGAGGCGGCGATGGACGGGCTCAAGGTTTCCGGCAGCGCCGATCCGGCCACCGCCTCGGGCGGCGAGCGCCGCCGCGCCGCCCTCGCCCGGCTGATCGCCGGGGCGCCGGAGCTGATGCTGCTCGACGAGCCGACCAACCATCTCGACATCGCCGCCATCGAGTGGCTGGAGGAATGGCTGCGCCAGAGCCGCGCCGGCTACGTGCTGATCTCGCATGACCGCGCCTTCCTCACCGCGCTCAGCCGCGCCACGCTCTGGGTCGACCGCGGCGTGGTGCGCCGCTCGCCCGAGGGCTTCGGCGGCTTCGAGGCCTGGCGCGACAAGCTGATCGAGGAGGAGGAGGCGGCGCGCCACAAGCTCGACCGGCTGATCAAGGAGGAGGCGCGCTGGGCGGTGGAGGGGATCTCGGCCCGGCGCACCCGCAACCAGGGCCGGCTGCGCCGGCTCGGCGCGCTGCGCGAGGAGCGCCGCTCCCAGATCCGCCTCGCCGGCACCGCGGCGATGGCGCTGGAGAGCGGCCAGCAGTCCGGCAAGCTGGTGCTGGAGGCCGAGGGCATCGCCAAGCGCTTCGGCGAGCGGCAGATCCTCGCGCCGTTCTCGATCCGCATCGCCCGCGGCGACCGGGTCGCGCTGGTCGGCCCCAACGGCGCCGGCAAGACCACGCTGCTCAGGATGCTGATCGGCGAGCTGGCGCCGGACGAGGGCCGCATCCGCCACGGCACCGGGCTGGAGATGGCGGTCTTCGACCAGAACCGCGCGGCGCTCGACCCCGATAAGAGCCTCTGGGAGAGCCTGACCCAGGACCGGCTGATGGGCGTCAAGGGCTCCAACGACCAGGTGATGGTGCGCGGCCGGCCGAAACATGTGGTCGCCTATCTCAAGGAGTTCCTGTTCGACGAGCGCCAGGCCCGCGGGCCGGTCTCGCAGCTTTCCGGCGGCGAGCGGGCGCGGCTGCTGCTGGCGCGGCTGATGGCGCGGCCCTCGAACCTGCTGGTGCTCGACGAGCCGACCAACGATCTCGATGTCGAGACGCTGGACCTGCTGCAGGAGCTCATCGCGGAGTTCGACGGCACCGTGCTGCTGGTCTCCCACGACCGCGACTTCCTCGACCGGGTCGCCGCCACCACCATCGCCATGGAGGGCGACGGCAGGGCCACCGTCTATGCCGGCGGCTGGTCCGACTACCGCGCCCAGCGGGCCGCCTCCGCCGAGCCCGCCGCCGCGCCGGCCCCGGCGAAGCGGCGCGCCAGCGCCGACGAGCGCGCGCCGAAGCCGAAGGCGGCGCCGAAGAAGCTCTCCTTCAACCAGCAGCAGCGGCTCGACGCCCTGCCCGCCGAGATCGAGCGCCTCGAGGCCGAGATCGCCAGGCTCGAGGGGCTGCTCTCCGACCCCGAGCTCTATGCCCGCGAGCCGGTGAAGTTCGGCAAGGCCACCGAGGCGCTGGAGGAGCGGCAGGCCAGGCTCGCCGCGGCGGAGGAGGAGTGGCTCGAGCTCGAGGCGCTGCGCGAGGCGCTTTCGGGCTGACGCGCGGCCTGCCTGTGGTATCCTCCGGGGGTGCGGCGGCGTCGCGGCCGCGAGGGAGGGACCGGCGATGGACTACGTCTTCAAGGGCGATGTGCAGTTCTGGCAGCGAACAAGCGAAACCACGTCCTTCTTCATCCAGGTGGCGACCTGGCGCATCACCACCCCGGTGCTGACCATCGCCTATGGCGACCTGCCCGACATGCCGGAGATCGAGGTGCAGAACCTCACCCTCGACGTGCTCGAGGACCCGGATTTCGTGGAGGCCTTCCAGGTGGTCGACCAGGACGGGCTCGACACCGTGGTCCTCGTCGCCGGGCAGGAGCCGCTCACCGACAACGGCACGCCGCTGCCGCAGCGCGAGTTCTTCATCGATTTCGGCCCGATGATGCTGCCGGTGCCCGATGTCGGCACCCAGTTCACCGAGGTGCAGGAGCTCTTCACGATCACGCCGCTGACCTATGATCTCGACACCGAGGAGCCGGTCGACGGCCCCTTCGGCGCCGGCATGGAGCTCGATTTCCGCGATGTCGATGCCTTCGAGTTCCTCGGCCAGGTCGGCGAGACCCTGCTTGCCGGCAGCGAGGCGGAACGCCAGGACCGTGCCGAGCTCATCGCGCTGATCTACGAGGCGGCGCTCGACCGCAACGGCGATGTCGACGAGGGCGGGCTCAACTTCTGGATCGACCGCGCCGCCGAGGGGCTGACCGACGTGCAGCTCGCCAATGCCTTCACCGCGAGCCCGGAATTCGTCGCCGCCTTCGGCGCGCCCGGCAGCCTGTCCGACGAGGCCTATGTCGAGCGGCTCTATCGCAACGTGCTCGACCGGCCCTCCGACGAGCCGGGCTTCGCCTTCTGGTCGGAGGCGCTCGACCTGCTCGGCGGCAATCGCGACCTGTTGCTGCTGGCCTTCGCGCGCAGCAACGAGAACCGGGTGAACTCGGATTTCGTGGAGACCCTGGAGGAGACCGATCCGGGGATCTGGGAGTTCGGGCTCGCCTGAGGCTGCGTCACCCCGCCGCAGTCGGGCCATCGGCCCCCGAGCCGCACATGCGGTGCGGTAGTCTGAGGCGGAAAGTGCAACTTATGCGGGAGAAAGCCCATGGAACTGGTGTTCAAAGGCGAATCGCTCTTCTGGCTGATGCCCAGCGCCCCGCTCACGCGTTTCGCCGGGGTGGTCACCCTGCGCGTGATCACCGAAGACCCGGTGATCACCCTCGGCGCGCTCGACGGGGAGGTCAGCTTCACCGTCCGCAACCAGGGCACCGGCGCCGAGATCGACGTCGATTTCGTCGATGCCTTCCGCCAGACCGGCACCGGCTTCGAGGCGGTGGCGATCCGCTTCGAGGACGAGTTCGAGGGGCCGGGGGACGAGTTCTTCGTGATCCAGATCTCCGGCGACGATCTGCCGGTGCCGCCGCTCAACCAGCTCGAGCAGACCTATCTCGCGCCCTATGACATCGAGGAGCTGACCCGCGACGACGGCCTGCCGATCACCAGCGGCCCCTATGCCGCCGGCGAGCCGCTCGACCTGCGCGACATCGACGCCTTCCAGTTCATCGGGCCGATCGGCGAGGATGTCGACGCGGACCGCGCGCAGTTCGTCGCGCTGCTCTACGAGGCGGCGCTCGACCGCAACGGCGATATCGACGAGGCCGGGCTCAACTACTGGATCGACGCCGCCGGCACCGGCTTCACCGACCGCCAGCTCGCCTTCTCCTTCACCCGCAGCCAGGAGTTCATCGACGCCTATGGCCCGATCACGAGCCTGACCGACGGCGAATACGTCACCCAGCTCTATGCCAACATCCTCGACCGCCAGCCCGATCCCAACGGCTTCGAGTTCTGGCTCGGCCAGCTCCGCCGGGTGCAGGAGGAGGGCGGCAACCGCGCCGATTTCCTCGTCTTCTTCGCCGGCAGCCCCGAGAACCGCGCCCGCAGCGACTATGTCGAGGAGCTGATGGAGACCGATCCGGGGATCTGGGAATTCCCGGCCTGAGCCCGGGGCGGAGCCCGGGCCTCGGGCGCGCCGCGGCGCTGGGTGCGCTGGCGGGGCTCTGCGGCTTCCTGCTCGGCCCGGGGCCGGGGGTGCTGCAGGGTGCGGCGGCGCTGGAGGCCCCGCCGCGGGACTGGGCGATGGCGGTCTCCGGCGCGCTGGCCCTTCTCGGGGATGCCTGGCGCTGGCCGCTGCTGCGCGTCGAGGGCTGGGTCGAGACCGGGCCGGTCAACGCCATCTTCACCGACAGCTGGCCGCTGCTCGCCGGGCTCTGGAAGCTTGCCGGGGCGCCGGCGGAGCCCGCGGCCTTCCTCTCCGCCGGGCTGCTCCTGCTGTTCCTGCTGCAGGGGGCGGCGGCCGGGCTGGCGCTGCGGCTGCTCGGGCTGCGGGGCGCCGGGGCGCTGGCGGCGGGGGCGCTGGTGCTGGCGCTCTGGCCGGCCTTCCTGTTCCGCGTGCCGGTGCATCTGGCGCTCTCGGCGCATGGGCTGGTGATCCTCGCCATGGGGATGGCGCTGGCGCCGATGCCGGAGCGGAGCGGGCCGCGGATGGCCGGCTGGGGCGCGCTGCTCTGCGTCGCCGCGCTGACCCATGCCTATCTGCTGGCGATGGCGCTGCTCGGCTTCCTGTTCGCCCTGGCGGCGGCGGCGCGGGGCCGCGTGCTGGCGCAGGGGCTGGCGGTGCTCGGCGCGCTGGCGGCGGTGATGCTCGCGGCGGGATATGCCGAGGCGCCGGCCACGGGCGCCGGCGGATACGGGCATTTCCGGCTCAACCTTGCCGCGCCCATCGCCGCGGCGGGGGGCTCGCTGCTGCCCGATCTGGCGGCTTTGCCGGAGGGGCATGACGACGGGTATGCCTACCTGTCGGCAGGTGGGGCCCTGCTGCTCGTGCTGGCACTCGGGCTGGCGCTGGCCGGGCGCGGAGAGCCGCCGCCCACGGTGCTCGGGCGGCCCCGCGCGGCGCTGCTGGCCGGGCTGGGGGTGCTGGTCCTGCTCGCCTTCGCCACCGCCGGGCGGTTCGACTGGGGCACCCGCAGCCTCGCCGAACTTGCCCTTCCGGCGCCGTTCGAGGTTCTCGGCAGCAAGCTGCGCGGCGCCGGGCGGATGGTCTGGCCGCTGGCCTATGCGCTGGTGCTGCTGGCGCTGGTGCGGTTGGCGGCGGCGTTCCCCGGGCGCGCCGGCGCGGCGCTGCTGGCCGGGCTCGCCGGGCTGATGGCGGTGGAACTCTCGCCGCTCCGCGCCGGCACGATCCCGGCGCCGGGGCCCTGGTCGTCGGACCCGGTGCTGGCCCGCGAGATCGCCCGTGCCGGGCGCCTTGCCAGCATCCCCCCCTGGGGCTGCGATCCGGACCATGTCACGGCGCTGGACAAGGAGATGCAGCTTCTCGCCGCGCGGTCGGGCACGCGGCTGGTCAATTCCTTCGCCGCGGCGCGGCGGGCCGGGGGCTGCGCCGGTCTGCCCTACGAGCTCACGGGGGTGCCGGCGCCAGGCGCGCTGGTGGTGCTCAAGCACGGCGCCGCGGGCTTCGGCCCGGCGATGCGGGCCGGGCTGATCCCCGAGGCCTGCCGCGCCCATCGCGGGCTCGCGCTCTGCCGGGCGGACTGGCCGGAGGACGGCGCCCTGCCGCTGCCGGGCGCGCCCGGGCTGGCGGCACCGGCAAGCCTTGCCTTCTCCGACCCGGCCGTGGTTCGCGCGCATCTCGGCGAGGGCTTCTCCGGCGCCGAGCCCTGGGGGGTATGGTCCACCGGCTCCCGGTCGCGGCTGGCGGTGCCGCTCGACCCCTCGGCGGGCGCGCGCAGCGTGGCACTGCGGCTCCGGGGTTTCGTGCCGCCAGCGCGTCCGGAGACCGCCGCACGGCTCGGTTGGCGTTTCGCGGTTCCTGGGGAACTATCGACTGATAGGGAGGCAAGGCTCGACTTCACCCGCGCGGAACCGGAGGCCGTGGCGGTGTTCCCGGTTCCCGACGGCGCGGTCTGGCTGGAGCTCGACATCTACCCGGATTTTCCCGTCAGCCCCGCGGAAATCGGCACCGGCACGGACCGGCGCAGCCTCGGCGTCGGCCTCGTAGAGCTCACGATTCGCACGGAAGACGGACCTATCGAAAGGTAGGGAGATGGCCCACTAGCTGCCCTCCAGCCCGATCTCCGCCATCAGCGCGGCGGCTTCCTCGAGGATCACAGCCTCGGCCGAGCCGCCCTGGATCGGCACCCGCCCCATCTCGAGCAGCAGCGGCGCGGCCAGCGGCGTCACGGTCTCTGCCGCGACATGCCGGATGCGCCCGGCCGAGCGCGCCAGCATCTCCTCGATGCGGCCGAAATCCACCAGCCCGCGCAGCGCCTCCTCGCGGGTGATGTCGAGCAGCAGATGGTCCGGGTCATAGCGGCGCAGCGTGTCGTAGAGGATGTCGGAGGAGAAGCTGACCTGCCGCCCGGTCTTGCGCCGCCCCATCGGCTGGCGCTCGATCAGCCCGGCGACGATGGCGACATTGCGGAAGGTGCGCTTCATCACCGCGTTGGATGCGAGCCAGTCCTCGAAGCCCTCGCGCAGCCCCTCGGCGGCGAGCAGCGGCGCCGGGTCCGCCACCTCGCGGAGCCCCCAGAGCATCACCGCGTAGTCGGTGGCGACGAAGCCGAGCGGCGCCAGCCCGGCCGCCTCCATCCGCCGCGACAGGATCAGCCCCAGCGTCTGGCAGGCGTTGCGCCCGGCGAAGGCATAGACCACGAGATGCCAGCGGCCGGCGCGCGGGAAGGTCTCGACCAGCAGCCGCTCGCGCCCCGGCAGCGCCGAGCGCGCCCGCTGCAGCTCCAGCCAGTCGCGCGTGTGCCCGGGCAGGCGGCCCCACTCGGCGGGGTCGGACAGCATCTCCATCACCCTGTGCGAGAGCCGCACCGAGGTGGCCAGCTTGGTGCCGGCGAAGACCGCGATCTTCGGCTCGCGCGAGGTGGCGGGGGAGACCTGCAGGGTCAGCTCGCGCATGCCCTCGTAGCGCACCACGCGGCCGCCGATCAGGAAGGTGTCGCCGGGCGTGAGGGTGGCGGCGAAGGCCTCCTCGACCTCGCCGATGCGCGGGCCGCCGCGCCGGCCCATCTGCACCGAGAGCGTCTCGGAGCCGACGATGGTGCCGGCATTCATCCGCAGCCGCTGTGCCTGGCGCGGGTCGCGGAGCTGCCAGCGCCCGTCCGGCCCCTGGCGCAGCCGCTGCCACTGGTCATAGGCGCGCAGCGCGTAGCCGCCGGTGGCGCAGAAGTCGAGGCAGCGGTCGAAGGCGGCGCGGGTGAGCCCGGCATAGGCGCCGGCGGCCTGTACCTCGGCGAACAGCGCGTCGGCCGAGAAGGGCCCGGCGCAGGCGGTCAGCAGGATGTGCTGGGCCAGCACGTCGCGCCCGCCGGGGGGCAGTGCGCCGCCATCGAGCCGCCCGGCCCGCACGCCGTCGAGCGCGGCATGGCATTCCAGCACCTCGAAGCGGTTGGCCGGCACCAGCACCGCCTTCGAGGCCAGATCGTAGCGGTGATTCGCCCGGCCGATCCGCTGCACCAGCCGCGCCACCGCCTTCGGCGCGCCGACCTGCACCACGAGATCGACATCGCCCCAGTCGAGCCCGAGATCGAGCGAGGCGGTGGCGACCACGGCGCGCAGCGCGCCCGCCGCCATCGCCGCCTCGACGCGGGCCCGCGCCTCGCGCCCGAGCGAGCCGTGATGCAGGCCGATCGGCAGGTCGTCGGCGTTCTCCGCCCAGAGCGCCTGGAAGAAGAGCTCGGCCTGCGCGCGGGTGTTGATGAAGACGATGGAGGTGCGGTGCGCGGCGATCAGCGCCATCACCGCCCGCGCCGAATAGCGCCCGCCCATGCCGGACCAGGGCGGGTCGCCGGCATCCTCGAGGATCGCGATCTCGGCCATCGGCCCCGGCGGCGCGTGCAGGATCTCGGCCGGGCGCTCGGGCGCCAGCCAGCGGGCGATGGCGGCGGGGTCCTCCACCGTGGCGGAGAGGCCGATGCGCCGGTGGCCGGGGGCGAGGCGGGCCAGCCGCGCGAGGCAGAGCGAGAGCTGGTCGCCGCGCTTGGTGCCGGCGAGCGCGTGGATCTCGTCGATCACCACGCGGGCGAGGCCGGCGAAGAGCCGCGGCGCCTCCGGCTGCGAGAGCAGCAGCGCCAGGCTCTCGGGCGTGGTCAGCAGGATCTGCGGCGGGTCGGCGCGCTGGCGCCGGCGGCGCGACTGCGCGGTGTCGCCGGTGCGTTCCTCGATGCGGATCCCGAGGCCCATCTCCGCGACGGGGGTGCCGAGATTGCGGGCGATGTCGGCGGCGAGCGCCTTCAGCGGCGAGATGTAGAGCGTGTGGAGCCCCGGCGCGGGGCGCGCCGCCAGCTCGGTCAGCGAGGGCAGGAAGCCGGCCAGCGTCTTGCCGGCCCCGGTCGGCGCGATCAGCAGCGCCGCCGGCGCGTCGCAGGCCAGCAGCGCGCGCTGGTGCGGATGGGGCTCCCAGCCGCGGCCGGCGAACCAGCCGGCGAAGGGCTCCGGAAGGGGGGTGGCGGCGCTCATGGGCGGGAGGCTAGCCGGTCCGCGCGCCCGGGGCGAGCCGCCCCCGGCTCACACCGAGAGCTGGAACTTGCCGATCGCCTTCAGCGCCTTCTCGGCCTTGTTCCATTCCTTCCTGGCGGCATCGGTCAGCGCCGCGTCGATGGCGGAATACTGGTCCTCGGCCTTCTTCTTCAGCTTCGCCGCCTCGGCCACCAGGGTCTTCTGGCGCAGCACGTCGTTGCGCCTGGCGCAGGCGTTGAACTCGCTCTCCACCGTCTTGAGCTGCTCCAGCGTCTTCACGTGGCGGACATAGCCCTCGATCATCCGGTCGATGGACTTCTCCAGCCGGTCCCAGGCATAGGCCAGCGTCTCGGCCGCCTCCTCGCACAGGGTGCCGGCCTCGTCGAAGTTCTCCTCGACCTTCTCGGAGGCCCTGACGCCGTCGTCGAGCTCCTTCTCGCGGTCCTTGTGCAGCCTGGCGATGTCGCCATGCGGCCATTTCACGCCGACGATGAAGAGCTTGATCATCGCCTTCACCTCGTTGCCGGCGATGCCGTCGGCGGACATCCCCGCCTTCTTCTGGAAGCGCCGCAGCGCCGCGTCGGTCTTCGGCCCGAAATCGCCGTCGAGCTTCAGCTTGGGGGTCTCGCGGAGGGCCTTGTTGATGCCCTCCTGCAGCTTGCGGACCTCGCCGCCCTTCGCGCCCTTTCTGAGTGCCGCCATGGTTCCGTCCTCCTTGGCTCGGGATCTCTCTCGGACCCCTAGCTAGGCGACGGATGTATCCCCTTGGCGTTGCCGCGGGCGGGCGCGGGTTTCAATTGTTGCAGCCGCCCTCAGCGCGTCACCAGCCCGAGCGGCATGGCGGAGAGCGGCTCGGCGCCGCGCGCGCCCACCAGCGAGGTGCGGCCGAGGCACATCGCGGTCTGCGTCGGGCTCTCCATCAGGATCATGTGGATGAAGATCACCATGCCGGGGCGGATCTCCGCCGGCGCGCCCTCGTAGAGCATCTGGTCCTCCATCCAGGACGGGGCGAAGCGGGCGCCCAGCGAATAGCCGCAGGCGTTGAGCCGGTGCTGGCCGAGGCCGTGGCCGTCGAGCACCCGGGCATGGGCGTCGAACACGTCGCCGAGCCGGCCGCCGGGGGTCAGCGCCGCCTCGCAGGCCGCCAGCGCCTCCTCCGCCGCTGCCTGCAGCGCGCGATGCCGCGGCGTGGGCTCGCCGACCACAACGGTCTTCATCAGCGCAGAATGATAGTGTTTCGAGACGCCGGCCCATTCCAGCGTGATCTGGTCCCGCGCCCCGAGCTGCCGCCGCCCGGCCTGGTAGCGGCAGAGCAGCGCCGCCGCGCCGGAGCCGACGATGAACTCGTTGGCCGGGTAGTCGCCGCCTTCGGCGAGCACCGCGTTCTGCATGGCGGCGAGCACCGCGGCCTCCCCGGCGCCGGGGCCGATCGCCGCCAGCCCGGCCTCCCAGGCCAGGTCGCCGAGCCGCGCCGCCTCGCGCACATGGGCGATCTCGGCCGGGGATTTCACCAGCCGCAGCCCGGAGATCAGGTCCGAGGCCTCGACCAGATCCGGCACCCGCGCCGCCACCGCCGCGCCGTTGGCATGGGTCAGCCCGTGGGTCCGGGTCTCCCAGCCGATGCGCCGGCCGGCGAGGCCGAGGCTGCCGAGCAGCGCCGCCAGGTCGTCCGCCGGCTGCGCGCCGGCCCGGTCGCGCCAGACCCGGATGTCGGCGATCGTCGAGGTCAGCTCGGCCTGGCGCAGATCCGCCGAGCGGGTCAGCAGCACCGGCTCGCGCTCCGAGATCACCAGGCACTGGAAGAAGCAGAAGCCGAAGGTGTCGTAGCCGGTCAGCCAGTACTGGCTCTCCGGCGAGAACACGAGCAGCGCGTCGAGGCCGCGCGCCGCCATCTCGGCGCGGGTGCGGGCGAGGCGGTCGGCGAACTCCTCGGCGGTGAAATGCAGCATCTGGGGGCCTTTCGCTGGGGCCGGTACGGGGAGGGGCGGTGCGGGCAGGCCCGGATCGGGATAGTCGGAGCGCCGGGCCGGCGCGTCAACCCTGCGCGGCGGGATCTGCCGGGCCCCGAGTGCGGCCGGCAGCGGGCCCGGCGCCGCCGGCTCCTGCGCCGCCCGCCCGCCGCCCGGCGCGGTCCCGCCGCCGCGAAGGGTCATGCCCATGAACTCCCGCGAAAGAGGATCGCCCCGGCGACGCGGGAGAGCGGAACCTGCCGGCGGCGCCGCCCGCGCCGGCGATGCGCCGCCCGGTGCGGAGGCCGAGCCCCGAGGGCGGGGCGAATGCGCCCGGGCGCAGGGCCGCAGAGACAGGCGGCAATGGCCGCGGCCGGCACCGGGAGCCATGCCCCCGGCTCGGGCACCAGCGCCGCACCGAGCGCGGTCGCAGTGGGCAGCGGCGCGGTCGGCCGGGCCTGGCCGGCGCCCATATCCTCTACCGCGAAGGCCGGCCTACGGTCCCGGGCTCCGGGCTCGGGGGCGGGCTCGAGGCGCGCCTATCCGGGCAGCGCGATGGCGGCGACGAGGCGGCCGTAGTCCGGCGCCCCCTCATGCGTGGCGCGGCGATAGGAGAAGAACCGTGCCGGGTCGCGATAGGTGCAGTGGCCGGTCCATTCCGCCTCGACCCCGGCGCCGCGGAGCCGCGAGAGCGCGTAGGACGGCAGGTCGAACCGCGCCCGACCTCCGTCGCCGCCGGCGAAGAAGCGGGCGTTCTCCGGGTCCTCGTCGAGGAAGCGCTCGAGGAATTCCGGGCCGACCTCGTAGGCGGCCTGGCTGATCGTCGGGCCGATGGCGGCGCGGATGCGCTCGCGCCGGGCGCCGAGGCCGATCATCCGGTCGAGCGCCGCCTCGAGCACGCCGTCGAGCGCGCCGCGCCAGCCGGCATGGGCGGCGCCGACGACGCCGGCCGCCGGGTCGGCCAGCAGCACCGGCGCGCAATCCGCCGTCAGGATGCCGAGGGCGATGCCGGGGGTGGCGGAGGCCATGGCGTCGGCGCGCGGGGTCTCGCCGGCCCAGGGGCCTGCCACCGCCACCGCATCGGCCGAATGCACCTGCGCGACGGTGACGAGGCCGCCGGCGCCGAGATGCGCGGCGATGCGGGCGCGGTTCTCCGCCACCGCGGCGGCATCGTCGTCCGAGCCCTGCCCGCCGTTGAGGCTCTCGTAGAGGCCGGTGGAGACCCCGCCGGCGCGGGTGAAGAAGCCGTGCGGCAGCGGCGCCAGGCCGGCGGCGCGAAGCGGGGAAAGGGCGGCGGTGTCGGGTGTCTGGCTCATGGGCGCTCCTCGGCGGTCGGGCCCGGGAAGCCGGGCGGCGGGCCGGCGGCGGCCCAGCCCGGCGCGCGGATGCCGAGCACGCGGAACAGCCTCCCCATCCGCTCCGGCGCGGTCAACCGCTCGAGCGCCTCGGCGATCTCCGCGGCCCGGTCGGGGCGCCTGCCGGCCAGCGCCGCGGCGCGGGCGCCGATGCCCATCGCCGCGAGGAAGGCGCCCTGCGTGCCGTGCCGCACCTCGAGCCCGGAGAACCGCGCCGCCAGGGCGGGGAAGTCGATCAGCCAGGTGAGATCGGCCTCGCCGGGGCTCTCCAGCGCGTCGACCCGGGCATGCGCGCGCACCGCCTGCAGGGTCCAGCCCGGCGGGCGCGGGCGGTCATAGCCATAGTCGATCACCAGCGCGGCGCCGCCATCCGCGCGGAGCCGGGCGGCGATGGCATCGGCCACCTCCTCCGCCGCCGCCGAGCGCTCGACCCAGGCGCCGGGCGCCGCCCCCGGCCCCCCCGGCAGCACCGGCGAGAGCCCCCAGGCGAGGCGGCCCTCGGCCAGCCCGAGCACCCGCTCGCGCCAGCCCTCCGGGCTCGCGATGAACTGGCGCACCGGCAGCGCGTCGAAGAACTCGTTGGCGATCAGCAGCATCGGCCCGGCCGGCACCGCCTCGAGCCGGTCGGCCCAGCGGGCCTCGGGGTGGCGCGCCGCCTGCTCGGCCCGCAGCGCCGGCGAGGTCTCGACGAACCAGGTCTCGGCGCGCAGCCCCGCCGCCGCCATGGCGCGCCGCGCATCGGTCATCAGCGTGCCGCGGCCGGGGCCGAGCTCGACCAGCCGCACCCCCTCGGGCCGCCCGGCCGAGGCCCAGGCGGCGGCGCACCAGAGCCCCACCATCTCGCCGAACATCTGCGAGATCTCCGGCGCGGTGACGAAATCGCCGGCCCGCCCCAGCGGGTCGCGGCGCATGTAGTAGCCGTGCTCGGGATGGCCGAGGCAGAGCGCCATGTAGGCGGCGGTGCTGATCGGCCCCTCGGCGGCGATCTGCGCCCGGATCAGCCGCTCGAGCGGGGTCACGCGCCGCCCGTGCCGCCCGTGCCGCCCGCATCGGCGGCGGCGGTGCGGGCCGCCCGGCGCTGCGCCCAGAGGATGATCGCGATGCCCGCCGCGATCATCGGCAGCGAGAGGATCTGCCCCATGGTCAGCCCCCAGGCATCCGCGGTGTCGCCGAAGCGCCAGAACTGGCCGTTGGGGTTGGTCGCGGTAACGAACTCGGCATTGCCCTGCCGGAAGTTCTCGACGATGCAGCGCGCCAGCCCGTAGCCGAGGGCGAAGACCCCGATCATCGTGCCCGGGCGCTTGAGCTGGCCGCGGCGGAGCGCCAGCCACCACATCACGAGGAACAGCACCAGCCCCTCGAGCAGCGCCTCGTAGATCTGGCTCGGATGGCGGGGAAACGCGTCGGCGGCGGGGAAGACCATGGCCCAGGGCACCTCGGTCGGCCGGCCCCAGAGCTCGCCGTTGATGAAATTGGCGATGCGGCCGAAGAACAGCCCCGGCGGGGTCGCCAGCGCCACCGCGTCGCCGACCTGGATCACCGGCAGCCCGCGGCTCCGGCAATAGAGCACGACGCCGAGGATCACGCCGAGAAAGCCGCCATGGAACGACATCCCGCCCTGCCAGATCTGCAGCGCCTCCATCGGATGCGCGAGATAATAGGCGGGGTTGTAGAACAGCACGAAGCCCAGCCGCCCGCCCAGCACCACGCCGAGCACCATCCAGGTGAGGATCTCCTCGGGCTGCGCGGTGGTCATCGGCGCCCGGTTCGCCGGCCAGAGCGCCGGGCGCTTCATCAGCCGGATCATCAGCCAGCAGCCGATCACCAGCCCCGCCAGATAGGCCAGCGCATACCAGCGCAGCGAGAGCTCCATGCCGAACGCCGTGACGGTGAAGAGCGCGGGGTCGAACTCCGGAAACGGCAGGACGCGGGTCATGGCTCCTCCTGTTGCGCGCCCGATCTCTGCGGGCGCGGCGCGGCGCTGTCAAGGCGCGGGCCGGGGTACGGGCCGGGGCACGGGCCGGGGCGCGCGGCGGCGGCGCTGCCGCCGGCCGGGGCCGCAGGCTCCGGATCGCCCGGCAGCGCCGCGCCGGCGGGCCATTTCACGATCCCGTGCGGGTCGTCCCCGGCGCGCCGGGCGGCGTCTCCGGGGCGCCCGGGCCCGGCCCGGGGTGGGGCTCGCCCGCGCGCTCTCCGCCGGGGCCGCCGTCGCCGCGGGCGGCCGGCGTCCGGCGGGCGCATCGCCCGAAGGCTGCCGGTGGCGGCGCGGCGCGTTCCCCTGACCTTCGGGATAGGGTGCGAGGCGCCGGGGGCGGGGCTGCCGGGGCGGCGACCCTGCCCGCGCGGGATATCCTCGATCCCGCCGGCCCAGGCGCCGCCCGTCGGCCCGGGCGCGCCCCCGCGCTGGACGGCCCCCGGCACTGAGGGACCGGCGTGCCCCCCGCGCCGGGCGGCCCCCGGCACTGAGAGACCGCGCCCCCCCGCGCCGGGCGGGCCGGGCCGCGGCGCTGGTGCCGGGCGCCCCGGCGCCGCTCGACGTGCTGGTGCCGGCCTTCATGCTGTCCGAGCTCGAGCGCGGCTACGAGGTCGGCTTCCTGATCTTCCTGCCC
>NZ_BSYI01000023.1 GCF_030270585.1 Paralimibaculum aggregatum
GGGGCCCGAAGGCGACGGCTGCGCCGAGCGCTTTGCTCGGAGCATGACGGAGAAGCTCCTTCAGGGGCGATGCTTCGACACCATTGAGGAACGGCGTCAGGCCCCCGACCTACCGTCACGGTGAGTGGATCATTCAGCGCCGGGGCTGCCTGACCACGGCTCGGGTTCGGCAGGTGTGGATCGGAACCCTGCTGGCAGTCGCCGATGTCTTCCGCGCGGGCTCGGGGCCGTGGACAGGCGCAGATCGCCCTGTTTCCTGCGGGACTTCCCTGTGCCTCCGCCGCAGCCGCGCAATAGTCTCACCCTGCGCCCTGAGCGGTGTCCGGCCGGACCCATGGGAGAGCGCGACAGTCCCGCCGGTGCGACTGCCGCCAAATCCCGGCGCAAGGCGTGCATGGCGGCGGCGGGGGCAATCGCCGGCACGGTGGTGGCGCGATGCCCGGAGGGCGAGGCGGGCCGGGGCGCCATGGGGGCGGTCCGCCCGGCGCGCGGGGAGATCGGGCGACCGGAACGAAAAGGGCGGCCCGCGAGGAGCGGGCCGCAGCCGGTCCTGCGGGGCAGGGATCCCCGCAGGAGTGACCTATGCGATCATTCGGCGGCGATCTCGGCGTCGCTCGCCGGGGCCACGGCACAGGCGGAGAACTTGAACTCCGGGATCTTGCCGTAGGGGTCGAGCTGCGGGTTGGTCAGGATGTTCGCCGCCGCCTCGACATAGGCGAACGGGATGAACACCATGTCCTCGGCCACCGCCCGGTCGGCCCGCGCCGCGATCGAGATGGCGCCGCGGCGGGTGCGTACCTCGACCCGCTCGCCCGGGGCCACGCCGAGCCGGCGCAGCGTCTTCGGGTGCAGCGAGGCATGCGCCTCGGGCTCGGCCCAGTCGAGCACGCTGGCGCGCCGGGTCATCGAGCCGGTGTGCCAGTGCTCGAGCTGGCGCCCGGTGGTCAGGATCATCGGGTATTCGTGATCCGGCACCTCGGCCGGCGGCGTCACCTTGGCCGGGGTGAACTTGGCCCGGCCGCCGGGGCGCGGGAAGCCGTCGCCGAACACCACCGCCTGGCCCGGATCGTCGGGCGTGAGCGAGGGATAGGTCACCGCGCCCTCGGCCTCGAGCCGGCCCCAGGTGATGTTCTTGAGCGAGTTCATGCTCATCTTCATCTCGCCGAACACCTCGGAGGGGTGCTGGTAGCCCCAGTTCAGCCCGAGCCGCCTGGCGAGCTGCACGGTGATCCACCAGTCCTCCTTCGCCTCGCCGGGGGCCTCGAGCGCCTTGCGGCCCATCTGCACCTGGCGGTTGGTGTTGGTCACCGTGCCGGTCTTCTCCGGCCAGGCCGAGGCGGGCAGGATCACGTCGGCGAAGTTCGCGGTCTCGGTCAGGAAGATGTCCTGCACCACGAGGTGGTCGAGCTTGGCCAGCGCGTCGCGGGCATGGTCGACATCCGGGTCCGACATCGCCGGGTTCTCGCCGAGGATGTACATGCCGCGGATCTGCCCGCGATAGATCGCGTCGATCATCTCGACCGTGGTGAGCCCCGGCGTCGGGTCGATCTCGGTGCCGTCCCAGATCGAGCGGAAGAGCTCGCGCACGCTCTCGTCCTTCACCGGCTGGTAGTCCGGCAGCACCATCGGGATCAGGCCGGCATCGGAGGCACCCTGCACGTTGTTCTGCCCGCGCAGCGGGTGCAGCCCGGTGCCCGGCCGCCCGACCTGGCCGCAGAGCAGCGCGAGGCTGATCAGGCAGCGCGAGTTGTCGGTGCCGTGGATGTGCTGGGAGACGCCCATGCCCCAGAAGATCATCCCCGCCTTGGCGGTGGCGAACTTGCGGGCCACGGTGCGCAGCGTCTCGGCATCGATGCCGCAGACCTCGGCCATCTTCTCCGGCGGGAAGCCCTTGAGATGCTCGCGGAGCTGGAAGAAGCCCTCGGTGAAGCCCTCGACATAGTTGCGGTCGTAGAGCTTCTCCTCGACGATCACGTTCATGATCGCGTTGAGCATCGCGACATCGGTGCCCGGGCGGAACTGCAGCATGTGGGTCGCGTGGCGCTTCAGGCCCTGGCCGCGCGGGTCCATCACGATCAGCTCGCCGCCGCGCTTGGTGAACTGCTTGAAATAGGTCGCCGCGACGGGGTGGTTCTCGGTCGGGTTGCAGCCGATGGCGATGGCGATGTCGGCGTTCTCGATCTCGTTGAAGGTCGCGGTCACCGCGCCGGAGCCGACATTCTCCATCAGCGCCGCGACCGAGGAGGCGTGGCAGAGCCGGGTGCAGTGGTCCACGTTGTTGTGCCCGAAGCCCTGGCGGATCAGCTTCTGGAAGAGATAGGCCTCCTCGTTGGAGCATTTCGCCGAGCCGAGGCCGGAGATCGAGCGCCCGCCATAGAAGCCGCGCAGCTTGGCGAGCCCGCCGGCGGCGGCGTCGAGCGCCTCGTCCCAGGTCGCCTCGCGGAAATGCGTCTGCCAGTTGGCGGGGTCGACATTGAGCCCCTTGGCCGGCGCGCCGGGCTTGCGGATCAGCGGCTTGGTGAGCCGGTGCGGGTGCTTCACATAGTCGAAGCCGAAGCGGCCCTTGACGCAGAGCCGGTTCTCGTTGGCCGGTCCGGGGCTGCCCTCGACGGCGACGATCTTCTCCTCGCCGGCCTCGTCGCGGCCAATCTGGAACTTGAGCTGGCAGCCGACGCCGCAATAGGGGCAGACGCTGTCGACCGAGCGGTGCGCCGCCTTCGAGGTGCCCTTCTGCTCGGCATCGACGAGGGTCGCCGGCATCAGCGCGCCGGTCGGGCAGGCCTGCACGCATTCGCCGCAGGCGACGCAGGTGGAGGCGCCCATCGGGTCGTCCATGTCGAAGACGATCTTCGAATCCGCCCCGCGCAGCGCCATGCCGATGACGTCGTTCACCTGCACCTCGCGGCAGGCCCGCACGCAGAGATTGCAGTTGATGCAGGCATCGAGATTGACGCGCATGGCGAGGTGGCTGTCGTCGAGCAGCGGCACCCGCTCCGGCTGCTTGGCCGGGAAGCGCGAGGTCACGACGTCCTGCATCTCGGCCATCTCCCAGAGATGGCTGTCGCGGTCATGGGCCTCGGTGCGGGCCGGCTGGTCGGCGACCAGGAGCTCCATCACCAGCTTGCGCGATTTCTCGGCGCGCTCGGAGGCGGTGTTGACCACCATGCCGTCGCGCGGCTGGCGGATGCAGGAGGCGGCCAGCGTGCGCTCGCCGTCGATCTCCACCATGCAGGCGCGGCAGTTGCCGTCCGGCCGGTAGCCCTTGGCGTCCTTGTGGCAGAGATGCGGGATCTTCGTGCCCTGGCGCTTGGCGACCTCCCAGATCGTCTCGCCGAGATTGGCGGTGACCTCGCGCCCGTCGAGGGTGAAGGTGATGGTGGCGGGCTTGTTACCGTCGGGCATCAGGAGATCTCCTCCGGGAAGTGCTTGATCGTGAGGCGGATCGGGTTCGGCGCGGCCTGGCCGAGACCGCAGATCGAGGCATCGGCCATGACCTGGCTGAGCTCCTCGAGGAGCCCGGTATCCCACTTGTCGGCCTCCATCAGCTTCACCGCCTTCTCGCAGCCGGCGCGGCAGGGGGTGCACTGCCCGCAGCTCTCGTCCTCGAAGAAGCGGAGCATGTTGAGCGCCGCCTCGCGGGCGCTGTCCCTGTCGGAGAGCACCACCACCGCCGCCGAGCCGATGAAGGTGTCGTGCGGCTGCAGCGTGTCGAAGTCGAGCGGGATATCGGCCATGCTCGCCGGCAGCAGGCCGGAGGACGGACCGCCGGGCTGATAGGCCTTGAAGGCGTGGCCGTCGAGCATTCCCCCGCAGGCCTCGATGATGTCGGTGATCGTCGAGCCCGCCGGCAGCAGGTGCACGCCCGGGTTCTTCACCCGCCCCGAGACCGAGTAGGAACGCAGCCCCTTGCGGCCGTTCTTCTCGGTGGAGGCGAGAATCTCCGGCCCCTCGCGGCAGATCTTGGTGATCCAATAAAGCGTCTCGACATTGTGCACCAGCGTCGGCCGGTCGAAGATGCCGACCTGCGCGACATAGGGCGGCCGGTGCCGCGGCAGGCCGCGCTTGCCCTCGATCGATTCGATCATCGCACTCTCTTCGCCGCAGATATAGGCGCCGGCGCCGCGCCGCAGGTCGATGTAGCCGGGCTCGACGATGCCCGCCTCCTCGAGCGCGGCGATCTCGCGGCGCAGGATCTCCAGCACCGCCGGATACTCGTCGCGCATGTAGATGAAGCAGGTCTCCGCCTCCACCGCCCAGGCCGCGATCAGCATCCCCTCGAGGAAGAGATGCGGCGTGCGCTCGAGGTAGTAGCGGTCCTTGAAGGTGCCGGGCTCGCCCTCGTCGCCGTTCACCGCGAGATAGCGCGGCCCCGGCTCGGCCCGCACGAAGGACCATTTCCTGCCCGAGGGGAAGCCGGCGCCGCCAAGGCCGCGCAGGCCCGAGGCGAGCACCGCCTCCTGCACGCCCTCCGGGTCGCCGCCGGCGCGCAGCTCGCGCAGCCGGGTATAGCCGCCCGCGGCGGCATAGGTCTCGTAGGTCTCGTAGTCGGGGATCACCGCATGGGTGTGGCCGGCGGCGATGGCCTCGGCCACCTTCTCCGGCGTCGCGTGGTCGATATGCGCATGGCCGAGTTCGAGCACCGGCGCGGTGTCGCAGCGGCCCATGCAGGGCGCGCGCAGCACGCGAACATCCTTGGGGTCATGCCCGGCATTCAGCGCCTCGAGGAGCTGCTGTGCCCCCGCGAGCTCGCAGGAGAGGCTGTCGCAGACCCGGATGGTCAGCGCCGGCGGCGGGGTCTCGCCTTCCTTGACCACGTCGAAATGCGCGTAGAAGGTCGCCACTTCGTAGACCTCGGTCTGCGCCAGCCGCATCTCCTCGGCGAGGGCGCCGAGATGCGCCGCCGAGAGATGGCCGTGTTCGTCCTGGATCAGGTGCAGGAACTCGATCAGCAGGTCGCGGCGGCGCGGACGATCGCCCAGCAGGCGGCGGACCTCCGCAAGCGCGGCGTCCTCGAGCTGGCGACCTTTCGGCGTATGGCGGCCGCGTCCGCGACCCTCTTTCCATACGCCGGACTTGGTATCTAGCGGGCTCATTGGGCAACTCCGGTCTCTGGATGCAGCCTCCAGCTTCGCGCCTGCACCCACGGCTTGCAAATCGAAAGAGCCTATGGCGCGCGAGGCTGCGCTTATGGTGCGGTGCAGCGTGCGCATCGACCCGGGTCGCGGCCCTTGCCACGGGGCGGCCGCTGGCGCAGTCTCGCGCCCCGAATTGCCGGAGACGGCATGGGTCAGGGAGCCGCGCATGTCAGACGCACAGAAGCCGATCAACATCGTCGAGGGCCGCACACTGCAGGCCTTCGCCACGCCCATCGCGGCCTTTCTCTGGCCGGAGAGCGAGGCGCTGAACGCCGAGCTCGCCGCCGAGGCGCTGAAGCGCGAGGCCGCCGCGGGCGAGGGGGTCGCTCGGTCCAATGTCGGCGGCTGGCATTCCGACCACGACCTGCTGGCCTGGGACATCCCCGCGGTGAAGGTGCTGCACCGGCGCATCCTGCGCATGACCGCCGATCTCACCTCGGCGACGCTGCGCGGCGGCAAGGGCGCGCGCTTCGCCTTCGCGATCGAGGCCTGGGCCAATGTCGCGCGGTCCGGGCAGTATCACCTGGTGCACGACCATCCGGGCTCGCACTGGTCGGGGGTCTACTATGCCTCGGTCGGCACGCCGGATGCCTCGGAGCGCTTCAACGGCCGGCTCGAACTGCTCGACCCGCGGGTCGCCACCGGCATGGTGCCGCTGCATGCAGGCACTTTCGACGAACGCCACATGGTGACCCCGGAGCCGGGCCTGATGGTGCTGTTCCCGAGCTGGCTGCGCCACCATGTGCTGCCCTTCAAGGGCAGCGGGGAGCGGATCTCCATCGCCTTCAACGTGCGCCTGCAGCGGCCCGCGGAAGACGCCCCCGCCGCGCCGGCCGAAGGCGCCTGAGGCTCAGAGCTTCGCCCGGCGCATCGCCTCGGCGAAGCCCCTGACCGCGGGCAGCATCGGCTCGCGGTCGGAGATCACGAGCCCCATCGGCTTCTCCACCCGCGGCTCGATCAGTTCCAGCGCCACGATCTCGCCGCCGAGCGGCAGGCTCCCGGCCAGCAGCTCCGGCGCGATGGTCACCGCGGTGCCGGCGATCACCTGCAGCAGCGCCGCGGTGACGCTGTTGCTCTCCATCACCGGCTTCGGCACCGCACCGACCGCGGCGAAGGCCTCGTCGACGATCCGCCGGTTGCGCATGTTGCCGGTGAGCAGGCAGAGCGGCAGCCGCGCGGCGTCGGCCCAGCAGATCGCGCCCTTGGCGCGCGGCGCCAGCGCCGGCGGCAGCAGCAGCACGTAGCGCTCCTGGTAGAGCAGCTCCGAGCGGCAGGAGGCGGGCAGCGGCACGTCGAGATAGGTCACGGCGGCGTCGAGCGAGAAGTCCTCGAGCCCGGCGCGGATCTCCGACGAGGTGGCCGAGATGATCTCGATGGTGAGCTTGGGATGCCGGCTGCGCAGATAGCGCGGCGCCCGCGCCACCGCCGAGAGCGCCGTCGGCACCGCGCCGATCCGGATGCGCCCGGCGACCGCACCCTTGGCCTCGGCGATCTCCTGGTTCAGCCCCTCGCGGTCGAGCAGCATCCGGCGCGCCCAGGCCAGTGCGATCTCGCCCTCGCGCGTGAAGCCGAGGAAACGGTTGCCGCGCTTGACCACCGGCACGCCGAGCTCGAGCTCGATGTTGCGGATGCGCGACGAGAAGGCCGGCTGGGAGATGCCGCAATCCTCTGCCGCTCGCGCGAAATGGCCATGATGCGCCAGCGCCGCCAGCAGCTCCATGTCGCGGAAGTCGATCATGCGGCGGGATCCCGCCGTTTGCCGCCGCGGCCGGAGAACCGGCCCACCACCCGGCCGATGAAGATCGCGACATAGAGCGTGCCGAAGGCCGCCTCGAGCCCCGCCGCGACGCGCGCCACCGGGCTGAGCGGCGCGATGTCGCCATAGCCGAGCGTGGTCAGGGTGACGAGGCTGAAATAGGTGAACTCCGCCAGCGTCGGCTCCGTGTCGCCGATCGCGAAGGATCCGGGGGCCCAGAGCTCGACCCGCTGGAAGAACAGCGCCCAGGTCAGCCCCATCAGGAAATAGCAGAAGACGGCGCCGAAGAGCGCGTCGAGGCTCTCGCTCCGGGTCAGCAGCTGCACCAGCGTCACGCCTAGGGTGCCGATCAGGAGGGTGATGCTGAGCAGGAAGAGCGGGCCGAGCAGCGCCGTCTCCCCGGTCAGGTGATGCGCGAGGCGCAGCAGCCCCCAGAGCGCGATGAAGACGAGCCCGACCCGTGCCAGCCGCCGGGGGATCGTGCAGGTCCAGACCGCGCCGATGAAGATCAGCAGATGCAGCACCATGACCGCCGGCGTCGAGACCGGCCCGTTGCCGGTCGCAGCCTCGAACAGCAGGGTGGCGAGCAGCAGCACCAGCAGCAGGCTCCACTGCCAGCGCGAGACGAGATCGAGATAGGCGCGCAAGAGCCGCATCGGACCGTCCTCCGAGACCTGTCCGCCCGCAATAGCGCCGGGGGGAGGCCGGCGCAATCGCCAAGGCCCCGCGGCTGCGGAGGGTCAGGCCGCGGGCACCTGCCGGCCGGCTTCGGCCGGGAGCAGCCGGGCGCCGGGCCAGAGCCGGGCGATCCGCTCCGCCCCGTAGCGCGCCGCGGCGAAGCGGTAGACCGGGGCGAAGCGCTCCGCCACCTGCCGGCACACCGCCGGATCGAGCGGCGCGCCCTTGGCCGAGGCATTGAGCCGGCGCCCGGTATCCGGCGTGCGGAAGGGCACCCCGAGAACCCGGCAGAGCCGGGCGAGCTCGGCCTCCTCGAACAGCGTCTCGTAGAAGCCGAGGAAGATGTCCTCCGGCGGAAAGGCCGCCTCGATCGCCATCACGGTGAGGTCATAGCGGGTGCGGAACTCGGCGAGGCGCGAGCCGGCATAGCGGCGCAGCGCCTCCGCCTCGGTCAGCCGCTCCGCCGCCGCCGGATCGTCGGCCCGGCGCCGCCTCCGCGCCATCCGCACCGCCGACCAGCAGCGCTCCACCGGGTCGCGCATCAGGAACACCGCCACCGTGCGCACCCCGCGCGCGGCGAAGGCGGCGCGGGTCTCGGCCAGCACGCGCGCCGGCAGGCCGGCATAGGAGGGCGTGATGTCGCCGGTCAGGCACACGCCCGGCCGGTGCCGCGCGAGCCCCGTGAAATAGTCGTGATACTGGGCGATGTCGGCCTCGAAGGCGATCTCGCGCCAGAGCGTGGGGGTGGCGCCGAAGCGGCGCCCGCCTTCGGCGAGCATGGCGCGCGCGCGCTCGATCCGCTGGCGGTGGAAGCTCCGGCACTCCGGCAGGTGCAGCGCATCGAGGATGTGATACTCCTTGGCGAAGCCGAAATTCGCGCAGCCCATGCCGCCGAGATAGTCGTGCAGCCAGGTGGTGCCGGCCTTCTGCGCGCCGAGGCCGAGCACGAAGGTGGGGGCGGGCGCTTCCCCGCAGCGGATCGCAGCACTCTCCATCGCCATTCGGGCGCCTCCCCTGCATGTCGCGGCCAGTCTCCCCGGCGATGGCTAAGAAGGCGTTAAGGGCGCCGGTGCGAAAGCCTTGCCTGCGGGGCCGGGCCCTATAGGCTGGCGCGAGCGGCAGGGAGGCGGGCCATGGGGCTGGCGGCATCGGCGGGGGCGGAGGCGCGAGCCGGGCGGCTCGCGGCGCGCATCCTCGCGCATCGCTGGCTCTGGGTGGCGCTGGCGCTGCTGCTGGCGCTGGGCGCGGGCTGGAGCGCCTCGGGGCTCTGGCTGCAGCCGGATGCGCGGATCTTCTTCGCCGAGGACAACCCGGACCGGGTGGCGCTCGACGCCTTCGAGGGGCAGTTCGCCCGCGACGACAACGTGGTGATCATGCTGGAGCCGCCAGGCGGCGACGTGTTTGCGCCGGCGGTGCTGGCGCTGATCGGCGACATCACCGAACGCGCCTGGCAACTGCCCTTTGTCCGCCGGGTGATATCGCTCACCAACATCCCGCATATCGAGGCGGCGGGGGACGATATCCGGGTGCGCGACATGGTGCCGGACCCTGCGGCGGCCTCGCCCGAGGCGGCCGCGGCAGCGCGCGCCGCCTCGCTCGGACGGCCCGATCTCGTGGACAAGCTGGTCGATCCGGAGGGCCGCTACAGCGCCATCCACATCCTGCTGCGCGTGCCGCGGATCCGCCCGCAGGAGGAGATCCCCCAGCTGATGGCCGAGGTCGAGGCGCTGCGTGCCGCCGTCGCCGCGGAGAGCCCGGGCCTGCGCATGAGCATCTCGGGATCGGTGGCCATCGACAACGCCTTCGCCACCGCCGGCATGGCCGATGCGAAACGCCTGCTCGGGCCGATGCTGGGCGTGCTGCTGCTGGTGATCGGGCTGGCGCTGCGCTCCGTGCTCGCGGTGTTCGGCGTGGTGCTGGTGATCGTGCTGGCGGCGCTCGCCGGGCTCGGCGCGCTCGGGCTCTGGGGCCGGCCGCTCAACTCGATCACGGTGCTGGCGCCGCTCTACATCGCGACGCTCTCGGTCGGCTCGGCGGTGCACATCTTCGCCGGCGTGCGCCAGGCGATGGTCGAGAGCCCGGACCGGCGGGACTGGGCGCGGCTGGCGCTGGCGCGGCACATGGGGCCGATCACCATCGCCTGCGTCACCACCGCGGTGGGGTTCCTCACGCTCAACTTCTCGATCTCCCCGCCGTTCCGCGAGTTCGGCACCATCGTCGCGATCGGCGTGCTGGCGGCGCTGGCGCTGACGCTGACGCTGCTGCCGGCGCTGGTCACGCTGCTGCCGCTTCGCCGCCATGCCGAGCCGGCCACCGCGCGGGCGCTGATGGAGCCGCTGGCCGAGCGGGTGATCCGCGGCCGGCGCTGGCTGTTCCCGGGTCTGGCCGGGCTGGCGCTGCTGGCCGCCACCGGGATCTCGCAGATCCGCTTCGAGGACGATTTCCTGCGCTATTTCGACGAGAGCTTCCAGATCCGCCGCGACATCGACCATATCGAGGACCGGCTGGTCGGGCTCAACATGCTCGAATACCCGCTCGAGAGCGGCCGGGCAGGGGGGATCAACGACCCCGCCTTCCTCGCCCAGGCGGCGGGCTTCGTCGACTGGCTGCGCGCGCAGCCCGAGGTGCGCGGCGTGCGCAGCGTCACCGACACGCTGAAGCGGCTCAACATGCATCTGCATGGCGACGACCCGGCCCTCCACCGGCTGCCGGAGGATGCCGAGGCGACGGCGCAGGCGCTGTTCCTCTACGAGCTCTCCCTCGGCTACGGCATGGATCTCTCGGACCAGATCAACGTCTCGCGCTCGGCGATCCGCGTCACCGCCTCGCTGCCGGAGATCACCACCGCCGGGATCCGCGATCTCGAGGACCGCGCCGCGCGCTGGCTGGCGGCGAATGCCCCCGGCATCGAAACCCGGCCGACCGGGGTCTCCCACGTCTTCATGCTGATATCGCAGCGCGACGCCCGCGAGATGCTGCTCGGCACCGGGCTGGCGATCCTGCTGATCTCCGGGATCATCGGGCTGGCCTTCCGCAACCTGCGGATCGGGGTGCTCAGCCTCGTGCCCAACCTGGTGCCGGCGCTCGTCGCCTTCGGGATCTGGGGCTATGCCACGGGGGCGGTGACGCTGGCGGTCTCGGTGGTGGCGGCCTCGACGCTCGGCATCGTGGTTGACGACACGGTGCATTTCCTCGCCGCCTATGCGCGCGGGCGGCGGCGCGGGCTGGCGCCGGAGGATGCGGTGCGCGGCGCCTTCCGCGCGGTCGGCATGGCGCTCGCGGTCACCACGGCGGGGCTGGCGGCGGGCTTCGCCGTGCTGGCGCAGTCGGGCTTCGCGGTGAACGGCGACATGGCGCTGCTCTCGGGCCTCACCATCACCGTGGCGCTGCTGGCCGATTTCCTGATGCTGCCCGGCCTGCTGATCTGGCTCGACCGGCGCCGCGAGGCCCGCCACGCCCGCGTCGCCTGAGGCGCCCCGTGGCCCGCTCGCGCCGTGGAGGCGCGGCAACGCGGCGACCGCCTCGGGGACGCCGGCGCTCAGCCCGCTGCCGCGAGCCCGCCCCAGAGCCGGGCGATCCGGCCGATGCCCTCGGGAATCCGCTCCGCCGGGATCGAGGAGAAGCCGAGCCGCAGATGCCGCGCCCCCGCCGCCTCGCGCGCGAAGAAGGCGCCGCCCGGCTCCACCAGCACCCCCTCGGCGAGCGCGCGCTCGGCAAAGCCGGCGCTGTCGAACCCGGCCGGCCCGGTCAGCCAGAAGGCCGAGCCGCCGAAGCCCGGCGCCTGCGCCCAGCCCGGCAGATGCGTCTCCAGCGCCTCCTGCATCGCCAGCCAGCGCCCGCGATAGACGCGGTGGATGCGCCGCACCAGCACCTCGTAGTGCCCATTGGTCATGAACAGCGCCGCCGCGCGCTGGTTGTTGCCCGGCGGGTGGCGCAGCATCAGCCGGCGCAGGTCGCGCAGCCGTGTCACCAGCGCCCGTTCTGCCACGATGAAGCCGAGCCGCAGCCCCGGCATCACCGATTTCGAGAACGAGCCGACATAGACCACCCGCCCCTCGCGATCGAGTGATTTCAGCGCCGGCAGCGGCGAGCCCATGTAGTTGGTCTCGAACTCGTAATCGTCCTCGACGATCACCGCGTCGCGCTCTGCCGCCGCGGCCAGCAGCGCCTGGCGCCGCTCGAGGCTCATGGTCACCGTGCTGGGATAGTGATGCGAGGGGGTGACGAAGATCAGGCTCGCCGGGTCGAGCCGCTCGTCCACCACCAGCCCCTCGTCGTCGACCGGCACGGCGCGCAGATCCACCCCCCGGCAGCGCAGCATGTTGCGCAGGTCGGGGTAGCCGGGGTCCTCCATCGCCGCGGCGGTGCCGCGCTCGGAGAGGTACTCCGCCACGAGATAGAGCGCGTTCTGCGCGCCCAGCGTCACCAGCACCTGGTCCGGCCCCGCCTGGATGCCGCGGCGCGGCAGGATGCGGCGCACGATCTCGTCGAGCAGCAGCGGGTCGTCATGGGCATACTGGTCCACCGTCCAGGCATCGAGCCAGCGCTTGCCCATGGCCTGGCGCATGCTGTCGCGCCACTCGGCGATCGGGAAGACGGTGTGATCGACCTGCCCGTAGATGAAAGGGAAGCGGTAGCGCGACCAGTCGGTCGGCCGCCGCAGGAAGCGCAGGTCCTCCATCTGCATCCGGGTGCGCGCCGCCCAGTCGATGGCGCCGGTGGCGGGGGTGTCGCTGCCGGGCGCCTGCGGCACCGTGTTCAGCCCCTCGATGGCGGCGGGATCGACATAGAAGCCCGAGCGCTCGCGCGCCTGCAGGAAACCCTCCGAGACCAGCGCCTGGTAGGCCAGCGTCACGGTGTTGCGCGAGACCCCGAGCCGGTGTGCCATGGCCCGCGTCGAGGGCACCGGCTCGGCCGGGCGCAACTGCCCCGCGCCGATCGCCGAGACCAGGATCTCGCGGATCTGCGCCTGCAGCGTGGCGGGCAGGCTGCGGTCGAGATGATAGAGGGCGTCGCGCATTTGGCCTCAGACGGGCTCCGAAACTGGATCTATAGAAGATCCAGCCTATGGCAGTAGGCTCGCGACAATCAAGCCAGCAAAGGAACCCGGTCCATGCACGACCTCGATGTGGGCGGTGCCACCCGCGCCAATTCGCTCGAAGAGCACTGGATGCCGTTCACCGGCAACCGTGACTTCAAGATCAACCCCCGCCTCGTCGTCAAGGGCGAGGGCATGTACTACACCGATCACAAGGGCGGCCGGGTGATCGACGGCTCCTCGGCGCTGTTCTGCTCGCCCGCCGGTCACGCCCGCCCCGAGATCGCCGATGCGGTGTCGGCGCAGCTGCGCGAGAACAGCTACACCCCGCCGTTCCAGCTCGGCCATCCCGGCAGCTTCGAGCTGGCGCGCCGGGTCGCCGGGCTGCTGCCGGAGCCGCTCAACCACGTGTTCTTCGTCAACTCGGGCTCGGAGTCGATCGACACCGCGCTGAAGATCGCCATGGCCTATCACCGCGCCAACGGGCAGGCGCAGCGGCTGCGCTTCGTCTCGCGCGAGCGTGCCTATCACGGCGTGAACATCGGCGGCGTCTCGCTGGCCGGCATGGTGAAGAACCGCGAGACCTTCCCGGTGACCATGCCCAATGTCGTCACCATGCGGCACACCTTCACCGGCAAGGAGCTGTTCTGCGACGGCCAGCCCCAGCAGGACGGCGTCGAGCTCGCCAACGATCTCGAGCGGCACTGCCAGACCTATGGCGGCAGCACCATCGCGGCGGTCTTCGTCGAGCCGGTGGCCGGCTCCACCGGCACCCTGGTGCCGCCGGTCGGCTATCTCGAGCGGATCCGCGAGATCTGCGACGCGCATGGCATCCTGCTGGTGTTCGACGAGGTGATCACCGGCTTCGGCCGCCTCGGCGCGCCCTTCGCCAGCCAGCTCTTCGGCGTGACGCCGGATATCTGCACCATGGCCAAGGCGCTGACCAACGGCTCGATCCCGATGGGCGCCGTGGCGGTGCGCGACGAGATCTACGAGACCGTCACCGATGCGAGCCCGGAGAACGCCATCGAGTTCTTCCACGGCTACACCTATTCGGCGCATCCGGCGGCCTGCGCGGCGGGCAATGCGGCGCTGGAGATCTACCGCTCCGAGGCGCTGTTCGACCGCGCCGCCGAGCTCGCGCCCTATTTCAAGGACGCGATGATGAGCCTGCGCGACCACGACCTGGTCACCGACATCCGCACCATCGGCATGATGTCCGGCCTCGAGGTGGCGCATGACGGCGTGCCCGGCCGCCGCGGGCAGGAGATGCAGAAGACGCTCTTCTGGAACGGCTGCCACGTGAAGTTCACCGGCGACACCGCGATCGTCGCGCCGGCCTTCGTCGCCGAGCGGGCGCATATCGACGAGATCGTCGACAAGATCCGCAAGACGCTGGATCAGGCGAAGGGCTGAGGGGCAGGGCCCGAGGCCCGGATGCCACCGAAAGCCCACCGATGAGCCACCGGAACGGCCCCCGCGCGGGGCCGTTTCCGCGTCAGCAGTCCGGCGCCCGCGCCGGCCGGGTGCGCGGGCGCTCCGGGATCAGCCCCTTCGGGCTGAAGCGCAGCGCCAGGATCAGGATCGCCCCCATCAGCACCATGCGCATATGCGGCGCGCCGGCGATCAGGTGGAGCCGCAGCCAGTGCTCCTCGCCGAGCCCGGCGGTGATCGCGCCCATCAGCCAGCGCCCCGCGGGCTCGGCCTCGACCCAGACCAGCCACACCAGGAAGGCGCCGAACACCGCGCCCCAGTTGTTGCCCGAGCCGCCGACGATCACCATCACCCAGATCAGGAAGGTGAAGCGCAGCGGGTTGTAGCTGCCCGGCGTGAACTGCCCGTCGAGCGTGGTCAGCATCGCCCCGGCGATCCCCACCACCGCGGAGCCGAGCACGAAGATCTCGAGATGCCGGCCGGTGACGTCCTTGCCCATGGCCTCGGCGGCGGTCTCGTTGTCGCGGATCGCGCGCATCATCCGGCCCCAGGGGGCGTTGAGCGCGCGCTCGGCGAGCCACATCAGCACCACCAGCACCGCCAGGAACAGCCCGGCATAGGCGAGCTTCACCGCGATCGAGCTGGCCTCCACCGGGTCGATGCCCCAGGCCTCGGCCCGCGCGACGAACCAGGGCGCCGCCTGCAGGTCGATCTCGTAGGGCACCGGGCGGGGCAGGCCGGTGACGTTCTTGACGCCGCGGGTCAGCCAGTCCTCGTTCTTGAGAACCGAGAGGATGATCTCCGAGATCCCCAGGGTGGCGATGGCGAGATAGTCCGAGCGCAGGCCGAGCGCGGTCTTGCCCACCAGCCAGGCGGCGCCGGCGGCGAACAGCCCGCCGACCAGCCAGGCCAGCAGGATCGGCAGCCCGAGCCCGCCGAGATAGCCGGTGAGCGCCGGGTCCACCGCCTCGATCGCCTCCGCGCCGGGGTCGAAGGCCCGCCGCGCCAGCGCATAGCCGAGCAGCACCACCAGGGTCACCGCCAGCACCCGCCAGCGCCCGGGCGCGAGCCGCCGGCGCAGCGCCGTCGCGGCCACCGCGGTCAGCGCCACCGCCAGCGCGGCGAGGCCGATCCCGCCCGCGCCGGCCGCCCATGCCGCCGCCACCGGGGGCATCGAGACCAGCACCGCCGCCACCCCGCCGAGCGCCGCGAAGCCCATGATCCCGACATTGAACAGCCCGGCATAGCCCCACTGCATGTTCACCCCGAGCGCCATCACCGCCGAGATCAGGCAGAGATTGACGATGGAGAGCGCCACCGACCAGCTCTGCAGCCAGCCAATCAGCAGCAGCACCGCGGCCATGCCGAGATAGAGAAGCGGCGCGCGGAGGCTCATATCACCTGTCCCCGGAAGAGCCCGGTCGGGCGCACCAGCAGCACCACGACCAGGATGATGAAGGAGATCGCGAACTTGTAGTCGGTGCCGAGGAGCTGCATCAGCCCCTCGGGCGCCCAGGGCTCCGGCAGCAGGTAGCCGGCGACGCGCTTGTAGGCATAGGTCAGCCCGAGCTCGGAGAAGGCGATCACGAAGCCCCCGGCGATGGCACCCACCGGATGCCCGATGCCGCCGACGATGGCGGCCGCGAACATCGGCAGCAGGAGCTGGAAATAGGTGAAGGGCTTGAAGCTCTTGTCGAGCCCGTAGAGCACCCCGGCCACGGTCGCCAGCGCCGCCGCGATCAGCCAGGTCACGCGCACCACCCGGTCCGGGTCGACGCCGGAGAGCAGGGCGAGGTCCTCGTTGTCGGAGAAGGCGCGCATCGCCTTGCCGGTGCGGGTGCGGCGCAGGAACCAGAACAGTGCCGCCACCACCGCCACCGCGACCACCAGCGTCAGGAGCTGCGTGGTGCGGATCGTCAGCCCCTCCTCGAGCCCGGTCAGCGCCTCGAAGTCGCGCGCCCGGATGATGAAGCGCTCGCCATCGGCAAAGCGCTGGTCGTCCGGCCCGATGACGAAGCGCACCAGCCCGTTCAGCACGAACATCACGCCGATCGAGAGGATCACGAAGGTCACCGGCGTGCTGCGGCGCGCCCGGTGATAGCGGTAGATGTAGCGGTCGGTCAGCAGCACCAGCCCGGCGGTGGCGGCGATGCCGAGCGGCAGCGCCAGCAGCGCGGTCGGCAGCGGCCCGAGCCCGATGCCGGCGGCCTGCAGCCCCCAGGTGCCGAGGATCGCGGCCATGGTGCCGAAGGCCATGGTGTCGCCATGCGCGAAGTTGGCAAAGCGCAGCACGGCATAGATCAGCGTTATGCCGAGCGCGCCGAGGGCGAGCTGCGAGCCGTAGGCGATGCCGGGCACCGCGACGAAGTTGCCGAAGACGGCGAGCGCGTTGAGGATGTCGGCCAAGGCTCAGCCCCCGAGGAAACTGCGGCGCACGTCCGGATCGGCGAGCAGCGCCGCGCCGGTGTCGGTGTGCCGGTTGGTGCCCTGCACGAGGACATAGCCCCGGTCGGCGATCTCCAGCGCCTGCCGGGCGTTCTGCTCGACCATCAGCACCGCGATGCCGGTGGCGCGGATCTCGAGGATGCGGTCGAAGAGCTCGTCCATCACCTTCGGCGAGACGCCGGCGGTGGGCTCGTCGAGCATCAGCAGCGAGGGCCGGGTCATCAGCGCGCGGCCGACGGCGACCTGCTGGCGCTGCCCGCCGGAGAGCTCGCCGGCCCGCTGCCCGCGCTTCTCGGCCAGCACCGGGAACAGCGCGAAGACCTGCGCCATGGTCTCGGCCGGGTCGTCGTCGCGCAGATAGGCGCCCATCTCGAGGTTCTCCTCCACCGTCATGCCGGTGAAGACGTTGCGGGTCTGCGGCACGAAGCCCATGCCGCGGGCCACCCGCTCCTGCGGCTTGAGCCGGGTGATGTCGTCGCCGTCGAGGGTGACGCGGCCCTCGCGCAGCGCCAGCATCCCGAACACCGCCTTCATCGCGGTCGACTTGCCGGCGCCGTTCGGCCCGACGATCACCGCGATCTCGCCGCGTTCCACCGCCAGCGCGCAGCCGCAGAGGATGTCGGCGCCGCCATAGCCGCCGGTCATGGCCTCGGCCGAAAGGAAACTCACGCGCCCGCCTCCTTCGCTGCGGCCCGCTTGCGGGCGCCGCCGCGGCCGAGATAGGCCTCGATCACCCGCTCGTCGGCGCGCACCGCCGCCACGCTGCCCTCGGTCAGCACCCGCCCCTCGGCCATCACGATCACCGGGTCGCAGAGCCGGGCGATGAAATCCATGTCGTGCTCGATCATGCAGAAGGTGTAGCCGCGCTCGCGGTTCAGCCGCAGGATGGCGTCGCCGATGGTGTTGAGCAGCGTCCGGTTGACGCCCGCGCCGACCTCGTCGAGGAAGACGATCCGCGCATCCACCATCATCGTGCGGCCGAGCTCGAGCAGCTTCTTCTGCCCGCCGGAGAGCTGCCCGGCCGGGGCCTCGGCGAGATGCCCGAGCCCGAGGAAGGCGATCACCTCGTCGGCCCTGGCGCGGATCGCCGCCTCCTCGGCGCGAACCCTGCCGGGCCGGAACCAGGCATCGAGCAGCCGCTCGCCGGACTGCCCGCCCGGGACCATCATCAGGTTCTCGCGCACGCTGAGGGTGGCGAACTCGTGCGCGATCTGGAAGGTGCGCAGCACGCCGCGGGCGAAGAGCTCGTGCGGCTTCAGCCCGGTGATGTCGGCGCCGTCGAGGGTCACGCGGCCGGAGGTCGGCCGGGAATGCCCGGCGATCACGTTGAAGAGCGTGGTCTTGCCCGCCCCGTTCGGCCCGATCAGCCCGGTGATCGAGCCCTCGGCAATCTCCAGCGTCGCGCCGTCGACCGCGCGCAGCCCGCCGAAATGCATGTGCAGATCATCGACGCGGATGACCATCATCCCCCCTCGCACGCAGCCCGGAGGGGCGTCCTCCGGGCTGCGCGACCAGCAAGCTGTCCCGCCGGGACCCCGTGTCAGCGATAGCCGACGGTGGCGATGGCGCCGTCGCGGATCTCGATCTGGCGATAGCTGCCGGCGCTCTCGCCGGGGCCGATCAGCTCGACATTGGTGGCGCCCTGGTAGTCCACCTCGCCGCCGGCGCCGATGATCTCGAGCGCCCGCTTCAGCTCGCCCGGGCCGATCGGCTCGCCCGGGGCGTTGGCGACGTCGAGCACCGCCGCGGCGAAGTCGCTCGCCTTGGTGGAGCCTGCCTTCTGCATCGCCAGCGCGATCAGCGCCGCCGCGTCATAGCTCTCGCCGGCATAGGGCCCGGCCTCGAAGCCGGCCGAGACCGCGAGCCCCTCGAAGGTGGTCGCATTCTCGCCGGTGGAGCCGGGCGCCGCGCCATAGGAGCCGTCGAGCGCCGAACCGATCGCCGCCGGCAGGCTGTCGCCGACCATGCCGTCGGGCAGGTAGAAGACGTCGAAGGCCCCGGTGTCGATGGCGCCCTGCACGATGCCGCGGCCGCCCTGGTCGAGATAGCCGGCCACCACCAGCACGTCGCCGCCGGCGGCGGCCAGCGAACCGACCTCGGCCGAATAGTCGGCCTTGCCGTCCTCGTGCGGGGTGTTGATCGTCACGGTGCCGCCGAGCGCCTCGAAATTCTGCGCGATCGCCTCGGCGAGGCCCTTGCCGTAGTCGTTGTTGGTGTAGGTGAGCGCGATCTCCTCGACGCCCTTCTCGCGCAGGATCTCCGCCGCGATCGCACCCTGGCGGGCATCCGAGGGCGCCGTGCGGAAGAACAGCCCGCCGTCCTCGATCGCCGAGAGCGCCGGCGAGGTGGCCGAGGGCGAGATCATCACGATGCCGTTCGGCACCGCCACGTTCTGCAGCACCGCGGTGGTCACGCCCGAGCAGTCGGCGCCCATGATCGCGGCCACGCCCTCGGCGGTGACCAGCCGCTCCGCCGCGGCCGAGGCGGCGGCGCTGTCGACGCAGGTGCTGTCGGCCCGCACCGGGACCAGCGCCTTGCCGCCGAGCAGCATGGCGCTGTCGGTGACCTCCTTCATCGCCATCTCGGCGCCCGCGGCCATCGCCGGGGTCAGCGACTCGATCGGCCCGGTGAAGCCGAGGAGCACGCCGATCTTCACCTCGTGGTCGTCGGCCAGCGCCGCGCCCGAGCCAATCGCCGTTGCGGCCAGCGCCGCGATCGTGAAGCCTCTCATCTCTGTCTCCCGGATGTCTCGTTTCCCCTGGGGGCGGCCCGGCGGTGCGAACCGGCCCGGCCGGCCCGCGCGATACTGCGGCCCGCGGCGCCGGATATCAACTCTCGGGAGGGCCGGGCGGCCGGCGTGTCGAGAGCGCATCGGCGAGGAAGTCGAACACCACCCGCACCCGCCGGCTGGTGCTCAGCTCGCGATGCGCCACCAGCCAGACCGGGAAGCCGAAGGGCGCCAGCCAGGGCGCCGCGCGGCGCACCGCCGGCTCGCCGTCGCCCACATCGGTCAGCATCACGCCGATGCCGACGCCCCGCTTGACCAGCTCCCACTGCACCAGATGATTGGCGGTGCGCACCGGGAAGTTGCGCGCCGTGAGGCCGAGGCCGCGCCGGTTGAGCCCCTCGAGCAGCGGCGCGTTCTCCTCGAAGCCGATGAACTCGGCGCGGGCCATGTCCTCCGGTCGCTCCAGCGGGCCGAAGCGGGCGAGGCAGGCCGGCGTCGCATAGAGCGTCGCGGCGCCCGCCGAGACCTGCCGGGCGATCAGCTCCGGATCGGTGGGGCGGGGGCTACGGAGCGCGATGTCGGCCTCGCGCCGGCGCAGGTCGCGCACCGCATTGGTCGCGACGATCTCCACCGCGATGCCGGGCTCGGCCCGGCGCAGCGCCGCGACGATGGGCGGCAGCACATGCGCCGAGGCGACCTCGCTGGCGGTGATCGACACCGTGCCCTCGACCGATTGCGACTGCCCCGAGGCCGCCAGCGAGACCCGGCTGGCCGCCTCCCCCATTGCCCGCACATGCTCCATCAGCTCGAGCCCGCTCGGGGTCAGCACCAGCCCGCGCCCGACCCGCTCGAAGAGCGCGACGCCAAGTTCGGTCTCCAGCGCCGCGACCTGCCGCCCGAGGGTCGGCTGGGCCATGCCGAGCGCCCGCGCCGCTGCCGAGAGCGAGCCCTCCTCGGCGGTGACGAGGAACGCCCGCGCACGGTTCCAGTCGAACCTGACCGAACGCCAATCCATGCGATTCTGCATATCACGCAAGCCGATTTCGTCAATTCACAAGGGGATGGCAGGCGGTTACGTAGCCGGAACTCACACCGAACCCACACCGAAATTATACCGAAACCATACGCCCCGGAGACGGCCCCGATGCCCGCACCCCTCAGCCCCGCCCCGACCGCCTATGCGCCGCCCGCGCTTGCCGCCGTTCCCCCCGCCGACACCCCGCGCGCCGCGCGCTTCTGGGACCGGATCGCGGCGAAATATGCCGCCCGGCCGGTCTCCGACGCCGCCACCTATGCCGAGAAGCTGGAAATCCAGCGCCGCCTGCTCGGCCCGGACATGGATGTCCTGGAGATCGGCTGCGGCACCGGCACCACGGCGCTCGCGCTCGCGTCCGGCGTCCGCTCCTACCTGGCCACCGACATCTCCGAAGCGATGATCGGAATCGCCCGCGCCAAGCAGGGCGCGCCGGGCCAGCTTCGCTTCGAGCGCGCCGCCCTCGACGAGTTGTCGTTTCACGCCGACAGCTTCGATGTGGTGCTCGCGCACAGCCTGCTGCACCTCGTGGAGGACCGCGACGCCGCGCTGGACCGCATCCGCATGCTGGTGAAGCCCGGCGGGCTGCTGATCGCCAGCACCGCCTGCATCGGCGATTCCATGCCCTGGCTGCGCTATGTCCTGCCGCTCGGCCATGCCATCGGCCGGCTGCCGCTGGTGCGGGTGTTCTCGGCCGACCAGCTCGCGGCCAGCCTCGAGGGCGCCGGCTTCACCATCCGCCAGCGCTGGCTGCCGAAGCGCCGGGCCGCGCTCTTCACCGTGGCGGAGCGGACCGGCTGAGCGCCTCCTCGGCCGACGGATCGACCGCCTTGCGGCCATGGATCATCGGGCCGATCAGGTCCTCGCGCTTCCAGTGGCGGTAGAACAGGATCACCCCCACATGCAGCGCCACCATCAGCAGGATCAGGCTGGACAGGGTCTCGTGCAGCGCGGTGGCGGTGCGCGAGAGATCCGCCCCCACGGCGCTCGCGAAGGGCCCGACATTCACGAAGTCCTCGGGGTCCGCGACCAGCCCGGTGGCCACCTGCGCGACCAGCAGCAGCAGCAGCGCCGCCACCGCCCAGCCGCCGAGCGGGTTGTGCCCCGGCCAGCGGCTCGGCTGGCGCCGGCTCAGCCCCGCGGCATAGGCGAGCACCTTGCGCGGGCCGTAGAGGAAGCTGGCGAAGCGCGCCGGCCGCGGCCCCACCAGCCCCCAGACCAGCCGGAAGGCCAGCAGGCCGCAGATCGCGTAGCCCGACCAGAAATGCAGCGTCATGATGTCGGGGCCGAACTCGCCGAGGCCCCAGGAGGTGGCGACCAGCACCACCAGCGCCCAGTGGAAGAGCCGGGTGGGCAGGTCCCAGAGCCGGGTTTCGACCACCGGGCTGCCCGCCCGTTCGTTCATGCTCAGAAATCCTTGGCGCGGTAGTCGTCGTGGCAGCCCTTGCAGCTGCCGCCGAGGCGCTGCAGCGCGCCGCCGAGTTCGGCCCGGCCCTTGCCGGCCTCGACCTCCATCACCGCGACGGCGGCCTGGAACACCTCGAATTTCTCCTCGAAGCCCGCGAGGTCCGTCCAGATCTCGGGCAGGGCGCGGGTCTTGCCCTTGCGGTCCTCCTTGGAGGAGCCCTCCGGGAAATGCGGCAGCAGCTGATAGCCCTGCAGCAGCCCGAGATTGCCGGCATGGAGCACGGCCGCGTCGGCGTTGTATTCGACCTCGCCCTTGGCCATGGCGGCGAGGGCGCCGGTATTGGCCCCGAGCAGGGTGAAGAAGGCCTGCCTAGCCTTGATCGCATCGTCGATCGCATCGGCACCGGCGGCAACCGGAAATGCGAGGGGCAGGGCGGCGAGGGCGGCGATGAGGGCGGCGCGCATGGGCTGGCTCCTTCTGCTTGCATGCAATCCCGCGAGCCTAGCCGATCCGGATCAAGTTTGCATAAAACTCCCGTGAAGCCTTGACGCCCGGGGCGCCCGCGCGACAGCCGGCGCATGAAACGGCTTGCATCCCGCCTTGCAACCGGTTTCCTGGAGCGCATGGTGAAGCTGGTTCTCATGCACAAGGCCGACTCGATCTATGAGGACGAGCTGGATGCCGTCTACGATTTCCCCAGGGCCTATCTGAAGCCGGTCCGGGACGCCGTCGGCGACTGGATCGTCTACTACGAGCCGGTCAAGGCCGGGCCGCGGGGCTATTTCGCCGTGGCCCGGATCGCCAGGGTGGACGAGCATCCCCGGATCGAGGGGCGCTTTCTCGCCCGGATCGCGCCGGGGAGCTATCTGCGCTTTGTCAGCGACGTGCCGCGCCTCGTGAACGGTCGCCCGCTGGAATCGCTCCTGACGGAGGCCGACGGGACGCCGAAGCGGGGCGGGGCCACGCAGAGCGCGGTCCGCCGCCTGCCCGATGCCGAATTTGCGCGCATCCTCGATCTCGGCCTGCCGCAGGATCTCGAGCGGATCGAGGCGACCCGCTACGATGCGCCGGGGCAGGGGCTTGCGGAGGAGCCGCTGGCCTTCGAGCGGCCGGTGCTGGAGCGGCTGACGCGCCGGGCCTATCGCGACGTCGCCTTCCGCAGAAAGGTGCGCGAGGCCTATGACTACCGCTGCGCGATGTCGGGCCTGCGTCTGCGCAATGGCGGCGGGCGGCCGGAGGTGCAGGCGGCGCATATCCGGCCGGTCGCCAGCGATGGCAGCGACTCGGTGCGGAACGGCCTCGCGCTTTCCGGCACGCTGCACTGGATGTTCGACCGGGGCCTGATCTCGGTGGCGGAGGATGGCGAGACCATCCTGGTCTCCGGCAACAAGGTGCCGGGCGATGTGGTGGACCGGCTGCTTTCCCCCGAGCGCCGGCTGCTGAAGCCGCTCGACCCGCGCGACGCGCCGCACCGGGAAAACCTGCGCTGGCATCGCGAGAACGTCTTCGGCCAGATCGGCGAAACCGGGCCCGCGCCCTGGGACTAGCGCATCGCCGGCCGCGCCTCAGAGCGAGAACGAGGTGCCGCAGCCGCAGGTCGAGGTGGCGTTGGGGTTCTCGATCGCGAAGCGCGCGCCGATCAGCTCGTCCTTGAAGTCGATCACCGAGCCCTCGAGGAAGGGCAGGCTCTCGGGGTCGATCAGCACCTTCTGGCCCTCGCCCTCCAGCACCAGATCGCCCTCGGCGGGCCCGTCCTCCAGCGCGAACTCGTACTGGAAGCCCGAGCAGCCGCCGCCCAGCACCGCGACGCGCAGCGCCTTCGGGCCGCTGCCCTCGGCGGCGGCGATCTCGGCCAGCCGCGCGAAGGCGCGCGGGCTCACGGTGACCGGCAGGTTGAGATCCATCGGGCTCTCCTCGGCTTGACCCATTCCACACAGCATGTATCGATCGCCGCGCGCGAGACAAGAGGCCCGCCCGCCGCCGCCCGGCGGTGTTGCCCGGGGGCCGGGACCGGAGGTGCACGCGATGGACGAACGCCTGCTCGCCCCCTATGCCACCCGCCCGAGCGAGAGCCGCGGCCGCCGCCACCCCGAGCCGGTGAGCGCACACCGCTCGCCGTTCCAGCGCGACCGCGACCGGATCATCCACGCCTCGGCCTTTCGCCGCCTCAAGCACAAGACCCAGGTCTTCGTCGAGCACGAGGGGGACTATTACCGCACTCGCCTCACCCATTCCATCGAGGTGGCGCAGATCGCGCGCACCATCGCCCGGCATTTCCGGCTGAACGAGGACCTGGCCGAGGCGGTGGCGCTGGCCCATGATCTTGGCCATACCCCCTTCGGGCACACCGGCGAGGACGCGTTGTCGGAGGCGATGGCGCCCTATGGCGGCTTCGACCACAACGCCCAGGCGCTGCGCATCGTCACCCGGCTCGAATGCCACTATGCCGAGTTCGACGGGCTCAACCTGACCCACGAGACGCTGGAGGGCATCGCCAAGCACAACGGGCCGCTGCTGGCCGGGCCGGAGGTGCCGAAGGAGACGCTGCCCGCGCCGTTCGTCGAGGCGCTGGAAGGGCTCGATCTCGGCCTGCATGCCCAGGCCAGCGCCGAGGCGCAGATCGCCGCCCTGGCCGACGACATCGCCTATGTGAACCACGACATCCATGACGGGCTGCGCGCCGGGCTGTTCTCCGAGCAGGAGGCGGAGGGGCTGCCGGTGCTGGGCGGCTGCTTCGCGGTGGTCGACGATCTCTATCCCGGGCTTGCCGCCGGGCGCCGCCGGCACGAGGCGCTGCGGCGGGTCTTCGGCGCCATGGTGGACGACGCGATCGCCGAGAGCGCGCGGCGGGTCGCGGCGCTGGCGCCGGGCTCGGCCGCCGAAGTGATCGCGGCGAGCGGGCCGCTGTTCTGCTTCTCGGCCGAGATGGCGGGGCAGATCGCGGCGATCAAGCGCTTCCTGTTCGCGCGGATGTACCGGCACTGGCGGGTCAAGCGGATGCGCGCCAAGGCGGCGCGTGTGGTGGCCGAGCTCTTCGACATCTTCACCTCCGAGCCCGGGCTGATGCCGGAGGACTGGTCGGCCGCCTGCCTCGCGCAGGGCAGCGAGGCGGGGCGCGCGCGGGTGGTGGCGGACTACATCGCCGGCATGACCGACCGCTTCGCGCTCAAGGAGCACCGGGTGCTGACCGATCCCGCGACCCGGGCCTGAGGCGCACCCGGCACCGCGCCCCCCGCCTCCCCCACCCCTGCGGCGTCGCGGCGGCTTCGCGGGCATCGCGGCCCACCCGAGGGAGGCGGGGGGCGCGGCACCCTGCGGCGGCCCGCCCGCCCACCGTCACTTGACGGCGGCGGCGAAGATCGTCTTGAGCTTGGCCTCGGTATCGCGGATCGCCTTGGACAGCGCGTCGTCGGTGTCCATCATCGCACGGCGGAGCACGTCGCATTTCTTGTGCTGCGCGTCGATCTCGGTGGCGAGGTTGGCCTTCAGCAGCGGGTCCTTCAGCGACTGGTGCGCGCCCTGCATCTTGATGATCTCGCGCGCCATCTTCTCGAAGCTGTCCTCCACCGTCTTGCGGGTGTTCCGCACGCTGTCGACGGCCTCGGTCAGCGGGTGCACTTTGGCGCTCAGCGCCATGCGGAACTTCTTCAGGCAGGCCTCGTAGTCCTTCGGCCATTGCGTGCGGAACCCGGTGAGCTGCTTGTTGGTGCTGCCCTGGAGCTTGAAGGCATGAGAGAGCGCCTGCTTGTAGTCCGGCGCGTTCGACTTCATCTTCGCCTTGTTGTTGACGGCGATATCGAGCGCCATCTGGAAATGGTCGGTGGCGATGCCGACCGCGGGCTGGCCCCACTGCTTCTGCAGCTTCGTCACGAAGGCCTTGGTGTCGGCGTCGAAGACCGCCGGCTTCTGGATCTTGAGCCGCCCGCCCGCCTTGTTGAGCGTCTCCTGCAGTGCCTTGACCTTCGGTCCCTTGTTGCCTTCCATGAGGGCGCCCATCGCATTCACCTCGCTCGCAATGCCCCGATCGTCCACTGTGGAACGAACTGCCACCGTGGCACAATGACATTGTTCGGCCCTGCTACCTGTGATGCGCGTCACGCGGCCGGGCGGTCTTTTCCGCCGCCGGGGGGCGTGCTAGGGGCGAGCCGGAACCCGGAGGGCCGAGATGAACCTGTTTGCCGAGATGAAGATCCTCGTGGAGGAGAGCCTGTCCGCGCTGGCCGCCGAGGGCGTGCTGCCGGCGGGGCTCGAGCTTGCCAATGTCGCCGTCGAGCCGCCGCGCGACCCCGCGCATGGCGACATGGCGACCAATGCCGCGATGGTGCTGGCCAAGCCGGCGGGGCTGAAGCCGCGCGCCATCGCCGAGCCGCTGGCCGACCGCCTCGCCGCCGATCCGCGGGTCGCCGAGGCCAGCGTGGCCGGGCCGGGCTTCATCAACCTGCGCCTCGCGGCGTCCGCCTGGCAGGGGGTGCTGGCCGCGGCGCTGGCCGATCCGGAGGGGTTCGGGCGTTCCGGCATGGGGCAGGGCGAGACGGTCAACGTGGAGTATGTCTCGGCCAACCCCACCGGGCCGCTGCATGTCGGGCACACCCGCGGCGCGGTGTTCGGCGATGCGCTGGCGCGGCTGCTGGCCTTCGCCGGCTACGATGTCACGAAGGAATACTACATCAACGACGGCGGCGCGCAGGTCGACGTGCTCGCCCGCTCGGCCTATCTGCGCTATTGCCAGGCCAATGGCGAGGCGGTGGACATCCCCGACGGGCTCTATCCCGGCCATTACCTGATCGCGGTCGGCGAGAAGCTGAAGGCGCGCCATGGCGACAGCCTGATGGGCCTGCCGGAGGAGCGCTGGCTGCCGGAGGTGCGCGAGTTCGCCATCGGGGCGATGATGGAGACGATCCGCGCGGACCTTGCCGCGCTCGGCGTCGAGATGGACCGCTTCTTCTCCGAGCGCGCGCTCTACAACACCGGCCGGATCGAGGCGGCGCTGGCGGCGCTGGAGGAGAAGGGGCTGATCTATGTCGGCCAGCTCGAGCCGCCCAAGGGCCGCGCGCCGGAGGACTGGGAGGCGCGGCCGCAGACCCTCTTCAAGGCCACCGAGTTCGGCGACGATACCGACCGGCCGCTGAAGAAGTCCGACGGCAGCTGGACCTATTTCGCCCCGGACATCGCCTATCACTACGACAAGGTGAGCCGCGGCTACGGCCAGCTCATCAACGTCTTCGGCGCCGACCACGGCGGCTATGTCAAGCGGCTCAAGGCGGCGGTGGCGGCGCTCTCGGGCGGCACCGTGCCGCTCGACATCAAGCTGATCCAGCTGGTCAAGCTGTTCAAGGATGGTGAGCCCTACAAGATGTCGAAGCGGGCCGGCACCTTCGTGACGCTGCGCGACCTGATCGACGAGGTCGGCGCGGACGTGGTGCGCTTCGTCATGCTGACGCGCAAGAACGACGCGGCGCTAGATTTCGATTTCGCCAAGGCGCTGGAACAGTCGCGCGAAAACCCGGTCTGGTACGTGCAGTATGCCCATGCCCGGGTGCATTCGGTGGCGGCGCGGGCGGCCGAGGCCGGCATCGCGGAGGGTGATTCGCCCGATCTCGCGCTGCTGGAGGACCCCTCCGAGCTCGCCCTGGCGCGCAAGCTCGGCGAGTTTCCGCGCATGGTCGAGGCCGCGGCGCTGGCCCATGAGCCGCACCGGGTGGCGTTCTATCTCTATGACCTCGCGTCCGAATTCCATGCCCACTGGAACCGCGGGCAGGACCGGCCGGAGCTGCGCATGCTGCGCGAGGACGCGCCCGAGCTGACCCGCGCCCGGCTGGCGCTGGCACGCGCCGTGGCCGTTGTGATTTCTGCCGGTCTTGGTATCCTAGGCGTGACCCCGATGACCGAGCTGACATAAGCGCGAATGCGCAGATGACGGGGTTCGAGCAGGACGAGCCCCAAGATAAGGGGTCAACACAGGTGGTGGCCCGATGCGCGACGAGAACGATGAGTTCGCAGGCGCGGGGTTCGCGACGGAAGCCGAGATGGTGCCGTCGCGGCCGCGTCGCATGGCGTCCATGTGGATAGGTGCGGGACTCGCGGTCGCGGTGCTGGGCGGGCTGGGCTACTGGCTCTACGATCTCGGCACGCGCGAGACCGCGGAGATTCCGGTGGTGGCGGCGGCGGCCGGCCCGATCAAGAGCGTGCCGGAGGCCGAGGGCAGTAAGGTGCGCCATCGCGACATCGACAGCTTCGACCTTGCCGAGGCGGATACCGGCGAGGACACCGGCAGCGATGCCACCACCGGCTTCGCGCCGACGCCCGGGCCGCTGACCGAGGAGGACATCTCGCTGCGCGACCTCGAGGACATCCTCGGCGTGCCGACCCCGAGTTCCGCCAGCGCCAGCGATGCGCTCGGCTTCGCGCCGGCGCCCGCCCCGGCGCCGGCCGTGCCGCTGATCGCGCCGGACGGCACCGAGGCCCCGGCGCCGCGCCCGGGCAGCGCCGGTGCGGAGATCGCCCGCCGCTCCGACGAGACCGAGAGCGCGCTGCGCAGCCGTGCCGTGCCGATCCCGGAGCCGGCGCCCTCGGCCCGCGCGGTGCCCGAGCCTGCGCCCGAGCCGGCGCTCGAGGATACCGGCGCCCCGGCCCCCACGGTGAGCCCGATGGCCCGCCCGCGTCCGAACAACCTGCCCGAGCGGGTGGCGGCGGCGCAGCGCCAGGCGATCGAGGATGTCGCCTCGCTGCGCGACGAGGCGGCACGCTCGCCGTTCCAGATCCAGCTCGGCGCCTATAAGAGCGAGGACGAGGTGAAGAGCGACTGGCGCCGCATCGCCTCCGCCAACACCGACCTGCTGAACAACCGCGCGCTGGCGGTGCAGACCACCCGCTCCGGCGGGCGGACATGGTATCGCCTCCGCGTCGGGCCCTTCGCCAGCCTGACCGAGGCGGCGAGCATCTGCGAGGCGCTCCGCGCGCGCGACCAGGCCTGCATCCCCGCGGAAAACCGCTGAGATGGGCGCGCAGGGGGCCGCTTCGGCGGCGATCTACGGGCTCTCGGGCCTCCGGCTGACCGATGCCGAACGCGCCTTCCTCGCGGCGGCGCAGCCCTGGGGGCTGATCCTCTTCGCCCGGAATGTCGCGGCGCCGGACCAGGTGCGCGCGCTGCTGGCGGAGGCGCGTGCCGCCTGCGGGCGCCATGTCCCGGTCTTCATCGATCAGGAGGGCGGGCGCGTCGCGCGGCTGCGCCCGCCGCACTGGCGCGCCTGGGGCCCGCCGGCGGCGGAGGGCCCCGGCCCGGCCGGGCGCGAGCGGCTCGGGCTGCGCATGCGGCTGATCGCGGCGGAGCTCGCGGCCCTCGGGATCGACGGCAACTGCGCGCCGATGCTGGATCTCGCCGCGCCGGGGGCGCACGAGATCGTCAGCTCCCGCGTGCTGGCCGACAGCCCGGAGGAGATCGCGGCGCGCGGGCTGATCGTGGCGGAGGCGCTGCTGGCCGGCGGCGTGCTGCCGGTGATCAAGCATATCCCCGGCCACGGCCGGGCGCGGGCCGACAGCCATGCCGAGCTGCCGGTGGTGGCGGCGCCCCGCGCCGCGCTGGAGGCGGATTTCGCCCCCTTCCGCGCGCTTGCCGGGCTGCCGCTCGCGATGACGGCGCATGTGGTCTACACCGCCATCGACCCGGCGCTGCCGGCGACCCTCTCGCCCGCCTGCATCCGGCTGATCCGCGAGGAGATCGGCTTCGCCGGCGCGCTGATGTCCGACGATATCGGCATGGCGGCGCTTTCCGGGGCGATGGGCGAGCGGGCTGCGGCGGCGCTGGCCGCGGGCTGCGACCTGGTGCTCCACTGCAGCGGCGAGATGGACGAGATGCGGGCGGTCGCGGCGGCGGTGCCGCGGCTCTCCGGCGAAGCGCTGGCGCGGGTGCAGGCGGCGGAGGCGGCGCGGCGCGCGCCCGAACCCTTCGACATCGCCGCCGCCGAGGCCCGCCATGCCGCGCTCGGCGAGGCGATCCGGGGGGCCGCGGCATGACCCCCTTCGACGAACGGAACGCCGCGGCCGAGGCGGCGCCCGAGGCGCCGGCCGAGACCGCCCCCGGCCCGGATGCCATGGTGGTCGATGTCGAGGGCTTCGAGGGCCCGCTCGACATGCTGCTGGCGCTGGCGCGGGTGCAGAAGGTCGATCTGCGGCGGATCTCGGTGCTGCGGCTGGCGGAGCAGTATCTCGCCTTCGTCGAGGGCGCGCGGCTGCGCCGGATCGAGCTCGCGGCCGACTATCTCGTGATGGCGGCCTGGCTCGCCTATCTGAAATCACGCCTGCTGCTGCCGCCGGAGCCGGGCGGCGAGGAGCCCTCGGGCGAGGAGCTGGCCGCGCGGCTCGCGGCCCGGCTCGAGCGGCTCGATGCCATGCGCAAGGCGGCGGCGCAGCTGATGGCGCGCGACCTGCTGGGGCAGGATCGCTTCGTGCGCGGCCAGACCGAGGTGCTCTCGCTGCGCAAGAAGATCCTCTGGCAGGCCGGGCTGGCCGACCTGCTGCGCGCCTATTCCCGGGTCAAGGCGCGGGACGATTACCGCCCGCTGGCGCTGGCCCGGCCGGATGTGGTGGCGATCGACGCGGCGCTGGCGCGGCTCCGGCGCGGGCTCGGCAGCACGCCGGACTGGCGCGAGCTCTCGGCCTGGCTGCCGGGCACCTGGAGCGCCAGCCCGGAGCGACGCCGCTCGGCGATCGCCTCGAGCTTCGTCGCGGCGCTGGAGCTGGTGCGCGAGGGCGCGGCCGAGATCCACCAGGAGCGAAGCTTCGCGCCGATCCTGCTGCGCGCGCGGCGGCCGGAGCCGGCCGGGGAGGGCGGCTCGTGATCGAGGACGACGCAGCCGGGGCGCCGCGCCCGGCGCCGCAGCCCGCCCAGACCGAGGCCGACCCGGCGCGGCCGATGGATGCGCTCTTCGCCGCGCCGCCCGAGGCCGAGCAGGCCCGCATGGTCGAGGCGGTGCTCTTCGCCAGCGCCGATCCGCTGACGGTGAAGGAGATCGCCGAGCGCCTGCCGCATGGTTCCGACGTGCCGGCGGCGCTGGCGCGGCTCGCCGAGCACTATGCCCCGCGCGGGGTGCAGCTGATGCGCATCGGCGATGCCTGGGCCTTCCGCACGGCCCCCGATCTCGGCTTCCTGATGGCGCGCGAGGCGGTGGAGACGCGCAAGCTCTCCCGCGCCGCGGTGGAGACGCTGGCGATCATCGCCTATCACCAGCCGGTGACGCGGGCCGAGATCGAGGAGATCCGCGGCGTCGCGGTCTCGCGCGGCACGCTCGACCTGCTGCTGGAGCTTGACTGGATCAAGCTCGGCCCGCGGCGCGAGAGCCCGGGGCGGCCGGCCACCTTCGTCACCACGCGCGCGTTTCTCGACCATTTCGGGCTGGAGAGCGCGAAGGACCTGCCGGGGCTCGCGGAGCTGCGCGCGGCGGGCCTCGTGGGGGCGGCGCCGGAGCTGGCCGCCGGCGCACCGCGTCCGGGCGAGGCGGCCGACGGCTGAGGGAGCGAAGGGCGGGGGCGTTCCGCGGGGCCGTGCCGCCGCGCGTGGGCGTTGACCCGAGGTGCGGCAGGGCGTTCACTCGGGGATCCTGTCCCGGAGGCCCCGATGCCCGACGCGCCGCCCGTTCCCGCCTTCCCGCCCGAGGACTATGCCGACAGGCTCGCCCGCCTGCGTGCCGCGATGGCGGCGGCGGGGCTCGACGCCCTGGTGGTGGCGGTGCCGGAGAACATCTGCTGGCTCACCGGGCTCGACCACTGGGGCTTCTTCGCCTGCCACATGCTGCTGGTCCCGCGCGAGGGCGAGATGCTGCTGGTGGCCCGCGCCATGGAGCGGATCACCGTCGCCGCGCAGGTGCTGAATGCCGGCTTCCGCGGCCATGCCGACGGCGAGGATCCGGCGCTGCACGCCGCCGAGGGGCTGACCGAACTGGGGCTGGCGGAGGCGCGGCTCGGGATCGAGCTCGCCAGTCTCTTCCTCACGCCGCGCATCGCCGACAGCCTGCGGGCGCGTCTGCCGCGGGCGGCCTGGGCGGATGCATCGGGCATGATCGAGCGGCTGCGCCGGGTGCAGTCGCCGGCCGAGCAGGCCCATACCCGTGCCGCGGCGCGGGCGGCCGCTGCCGGCACCGCGGCGGCCATCGCGGCGCTGCGGGTCGGCGGCTCCGACCGCGAGGCCGCCGCCGAATGCCACCGCGCGATGATCCTGGCGGGCAGCGAGTATCCGGGCTTCGGCCCCTTCATCCGGCCATCGGCGCGGCTCGGCGAGGAGCACACCACCTGGCGTGGCGAGCGCTTCCGGCGCGGCGATGCGGTGTTCCTCGAGGTGGCGGGGTCGGTCGCGCGCTACCAGGCGCCGATGGGCCGGCTGGTCTATCTCGGCGAGGGCCCGCCGGGGCTGGACCGCTCGGCGGCGCTGGCGGCGGAGGGGATGGCGGCGATCGTGGCGGCGCTGCGTCCCGGCGCGACGGCCGGCGCGGTCTATGCCGCCTGGCACGCGGTGGCGGCGGCGGCCGGGCTCGATCGCTATCACCGGCATCATTGCGGCTATCTGGTGGGGCTCGGCTTCCCGCCGAGCTGGACCGGCGGCGCCGGCGTCACCGGGCTGGCGCCGGGCTCGGAGCTGGTGCTCGAGGCGGGCATGGCGGTGCATGCGCATTCCTGGTTCACCGGCATGGGAGAGGGCACCGGGCTCGCGGACTTCTTCATCTCCGACTGCGTGCTGATCGGGGAGACCGGCGCCGAGGTGCTGACCGGTGACGCACCGGTGACGCCCCTCGTGGGCTGAGCCGGAAGGCAGCACGCGGCAGCGGCCCGCACGGCGCTGCGACGAACGCTCGGTGGGGAGCCCTCCCGGCGAGGCGCGATCAGCGCCAGCGGCCGGTGAGCTGGCTTCGTGCCCTTCTGGTTCCGGTCCAGGTCTCGCCTGTCGCAGTGCATCTGCATCCGGATCGATTGCGCCATCGGTCGGGCCGGGATTGTCACGGGCAGGAGGGGCGGCGGGCGCCGCCGGCCGGAGAGATGTCGAGCAATCTGTCGGAGTAGCCGGCGCGGGGGGCAGCATGGCCCTAGCTGCGCAGCACGACTGCTGCCCGCAGCAGCTCCAGCACGGGTGCAAGGAGCTGGCCGAGCCGGTCGTGTCGCCTCGGCGGATGCGGATCAGCCCGCTTTCCTCACCGTCGAGCATGCGCAGCCCGAGCCGCTCCGGCGGGGATGGCCGCCGGGGCGACCGAAGCTCGTCGATGTGGCGCGTGCCTATGGCTGGACGATCCGCATCGCCCCAGACATCGATCCGGACATCCTGCAGCGCCTAGTATGCACACTGGAGGAGGTGTGATCGAGCTCGGCCCGGCGTGCGGGTCTTTCTCGCCCGCGGCCCAACCGAAATACGCACAGGGATCGGCGGGCTCGCGATGGGCAAGAGGCGCTGAAGCAGCCCCCTGCCCGAGTCGGTGGCTACGCACAGGGGTCGGTGTGGCTGCCGGCTAGAGCTGCGCGGCCTCTGCCTCAAATCCAGAATCCTCGACCTCGGCCGCTTCCCGTGGCCGTCGCCGGCAGCTGCCACGGTGCGGCACACGCCGGCGCAGCTCGCGATGTTCTGGAAGGGGATTGCTTGGCGCCTGTCATGATGGAGTTCCCCGTCCGAGCGCGCGACATGCATCTCATATTGGCTCAGAAGACAACGCTTCGATCAGGGTATGCGCTTTGGGAGACCCGGAGAATGGAGATCCGCCTAGACGGGCCGCCTGGCCGCGTAGGTGGATCGCTGATCGAGGCTTTGCGGTCCCATGTACTCGCCTCTGGCCGACTGATTGGAGACGAAGGACTGCTGCCCGTGTCGGGCCGGGACCAGGGCAAAGGGACACGGGGCGGTCGAGGAGCCATGTGCATGCCGCCTGGCCCGGGGTTACGCCGCGCCCCCCGCCGCTCGCAACCTCTGCAGTTCTGAATGGAAGGGCGGGCACCCGCGCGGATATCGCACCGGATTCCGCGGCGTGCACCATGCCGACGGCCATGACGGCTTCAACGACCTCAGCCGCGCGACTACGCGGGGCGTGGCGCCGCGAAATGCCGAAGCCGGCTGCTGGGCGCATGTTCTCCGATCCATTGGCAAGCGGGCCGTTTCCGATTGCGGAGGCGGCGCTCCAGCGCATTGGAGCTCTCCACGACCTCGAAAGGCGTATCCGCGGACAGCCCGCGCGGATCGACGAAGGGCGCGCCAGGCGGGGGCGGGGCCGCCCCGTCTGCACTCCGGGCAGGCCCGGGGGCGAGCTGGCCAGGCTGCAGGGAAAGATGGCCACCGTTGAGGCAATTCGCTGCGCGCCCACATGGTGGTCGGTGCTCGAACGATACCCCGCGGAGGAGGCGTCGAGATCGTCGGCAATGGCGCCGAGCGGGCAATCCGGCCGGTCACCCTTGGCCGCAAGATCCGGTTCTTCGCTGGCTCGGACATGGCCGGCGAACGGGGTGCCGGCACCCTCTCCCTCGACGGGACCGCCAAGCGCAACGGCCTCGCGGCCTAGCTGTACGATGTCCTCACCCGCACCGACGACCTGCTCCCCCGGAACTTAGCCGTGAACCGCCAGGCTCACCCTCCGAACGCTGCCGATCAGGCGCGGCCGGAGGCGGCGCTATCGGAGCCACCCACGGCCGGTCCGGGCGTCCCCGCCGGGCGATCAGCCGGGGATCGCCACTCCGTCGCGGCCGGGATCGGCGCCGCCGTCCCAGCCGGCCGCGGTACGGCGCAGCGCGTGCACCCCGGCGAAGCCATAGGACATCGCCGAGCGCCGGGTCGGGTAGCCCATCGCCTGCAGCTCCCGCTCGGTGCGGCGCAGCACGCGGTTGGTCAGGTCGATCGTGTCGGAGGTGGTGCAGAAGCGCGGCGCCGACACCGCCTCGAGCGCCGACATGTCGAAATCCACCGCATTCAGGATCCCCTGCAGCACCCCCATGGTGATGAAGGTGCCCCCCGGCGCGCCGATCACGAATGAGGGCCCGGCCTTGTCGACGAGCATGGTCGGGCACATCGCGGTGAAGCGCGACTTGCCCGGCGCCAGCGAGCCGGCACGGCCCGGGCGCGGGTCGAAGACCCCCATGCAGCCGTTGTACATGAAGCCGAGCCCGTCGGTGACGACGCCCGAGGGCATGCCGATGGAATGGGTGAGTGCGACCGCGTTGCCGGCGCTGTCCACCACCGAGATATGCGTGGTGTCCTTCGACTCCTCGCCCCCCAGGTTGAGCCGCGGCACATGGGTCTTCTCGCCCCGGCGGATGCGCGCGGCCATCTCCGCGGCGAACGCCTTGGAGGCCAGCTCCTCGACCGGCACGTCGAAGAAGCGCGGGTCGCCGATGCGGGTGTCCTTCTCCACGGTGGCGATCTTCATCGCCTCGGAGACCGTCGCGATGTACTCGGCCGAGTTGTGCCCCATCGCGGACAGGTCGAAGTTTTCCAGGATGTTGAGCATCAGCACCAGCATCAGCCCGCCGCCGGGTGGCCGGTTGGTGGAGAGCCGGTGCCCGCGATAGCTCGACCAGAGCGGTTCGGTCTCGGTGGGGGCGACCTCGGCGAGATCCGCCGCCGAGAGCAGCCCGCCGTTGCGCTCCATGTCGGCCGCGATCTCCGCCGCGATGGCGCCGGTGTAGAAATCCTCCGGCCCGTGCTCGGCGATGCGCTCCAGCGTGCGGGCCATGTCCGGATTGCGCAGCCGCTCGCCGATCCGCGGCACCTCGCCGCCGGGGGCGTAGATCTTCGCCGTGGCGGGATAGCGGGTGACGAACTCGCGATGCGCCACGCGCCCGCCGCTCGGCACCTCGTCCCAGAAGGCGCGGACATGCGGGCGCACGGCGAAGCCCTCCCGCGCATAGGCGATCGCCGGCGCGAGCAGCGCCTCGAGCGGCCTCGTGCCGAAGCGGGCGAGCGCCTCCGACAGCGCCTTCAGCGTCATCGGCGTGGTGATCGACTGGTAGCCGATCTCGTTCACCGAGCCTTCGAGCAGGAAGCCGAAGCCGTCCTCGCTCTCGCCGCGGATCAGGTGCTGCCACATCTCCGGCCGCACTGCCTGCGGCGCGCGGCCGTGGAAGTCGAGCATCAGATGCGGTCCGCCCTCCATGCGGATCTGCATCGAGCCGAAGCCGGCGAGCCCGCACATGATCGGGTCGACCACGGTCTGCACGAGGGCGCAGGCCACCGCGGCATCCACGGCGTTGCCGCCATCGCGGAGAATGTCGGCGCCGGCCTCGGCGGCCTCGGGCTGGGGGGCGGCGATCATCGCCCTTGCGGGGGTCATCGGGCGGCCTCCGCGAGCCGGGCGAGATCGGGCAGCGGCCGGGCGCAGCCCTCGATGCCGGCGAGCGCCTGCTCCAGTGCCATGGCGGCGGCGAGCACCTTGCGGTCGGCCCCCATCGGCCCGAGCACCTGGATGCCGAAGGGCATGCCCTGCGCGTCCAGCCCGCAGGGCAGCACCGCGGCGGTGGCGAAGGCCATGGTCGGGGCATAGGTGATCGCCAGCCAGCGCATGTAGGTGGGCATCGGCATGCCGTCGATCTCGGAGACGAAGAGTTCGGAATGCGGGAACGGCGAGACGCTGGCCGCCGGGGCGATCAGCACGTCGTGCTTCTCGAAGAAGGCGTGCCAGCGGCGATAGATCCGGGCCTGCTCGGCCTGCGCCCGGGCGACATCGCCGAGGGAGTATTCCAGCCCCCGCTCGCAGTTGTCGATCACGTTGCGGTCGAGCAGCTCGCGGCGGTTGTCGAGATGGTCGCGATGGGCGGCGACGAAGGCGACCCCGCGGGTGACTTCGAAGACGTCGTGCACCTCGCCCATGTCCGGATGCGCGCGTTCGAGCCGGCCGAAGAGCCCGCCGAAGCCGGCGAGGCGCTCCTCGAAGACCGCGGCGATCTCCTGCGCGATCGGGGCGCAGCCGAGATCCACCGAGGCGGCGACGCGCAGGCTCGAAAGATCGGCCGGCCGGATCGGGTCCGCCACCGCCGCGACGCCGGGGTGCGAGAACGGGTCGCGCGGGTCATGCACCGCCATGGCGGCGGTGAGCAGATGGGTGTCCGCCATGTCGCGGCCCATGGCGCCGTTGACGCCGAAGGGGCTGAGCACCGCCGCGGCGCCGGGCAGGGGGGCGACGCCGAGCGAGGGGCGGAAGCCGGCGATGCCGCAGAACGCCGCCGGGGTGCGCACGCTGCCGCCATAGTCCGAGCCGGTGGCGAGCGGCGCCATGCCGGTGGCCAGCGCCACCGCCGAGCCACCCGAGGAGCCGGCGCAGGTGCGCGCCGGGTCGAAGGGGTTGCCGGTGGGGCCGAAGAGCCGGTTGGTGGAGTTCGCCCCGGCGCCGAATTCCGGCAGGTTGGTCTTGGCGAAGATCACCGCGCCGGCCGCGCGCAGCCGCGCCATGCCGGGTTCGTCTTCCTCCGGCACGGCATCCTTGAAGATCAGCGAGCCATGGGTGGTGCGCATCCCCCTGGTCGCGCGGTTGTCCTTGGCGGCGAGCGGCAGCCCGTGCAGCGGCCCCAGCGCATCGCCCCGCATCACCGCGGCCTCGGCCGCGCGCGCATCGGCCAGCGCGGCGTCGGGGTCGAGCGTGACGATGGCGTTCAGCGCCGGGTCCACCGCGGCGATGCGGTCGAGGCAGCTCTGCATCAGCTCGACCGGCGAGAGAGCGCGAGCCCCGATCAGGCGCCGCGCCGCCACCGCGGAGAGGTCGCAGGGCGCGGTCATGCCGGGCCCCCGCTCTCGCCGAGATCCCAGTAAAGCGCGGTCATCAGCTCCATCGCCTCGCGGCAGACCGGCAGCAGCACATGCTCGTCGGGCGCGTGCTGCGAGCAGCCGGCATAGGAATGCGGCACCCAGATCGCCGGCTGGCCCAGGAGGTCGGTGAAGAGGTCGTTGCAGATCGAGCCGCCCATCTGCGGCAGCACCGCCGGCGCCTGGCCGGACTGGCGCTGGATCGCCTCGCGCACCCAGGCGGCCCAGGGCGCATCCGGTTCGGTCCGACTCGCGGCAAAGCCCGCCGCATTGCCCGCCGGCGGCTCGGAGACGCGCACCGCGCCGTGAAAGCCCTCCCGCTCGAGATGGCGGCGCAGTGCCGGCAGCACGTCCCCGGCGTCGGTGCCCTTGATGAAGCGGAGCTGGCAATGCGCCCGCGCCCAGGGGGCGATGGCGTTGACCGGGCTCTCCGGGATGCCCGAGAGCATCGCGAGCACCGCGAACGAGTTCCAGGCATAGACCCGCTCGGCCGGGGTGAGATCGGGCTCGCCCCAGTCCGGCTCCACCTCGGGCCCGCCGGCGCCGCCGTCGAGCTCGACACCGTCGAGCAACTCGCGCACCAGCGGGCGGATCGGCTCCGGCCGCCATTCCGGCACCCGGATCTCGCCGCGCGGCGAGACGATGGTGGCGATGGCATGGGCCAGGATCGTCGCCGGATCGGCCAGCGCGCCGCCCCAGTTGCCGGAATGGTGCCCGCCCTCGCGCAGGTCGCAGACCAGGTCGAAATTCACCGCGCCGCGGTTGCCGAGGGAGATCGTCGGCCGGTCCGGGCGCACCCTTGGCCCGTCGGAGCCGATGAAGACATCCGCCGCGAAATCCGCCTTGTGCGCCGCGATCACCTCGCGCAGGCCGCGCGAGCCGTTCTCTTCGCCCATCTCGATCAGCATCTTGGCGTTGAAGCCGAGATGCCCGCGGACCTCGAGCACGGTCGCCATGGCGCGGATGTCGATCAGGTGCTGGCCCTTGTTGTCGGCGGTGCCGCGGCCATAGAGCCGGTCGCCGTCGCGGGCGAGCTGCCAGGGGCCGGCGCCCTTGGTCCACTTGTCGTCGAGCCCGCGGATCACGTCGCCATGGCCATAGCCGAGCACGGTGGGCAGCTCCGCGCCCTCGTGGCGGGTGGCCAGCAGCACCGGGCCGCAGCCCTCGAAGGGGTTCTCCAGCATGTCGCAGGCGAAGCCGAGATCGGCCAGCATCGGCACGATCTCCTGGCAGAGATAGCGCCGGCAATGGGGCAGGCCCTCGGGCACCTGGCTCTCGGAGGGGATCGCGACGAGGCGGGCGAGCTCCGCCTCGAACTCGCCATTGTCGACATAGGCCGTTGCCCTGGCCAGGGCATCGGAACGGGCGCTCATCGGGTGGTCTCCTCCTCGGGCTCGTCATGTTGGTCAGGCGCGTGCAGCAGGCATTCGACCATGCCGTCGCCGATGCGAAGCGGGTCCGGCGCCACGGTGCAGCAGCGCGGCATCGCCTTCGGGCAGCGCGGGTGGAAGCTGCAGCCGGCGGGGATCTCCAGCGGGTTGGGGAAGGCGGCGCCGAGATGGGTGTCCGGGATGCCGAGGGAGGGGTCCGGCGTCAGCACCGAATCGAGCAGCGCCCGCGCATAGGGGTGGCGGGCCTCGGCGAACAGCCCGGCGGTGGGCCGCTCCTCGACGATGCGGCCGAGATACATCACCGCGACGCGGCTCGCCATGTGCTCGACCACCGAGAGATCGTGCGAAATCAGCAGGTAGGTCAGGCCGAATTCGCGCTGCAGGTCCTGCAAGAGGTTGAGGATCTGCGACTGCACCGAGACGTCGAGCGCCGAGGTCGGCTCGTCGCAGATGATGATCGAGGGCCGGTTGATCAGCGCGCGGGCGATGGCGACACGCTGGCGCTGCCCGCCGGAGAGCTGGTTGGGATAGCTGTCGACCACCCGCGCGGGCAGGCCGACGAGATCCATCGTCTCGGTCACGCGCCTGGCGATCTCGGCGCCGCCGAGATCGGTCTGCACCCGGAGCGGCAGGCCGATGATGGTGCCGATCGACTTGCGCGGGTTGAGCGAGGAATAGGGGTCCTGGAAGATCGGCTGGATGCGGCGTGCGGTCTCCAGCCGGTCCTGCCCCGAGATCGGCGCGCCCTCGAGCAGGATCTCGCCCTCGCTCGGCGGCATCAGCCCGAGGAGGAGCTTGGCCAGCGTGCTCTTGCCGCAGCCGCTCTCGCCCACCAGGCCGACCACCTCGCCGCGGCGGATGGTGAAATCCACCCCGCGCACCGCATGCAGCGCGCGCCGGGGCTTCATGAAACCGCCGGAGACGGAGAAGCTTCGCCGCACGCCGCGGGCCTCGAGCACGGTCTCGCTCATGCCGGCGCCTCTTGGGTTGCGGGGGTCTCGGGATCGAGCACGCAGCGATAGCGGTGCCCGCTGCCGCTGCCGTCGCGCAGCGCGATGTCGCCCTTGCGGCAGCGCGGCTCGACCAGCGCGCAGCGATCGGCGAAATGGCAGCCCTCCATGCGCCCGATCAGCGAGGGCACGACGCCGGGGATCGCGCCCAGATGCTCGCCCGGGCGGCTGCGGCCGGGGATCGGGATGCAGCTCAGCAGCCCGCGCGTGTAGGGATGGCTCGGCGCGCCGTAGATCTGTGCCGCGGTGCCGGTCTCGACGATCTGCCCGGCATACATCACCGCCACCCGGTCGGCGACGCGGGCCACCACGCCGAGATCGTGGGTGATCAGGATCATGCCGGCGTGGAACTCGCGCTGCAGCTCGGCCATCAGGTGCAGGATCTGCGCCTGGATGGTGACGTCGAGCGCGGTGGTCGGCTCGTCGGCGATCAGCAGATCGGGGTTGCAGATCAGCGCCATGGCGATCATCACCCGCTGGCGCAGCCCGCCCGAGAGCTGGTGCGGATACTGCCCGAGCCGGCTCGCCGCCGCGGTGATGCCGACCCGCTCCAGCATCTCCACCGCGCGCTCGCGCACCTCGCGGCGCGAGAGCCGGGTGTGCCGCTCGAGCGGCTCGGCGAGCTGGTCGCCGATGGTGTAGGCCGGGTTCAGCGAGGTCATCGGCTCCTGGAAGATCATCGACATCCGGTTGCCGCGGATATCCGACATCGCCCGCTCCGACTTGCCCGCCAGCTCCTCGCCGAGCAGCGAGAGCCGCCGCGCCCGCCGCTCCGCCCGCGAGGGCAGCAGCCCCATCAGCGAGAGCGAGGTCAGCGACTTGCCGCAGCCCGACTCGCCGACGATGGCCAGCGTCTCGCCGCGGGCGACGGTGAGAGAGACCTCCTGTACCGGGTGCAGCATCCCCCCCGTGACTGGGATATCGACGCTCAGCCCCTCGACCTCGAGTACCTGCTCTGCCATGGCTCAGCTCCGGTTCTCGGGCGCGGTGACGTCGCGCAGCCCGTCGCCCAGCAGGTTGATCGAGAGCACCAGCAGGAAGAGCGCGGCGCCGGGGATGGCGATCAGCCAGCCGTCGAAGAACATCAGCCCCTTGGCCTCGGAGATCATCAGCCCCCAGGATGGCTCGGGCGGCTGCACGCCGAGCCCGAGGAAGGAGAGCGCCGCCTCGAGCAGGATCGCATGGGCCATCTCGACGGTGGCGACGACGATCAGGCTGTTCATCACGTTGGGCATGATCTCCGAGAGGATGATCCGCGCCCGCGAGCAGCCGATGGCCTCTGCCGCGGTGACGAAATCGCGCCCGCGGAGCTGCATCGTCGCCGCCCGCATCACCACCGCGAAACGGTCCCAGATCAGGAGCCCGAGCACCCAGATCACCACGCTGAGCGAGGAGCCGACGAGGCTCACCACCGCGATCGCCACCAGCACCACCGGCAGCGAGAGCCGGGTGGTGATGATGAAGTTGCACACCATGTCGACCCGGCCGCCGAAATAGCCCCCGGCGACGCCGATGGCGGTGCCGATCACCATGGAGATCAGCATCGCCGCGAAGCCGATCAGCAGCGAGATCCGCGCGCCGTAGAGCAGCCGGGAGAGATAGTCCCGCCCGAGCTGGTCGGTGCCGAGCGGATGTTCCCAGGTCGCCTTGGCGCTGTCGAACCACACCGGCGGGATCAGCTTGCGGTCGAGCACCTGGTCGAACGGGTCGTGCGGCGCGACCATCGGCGCCAGCAGCGCCATGGCGAAGATCCCGATCAGGATCACCGCGCCGAGCACGAAGCCGGCATGGCCGAAGGCGCGGCCGCGCATCCGGGCGGCAGGGGAGGGGGCGAGCACGGCCTCGGCCGCGCCGGTCACGGGGTCGGTCACGGCCATGTCAGGCGGTCCTCAGACGGGGGTCGAGCCAGGCGTTCAGCATGTCGGCCAGGAAGGTGAGCAGGATGTAGAACACCGAAAGCACCAGCACGATGGCCTGCATCATCGGCAGATCGGCGCGCTGGATGCTCTCCCAGGCGAGATAGCCGAGCCCGTTGATGGCGAAGATCGTCTCGATCACGATGGAGCCGCCGAGCATGAAGCCGAACTGCACCGCGGCGAGGCTGACCACCGGGATGATCGCGTTCCTGAGCGCGTGCTTGAACAGCACGGTATGCGGGCGCAGGCCCTTGGCGCGGGCGGTGCGGATATAGTCGGTCGCCAGCACGTCGAGCATGCCGGCCCGGGTCAGCCGCATCACCGCCGGCGTCACGTAATAGCCGAGCGCGATCGAGGGCATCACGAAATTCGCCCAGCTGTCGGATCCGGTGATCGGCAGCAGCCGCCAGGTGATGCCGAACCAGAGCACCATGGTCAGCGCGAACCAGAAGGAGGGCATCGCCTGCCCGATCACCGCGATGGTCAGCGCCAGCCGGTCGATCAGGCTGTTGGGCCGGATCGCCGCCAGCACGCCGAGCGGGATCGACAGCACCAGCGCGAAGGTCAGCGCGCAGGCGCCGAGCAGCATCGTCGTCGGCAGCCGCTCGAAGATCACTTCGGCGACCGGCGCCTTCAGATAGTGCGACTGGCCGAAATCGCCGGTCAGCGCGCGGCCGAGCCAGTCGAGATACTGCACGAGGATCGGCCGGTCATAGCCGTAGTAGCGCCGGATCGACTCGATGTCCTCCTCGGTGGCGGATTCGCCGGCCAGCGCCACCGCCGGATCGCCCGAGAGATAGATCATCGAGAAGGTGATGAGCGAGACGGTGAGTGCAACAAGTACCGCGACACCGAGCCGTCTCAGCAGATAGGCGAGCATGGCTGGGGCCCTCCGCCCTGGCTGATCCTGGCCAGTCCGCCACCGGCGCCCGCAGACGCCGGGAGCGGACTGGCTCGGACGCCGGTCTTACTTCCAGGAGGCCGCGTAGAAGCGCGGGATCTCGTCGGAGGTCGGCTCGAAGTTCAGGTCCTGCGAGAAGGCGTAGTATTTCGCATAGGTGAACATCGGCAGCCAGTAGAGCTCGCCCGAGATCTTCGAGAGCGCCTTCTTGTAGACCTCCTTGCGGACCGCCGGGTCGGTGGTGGTGTCACCCTCCTTCAGGAGCGCGATGACCTCCTCGTCCTTGGCCGGGTCGTCGCGCCCGCCGGAGAAGAAGTGGCTGGTGCTGGCCGAGATGTCGGGGATCGAGTTGGAGCCCCAGGTCATGTGGTTGATCGGCGCCTTGCCCTCCCAGACGAGGTCGCGCAGCGCGCGATACTGCAGGAAGGTGAGCTTGGCCTTGATGCCGACGCGCGCCAGATCGCCGATCACCGCCTCGGTGAACTCGCGCTGGCGATAGGCATAGATGTCGAACTCGAAGCCGTCCGGGTAGCCCGCCTCGGCGAGCAGCGCCTTGGCCTTCTCCGGGTCATACTCCCACTGCGGCACGTCGTCGGTGCAGCCGAACTGGTCCGGATGGCAGGCGGCATGGATCACCACCGAGGCCGGGCCGACGAGGTTGCGCGTGATCGACTCGCGGTTGATCGCATGGGCCACGGCCTGGCGCACCTTGGGGTTCGTGAAGACATCGGTTCCGGAGGTGCCCTCCACGTCGAAGGCCATGTAGGAGATCCGCATGGTCTTGGCGTTGGCCACCGTGATCTGGCCGGTCTCCTCGAGCCGCTCGGCCTGGTCCTTCGGCACGTCCCAGATCCAGTCGATGCCGCCGGTGAGCAGCTCGGCGATCTGGGTGTTGGGTTCCTTCAGCGTGCGGAAATGGATCTTGGAGATCGCCGGGCTGCCCTTCGGCCCGCCCGCGAAATAGTCCGGGTTGGCCTCCCAGTGCACGTATTCGCCGGCCTTCACGTCGACCGCCTTGTAGGGGCCGGTGCCGACCGGGGCGACCGCGGCATAGTCCTTCTTGCCGTCGGCGCCGACCGGGGCGCTGTCGTAGTGGCCCTCCGGCACGATGAAGACCGCGCCCGCCATGTAGGCCAGCGCCGCCGGGAAGGGCGCGTTCAGATGGATGCGCACCGTGTTGTCGCCGGTGACCTCCGCGCTCTTCATCCAGTTGACGTTCTTGATGGTCAGCACGCCGCTGTCCTCGGCGACGACGTGGTTGACCGTGTAGGCCACGTCCTCCGGCCCGAAGCTGGTGCCGTCATGGAAGCTCACGCCCTCGCGCAACGTGATGTCCATGGTCATGTTGTCGACCCATTCCCACTCGGTCGCCAGCAGCGGCTCGTATTCGCCGGTCTCGAGGTTGCGGAACAGGAGCGCATCCCAGCCGAGATGGCCCATGATCACCAGTTCGCGGGTGTTGTTGTAATAGGGGTCGACGACGGCCACCTCGCGGTCGGTCGACCAGACGAGCGTGTCGTTGGCCTTGCCGGCCTGCGCCGGGCCGGCAAGCGCGCAGGCTAGCGCGGTTGCGGCGCCGAGCGCGGCATATCCACTGGCTCTCATGGTCACGATACCTCCTGTTGGAACGGTTGAACCCTGTCAATGCGTTGCGGTGCGGCCGGTCTCTCCGCCGGCCTTGCGCGATCACTCTGGCACCCGTGAAAGCTGTGGGCAAGCGTCGAGCGTGCCCGATTTTCGCGGCGCCGCTCGGAGGGCTCGCATCTCGGACCGCAACCGTTAGGATGGCGGCCATGCCCGATCCACTCGATCCGCGCGCATTGCCGCGCGCCCCCGCAACCACCGGCGCGACGCGCTCCGATCTCCACGGCATCCTCTGGATGCTGATCTCCTGCGCGCTGCTCTCCGGCGTCGCGGCGCTCGGCCGTCATGCCGCGCTTGCGGGGGTGCCGCTGCTGCAGATCGTGTTCCTGCGGCTCGCCTTCGCGGTGCTGGCGATGGCGCCGATCCTGGCGCATCGCGGGCGCGGGATGCTGCGCACGCCGCATCTCCGGCTCTACACGCTGCGGGTGGCGATGGGGCTGGTGGCGATGACGAGCTGGTTCGCCGCGATCTCGCTGGCGCCGATCGGCGAGGCCACGGCGATCGCCTTCCTGATGCCCCTGCTGGCGACGATGGGCGCGGCGCTGTTCCTGGGCGAGACCGTGGGCTGGCGGCGCTGGGGGGCGATCGTCGTCGGGTTCCTGGGCGCGCTGGTGATCCTGCGGCCGGGGATCGCGGAGGCCTCGCCGGGGGCGCTGATCGCGGTGTTCTCGGCGCTGGCGATGGCGGCGGCGAGCCTGATGATCAAGCAGCTCGCCGATCGCGACCATCCCGACACGGTGGTGCTCATCACCCTGCTGATGCAGACCGTGGTGATGCTGCTGCCGGGGCTCTGGGTCTGGCAGCCGCTCACCGCGGAGCTCTGGCTGGTGATGGCCTGCATGGGGCTGTTCGGGATGCTCGGGCACATCACCCTGGCGCGGGCGCTGCGCGCCGCCGATGCCTCGGTGGTGATGGGAATCGACTTCGCCCGGCTGCCCTTCGCGGTGCTGTTCGGCTGGCTGCTGTTCGGCGAGCTGATCGACATCTGGACCTGGATCGGCGCCGGGATCATCTTCGGCTCGGCCTTCTACACCGCCCGGCGCGAGCGGCGGCTGGCTCAGAGCAGCGGCAGCGAGAGCGTGCAGCCCGCCGCCCCGGTGGCGAGCTCGAAGCCGCCCGATCCGCCATAGGGCCAGATCGTGAAGTTGTCCCGGTCGGTCCCGGCGATGCGGAGCCCGATGCGGTGGCCCTGCCGGAATTCCCACCCTGTCGGCAGGAAGGCGATGCGCCGGCGGACCTGCCGGCCGGCCGGCAGCGGCGCCGCATCGGCGCGGCGGAAGCTCGGCAGCGGCCAGGTGGCCCTGTAGGTGGGGCTGTCGTCCTCGCCGCCGTGGAGCGCGCGCAGCATCCCCTCGGTGACATAGCGCCGGCGTCCGTCCGGGGCGATGTCCTCGAGATAGGCGAAGAGGCTGGCATCCGGCGCCTCCGAGGCCAGCACGAGATCGAGCACCGCATGGCCGAGCAGCGTCGCCGCCTCGGCCAGCGGCGCGGAGCGGAAGGCGAGATCGGTGTCGCGGCGGTCCTCCCAGTCCGGGTAGAAGGTGCGCACGTCGCGGATCTGCAGCCGGCCCCAGCGGGTGCCGAGGCCGGTGGTCTGCGCCGGATCGACCCGGTGGGAGAGCGTGCCCGCCGGCCCCGGGGTCTCCTCCAGCGCGCCCTCGGCGAGGTGCAGCACCCGCGTCTGGCGATGGGGCGGCCAGGCCGCGGCCGCCTCCCAGCGCTCCGCCCCCATCACGTGGAGATGCACCGGCGCCTCCGCCGCGAGCCCGGTCTCCCGCCCCGCGACATGGGTGTCGAAGAAGCGGAGCACCTCGCCCAGCACCGGGAACTCGGGCGTCTCCTGCGCGCGGAACGGGCTGGCATTGACCCGTGCGCCGTGGTCCCAGGGGCCGATCAGCAGCCGCTTCTCGGCGCAGGGCGTGCTCAGGAACCGCGAGATCGCGCCGCCAGCATAGGCGCCGTCCATCCAGCCGGAGATCGAGAGCACCGCGAGATCCGCCCGCATCTCCGGCGCGGCGGCATGGGGGCTGAAGCTGTCCGGCGTGAAGCCGGGATCATGCGCCAGCCCGTCGTCGCGGAACTGGAACTCGCGCAGGAAGTCCTGCATCTGCGCGTTGGCGTCATGGGCCGCGATCGCCGCGGCGAGCAGCGCGCCGTCCGGGTCCTCGTCCACCGGCGCCGGGCCCTCGAGCGACGGATCGGCGAAATAGGCATAGCGCCGGAGCGCCGCGCGCCGGTCGCGGTCGAGCGCGTCGCAGATCGCCGCATAGCCGTCGATCAGGTCGGTGAGCCGCAGCCCGCCGGGGTAGAAATGGTCGCGAAAGCTGTCCCAGACCGCGCTGATCGGGGCGATCGCCTTCAGCGCCGGGTGCCCGGAGGCCGCCGCGAAATCCGCCGCCGCGCCGAGATAGGAGATGCCGGTGGCCCCCAGCCGCCCGTCGCACCAGGGCTGGCGCGCGATCCAGTCCACCACCTCGGCATAATCGGCGCGCTCGGCGGGGGAGCGGAAGCTGTCGCGGCTGCCGAAGGAGGCGCCGGTGCCGCGCACATCCACCGCCACCAGCGCATAGCCGCGCGGCACGAAGATGTCGCGATAGGCGGCGATGTTGGGGCTCGGCTCGGCGCTGCTGCCGGGGGCGAGGCGGAAGCGGCGGTAATAGGGCGTGAAGATCACCACCGCCGGCACCGGGCCGGGGGCCGGGTCGGGCAGGTGGATGTCGAGCGCCAGCCGCACCCCGTCGCGCATCTCCAGATAGCGTGAGACCGGCGCCGCCCGGCCCGCCTCCGCCGGCCGGCCGTCGAGATAGCGGCAGGGGTCGCAGCCCCAGGCCGCGGAGCCCCTCGGATCGTCTCCCATGCGTACTGCCCCCTCTGGACCCCCGGCCGCCGATCTGCTTCGCTGGCCAGCCTAGCGGCCGGGGCCGCGCGGGCAAGAGGCGGACAGGGGGCGATCATGCAGATGCCGGACGAGCGGGAGATCCTCGCGGGGCTGCGGGACTGGGTGGAGATCGAGACGCCGACGGGGTACGTCGCCGGGATCAACCGGCTGATGGACATGGTCGCCGGCCAGTTCGCGGCGCTCGGGGCGGAGATCGAGCGGATTCCCGGGCGCGACGGGCAGGGGGACCATCTCTCGGTGGCGCTGCCCTGGTCCGGCCCGGCGGAGACCCCCGGGCTGCTGGTGCTCTGCCATCTCGATACGGTGCATGCGGTGGGCTCGCTCGCCAGCATGCCGTTCCGCGTGGAGGGCGACCGGGCCTATGGCCCCGGCATCGCCGACATGAAGGGCGGGGTCTACATCGCCTACCGCGCGGCGCGGGCGCTGGTGGAGGCGGGGGCGGCGACGCCGCTGCCGCTGCGCTTCCTGCTGACCTCCGACGAGGAGACCGGCAGCGCCACCTCGCGCGCGCTGATCGAGGCGGCGGCCGACCGGGCGGCCTATGTGCTGGTCACCGAGCCGGCGCGCAGCGGCGGCAAGATCGTGACCGGGCGGCGCGGCCTCGGGCGCTATCGGCTGACCACCCGCGGCCGGCCGGCCCATTCCGGCACCAACCATGCCACCGGGCGCAGCGCGATCCGCGAGATGGCGCGGCAGGTGCTGGCGATCGAGGCGATGACCGACTACGACCGCGGCGTGACACTGAATGTCGGGCAGATCCATGGCGGCACCTCCGACAACACGGTGCCCGAGCATTGCACCGCAGGGGTCGATCTGCGGGCCGATTCGAACGAGCTGCTGACCGAGATGGATGCCCGGCTGCGCGCGCTCGCGCCGGAGGACCCGGACGTGACGCTCAACCTCACCGGCGGCCCCAACCGCCCGGCCTATCGCAAGACGCCGGAGATCGCGGCGCTGTTCGAGCATGCGAAGGGGCTGGCGGCGGAGGCCGGCTGGGTGCTCGAGGATCTGCATACCGGGGGTGGCAGCGATGGCAGCTTCGTCGCCGGCCGGGTGCCGACGCTGGATGGGCTCGGGGTTGACGGCGCCGCGGCGCATACGCCGGACGAGCACCTCTTCGTCTCCTCGCTGGTGCCGCGCATGGTGCTGCTGCGCCGGCTGATGGAGACGCTGGGCGGCTGAGCGCGCCGGCCGGCCGGAGGGGGCTCTCTTCCGCCCTCAGCCCGCCGGCGATCTGGCTCGCGACGCCATTGCGGGGACCGGCCCGGCGGCCTGCGAGGCGGCGCGATAGGCGGCGATCCGCGCCGCCACCTCGGCGCCCGCGGCACGTGCCGCCTCGAGCTCGGCGAGCGCCCCGGCGCGGGACAGCGCCGCCCGGTGCCGCGCGAGGCGCGTCCGCCCGGCCATGTCGAACGCCTCGAGCGCCTGTCGTGCGGCGCTGCCGAGGGCGAGGGTGGTGGCCTCCACCGCCGTCTCGAGCGCGGGCAGCACCGGGCCCATCAGCCGGCGCATCTCCTCCTCGGCCCGCGGCCCGGCGGGCTGCGGCCGGGCAGTGTCGGCAGGCACCTCCTCGAGCGCGGCCAGCGCCTCCGCCAGATCGAGCGGCCCGAGCCCCTCGGGCACCTCCGCGAGCGGCCGGCGCACGCCGGCCCGGGACAGTGCCGCGGCCATCTCGGCACGGATCCCGGCCAGCAGTGCCGCGAGATCGTCCCTCAGGCCACCGGCAAGCGCGGTGAGCGCCGTGCCGAGCCGCGCGGGCAGACCGGGGGCGGCGCCTTCCGCCGCGCCCGTCACCAGCGCCTCCGCCTGCTTGCGCAGGCAGGCCGCGGTCTCGGTGCGCAGCCGCGCCCAGAGCGCCGACATCGCAGCCTCGATGCGGGCGGCCCCGGCCTCCCGCGCCGCCGCGAGCGCCCGCTCGGCAGCATCGAAACGGGCCACGCCCGGAACCGCCTCCGGACCGGCATCCCCGGCGTCTTCGGCGGCGCCCCGGATGATCCGGATGTCGCGCGCCAGCTCGGCGACGGCGGCCCCGGCGATCGCCTCGAATTCCGCTGCCGCCCTGGCATGGACATCGAGTGCCGCGCACCAGAACAGCCGCTCGCCGATCGCCGCGGAGAGCGCCGGCAGCCCCGAGCCTGCAAGCGGCGCATCCAGCGCCAGCGCCTGCAGCGCCGTGTCGGCGGAGCCGAGGACCACCGGCACCGCCAGCTCCGGGCAGCGCTCGCGACAGCGCCGCGCCACCGCCGCGGCGAGGATCTGCGGGTCGACGCGGCACGCGGCCCCCGGCGCCGGCTCGGCGCCGCCGCGGTCGAGAAACACGACCAGCCGCCGCCCTTCCGCGGCCAGCATCGCATCGAGCAGGTCGCGGTCGGCACGCCCGAGCGGCGCATCCGCCGGGATCACCAGCAGGCAGAGATCCGCCGCGTCGCGGCAGGCGGCGCTTCGCAGGCCGCGCACGAGAAAGCTCTCGTCCTCGCCCGGCGTCACCGCGACGACGACCGGCAGCGCGAAGGGGCCGGGCGGGCAGTGAAACGCCACCTCGCGGGTGATGTCGGCATAGCGGGCGCGCTCGGGGATCTTCGCGGCGCCGGGCCCGTCCGAGCCGAGATGGCGGGCCAGCACCGCCGCGTCGGGCGCCGCGAGCTGCCGGTCCCGGCCGAGCTCCGTGCGGAACTGCGGGCCGAGCCGCATATAGGCCCGCGTGCGCATCTCCTCGACCTGCCGTGCCAGGCGAAACGCGCGGCCGGCGCGATCCCCCGGGCCGGCCGGCGCGGGCGGCGCGGCGGCGGCCATCTCGGCCCAGTCGTCGGCGGAGAAATGCCGGATGCTCGCGGCATGCGGCGGCGCATCGGGGGCGCCGTGGCGAAGCGCGATCACGGTGGCGGATTTTGCCGGCGGCAGGTCGGGCAGGAGCCCCGGCGACCGGCTGAGCGCCTGCGCGGTGCGTGCGAGCCGCGCCTCGGTGCGCCCGCAGACCGCGATGGTATAGGTGCGGGCCTCGAGCGCCCGGATCGCCGCGGCCAGCGGCGCGGCCGCCCCGGAGGGCAGCGCGGCCTGCAGGTCCGCGGCGAGCTGCAGCAGCGCGTCGCGGTGCTCCGCGGCCTCGCGCCCGATCCGCGGCCCCGCTGCGGCGGACGCGCCGCTCCCGCCGCCGGCGAGCGCGCCGATCATCCCAAGGCCCCTCTGGCTGTGATCCAACATTGCCTCCACCCGTGTCTAGATAGTATCGGAGAGCAACCATACTGGCCAGTCGTGCCGCGAACACGCGAAACGTGATCGCATTTTTGACTGTCTACCACCGGTTGTACACCCGCAATTCTTCCCCGACGTTACGGTTTCGCGCGACTGTGGGCGACGGGCCGCACAGGGCATATGCTGACCCGCCCCGCGGATAATGGCCGGGGCATGGCCGGTTTCGCGGCGCCCGCCCTTGCGCCGGCCGCCGCGGCGACTAGGCTGGCGCGCTGGGAACAGCCGGAGGTCGAACATGGCAGGCGAGACGGAGACGACGGTCGGCGAGGCGGAGAACGGGGAGGCGGTGCCGCTCACCCTGGTGGAGCAGGGCGGGCTCGAGGCCGCGCTCGGCGATCTGCCGTCGGATCACGCCGCCTGGGCGCGGACCAACGGCTTTACCGGGCGGCTCGGGCAATGGCTCGGCCTGCCGGGCGCGGGCGGGGTCTTCGAGCGGATCCTCGTCGGCTGGGGCGACGCGGCGGCGCGGCGCCGGGAGATCTTCCCGCTCGGCGGCTTCGCGGCGGCGGCGCCCGCCGGCACCTACCGGCTGGAGACCGCGCTCGGCCCGCGCGAGGCGGATGCCGCGGCGCTCGGCTGGCTGCTCGCGCGCTACCGCTTCGACCGCTACAAGCGCTCCGACTCCGCGAATGAGGCGCATCTGCTGGCGCCGGAGGGGGTCGACGGCGTGCGCCTCGGCATCGTCGCCGAGGGGGTCTACGTGACCCGCGACCTGATCAACACGCCGGCCAACGACATGGGGCCGGAGGCGCTCGAGACCGCGGCGCGCAAGATCGGCGAGCGCCACGGCGCCACGGTTTCGGCGATCACCGGCGATGCGCTGCTCGAGGAGAACCTGCCGCTGATCCACACGGTCGGGCGCGCCTCGGCGCGGGCGCCGCGGCTGATCGAGCTTGCCTGGGGGCCGGAGGACGCGCCGCGGGTCACGCTGGTCGGCAAGGGCGTCTGCTTCGACACCGGCGGGCTGGACCTGAAATCCGCCGCCGGCATGCATCTGATGAAGAAGGACATGGGCGGCGCCGCCACGGTGCTGGGCCTCGCGCACATGGTGATGGGCCTCGCCCTGCCGGTGCGGCTCAGGGTGCTGATCCCGGCGGTGGAGAACGCGGTCTCGGGCAATGCGATGCGGCCGGGCGACGTGCTGCGGGCGCGCAGCGGGCTGACCGTCGAGGTCAACAACACCGATGCCGAGGGGCGGCTGGTGCTGGCCGATGCGCTGACGCTGGCGGCGGAGGAGGCCCCGGAGGTGATCCTCGACATGGCGACCCTCACCGGCGCGGCGCGGGTGGCGCTCGGCCCCGAGCTGCCGGCGATGTTCACCGACGACGAGGCGCTGGCGGCGGATCTCGCGCATGGCGCGGCGGCGAGCACCGACCCGATCTGGCGGCTGCCGCTCTGGCCCGGCTACGAGCGGCTGATCGAGCCGAAGGTGGCCGATCTCGACAACGCCCCCAGCGGCGGCATGGCCGGTGCGATCACCGCGGCGCTGTTCCTGAAGCGCTTCGTCGGCGAAAGCAGCTGGGCGCATTTCGACGTCTATGGCTGGTCGAACGCCGACCGCCCGGGGCGGCCCAAGGGCGGCGACTGCCAGGCGGCGCGGGCCTGTCTCGCCATGCTCGAGAGCCGGTACGGGCGATGAGCCGGGCGGAGGGCGCCGCGAACGCCGGGCTCGATCCGCGGGTGACGCTGGCGCGGCCCGATCTGGCGGCGGCCGAGCTCGAGGGCCGGGTTTCCGCCGAGCGCTACGTGGCGCTGCGCGAGAAGGTGGTCTGCATGCCGGTCGCCCCGGTCACCGCGACGCCGGATGGCGGCGCCGGGATGACCACGCAGCTGCTGTTCGGCGAGCGCGTGCTGGTGGCCGAGGAGGACGGGCACTGGGCCTGGGTGCAGGGTGCGCTCGACGGCTATGTCGGCTATGTGCCGCTCAACTGCATCGACGATCCGGAGCTGATGGGCGCGGCGGCGCCGAGCCACCGGGTGACCGCGGTCTCGACCCATGTCTATCCGGCGCCGGACTTCAAGAGCCGCCCCGGCGGCGCGCTCTCCTTCGGCGCACGGCTCGCGGTGGCCGAGGCGGTGCGCGGCAACCAGGCGGATTTCGCGGCGCTGGCCTCGGGGGGCTTCGTGCCGCTCAGCCATGTGGCGCCGCTCGCGGCCCCGGCGTCGGACTGGGTGGCCGAGGCGGAGCGGCTTGTCGGCGTGCCCTATCTCTGGGGCGGGCGCTCGGCGCTCGGGATCGACTGTTCCGGCCTCGTGCAGCTCGCGCTGCAGGCGGCGGGACGCGACTGCCCGCGCGACAGCGACCAGCAGGCGGCGGTGCTCGGCACGGATCTGCCGCGCGGCGCGAAGCCGGCGCGCGGGGACCTCGTCTTCTGGAAGGGCCATGTCGGCATCATGCTCAACGGCACCCGGCTGCTGCATGCCAACATCCATCACATGGCGGTGGCCGCGGAGCCCCTTGCCGCCGCTCGCCGGCGCATCGCCGCGGCGCCCGCGGGGGCGGTCACCCGCATCGCCCGGCTCGACGGGGAGGCCCCTCCGGACTAGTGTATCGGGAGGCAAGACGACAGATCGGCCAAGGCCGGATCGGCAGCGGGGCAGCAGCAGATGCGACGAGCGGGCAGAGAACGGCATTCAGGATGGCGCGGGGCGGCGACGGTCGCGCTCGTCGCGATGGCGGGGGGCTGCGCCGGCGCGCAGGAGACCTCGCCGATCCCGCCGGCGCGCCCCGATGCGAAGGTCGCCGCGATGACCGCGGAGGCCGGCAGCGCCGGGGAGGCCGTGCCGATGCCGCCGGTCTCGCCCGCGGGCTTCGAGGCCTGGCGCGACGGCTTCCGCGCGCGCGCGCTCGGCGAGGGCATCTCCGCCGCCACCTTCGATGCCGCCTTCGCCGGGGTGGAGATCGACCCGGACATCGTGCGGCTCGACCGGCACCAGCCGGAGTTCACCCGGCGGATCTGGAAATATCTCGACAGCGCGGTCTCGCCGACGCGCATCGCCAACGGCCGCGGCAAGGCCGCCGAGCAGGCGGCGGCGCTGGCTGAGATCGAGGCGGAATACGGCGTCGATCGCGCAGCGGTGGTGGCGATCTGGGGGCTCGAGAGCGCCTATGGCGCGGTCAAGGGCAGCACGCCGGTGATGCGCGGGCTCGCCACGCTGGCCTATGACGGGCGGCGCCGGGCCTTCTTCGAGATCGAGCTCCTGGCGGCGCTGCGCATCCTCGAGGCACGGGAGATCGCTCCGGCCGGGCTGATCGGCTCCTGGGCCGGGGCGATGGGGCATACCCAGCTGCTGCCGAGCAACTACCTGCGCTATGGCGTCGATGTCACCGGCGACGGGCGGCGCGACATCTGGGGGGCGGACCCGCGCGACGCGCTGGGCTCCACCGCGAACTACCTGAAATCCTTCGGCTGGACGCTGGGCCAGCCGGCCGTGCGCCGGATCACGCTGCCGGCCGGGTTCGACTACGGGCTGGCCGACCAGTCGGTCCGCCGCCCGGTGGCCGAGTGGCAGGCGATGGGCATCCGTGCTGCCGACGGCAGCGCCCTGCCCGCGGCGGCGGAGGTCGCGGTGCTGCTGCCCGCCGGCGCGGCCGGGCCGGCCTGGCTCGCCTATCCGAACTTCCGCGTCATCAAGCGCTACAACAACGCCACCGCCTATGCGCTCGGCATCTCGCTGCTGGCGCAGGAGATCTCCGGCGAGGGCATGGGGGTGGCCGGGCTCGACTGGCCGCGCGGCGACCGCCCGCTGACCCGCGACGAGAAGATGCTGCTGCAGCGCAGCCTCACCGCCCAGGGCTTCGACACCCAGGGCGTCGATGGCAGGATCGGCCCCAACACGCAGAAGGCGGTGCGCGCCTTCCAGGCGGCGGCCGGGCTCACGCCGGACGGATACGTCACCGAAGCGCTGCTGAAGCGGGTGGTCGCCGGCGGCTGAGACGCGCCGCTCCCGGCACGGGAAACCGGCCGGGCAGGCCATTGCCGCCCGCCGGAGAGGCCGGCGGCGCCCGGGTCGCAAGGCCCCCGAAACAGCGCGGGAGACCAGATGCGCGACGCTCCACCCCAGTCCCCGGACGGCTCGGCGCCGAACCAGTTTGCCCTGCTCGGGCGGCGGCGCTTCCTGCCGCTCTTCCTCGTGCAGTTCTTCGGGGCCTTCAACGATCAGGTCTACCAGAAGGCCTTCGTGGCGTTGATCACCTACCGGCTGGCGGACCAGCTCGAGATGCCGATCGCGCTGCTCGGGGTGATCGCCTCGGGGCTCTTCATCCTGCCCTTCGCCGTGGTCACGCCGACCGCGGGCCAGATCGCCGACCGGCTCGACAAGGCGGTGATGATGCGCTGGGTGAAGGGCTGGGAGATCGTGGTGATGGGCCTCGCCGTGATCGGCTATCACACCCAGAACGTGATCTTCCTCTACTTCGTGCTGTTCCTGATGGGCGCGCAGTCGGCGATGTTCGCGCCGATCAAGTATTCCGTGCTGCCGCAATATCTCCACCGCTCCGAGCTCGTCGGCGGCAACGGGCTGGTGCAGGGCTCGACCTTCCTCGCGATCATCTTCGGCACGATCATCGGCAACGAGCTGATCCTTACCGAATACGGCGTGCAGATCGTCTCGGCGGTGGTCATCGCGGTGGCGGTGGCGGGGTTCGCGGCGAGCCTCTTCGCGCCGGCGGCGCCTCCGACGGAGACCGAGCGCCGGCCGATCGACTGGGTGTTTCCCCGCGCGATCTGGCACCTGGTGAAGCTCTGCCGCGGGCATCCGCCGGCATTCCGGGCGATCCTCGCGATCTCCTGGTTCTGGTTCCTCGGCGCCACCTTCCTCTCGCTGCTGCCGGCCTATGCCAAGGAGGCGCTGGGCGTCGACGAGGGCGTGCTGACGGTGCTGCTCGCCGGCTTCTCGGTGGGCGTGGCGATCGGCGCCGTGGCGACCGAGGCGCTGACCCGGGGCCGGGTCGGCGTCAGCCTGCCGCCGGTCGGGGCGCTCGGCCTCGCGGCGATGGCGCTGGAGCTCTACATCGCCACCCCCGCGGCGCCGGCCGAGGGGGCGGCGCTGCTCTCGCGGGCGGAGTTCTTCGCCGACGCGCAGGGCTGGCGCATCCTGGCCGATTTCGTGCTGCTCGCGGCCTTCGCGGGGATGTATGTCACCCCGCTCAACACCGTGCTGCAGGCCGAGAGCCCGGATGCCCGGCGGGCGCAGTTCATCGCCTGCTCCAACGTGGTGGACGCCTCCTTCATGGTGGTCTCGGCGGTGGCGGTGGCGGTGTTCCTCGCGCTCGGGCTCGACGTGCCCTCGGTGCTCTGCCTGGTCACGCTGACCGGGCTGCCGATGGCCTTCCTGGTGGCCCGCTATGCGCCCGAGACGCCCATGGGCCGCGTTGCGCTCCGGCTCTGGCCACGCGGGCCGGGCTGATCCCGGGGGCGGCAATTCTGGTTGACATAAGAAACCCTCAAAAATTGCCATTCAGCATGAAAAGTGGGAGCCGGGTCGTGCTGAAAACCGCCATTGCCGCCGGGCCCGCGGGCGTGCCGCCGACAGCGCGTTCGGTGCGGATATCGACAGCAGCACCGACGGGCTGACAGTGCGCACGCAGTCGCCCCTGGTCGACGAGGCGCTGACCAATGCCTAGCTGTTTGACTACGACAATCCGAACATCGGCGGCGGCCAGGCGTCCTCGATGAGCGGCACCGCCAGCGACATTCGGTTTTCCATCTGGAATGTCCTCAGCATGCCAGCTTTGGTTAGCGCGTCGAGCCAGGGCGGCATGGCGAACCCGGTGGTGACCCGGTTCGAGGTCACCGAAGGCGCGCAGGGCGTCGTGCCGCTGGCGGCCCCGGCGCTGCTGCTGCTCACGGGGATCGGGGCGCTGGCGCTCCGCCGCCGCGCCTGAGCCCTTGCGCGAGGTGGCCCCGGCGCGCTAGCCGGGGTCATGCGCGATAAATTCTGGGAACTGCCGCTCGAGCGGCTGACCGCGCCCGAATGGGAGGCGCTCTGCGACGGCTGCGGCCGCTGCTGCGTGCTCAAGCTCGAGGACTGGGACACCGGCGAGGTGCACTACACCGATATCGGCTGCCGGCTGTTCGACGACCGCACTTGCCGATGCGGCAACTATCCCCTGCGCAAGCAGCTCGTCGAGGGCTGCGTGGTGCTGAGCCTCGCCAACCTGCCGGAGGTGGCGAGCTGGCTGCCGAAAAGCTGCGCCTATCGCCGGCTGCACGAGGGCAGGGGGCTGGCGGAGTGGCACCCGCTGATCTCGGGCGATCCGGAGAGCGTGCATGCCGCCGGCATCTCGATGCGCGGGCGCACCGTTCCGGAATGGGAGGTCGCCGAGGAGGATCAGGAGGACCACATCCTCGAGGACCCGGCCGAGGCCGGCTGAGCGCCGCCGGCGGGGCTTCCCCGCTGGACCTCTGATCCGGTTCGTCTATGCTCCGGGACCCATGGGGGCCGGCATGCCGCCGCCCCCGTATCAGCCGGAGCCGCCATGCCCGAAGCACGCGACAGCCGCCATTTGCGCCGGGTGAAGCGCCTTGCCGACCTGCTCGCGGCGCTGCGCGAGACCGTGGCGGCGCTGGCCGAGGCGCTGCCCACCCGGCCTTCGGCGCGCGACGACGACACCATCCGCGCGCTGGCGGAACGCCTTTCCGGGCTCGAGCCGGGCATCCGCCAGACCGCGAGCTGGCTGCGCAAATCCGCCGAGGGCAGCGCGGAGGCGCGGATGCTGGCGGAGGCACGGGTCAGCCTCGCCGCCCTGCCGCGGGTGCTGGCCGCCATCGAGCGCATGCTCGCCCGGGTCCCCGAGCCGCTGTTTCCGAAGCCTGTCCCGACCGACAGCGCCGGGCGCCGGCTCGAGGTGCTGTCCCGCGGCTTCGCGCTGCTCGAGGTGGCGGCCAGCGGCAATCTGCAGGCCAGCGGCATGGAGGAATACGGCTTCCCGTTCATCCCGCTCGATCTCGAGCACTATGTCTGGGGCCTGCAGGCGATGTGGCGGCTGCTCGTCGCGCTCGGCCGGGCGGAGGGCGCGCGCTATCTCGAGGTCGGCTGCGGCGCCGGCGGCAAGCTGATCCTGGCGCACGAGTTCTTCTCCACGGTCGAGGGCATCGAATACGATGCCGGCTATGTCGAGCGCGCGGCGCTGCTCGGCAACACCACCTGGCCCGGGCGCAAGGTGACCCATGCCGATGCGCTGCATTTCGACCGCTATGGCGAGTTCGACGCGATCTATTCCTATGTCCCGCTGCGCGACCCCGAGCTGCACAACACCATGGAGCAGCGGCTCTACACCCAGGCACGCGACGGCACGGTGATCTTCGCGCCGATGCTGCGGGCCTCGTTCCTGCACACCGAGCTTCCGCGCTTCGAGCCGGGCCTCTTCGTGAAGGGCTATTTCGGCGCCGAGATGCAGGCGCTGCGCGACGAGGCCGAGCTGGTCGGCGGGATCGCGCCGCCGCCGCTGCCGCGCCGCCACCGGATCGAGCGGCGCAACCTGCTGCAACCGGTGATCGACAGGCTGGCAAGGGCCGGCTTCGCCCCGTGAGCCGGTTCGCCGAGCGGCGCGAGGCACGGCGGGCGGCAGCGCTCGCGGTGGCCATGGCGGCGCTCGGCACGGAAGTGGACGCGATCTGCGCGGAGCTCGGACGCCGCCCGACGGCACGGGATCTGGCGCGGGTCGCCGAGGCGCGGCGGCGGCTCCCATCGCTCGTCCAGGCGCTGCGCCAGGCCTCCGGGTATCTGCGCCGCGACAACCCGGAGGCGCCCCTCCGGCACCGCGCCGCGCTCGGCCGGGCCAGGGCGACGATCGCCTCGGCCCGGCATCTCTGCGCCGGGCTCGACCGGCTGCTGGCGCATGCGCCGATACCGCTGATGCCGCCCGAGGTGTCGGACTGCCTGGCCGACCGCCGCGGCGAGGTGATCGGCCGGGCCTTCCGCGGGCTGGAGCAGGCGATCAACGGGCCCGGCCAGGCGGAGGCGCTGGCCGGGGCGGTGTTTCCCTATATCCCCTATCCGCCGGCCCGCTTCACCGCGTTCCTGCAGGCCGCCTGGCGGGTGCTCGCCGTGCTCGGCCGCGCCGAGGGCGCGCGCTTTCTCGAGATCGGGGCCGGCGCCGGCGCCAAGCAGCTGATCGCCGCGCAGTTCTTCCCCGCGCCCGAGGGGATCGAGCTCGATGCCGGCTATCTCGCCCGCGCCGGGCAGCTCGCGGCGCAGGCGCCGGAGGGCGCCCGGCTGTTCGCCGCCGATGCAACCCGCTTCGACCGCTATGGCGATTACGACGTGATCTATGCCTATTTCCCGCTGCGCGAGAGTGCTGCCGAAAGCGCGCTGGAGCGCGAGATCCACCGCCAGATGCGGCACGGCTCGGTGGCTCTCATGCCCTATGTGCGGCAGACCTTCATCCACGAGATCGAACAGATCGCGCCGGGCGTGGTGGTGAAGGGGTACGCGGGCGCCGAGCTCGCCGCGCTGCGCCGGGATGCCGAGCTGATCGGGCCGGCGGTGCCGCCGCTGCCCGAGCACGCCACCCTGGTCGAGCGCGACCGCTGCGCCCCGGCCCGCGCGGCGCTGCGGCGCAACGGCTTCACCCCGCACGCGCTCTGACCGGGGCCTCAGCCGATGAACTTCTTCACCGTAAGCTCGAGCTGCAGCTCGTTGAACGGCTTCACGATCCAGCCGGAGGCGCCCGCCTTCTTGCCGGCGCGCATGGTGTCGGCCTGGCCTTCGGTGGTCAGCATCACCATCGGCAGGCCCTGGTAGCGGCTCTCCCTGCGGACATTCGCGATGAAGTCGAGCCCGTTCATGTTGGGCATGTTGAGATCCGTGATCACCAGATCGACCTTGTTGCTCTCGAGCTGCGAGAGGCCCTCCACACCGTCCTCGGCGTCAAGGATCTGGTAGCCCAGCGGCTCGAGGGCGAAGCGCACCATGTCGCGGATGCTGCGCGAATCATCGACTGCGAGGATCGTCTTGCTCATCTTCTCTCCTGTCGCTCATCCGTGGCTCGTGAGGGGCATGGCCGGCATGGCGTGTCAGTGGCCGGGGGCGAGGGCGGCCGCGGCCCGCGGCCCGAGATCGAGGGGCGTGCCGCGGGCCGCGGCCGAGGCGCGCGCCGCCGCGAGCAGCTGCAGCGCGCAGGGCAGCAGCGTGCCCGGGCCGATCTCGATGCTGAGCGCGGCGCCCGCCGCATCGGCCCGGCCGAGCCCGGCGAGCAGCGCATCGCGCACCGCGCCGGCCTCGGCCGGGCCGAGCTCGGCCGGGATCTCGATTGCCGCGGGGGCGGCGTCGCTGTCGGGTGCGGGGTCGTCCATCTCTCGTCTCCGGCGCCGGTTTCGGTCTGCCGCGAGATAACAATATCTTTGTAAATGGGCTGCTAATCTTGGGCGCAGGCCGGAGCGGGAAGTTCGGCCGGCACCATTGCGAGCACCCAGAGGTCCATTCATGCGTGATCCGATTGCAGCCCCGGCCACTGGCGCGACGAGGCAGCGCCTCGGCCCGATCACCGAGCGGGTGCGCGCCGCCTTCGAGCTGATGTCGCAGGCGATCCTGACCATTCCGAGGAGCCATCCCGAGATGGCGCTGTCCATGCGCGGGCCGCTCGGCCGCCTCGTGGCAGCCGGTCAGAACCGCGACACCTTCGACCAGCGAATCACCCATATCGAGGCCGCGATGGAGGCGGCCTGCGCGCGACCGGCAGACCAGCGCGTGGCGGCCTTTCACGTGGTGGCGCAGCAGCTCGTGGAGCTGGCGCGGCTGCTCGAGCAGACCTCGGCGATCGCCGCGAAGGCCTTCGGCGAGGTGCTGGCGGCGGTCGACCGGCGCAATGCGGTGGCGCTTTCGGGGCTCGAGCGCGAGCGCCGCGAGATGCTCGGCGAGATCGGCCGCAAGGGCCTGCATGCGGCGACGGATCTGGCCGCCGCGGGGGAGGTGCTCGGCGCGGAGGCCGAGGGCGTCTTCGCCGGCGTGGATCGCAACCTGTCCCGGGGCGCGATCGAGGGCGCCGATCTGGCCTGGATGATGGCGCTCTACACCATGGAGGACGAGCGCCGCGTGCATCGCCAGGCCATCGCCCGCGTGGTGGCGGACCTCGCCTGAGCCGGGTTTCCGGCCGGGGGCGCCTAGTGCCGGCGCGGCGCGCGCTCAGACCTTCTCGCGCCCGTGCTCGATCAGCAGCGCCGGCAGCTCGCCGAGCGCCGCCTCGCGCATCACCGCCCCGGCCTTCATCGCCTCCTTCGGCATGCCATAGACGATGCAGGTGGTCTCGTTCTGCCCGAGGGTCATTGCCCCGGCGCCGCGCATCTCCTTCAGCCCGGCGGCGCCGTCGCTGCCCATGCCGGTCATGATCACGCCGATGGCATTGGCCCCGGCGGCGCGGGCGACCGAGCGGAACAGCACATCCACCGAGGGGCGGTGGCGGCTGACCAGGGGGCCGTCCTCGATCTGCACGAAATAGGTCGCGCCGGAGCGTTTCAGCACCATGTGGCGGTTGCCCGGGGCGATCAGCGCCTGCCCGCGCAGCACGCTGTCGCCATGGGCGGCCTCCTTCACGGTGATCCGCGTGCCGAGATCGAGCCGTTCGGCGAAGGCCCTGGTGAAGCCGGCCGGCATGTGCTGCACGATCACGATGGGCGGGCAGAAGGGCGGCATCGACTCGAGCAGAAAGCGCAGCGCCTCGGTGCCGCCGGTCGAGGCGCCGATGGCGACGACGGTCTGGGTGGTGCGGGCCATCGCGGTGCCGCGCGGCGGGGCCGGATCGCCCGGCGGCGGCGCCGCGCGCGGCCGGCGCAGGCTGACCCGGGCCCGGGCCGCGGCGCGCACCGCATCCTGGATCCGGATGGCGCTCTCCTCAAGGAACTGCCGGGTCGAGACCGCGGGCTTGCGGATGATCTCCACGGCGCCGGCCTCGAGCGCGTCGAACATGGTGCGCGTGCCCTCGCCGACCAGCGACGAGCAGACGATCACCGGCACCGGGCGCTGCGCCATCAGGCGGCGCAGAAAGGTGATCCCGTCCATCCGCGGCATCTCGACATCGAGGGTGATCACGTCCGGCACCTCGCGGCGCAGCATCTCCGCCGCCTGGAACGGGTCGTTGGCCGCGCCCATCACCTCGAGATCCGGCGCGGCGCCGATCAGCTCGCTCATCGTCCGGCGCACCACCGCGCTGTCATCCACCACGAGGACGCGGATCGGCCTGGCCTGCGGCATGTCAGTGTTCCTTGCGGTAGATCGACGGGCGGAGCGTGGCGAGGCCGTAGCGCCGCGCCGCGATGGTCTCGGTATGGCCGGTGAGCAGGACGCCGCCGGGCGCAAGGCGCCCGATCACCGTGGCCAGCACGCGCTCCCGCGTCGGCGGATCGAAATAGATCAGCACGTTGCGCAGGAAGGCGATGTCCGCGCGCAGGCCATCGAGATCGGAGGGCGCCACGAGATTGGCGCTCCGCCAGCGGCACTGCGCGCGCAGATCGGCGGTGATGCGGAAGAGGTCGGGGTGGTCTCTCGCGCTCATCAGGAAGCGCCGGCGCAGCGGCAGCGGGATGCCCTCGATCTCCTCGCGCGTGTAGATCGCGCGCTCGGCCCGGCGCAGGATCGCGGCGCTGAGATCGGTGCCGAGGCCGCGCGCGCGGAGCGGCGCCTGGCCGGGCCCGTGGCTGCCTGCGACGGTCATCAGGGCGCTGTAGAGCTCCTGCCCGCTCGAGCAGGCCGCGCTCCAGATCTCGAGCGGGCGCAGCCTGCCCGCCCCGGCCGCGGCCAGCGCCGGCAGGCCGGTCGACCGCAGCCAGTCGAACTGCCCGCCTTCGCGGAAGAAGCTGGTGGTGTGGGTGGTCAGCGCCTCGACGAACAGCCGCCGGTCTTCGGCGTTCCCGGGCCGGGCGAGATGTGCGGCATAGGCGCCGTAGTCCGCCAGCCCGAGCCGGAGGAGCTGGCCGCCGAGCCGGGCGGCGAGGAAATCCGCGCGATCGGCGCCGATATGCAGGCCGCCCTCGCCATGGGCGAGGCGGGCCAGCGCGCGGAGCGCGGGCCCGGACAGCGTCGCCCCGGCCGTCGCGGCCAGGGCCTGCGCGGCGGCCGGCATCCCGCTCACAGGGCGAGCATCGGCTCGGCGCCGAACAGTTCCGCGACGTCGAGCAGCACGACCAGCCGGCCCTCAACCCGGGCGAGGCCGCGCAGGCCCCGCGCGCTGCCCTCGATCACCGCGGCGCGCGGCGTCGGCTCGATCGCCTCCGCGGCGATCTGCGCGACGTTGAGGACCCGGTCCGCCAGCACCCCGATGGGTCTGGCGGCGCCGTCGATCTGCACCTCGAAGACGATGATCCGGGTATCCGCCCCGGGCTCGCCGGCGGCCATGGCGAGGCGCTCGGCGAGATCGATCAGCGGGATGCTCTCGCCGCGGGTGTCGATCAGCCCGGCGCAGCCCGGCGAGGCATTCGGCAGCCGCGCCACCTCCTGCCGGTCGAGAATCTCGCGGACATGGCCGACCGAGACGCCGAAGGTCTGCCCCGACAGCTCGAAGGTGACGAAGGTTCCCGGGGCGGCGACACGGCCTGCGGGGGAGGATGCAGCGCCGGCGGGGGGCGGGTCCAGGATCAGCGGTTCGGCCATGCTGTCACCCCTGATAGCTCTGGAACCGGTCGTCGGAGATCTCCTCGGCCTCGAGATCGAGGTCGAAGCCGGCGACATCCGGGTCTGCCGCCCTTCCGCCAGCCGGGGTGCCGGCCGGGGCCGCCGCCTGCCGCGGCGCCGGCTCGGCAGGCTCGGGCCCTTCCGCCCGGGGCTGCGCCGCAGCGTCCGCGGTGGCCGTCGTCTCGAGCTCGAAATAGCCGATCACGCCGTTCAGCCGGGTCGCCTGCTGGGCCAGCGCCTCGGAGGTGGCCGCCGCCTCCTGCGCCGCGGCGGCGTTCTGCTGGATGATGCGGTCGAGATCGCGGATCGCGATGTTGATCTGCTCGGCGCCGGTGTTCTGCTCGCGGGTGGCGGCGGAGATCTCCTGCACCAGATCCGCGGTGCGCTGGATGTTCGGCACCAGGGTCTCGAGCATCCGGCCGGCCTCGCCGGAGACGTCGACCGTCTCGGCCGAGAGCGTGCTGATCTCGCTCGCTGCCTGCTGGCTTCGCTCGGCCAGCTTGCGCACCTCCGAGGCGACCACCGCGAAACCCTTGCCATGCTCGCCGGCGCGGGCCGCCTCCACCGCGGCGTTCAGCGCCAGCAGGTCGGTCTGCCGGGCGATCTCCTGGATGATGGTGATCTTCTCGGCGATGGTCTTCATCGCGGACACCGCATTGCGCACCGCCTGGCCGGATTTCTGCGCCTCGCTCGCCGACTGGGTGGCGATCTTCTCGGTCTGCGACGCATTGTCGGCCGATTGGCGGATATTCGCGGTCATCTCCTCGATCGCCGCGGAGGCCTGCTGCGCGGCGGAGGCCTGGCGGTTGGCGCCGCCGGCGATCTGCTCGGCGGTCGCGCTCAGCTGGCCGGCGCCCGCGGCCACGCCATCGGCGCTGCCGGTCGCATCGGCGATCACCTGGCGGAGCTTCTCCACCATGCGCGCGAGGACGGTGCCCAGCCTGTCGTGCTCGGACTGCGGCGTGACCTCGGCGGTCAGCCGGCCGGCCGCGATCTCCCCCGCGACGCCGGCCGACCGGCGCAGGTTCTCCACCATGCGCTGCAGCGCCCGCATCAGGTCGCCGATCTCGTCGCGCCCGCGTGCATCGATCTCGGCATCGAGCCGCCCGGCGGCCACCTCGTCGGCCACCGCGACGGCACGCGCCAGCCCCCGGCCGACGGAGCGCGCGATCCAGCCTGCGGCGGCAAGCGCAAGCAGCGCGGCGAGCCCGCCGATCCCGAGCAGCAGGGTCTGGCTGCGCCGGGCAAGGGCGAGCGAGGCGTCGCGGGTGGTGGCGAGCGTCTGCTTCGCATGTGCCGCCATCGCGCTGGCGCTCGCGGAAGCCGCGTCGAGCGCCGGCAACACACGCTCGGTGAGCAGCTGTGCGGCGCGCGCGTCGCTGTTGATGCGCGCCAGCGCGATCAGGCGCTCGAGCGGATCGCGATAGGCCGCCCAGGCCGCCTCGACCTTCTTCAGCGCGGGCGCGTCGGCCCGGCCGACGGCGGCGCGGGCGCGGGCGAGGCTGGCCTCCGTCGCCGCGACGCTGCCGGCTATCCGCCCGGCGATCTCCTCGATGGCCGTGGCCGTGCCAGCGAGCAGGAGATCGCTCTGGGCCGTGAAGGCGGTGCGCGCGATGTCCCGCGCCTCGTCGGCGGCGGCCTCGAGATCGACGACCGCCGCGCCCTTCGCGCCATGCTGGAGCCGGGCGCGAAGCGGATCGATCAGCGCGTCGCTCGCCCGGGCGAAGGCGGCATAGGCGGGGCTCGCCTCGGTCTCGTGAACCCGGGCGGCGCGCGCGCCGGCCTTCTCGAGGGCGACCGGGCGCAGCGCGGCCTCGGCCTCGCGGAACCCGGCCCAGTCCGTCTCGAATCCGGCCAGAAGGTCCCGCGCCGCCGTCGACCGGGCGAGGGATGCAAGCTCCCCGATCAGCGTCTCGACATGCGCGAGTTCGGCATCGACCTTGCCGGCCAGCGCGGCCGCGGCACCCGGTTCGGCCTCGACCCGGTAGACCTCGATGCCGTGCATCGCCTGCAGCACGCCGCGGTCGATCAGGCTGGCCAGCTCGAGCTGGCGGGCGGTGTTGTCGGCGATCCGCACGATCTCGTCGCCGAGCCGCCCGGTCTGCCAGATCGCGATGCCGACCGCGCCGGCGAGGAGGCAGAGAACCGCCGCGAAGGCGAGGATGATCTTGGCACGTATGGTGAGGCGCATGGCTGTCTCCGGGCTTGTCTAGGCGTGGCGCGCGTCGCTGCAGGGCTCGGGCGCGAAGACGGTCTCGGTCCGCAGCAGGATCAGCAGATCGCCGCCGCGCCGGGCGAGGCCGGCGAGGAAGCGGACGGGGAAGCGGATGCCGATCTCGGGCACCGGCTCGATCGCCGCGGTCTCGATCTCGAGCACCTGCTCCACGCTGTCGGCGATCACCGCGAGCTTGGTGACCGCCTCGGCGATCTCGACATCCAGCACCACCATCCGGCTGTGCTCGGTCGGCTCGGCGGGGGGCATGCCGAGGCGCTGGCGCAGGTCGAGCACCGGCACCACGGAGCCGCGGACATTGATCAGCCCTGGCACGTAGGCGGGCGCGCGCGGCACCAGCGTGGTCGGCAGCGGGTCGATGATGCCGTGCACCCGCTCGACCGCGAGCGCGAAGAGCTCGCCCTGCAGGCGGAAGCTCAGCAGCGTCTGGCGCGCGGGCGGGGCGGCGGCTTCGGCCGCGCTCGGCGAGGGGCCGGGAAGCATCAGGCGGCCTCCGCGCTGCCGGCGCCGGCGCTCTTGACCAGCGCCACCGGATCGATGATCAGCGCCACTGCGCCGTCGCCGAGGATGGTGCCCCCGGCGAGGCCCGCGATGTCGCGGTGATAGGGGCTGAGGGACTTGATCACCGTCTGGTGCTGGCCGACGATGTCGTCGACGACCAGCCCGACGCGGCGCCCCTCGACCCCGACGATCACGATGCGCTCGCCGCGGTCCTCGGCCCGGCCGGCAAAGCCGAACACGGTCTTGAGATCGAGGAAGGGCACCAGCTCGTCGCGGATCGTCAGGATCGCCCGGCCGCTCTCGCGCCGGGTCTCGGCCTCGGTCAGCTCGACGCATTCCTCGACATTGGCCAGCGGCAGCACATAGGCCGCGCCGGCCACGCGCACCAGCAGCCCCTCGATGATCGCCAGCGTCAGCGGCAGCTTCAGCGTGATCTCGGTGCCGCGCCCGGCCTGCGCGCTCAGCTCCACGGCGCCGCCGAGATCCTGGATCACCGAGCGCACCGCATCCATGCCGACGCCGCGCCCGGAGACGCTGGAGAGGCTCTCGGCGGTGGAGAAGCCGGGCGCGAAGACGAGTTGGTGGATCTGCCGTTCCGAGAGCTCGTCGGCCTCGTCGATCAGGCCCCGGGCGATGGCGCGGGAGCGGATCGTCTCGGTCTTCAGCCCGGCGCCGTCGTCGGCCACGGTGACCAGAACCTCGCCGCCGGACTGCCGGGCCGACATCGTGACCGTGGCGATCTCGGGCTTGCCGGCGGCGCGGCGGGCCGCGGCCGCCTCCACCCCGTGGTCGATCGCGTTGCGCATGATGTGCACCAGCGGCTCGGAGAGGCTGTCGATCACGTTCTTGTCGAGCTCGGTCTCCTCGCCGCGGGTGACCAGGGCCACCTCCTTGCCGAGCTCGGCGGAGAGATCGCGCACCACCCGGCGGAACTTGCCGAAGACGGTGCCGATCGGCAGCATCCGGATCGAGAGCGTCGCGTCGCGCAGGCCGGTGATCAGGCGCTCGATCTCCTCGGCGGTGCCGATCAGGCCGGGATCCGCCAGTTCCTTGGCGGTGCGGTTGAGACGGGCCTGGGCGATCACCAGCTCGCCGAGCTGGTCCATCAGCGCATCCAGCCGGTGCGACTGGACCCGCACCGAATCGCTCTTCCGCGCGGCCGGCCCGCGGGTCGCGGCCCTTGCGGGCGCCTCGGCCGCCGGCGGCGCGGGCGGCGCATCCGGTGGCCCGCCGGGGTTTTCGGCGCCGCGCGCGGCGGTCTCGGCCAGCGCGTCGATCGGCTCGATGGTGAAGGCTCCCTCGTCGGCGAAGAGGAAGATGTCCTCGATCTCCGGGCGCCGGGCATCGGTGGTGATCCGCCCCTGCCAGACGAGATAGCAGGCGCCGGGGTCGATCTCCTCGAGCGGCGGCACCTCCGAGAGGTCGCAGGTGATCTCCGCCCGGCCGAGGCTGCCGAGCTCGTCGATCAGCAGGTCGGGGCGCATGCCGTTGCGGATCGCGCTCGGCTCGGGGCGGAACCGGACATGCCAGCTGCGCGGGCTGCCATCGGTCTCCGGCTCCCCCGCCTCCGCGGCTGGCGCGGCCTCGCCGCTGTCGGCGATGAAGGCGGCGATCTCGGCGAGCAGCGCCTCGCCCTCCGGCGCCGCGGCCAGGCGGGCATTCTCCGCCGCGTCGGTGCCGGCATCGATCAGCCGCTGGATGTGGTCGCGCGAGCGCAGCGAGACGTCGATCAGCGCCTCGCTGACCCGCGCGGTGCCGGCGCGCACCGCGTCATAGGCGTTCTCGAAGGAATGGGTGAACCGGGCGAGCGCGGTGAAGCCGAACATCTCGCCGGAGCCCTTGAGCGTGTGCAGCGCGCGGAACACCGCATCCACCAGCTCGGCATTGCCGGTATCGGCCTCGAGCTCGAGGAGGCGTGCCTCCAGCGTCTCGAGCACCTCGTTGGCCTCCTGCATGAAGGTCTGCACGGGCAGGGGGGGCATGGGCATGGGCTCGCTATCCTCGTCTTCTGCCGGCAATGCAGGTCGGCGGTGCCGGCGGCGGACGGGCCGCGGCCGGTCGGGCGCATCGGGGCCGGGGCCGGGCTCAGCCGGCCTGCGCGACCTCGCCGGACCAGGTGTTGAGGTCGAGCCATTCCGCGAAGGCGTCCTGCGCCATCGGCCGCGCGATCGCGAAGCCCTGCTGGCCGTCGCAGCCAAGCTTGACCAGCGTCTCGATCTGGCCGCGGGTCTCGACGCCCTTGGCGATGATCTTCATGCCGCCGGCCTGTGCCTGCGCCACCAGCGCCGCGAGCCGCGCGACCATCGCGGGGTCCTCGTCGAGCCGGCCGACGATGCCGCGATCGACCTTGGCGAGCGCGAAGTCGACCCGGGAGATCACCGCCGGGTCGCCGGGCCCGGCGCCGAAATCGTCGAGCCAGAACGGGATGCCGAGATCGCGCAGGCTCCGGATCGTGGCGAGGCTCTCCTCCCAGCCCGGCTCGGTCAGCACGGTCTCGGAGATCTCGATGGCGAGCTGGTCGGGCGCCATCCCGTGCGCCTCCATGGCCCATTTGATCTGGTCCACCGACAGCTTCGAGCGCAGCTCGGCGCCGGTGAAGTTGACCGAGACGCAGGGCGGCGCGATGCCGCGCGCGCGCCAGCCGGCAAAGTTCGCGCAGGATGTATCGAGGAGGATGCCCGAGATGCGCGCGAGCAGGCCATGACGGATCGCCGCGCCGATGAAGACGCCGGCGGGCACCACGCCGCGGGCCGGATCGTCCCACCGCGGCAGCGCCTCGGCGGAGAGCATCTCGACGCCGCCCGGGCACATCACCGGCTGGAACCAGGGCGCGATATGGCCCCCGGCGATCGCCGCCTCGAGCCCGGCCGCCAGGGCCGCCTCCCTCTCCGTCTCGACCATGCACGCCTCCTCTGGCAGGTTCCGGGGCCGGCATCGGCCGCCCGGTTCGCAGGGAGGATCGCGCAACAGGCTAAACGTTCGGTGAATCGCCCTCCGGCAGGTTGCGCGACCTGACGGCGGCGAGATGCGCCGCCCGGAGCGCAACCTCGGCATCGCCGCCGGCGGCAAGCACCGGGGCCGCCAGCGCGGCCACCGGTCCGGCGCTCCCGTCCCGTCCGGCGCGGTTCATCTCCACCGCCGCCCGGGACAGGGCGCTGAGCCCGAGATGGCCGGCGAGCCCGGCGAGATCGTGGCCGATCCGCAGCGCCTCCTCGCGCTCGTCGGCCTCGGCGTGCCGCGCCAGCGCGCCCAGCCGGTCGCAGAGCTCGATCAGCCCGTCGGAGAGCAGCTCGAGCACCGTGTCGCGCCCGATATGGCCCTCGAGCCGCGCGAGATAGTCGGTGTCGAGCACCGGCGGTTCCTTGACGGGCTGTCGGCCGCCGCCCCAGTTCAGCATGGCATCTGTCCTCACATGGTTGCACCCCGGACAACCATAGACCGCGATGGGTTAAGCGCGGGTTCCCTCAGGGGAGGGCATCATTTCCGGCGCAGATGTTCGTCCAGCCGCGGCATGATCTCGACGAAATTGCAGGGCCTGTGGCGGTAGTCGAGCTGCGCCGCGAGGATCTCGTCCCAGGCATCGCGGCAGGCCGAGGGGCTGCCGGGCAGGGCGAAGAGATAGGTGCCGCCGGCGACCCCGCCGGTGGCCCGGCTCTGCACCGCCGAGGTGCCGATCTTGGCCATGGAAACATGGGTGAAGACGGTTCCGAAGGCCTCGATCTCCTTCTCGTAGACCGCGCGATGCGCCTCCACCGTGACATCGCGGCCGGTGAGCCCGGTGCCGCCGGTGGAGAGGATCACGTCGATCGCCGGGTCGGCGATCCAGGCGCGGAGGCGGGCCTCGATCTCCGCCCGCTCGTCGGCCACGATCTCGCGGGCGGCGAGGCGGTGCCCGGCGGCCTCGAGCCGGGCAACGAGCGTGTCGCCGGAGCGGTCCTCGGCAAGGCTGCGGCTGTCCGAGACGGTCAGCACCGCGATGGCAACGGGGATGAAGGTTCGGGTCTCGTCGATGCGGGCCATGGGCGCTCCGGTGCGGCGGCCGGCGGAAAGGTTCGCTGCGCGGCCTTGGGATGTTCGCTCCGAACCTCTGCATGGCCAGGCGCGAGCGCAAGGGGGAGCATCGGCGCGGGGATCAGGGATCGGGCAGCTCGCCGTCGAGCGCGCGGCGGAGCGCCAGCAGGTCGCGCCAGGCCTGCGCCTTCTCGGCCGGCTGGCGCAGCAGATAGGCCGGGTGGAAGCTCGGCAGGAGCGGCAGGCCCGAGGCGCCGTGCCGGCGCCAGGTGCCGCGCATCCGCCGGATGCCGGTGGTGGTGGCCAGCAGCGCCTTGGTCGGGGTGTTGCCGAGGGTGAGCAGGAAATCGGGGCGCGCCAGCGCGATGTGCCGCTCGACGAAGGGCAGGAAGGCGACCACCTCGGCCTCCGATGGCGTGCGGTTGCCCGGCGGGCGCCAGGGCAGGATGTTGGTGATGTAGACCGCACGGGCCGGGTCCTCGGCGCTGCGGGAGAGGCCGATGGCGGCGAGCATGCGGTCGAGCATCTGGCCGGCGCGGCCGACGAAGGGCCGGCCGAGCCGGTCCTCGTCGGCACCCGGCGCCTCGCCGATCACCATCACGCGGGCGCCCGGCATGCCGTCGGCAAAGACGCAGTTGCGCGCGCCGTGGCGGAGCTCCGAGCCCTCCCAGCCGGCCAGCCGCTCGGCCAGCGCGGCGAGGCTGTCGGCCGCCGCGGCGAGG
>NZ_BSYI01000024.1 GCF_030270585.1 Paralimibaculum aggregatum
ACCGGCGGCCCTGCCGTGGCCAGGGGCCGCTGCTTCGGGGCCGGTCGTCTGCAACGGCATCGGGTGGCGGCGGAGGCTTCGGGCGATTCGCCCGGGGTCGGCGCCTCCTGCAGCCGCTGCCCGGATGGCGCGCCACATCTGCGGGGGCGAAGGACGGCGCGGCGGGCGGCTCGCCCTTCGCGCGGGAACCCCGGACGGCGCGAGGGGCGGCGCGAGGCTGCGGGACGGGCTGCGGCCGCCCCGCGATTCACCGTTGCAGCCCGGGGGCAAGGCGCGCTAGGACCGCCTCTCCCGGCAGGAGGAGACACGGCATGGACGAGCGCAGCGAAGAGATCTCCGCATCCGGCACGGCGAACTTCTCCGTCGGCCAGCTCCGCGCGATCATCGAGCGCATCGAGCGGTTGGAGGAGGAGAAGGCCGAGATCGCCGACCAGATCAAGGAGGTCTATGCCGAGGCCAAGGCGCATGGCTTCGACACCAAGATCCTGCGCAAGGTGGTCTCGCTGCGCAAGAAGGACCCCGAGGACCGCGAGGAGGAGGAGATCATGCTCGATACCTATCTCTCGGCGCTCGGCATGGCGCGCGGCGCCTGAGGGCCGCCGGCGGGGCTCAGCGCTCGCCGCAGCGGGCCGGGCCGCGGGCCTCCGCGTCCTCGGCGGCGAGGCCCATCTCGTCGATCTTGCGATACAGCGTGGAGCGCCCGATGCCGAGGCGCCGCGCGGTCTCCGACATTCGTCCGCGGTAGCGCGACAGGGCCCGGCGGATCGCCTCGCTCTCGATCTCGTGCAGCCGGCGGACATGCCCGTCCGGCCCGAAGAAGGCGGCGGCGGGATCGGCCGTAGCCGGCTCGGGCGCGGGCGTGGCGGCCGGCGGCGCATCCGGCCGCGGCTCCGGTGCCGGCGCCGCGGCGCGTGCCGTCGGCGCCCCGGCGGCGATGCCGCGCAGGTCCTCCGGCTGGATCCGCGGCCCCTCGGTCAGCACCACGGCGCGGTGCACGATGTTCTCGAGCTGGCGGACATTGCCCGGCCAGGGCGCATCGCGGATCGCCTCGATGGCGGCCTGGGAGAAGCCCTCGAGCGGGATCTCCTCGGCCGCGGCGAAGCGCGCGAGGAACATCCGGGCCAGTGCGGTGAGATCCTCGCGCCGCTCGCGCAGGGGCGGCAGGGTGAGCGGGAACACCCCGATCCGGTAGAACAGGTCCTCGCGGAAGGCGCCCTCGCCGATCATCGCCGAGAGGTCGCGGTTGGTGGCCGAGACCAGGCGGATATCGACCCGCACCGCCTCCGAGGCGCCGACCGGGTCGACCTCGCCGGTCTGGATCGCGCGCAGCAGCTTGACCTGCGCCTCCGCCGGCAGCTCGCCGACCTCGTCGAGGAAGAGGGTGCCGCCCGAGGCCTCCTGGAACTTGCCGGGGCGGCGGGTGACGGCGCCGGTGAAGGCGCCCTTCTCGTGGCCGAACAGGATCGATTCGACGAGCTGCGCCGGCAATGCGCCGCAGTTGACCGCCACGAAGGGCCCGCCGGAGCGCTCCGAGGAGCCATGGATCGCGCGGGCGAAGACCTCCTTGCCGGTGCCGGATTCGCCGAGGATCAGCACCGGGATGTCGGAGCGCGCGGCGCGGCGGGCCAGCGCGATGGCGCTGCGGGTGGCCGGGGCCTGGGCGATCAGCTCGTCGAAGGAGAGCTCGTTGGTCTCGCTCCTGGCGAGGCGGCGGACCTCGGTGCTCAGCGTCGAGAGGGCGAGTGCATTCCGAATCGATACCGAGAGCCGCTCCGGCCCGATCGGTTTCACCAGGAAATCGGTGGCGCCGGCCTGCATCGCCGCCACCGCGCGGTTCACCGAGCCGTCGGAGGTGAGCACCAGCACCGGCAGGCCGTGCCCGGCGGCGCGCAGGCGCCTGAGCACGGTGATGCCGTCGAGATCCGGCATGTTGAGATCGAGCAACAGCAGGTCCGGCACCGGGCCGCCCGGTGCCAGCAGCCGGTCGAGCGCGGCCTGCCCGCCCGGCGCCTCGATCACCGCATGACCCGAGGCGGTCAGGCTGGCGGTGACGAAACGGCGCTGGGTCGCATCGTCGTCGGCGACGAGGATTGCAGGTTTCATACCACACTCGCAGGTTGATCGAACTCGAATGGGCGAAGCCAAGCATGCGGGTATTGATAAACCGTCAAGTCCACCTAGGAGTCAGCCTGTGGCGCTAGTCGCGGTGCGACTGTTGTGAAAACGCGACTGCGCGGCTAAAGTCGTTGGGCCTCCGGGTTTTCCCGAGACTGCGCATTGTGAATCACGCCTGTTCGTGCCATGGGGTGAGGGCGTGCCGGTGCAGGGGCCGGAAAAAACACTAGATCCGGGTCCGCGAGTTGGGGGGCCCGATACGGAACGGAGAGAGGGATGAAGACTGCTATTCGTCTGGTGCTGGGATTCTCGGCGCTCGCCGTCGCGGGCTGCTCGCAGCTCCCGGGCGCGAATCTGGGCAAGACCTTCTATGCGGAGCCCTACCTGGCGGCCGATCACGGCGGTCCGGGCTTCACCGGCGCTCTGGCGTCCGAATATACCGAGCTGGGCCGTAACCAAGCGAAGATGGTGCGCTGGATGAACGCCACCGCCTTCATCACCAAGGCCGAGCAGGCCGAGGCGGGCGGCGAGCCGCAGCCCTGGACCCCGGACCAGCTGGGTGTCAACGGCGATGCGTCGGCGCTCTATCAGGAGGTCGTGGCCTCGATCGCCGAGAACAAGGCCGAGCGGCCCGTCGAGTGCGCCCGCGCGCAGGCGATGTGGGACCAGTACCTGACCGTGCTGCGTGCCGAGGCCGCCGGCGCCAAGTGCCCGCTGACCTCTGCCGATGCCCGTGCGATGCTGGACGAGGCGGTCGCCGCCTGTGATCCGGCGCTCGGCCCGGCCGACTACGTGGTCTACTTCGGCTTCAACAAGTCCAACCTGACCGATAACGCCCGCGCGGTGATCGACGAGGTCGTGGCGGCCTACGGCTCGATGGGCGCAAGCGCCGTGTCGATCGTCGGCCACACCGACACCGTCGGCAGCGTGCAGTACAACCAGGGTCTGTCCGAGCGCCGCGCGAACCGCGTCGCCCAGGCGCTGGTCGACCTCGGCGTGCCCGGCAGCCAGATCGCGACCGCCGGCCGCTCGGAGCTCGAGCCGGCCCGCGTCACCGGCGACGGTGTCCGCGAGCAGCTGAACCGCCGCGCCGAGATCAGCCTGTCGCAGTAAGCGGCACGGCCCGACCGGAACGAGAGCGCCCCGTGCCCCCGGCACGGGGCGCTCGCCTTTTGAACGCACCGGCTCCTCGCCGCGGAGCCGTCGGCGCGCCGCCCGCGCCCGATGCCGCGTTGTGCATCGGCGCCGGCTGATTATCTCTCTGTCTCGACACCCGATCCGTGCCCCAGACAGAGCCGAGGAGAGCCTCCATGTTCCACCGCCCCCCCTTCGCCCTTCGCCCGCTCCGCGACACCGTGCAGGAAGGGGGCGGGCCGGCGTCGGAACTCGGGCCCCTGCCGGAATGGGACCTCAGCGACCTCTACACCTCGATGGAGGCGCCCGAGCTCGCCGCCGACATGGACTGGTCCGCCGCCCGCAGCAGCGCCTTCGCCGCGGATTACGAGGGCAGGCTGGCAGATCTCTCCGGCGAGGGGCTGGCCGGCGCCATTGCCGCCTATGAGGCGATCGAGAACAAGCTGACCCGGATCATGACCTTTGCCGGGCTGCTCTACAGCCAGAACACCGCCGACCCGGCGCGCGCCAAGTTCGTCGGCGACTGTCAGGTCAGGGTCACCGAGATCACCCAGCCGCTGGTGTTCTTCACGCTCGAGCTCAACCGCATCGACGAGGCGGCGCTGGCGGCGAAGCTGGCCGAGAGCCCGGCGCTCGCCCGCTACCGGCCCTGGCTCGACCGGATCCGCGCGCTGCGGCCCTTCCAGCTTTCGGACGAGCTGGAGAAGTTCCTGCACGACCAGTCGGTGGTCGGCGCCAGCGCCTGGCACCGGCTGTTCGACGAGACCATGGCCTCGCTCGAGTTCGAGGTTGAGGGCGAGGATGCCCCGCTCGGCCTCGAGGCGACGCTGAACCTGCTCTCGGACCACGACCGTGCCCGCCGCCAGGCCGGCGGCGAGGCGCTGGCCCGGACGCTCGGCGAGAACCTCCGCCTCTTCACCCTCGTCACCAACGTGCTGGCCAAGGAGAAGGAGGTCGAGGACCGCTGGCGCAAGCTGCCGGCGCCGGACCATTCGCGTCACCTCGCCAACCAGGTCGAGCCCGAGGTGGTGGACGCGCTGCGCGAGGCGGTCTGGGAGGCCTGCCCCCGGCTCTCGCATCGCTACTACGCGATGAAGGCAAAATGGCTCGGGCTCGACAGGCTCGAATACTGGGACCGCAACGCGCCGCTGCCGGAGTCGGACGACCGCCGCATCGGCTGGGAGGAGGCCCGCGACACCGTGCTCGGGGCCTATGGCGCCTTCAGCCCGAAGATGGCGGAGCTGGCCCAGCCCTTCTTCGAGCGCGGCTGGATCGACGCCGCGGTGAAGCCCGGCAAGGCGCCCGGGGCCTTCGCGCATCCGGCGGCGACGGATGTCCACCCCTTCGTGCTGCTGAACTTCCTCGGCAAGACCCGGGACGTGATGACGCTGGCGCACGAGCTCGGCCACGGCGTGCACCAGCGGCTCGCGGCGAAGCAGGGCGAGCTGCTGAGCCAGACCCCGCTGACCCTGGCCGAGACCGCCAGCGTGTTCGGCGAGATGCTGACCTTCCGCCGGGTGCTCGATGCCGAGACCGACCCCTCCCGGCGCAAGGCGCTGCTGGCCGGCAAGGTCGAGGACATGATCAACACCGTGGTCCGCCAGATCGCCTTCTACGAGTTCGAGCGGCAGGTCCATGCCGAGCGCCGCGGCGGCGAGCTGACCTCCGAGCGGCTCGGCGAGATCTGGCTCGACATCCAGACCCGCAGCCTTGGCCCGGCGCTGAACCCGCGCGAGGGCTACGAGACCTTCTGGGCCTATATCCCGCATTTCATCCACGCGCCGTTCTATGTCTATGCCTATGCCTTCGGCGACGGGCTGGTGAACGCGCTCTATGCGGTCTACGAGGAGGGGCTGGAGGGCTTCGAGCAGAAGTATTTCGACATGCTGGCCGCCGGCGGCACGCTGCACCACAAGGAACTGCTCGCGCCCTTCGGGCTCGACGCCTCCGACCCGGCCTTCTGGCAGAAGGGCCTGGGGCTGATCGAGCGCATGATCGACGAGCTCGAGGCGATGGGCTGAGATGGCGGGCCCGGCGCCGCGTTTCGCACAGGCGCTGCTGGCGGTGCTCGCGCTGCCGGTCAATGTCGCGATCACGGTGCCGGTGCTGATCCTGCTGGCCGCCCGGCCGGCGGGCGCGGCCTTCGCCCTCGCGGGGGCGCCCTGGCTGCTGGCGGCGGGCGCCCTGCTGGCGGCGCTGGGGCTCGGGCTCTTTCTCTGGACCGTGACGGCCTTCTGGCGGATCGGCCGGGGCACGCTCGCGCCCTGGGCGCCGCCGCGGCATCTCGTGCTCGCCGGGCCATACCGGCACAGCCGCCATCCGATGATCACCGGCGTGATCTGCGTCCTGGCCGGCGAGGCGTGCCTGTTCGGCGCCTGGCCGCTCGCCGCCTGGGCGGGGGCCTTCCTCGCGGCCAATGCGGTCTACCTGCCGCTGAAGGAGGAGCCGGATCTCGTGGCCCGGTTCGGCGGCGCCTATGCGCGCTACATGGCAAACGTGCCGCGCTGGCTGCCGCGCCGCAGCCCCTGGGAGGGCACCCCGTGAGCGCGCCGACCCGGCGGCGTTTCCTCTCCGGCGCGGCCGCGCTGGCGCTGCCGGCGGTTGCTCCGGCGCTGCCTGCGGCGGCCGGGCAGCCGATCCGCCGGGTGCTGTTCGTCGGCAATTCCTTCCTGCTCGAACACGGGATGCCGGGGCGCGTCGCGGCGCTGGCCGAGGCCGCGGGCCGGCCGATCGACACCTTCCTGGTGGCGCGTCCGGGCGCGACGCTCGCCGGCCATCTGCGGCAGAAGACCTTCGCGGAGGTGCTCGCCTGGGGCTGGGAGGCGGTGGTGCTGCAGGGCCACAGCCTCGAAGGGCTGACGGAGGCCGGGCGGCGCGCCTCCACCGCCGCGGTCCATGCCATCGCCGACCGCACCGGCAAGGCGGCGCTGGTGCTCGCGGTACCCTGGTCGCGCGCGGCGGGCCACGGGCTCTACGCCGATCCGGACTATGACGTGGACGGCCCCGCCGCGATGACCGCCGCCAACACCGCGCATTACCGCAGGCTGGCGGCCGAGACCGGCGCCCGCCTCGCGCAGATGGCCGCCGCCTTCGATACCGCAAGCGCCGCCGGCCGCCGGGTCCATGCCGCCGACGGCTATCACGCGAGCCCCGCGGGCGCGGATCTCGCAGCCCGCGTCATCTGGGACAGCCTCGCGCCGCTGCTGCCCTGAGCCGCTGCCGCCCAGGCCTCAGCGGGAGGCGGTGGCGATGTCGCGCAGCACGTGGGCTTCCAGCTCCATCTCCTCGAAGCGGTGCTTCACCACGTCGCCGATGCTCACCAGCCCGACCAGCCGCCGCCCGTCGACCACTGGCAGGTGGCGGATGCGGTTCTGCGTCATCAGCCGGGCGATCTGGGCGATGCTGTCCGCCGGTCCGCAGGTGACGACGCGGCTGGTCATCAGGTTCGACACGGCCATGGTCAGGCAGTTGGCGCCGTATTCGGCGAGCCCGCGCACCACGTCGCGCTCGGAGATGATACCGTCCATGCGCGCACCGTCCTCGCTGACGATCATCGCACCGATTCCCGCCATGCGCAGCCGGTGCGCGAAGGTGGCGATCGACTCGGAGGGCCGGACGGTGACCACCTCCTGGCCCTTGGCTTTCAGGATCTCTTCGACCTTCATCGCGGTCCTCCCCTGGCGCGGGGCCGGCGGGCCGCGATGGCCGCGGTCGCGCGCCATTGTCATCTGCCTGACATCATACGCCAGAACCGGCGGAACCGCCATCATCCCGAAACCGCGCGGCGGGCGCCGATCTTGCATTTCGGCGGCCGCGTGGTACCACCCGGCGCGGTAGCGATCTCCGGGAGGCACCGATGCAGGATCTGCAGGATCTCGAGCCCGTCCGGGCGAAATATCTCGCTCAGGTGGCCGAGGCGGCCGACGAGCCGGCGATCGAGGCGGTGCGCATCGCCGCGCTCGGCAAGAAGGGCGAGGTGGCGCTGATGATGCGCGGTCTCGGCAAGATGACGCCGGAGGAGCGCCAGGCCGCGGGCCCCGCGCTCAACGCGCTGAAGGACGAGATCAACGCCGCCATCGCGGCGCGCAAGGCGGCGCTGGCCGAGGCGGCGCTGGAGGCGCGGCTGGCCACCGAGTGGCAGGACATCACCCTGCCGGCGCGGCCGCGCGCCGAGGGCAGCATCCACCCGGTGAGCCAGGTGATGGAGGAGGTCACCGCGATCTTCGCCGACATGGGCTTCGCCGTGGAGGAAGGCCCGCAGATCGAGACCGACTGGTACAATTTCGACGCGCTGAACATCCGCGAGGAGCACCCGGCGCGCACCGAGATGGACACCTTCTACATGCACCGCGCGGAGGGCGACGAACGCCCGCCGCATGTGCTGCGCACCCATACCTCGCCGGTGCAGATCCGCGGCATGACGGCGCGCGGCGCGCCCTGCCGCTTCATCTGCCCGGGCCGCGTCTACCGCGCCGACTATGACCAGACCCACACCCCGATGTTCCACCAGGTCGAGGGGCTGGCGATCGACACCGACATCTCGATGGCCAACCTGAAATGGGTGCTCGAGGAGTTCTGCCGCGCCTTCTTCGAGGTCGAGGGGGTGGAGCTGCGCTTCCGCGCCAGCCATTTCCCCTTCACCGAGCCGAGCGCCGAGGTCGATATCCGCTGCTCCTGGGAGGGCGGCGCGCTGAAGCTCGGCGAGGGCGACGACTGGATGGAGATCCTCGGCAGCGGCATGATCCACCCGCAGGTGCTGGCCAACTGCAACATCGACCCGGAGGTCTATCAGGGCTTCGCCTTCGGCATCGGGATCGACCGGCTGGCGATGCTGAAATACGGCATCCCGGACCTGCGCGCCTTCTTCGACTCGGATCTGCGCTGGCTGCGCCATTACGGCTTCGCCGCGCTCGACATCCCGACCCTGCACGCCGGCCTCAGCCGCTGAGGGGGCCGGGCGCCCGCGGGGCGCCCGGTCGGCGCGGGGACTACTCGGCGTAGCGCCCGGTCGGCTCGGCCAGCCAGAACTGCTCCGGCGCGTCGTCGTCGCAGGGCTCGAGGATCAGCAGCCCGTCGAAACGGCCGCCCTCGGAGAAGCTGAGGCACATGGTGCCGCCGCGATGGCGGTTGTGCACCCAGGCAAAGCCGTCGCCCTTCTCGAGCACCGTCCATTGCTGGCTCGCATCGCCGGTGCAGGGGTTCATCGCCGGCATGTTGTTGAGCTCGCCATGCAGCCAGAGATCGAGGCACTGGTCGGGCCCGGTGAACTCCGAGCTCAGCGCGAAATAGCCGGGCACGCCGATATCGCGCATCAGCCAGAACTGGCCGCTGTAGTTGCCGCGCTGGGCAAGCGTCAGCATGCCGCCGAACTCGCCGCCATTGACCACGTCGATCACCACGTCGGTGCCGAACATGGCGTTGCTGAGGCGGGCGAATTCGAGATCCTGCGCCGCGGCGCCCGTGGCGAGGCAGGCGGCGGCAATGGCAGCCGGGACAGTCCGTTTCATGTAGCGATTCCCCACTTTGTTTACGCAACGTCAGAATTGCGCGCGGGGGGGCGGGTGTCCAGCGCCGGCGTCAGGCTTTCGTCAACCATGCCGGTGAACCGCGTCTTGAGGGGCGGCGGGCCAGGTTACGTCAGGTGCGGTACGGATTCGCGGTTCCCTGGCCGGGTTCCGCACCGTCCGGCCGGGATCGGGTGACGCGGATGAGCTTCTGGAGGCGAGTGCGGGACGGACTGGGCAGCTTCCTCGCGGCGGAGGAGGGGGCGGCCTCGCTGGAATTCGTCGTGACGCTGCCGCTGCTGCTCGGCCCGCTCGTCATCACCGCGGAATACGGCCAGGCGCTGGCGCAGCGCGAGCGGCTCGACATGAGCCTTGCCGATGCCGCGCAGATGCTGAGCCAGGCCCCCGCGATGCCGGGGCTGACAGCCGAGGACGCGCCGCTGCCCTACAGCCATTTCGTCGACAAGGCGCGCGATATGGTGCGCGCCAATCTCGGGCCGGACGCGACGCTCGCGAGCTTCGCGGTGTCGATCTCCGGCGATCTCTCGCAGGGGATGCTGTCGCGGCCGTTCTACCGGGTCCGGCTGCGCGCCGAGGTGGCGCTGGACCTGCGGCTGCTCTCCTTCGTCAACGCCTTCACCGCCGAGCGCGACGTGCCGCGGATGCTGACGCTGACCGCCCATGACGAGATCCGCTATGCGCCCGCGGTGCCACCGATCGACAACATCGACTGCGGCTGGGACGATCTCTACGAATGCGCCGACCAGATCATGGCGGCGACGCCCGAGCTGCCCTGGGCCGATGCGCGCAGCGGCGTCGGGCTGACGATCTGCCTGCCCGGCGATCTCGCCTGCATCGACTAGCCGCCGCGGACCTCGACGCCCTCCCAGCCGAGCGCCTTGCGCACCGCCCAGATGTACCAGCGGTTCGGCAGCAGCCCGATCAGCCGCAGCATCGCCGCGAACTGCCAGGGGAAGCGGATCTCGAAGCCCGGCCGCTGCAGCCCGGCGACGATCTTCGTCGCTGCCGCCTCGGGCTGCATCAGCATCGGCATCTCGAACGCGTTGACGCTGGTCGCCTCGGTCTCGACGAAGCCCGGATTGATCACCGAGATCCGCACGCCGAGATCCACGAGGTCCATCGCCAGCGCCTCGGCCATGGCGATCAGCCCGGCCTTGGTGGCGGAATAGGCCGCCGCATCGGGCAGCCCGCGATAGCCCGCGACCGATGCGGTGAGCGCGATATGCCCGGTGCCGCGGGCGCTCATGTGGGCGAGCAGCGGCTCGAGCCCGTTGGCGACCCCGGCGAGATTGACGTCGAAGGTCTGGCGCGCCCTGGCGGCGGAGAAGGTCTGCGCCCGCATCGGGTGGTAGACCCCGGCATTGAGCACCGCGAGCGCGAGGGGGCGCTCGGCGGCGATGCTCTCCACCGCCCGGGTCATCGCCGCGGCATCGGTGACGTCGCCGGGCAGGGGGCGGATCTCGCCCGGGCCCTCCGCCTCCGCCGCCAGCGCCTCGAGCCTGTCGGCGCTGCGCGCGGTGGCATGGACGCACCAGCCCTCGGCCGCCAGCGCGAGGCAGAGCGCCCGGCCGATCCCGCCCGAGGCGCCGGTCACCCAGGCGGCGCCGTCGGCGGGCCGCATCACCTTGGAAAACACGCTCATGCGCTCACGACCCGCGCCAGAGCGGCACGATGCGGCCCGACTGCGCCACCAGCTCGTAGGAAGCGGTCTCGCCGCCGGCATCGAACTCCGAACCCATCCACTCGCCCCGCCCGTCATAGAAGAGCGTGGTGTCGAGCTCGCCCGAAACCGCCCAGCGGCCCGGCCCGGCGGGTGCGACTTTGACGGCCAGGGGCGTGCCGCTCTGCGTCGAGATCCAGATCCGGCGGTCGAGGAACTCCGGCACGAAATAGCTCGTGGTGGCGGCATCGAGCGGGACCCGGCCGGTATGGCCCGAGCCCTCCACCGCCAGCGCATCGGCCTCTCGGCGGATGCGGGCGAAGTTCTCGGTGCCGTCGTCATTGGTGGCGGCGTCGAGCTCGACGAGCCGGCCGCCGGCCCAGCGCTCGCGGTTGCGGAGCCGGTAGCGATAGGCCGCGATGCCGAGCACGCGGACCACGATGTCGATCTCGATCTCGATCTCGAAGCCGTCCGGGCCGGCGCGGGCGGCGAGGCTGTGGCTGCCGATCTCCGAGCCGTCGCGCAGGATGCGGAAGCTGCGGCTCGCGCTGCCCGCGGCCAGGGCCGGACCTGAGGGATAGAGCGGCAGGGCGCAGGCCGCGAGGCCCGCGATGAGATGGCGTCTGTTCATGACAAGCTCCGGTATTCTGTCGCCAGAAGGCTCGGTCAGAGATAGTTGAGCGCGCGCGAGAAAAGGCCGGTGAAGCGGAGCGAGCCGGACAGCACGACGAGGCAGTAGCAGATCTCGTCGCCGACGATTCGCGGGCGGTGGTCGTGGCGCTCGTCGGTCAGCGAGAGATCGCCGCGACGATAGATCGCGCCGCCGTCCTCCATGGCGCCGGTGATCACGAGCGTCGCCTCCTCGCCCTCATGGGTGTGCTGGGGCAGGGCGCAACCGGGCCTGGCGCGCATCAGGCTGACCTCCTCCGGCCCGTAGCCGGGGATCTCGTGCACCGAGAGGCCGGGCAGGCGGAAGCGCCAGGGGATCGACGCGAAGTCGCAGCCCGCCGCGATCGCCACGCGCTGCGGCAACGGGCCGGGATCGGGTGGCGGCGGCGATGCGGCAACCGGCGCATCCAGCGCCGAGAGCACCCGGTCGAGCGCACCGGCCGACATCTCTGCCGCCGGGGCGGCACGCAGCAGCGCGCCTCCGGCCGCCTCGAAATCCGCCACGACGGCGCGGCCCTCCTCGGCAATGTCGAGCTGCGCGCCCACAAGAAGTGCCAGCCCCGGGGACGCCGAACCCGTCGCATATCGCCGCAACAGCGGTTCGGGTACTGGGAACTCCGTCATGTCGTCCTTTCTCGTGTGTCTCGGCCAGTTTACGCATGGCGGACGCTTGCGGATCACCCGAACCTTGTAGGCCACTTTATTTTTTTGGTGCGGCACGCGAAACGTTTAAGGGAATGGCGCTGCCCGGCGGTCTGGCAGCGCAGTTCGCAGGGAGGGCCGGATGCTGCCGATATTCTTCTATGGATCGCTGCGAGACCGCGAGCTGATCGAGATCGTGCTCGGCCGCGCGGTGGCGCCGGCGGATCTCGCACCGGCCCGTGCCGCGGGCTTCGCCACCCGCCGGGCGCGGGGGGAGGACTACCCGATGCTGGTGCCCGAGGCCGGCGCGGTGGCCGAAGGGGTGCTGCTGAGCGGGTTGTCGGCGGCGGATCTCGAGCGCCTCGCCTATTTCGAGGAGGCGGAATACGCGCTCGCCCCGATCACGGTGGAAACCGCCGGCGGCACGCTGGAGGCCCGCCATTTCCGCCCCACCGGCAAGCGCCCGGCGGTTGCGGAGCTCTGGAACTTCGCGGACTGGCAGCGCGAGCACCGGCCGGTGGCGCATGAGGCGGCCTGCGAGCTGATGGCGCTGCATGGCGAGGTTCCGGTGGAGCGGATCGACGATCACTGGCCGGCGATCCTGGTCCGGGCGCGGCAGCGGGCGCGGGCGCTCTCCGAGCCGGGGCCGATGGCCGGCGGCATCCGCAGCCGCTTCGGCCCCTCGGATGTCGAGGTGGCGGCGCGCCGCCGGGTCTATCGCGGCTTCGTCGCGGTGGACGAGATGCGGCTCCGGCACAAGCGCTTCGACGGCAGCTGGTCTGCGGAGATGGGGCGCACCGCGGTGCTCTGGGGCGATGCGGTGACCGTGCTGCCCTATGACGCGCGGCGCGACCGGGTCTTGCTGATCGAGCAGTTCCGCCCGGCGCCGATGGCCCGTGGCGACCGCTGCCCTTGGTGCATCGAGGTGATCGCCGGGCGCGTCGATGCCGACGAGGACGCCGTGGACACCGCCCGGCGCGAGGCGCGCGAGGAGGCCGGGCTCGAGCTCGGCTGCCTGGTGGAGACCGGGCTCTACTACACCACGCCGGGCCTTTCGGCCGAGGCGCTCCGCGGCTTTGTCGGCGAGGCCGACCTGCCCCATGCCGGCGGGCTCTACGGGCTCGACGGCGAGCATGAGGACATCCGCGCCTTCGTGCTGGATTTCGACGTGGCGATGGCGGCGGTTGGCCGCGGCGAGGTCAACACCGGGCCGGCGCTGGTGGCGCTGCTCTGGCTCGCCGCCAATCGCGGCGGGCTGCGCCGCGCCTGGGCCGGGCAGGAGGCGGATACCGGTTCCTGAGCCGGGCCGGCCCTTGCAACCGGGCGGCGCCTGGGGCCGCGTGGCCCTTGAGGCCGGGTGGTCTACGGCTTAGGTGTGCAACAGCACATTATCCAGCGAAGGATCGTGGTTCATGAAAATCTACGAAGACGTTCCGGCCGCGGTCGGCAACACCCCGCTCATCCGCCTGCGCAAGGCGTCCGAGCTGACCGGCTGCGAGATCCTCGGCAAGGCGGAGTTCATGAACCCCGGCCAGTCGGTGAAGGACCGGGCGGCGCTCTGGATCATCCGCGACGCGGTCGCCCGCGGCGCGCTGCAGCCGGGCGGCACCATCGTCGAGGGCACCGCCGGCAACACCGGCATCGGGCTTTCGGTGGTCGGTGCCGCGATGGGCTTCCGCACCGTGATCGTGATCCCCGAGACACAGTCGGAGGAGAAGAAGGACGCGCTCCGGCTCAGCGGCGCCAAGCTCGTCGAGGTGCCGGCGGTGCCCTACAAGAACCCGAACAACTACGTGAAATACTCCGGCCGGCTCGCCGAGGCGATCGCCAGGGACGATCCGAACGGCGCGATCTGGGCCAACCAGTTCGACAACGTGGCCAACCGCCAGGCGCATATCGACGCCACCGGCCCGGAGATCTGGGAGCAGACCGGCGGCAAGGTCGACGGTTTCATCTCGGCGGTGGGCTCGGGCGGCACGCTGGCGGGTTGTGCCATGGCGCTGCGCGAGCGCAACCCGGACATCAAGATCGGGCTCGCCGATCCGCGCGGCGCGGCGCTCTACGAATACTACGCCAACGGCACGCTCAAGGCCGAGGGCAGCTCGATCTCCGAGGGTATCGGGCAGGGCCGCATCACCGCCAATCTCGAGGGGCTGGAGGTGGATTTCCCCTATCTGATCCCCGACGAGGAGGGGCTGCCGGTGGTCTTCGATCTGCTGCGCGAGGAAGGGCTCTGCATGGGCCTCTCGACCGGCATCAACGTCGCCGGCGCGATTCGGCTGGCCCGCGATCTCGGCCCCGGACACACCATCGTGACCATGCTCTGCGATTATGGCACGCGCTACCAGAGCAAGGTCTTCAACCCGGCATTCCTGCGCGAGAAGAACCTGCCGGTGCCGGACTGGCTGCTGCCGGAAAACCAGCGCCAGGTGCCGACGGTGTTCGAGCAGGCCTGAGGCGGCTTGGCCGCGCGGCGGGGCTGAGTTAGGAGGGATCCCATGTGGATCCTTCGGCTTCTCACGGCGCTCGCCGTGCTTCTCCCCGTGCTCGCCGCCGCCCAGGGCGGCGAGGAAAGTCTCGGTGCCCGGCTCGACCGCTGGGACGCCGAGGCGCGCACCATCGAGCGCCGGCTGGAATTCGACCCGCCGAGCTCGGAAGAGGTCGACACCTATCTGGGGCAGCTCGGCCAGCAGCTCGGGCAGGTGCCCGCCACCCGCGAGCGGCTGCAGTCCCAGCTGGCGCCGCTGCGCAGCCAGCGCGAGGCACTCGGCGATGCGCCGGAGGATGCCTCGGCCGAGGCGCCGCAGATCGGCGTCGAGCGCAAGCGCCTCGACGGCGAGATCGGCACGCTGGACGCCTTCGCCAAGCGGGTCGATCAGGCCGAGGCGCGGGCCAAGGGGCTCGAGGGCCAGCTCACCCAGCTCCGCCGCGACCGCTTCGCCGAGGCGCTGCTCGAGAAGGGGCCGAGCCTTCTCGACCCGAAGACATCGGTGCGCGGGCTCGCGGCCATCGAGCGGCTGCTCAGCAGCATCGTGCTCGAGACCAGCACGCGGATCTCCGAGCTCAGCCTCGACGCGGCCACGATCACCCGGCTGGTGCTGCCCTTGCTGCTGCTGGGCGGCGGCATCGCCGTGGTGCTCAAGCTGCGCGCCTTCGCGCTGCGCAACCTGATCGGCAAGGTCACGCCCGAGCTGGACCTCTCGCACCGCGTCGCGGTGGGCGCGGGGCTGACGCTGGTGCGCCTGCTGCTGCCGTTCTGGGCCGTGGGCATGATGATCGCGGGCATCATCCTCACCGGGCTGCTCGGGCCGCGCGGCGAGAGCCTGGTGCAGGCCCTCGGCAACGGCGCGCTCTTCGTGATCGGCGCCTATGCGCTGGGCGGTGCCTTCTATTCCCCCTCGGCGCCTTCGCTCCGGCTCTCGCGGCTCGGCGGCGGCGATGCCCGCGGCGCGCATCGCTGGCTGGTCCTGCTGGCGCTGGCGGTCGGCATCGACCGGGTGGCGGTGTCGGAGGCGCAGGAGCTCGGCCTTGCGGTGGAGGGGCTGGCGCTGCTCAACGCCGCGGTGCTGATCTGGGGGGGCGTCGCGCTCTGGGGCTATGCGCGCTATCTCCGGCGCCCGCGGGCCGAGCCCGAGGCGGACAAGGCGGACGAGGCTCCCGCCGCCACCACGGCCGAGGACGACGAGGCGGCGGAGGCGGCGAACTCGGCCCGGCAGGCCAACCGTGTCGCCCTCTCGGCGGCCAAGATCTTCGCCCGCGTCGCCGCGGTGGCGGCGCCGGTGCTGGCCTGTCTTGGCTACTATGCCGCCTCGCGCTATGCCTTCTATCCGCCGGTGTTCTCGGGCGCGATGATCTGCCTCGGGCTGCTGCTGTTCCACGTGGTGCAGTCGGTGGTCGGCCGGGTCACCGGCGAGGACGGCGGCGCGATGGAGCGGCTGAAGCTCGTGCCGATCCTGCTCGGCCTGCTGCTCTCCTGTGCCGCGGTTCCGGTGCTGGCGCTGATCTGGGGTGTCGCGCCCTCGGATCTCGAGGTCGCCTGGCGCCGCGTGCTGCAGGGCTTCACCATCGGCGACGTGACGATCTCGCCGGTGGATTTCCTGCTGTTCATCATCTTCGTGGTGATCGGCTTCATCGTCACCAGCCGGGCCAAGCGCTTCCTGCGCAGGCAGATCCTGCCGCTGACCGGGCTCGATACCGGCGGCTCCGACGCGATCGCGGCGGGGGCCGGCTATCTCGGCTTCGCGGTGACGGTGCTGGTGGCGATCGCGGCCACCGGGGTGGACCTCTCCAACCTCGCCATCGTCGCCGGTGCGCTCTCGGTCGGCATCGGCTTCGGGCTGCAGAACATCGTCAACAACTTCGTCTCCGGCGTGATCCTGCTGATCGAGCGGCCGATCAAGGCGGGGGACTGGATCGAGCTGCCCTCGGGCATGGGCTATGTGAAGAACATCAACGTGCGCTCCACCGAGGTCGAGACCTTCGACCGCGCCTCGCTCTTCGTGCCCAACTCCCAGCTGATCTCGGAGAACGTGATCAACTGGACGCATTCCAACCTGCACGGGCGGATCATCTGCAAGGTGGGCGTCGAATATGGCACCGATCCGCGCAAGGTCGAGCGCATCCTGATCGACATCGCCCGCGCGCATCCGCTGATGCTGCGCCGGCCGGCACCCTATGTGCTGTTCCGCGGCTTCGGCTCCGACAGCCTGGATTTCGAGATCCGCGGCATCCTGCGCGACGTGAACTGGCTGCTCAACGTGCAGTCCGACCTCAACTACGAGATCGCCCGGCGCTTCACCGAGGAGGGCATCGGCATCCCCTTCCGCCAGGCCGACATCTCGATCAAGAATGTCGAGGAGATCGGCAAGGCGCTGCGCGGGGTCATCGTGCCCGCCCCGAACGAGCGGAAGGGGGCGCCGGCGAGCGAGCCGAAACGGCTGCACGACGAGGCCGCCGGCGATGCCGAGGCCGACGGGCCGGGAGAGCACTGAGCGGAGGGGCTTGGCGGCATGGGCGAGGCGGCGGCGGCGATGCGGGATGCGCGGCGGGCGGGGTTCGTCCGCCGGATGCTGGCCGGGCTGGTCGCGCTGGTGCTGCTGCTGCCGGCCGCCGCGGCGGCGGATGCCGGGCCGAACCCGCTGGCGGTTGCCCGCGATCTGCGCCGCGGGGCGGAGCTGATGCGCGACGCGGTGGCCCTCGAATTCGCCCTCACCGAGGCCTCGCGCTGGTTCGACGACGTGCTCGCCACCGGCATCGATGGCGGCGAGGCGGCGATGAACGCCCGCGCGGTGCAGCAGCGCGCGCTGCCTGCCATCGCCGATCTCGAGGCACGGCTCCGGGTCTATGCGCCGGGGCTGAAGCCGCGCCCGCCGCTCTACCCCCTGCGGGGGCAGTCGCTGCGGCTGCTGGCCGACTACCCGGCCTATCTGCGCCGGCTCTCGGGCATTCTCGCGGTGCAGGCCGAGGCCGCCGGCAGCGCCGATACCAAGGCGCTCGAGTCGCTGGCTGAGAGCTGGCTGGCGACATCCGAGGTCTGGTTCGACCGCTTCTACCACGTGATCAACGCCGAGCTGGCGCAGATGCCCACCGACAGCCCGGAGCATTTCGCGCTGCGCATCGCGGCGGAGGATTTTCGCGTCGCCCGCGCCGAGCGGCGCCTGGTCGAGGCGCTCGACCCGGTGACCGCCCGCGCCCGGCTGATCACGCTGGGCGAGGCGCAGGAGCGCTTCGGCCTGCGCGTCGCCGCCGCCCGTGCCGCCGCCGAGGCGCTGATGCCGGCCTATCGCGACGGTCTGGCGCGCCTCTTCGCGCCGCTCGTCGGCGAGACCGAGGCCGCCGCCCGCGCCGATGCCGCCATGTCCGTGCTGCGCGCGCAGTTCGCGCTCTATGACGAGAGCGTCGCGATCTCCCGCGCCCGGCTCGGGCTCTTCTTCCTCTGGACCCAGGACCCGCAGGACCCCGGCCTGCCGCGCCGCTGGGCCGAGATTTCGGCCCGCATCGCCGCGCTGAGCGCCCGGCTCGGCGCCGCCCAGGTCGCCTATTTCACCGCCCTTGCCCCCCCGGAGGAGGATCCATGACCACCGAGCCGCTGTTTCGCGACGACGCCTATCTCGCCGACTGCACCGCCACCGTCACCGCCAGCGGGCCGGAGGGCGTGGTGCTCGACCGCACGGTGTTCTACGCGGCCGGCGGCGGCCAGCCGGGCGATACCGGGCAGCTCGCCTGGGAGGGCGGCGAGATGGCGGTGGCGGACACGCGCAAGGGCGAGGACGGCGCGATCCTGCACGTTCCGGCCGAGGGCGCGGCGATGCCGCCGCCGGGCACGGCGCTGACCGCGCGGCTCGACTGGGAGACCCGCCACCGCCACATGCGCGTGCACACCGCGCTGCATCTCCTCTCGGTGGTGATCCCGCTGCCGGTGACCGGCGGCTCGATCGGCGCGGAGAAAGGCCGGCTCGATTTCGACATGCCCGAGGCGCCGGCGGACAAGGCGGCGCTCGAGGCGCGGCTGAACGCGCTGATCGCCGAGGATCATCCGGTGAGCACCGAATGGATCTCCGATGCCGAGCTCGAGGCGAATCCGGGGCTGGTCAAGACCATGGCGGTGAAGCCGCCGATGGGGCAGGGCCGCGTGCGGCTGGTGCGGATCGGCGCGGGCGAGACGCCGGTCGACCTCCAGCCCTGCGGCGGCACGCATGTGGCGCGCACCGGCGAGATCGGCCCCGTGACCCTCGGCAAGATCGAGAAGAAGGGCAAGCAGAACCGACGCGTCTCGATTCTGCTTGCGTGAGCCGGGGTTGCAGCGGCTCAGAAGCTCTGGCGCACCTCGAGCACGCGGAGCGCATCCTGCCCGAGCTGCAGGTAGAAATGCCCGGTGCCGCCATAGGCCGTGAGGAAATTCTGCCAGCCCTCGATGCTGTTGGCCTGCCGGGCCGCCTGGAAGGCCTCTTCGATCGGCGGCAGGGGCTCGGTCCGGCGCTCCGGCGCAGCGGCCTCCGGCGCCTCCGCAGCCGTGGCGGCGGTGCGGGTGCCCGGCTCGTCGGGCACGGCGGCGCCCGCGGGTGCAGGGGCGGCATCGACGGCCGCGGCAGGTTCGGCGGCGGGCGGTCCGGCCTCTGCCGGAACCTCCGGCGCCCCGCGCACCAGCGCGAAATTGCCGATCATCTCGTCGTAATAGGCCGGGCGCTGGCGATGGCCGACCTGCTGGGAGAGCGCACGCACCTCGGTCCGCAGGCGCCGCGCGAGTTCCGGCAGCGGCAGGTCCGGCTCCTCCATCAGCGGCAGCAGCTTGCGCGTGAAGACCGAGTTGGGGTCGGCGTCCTCGTCGCTCAGCCGGTCGAGCGCCACCTGCCCGGCGCCGGCGGAATAGATGATGAAGCTGCCTTCGGGGGGCACGGTCATCGCCAGCCCCTTGCGCCCGCCGATACTGCGGCCATAGGCGGTCTCGAAGGGGTTGTCGCGGCAGGCGTCGATCACCGCGATGGTCAGCGCCGCGCCGCTTTCCCGGAGCTCGGCGAGGATCCCCGAGAGCGGCAGCGACTCGCGCTTGATGAGGGCCTGGTCCTCTGCCGTCGCCTCGGGCACATCGACCGGCAGCAGGAAGTTCTCACCGTCGATCTCGACCCCGTGACCGGCATAGAAGAAGAAGGCGGTGTCGCCGGGCGCCAGGCTGCGGGCAAAGGCCGAGATCGCCAGCGTCGCCTCGCGCTCGCCGAGATCGGCATGGGTGCTCACGGCGAAGCCGAGGCGCTCGAGCTTGTCGCTGACGGCGAGGGCGTCGTTGACCGCCTTTTCGAGCCGGGGCAGCGTGCGATATGCGTCGTTGCCGATCACCAGCGCGCGGCGCGTCTCGGCGCGTGCATCGGGTGCGACGGCGGGCGAGACGAGGACGGATGCGGTCAGGACGGCGGACAGAACTGCGAAGATGCGTCGGGCATGCATAGCGGTCTCCCTTCCCTCGCCTTACCTCTCAGATAGCACGGACAGGCGGGAAATGGCATTGCAGGAACGGGCGGATGACGGCGCGGCGCGGCGGCTCTCGGCGGAGCCGGACTGGATCTATCTGCTGACGGAGATCTACGAACTCTACCGCAATTCGGGGGCCGGGGGCTCGACCAAGATCCGCAGTCACCAGCGCGCGGTGCGCGAGGCGATCCGCCGGGTGCAGGCGGCGGCGCCCAGCCTGCGCTTTCCCGAGCCGGCGGCGAAGCCGGTGACCGCACATCTCAGGCGCGCGTTCGACCGCGGCCGGCTGACCCACATGGCGCCGCTGGTCCGGGCGATCGAGAACGTGTCCGGCCGGCTGGCCTGGCTGCACGGCTACGACCGGATGCCGCGCGGGCTCGCCGAGCGCTACGCCTTCGCGGAGTTCACCGGCCCCTCGGGCCCGGTGGAGACCCGCGAGATCATCCTCGGGCTGGTGCTCTTCGCGCCAGGCTGCACCTATCCCGCCCATGCCCATGACGGGATCACCGAGAGCTACTATGTGCTCTCCGGCACCGTCTCGGAGAACGACGACGGCGTCTATGCCCCCGGCTCGATGATCTTCAACCCGCCCGGGAGGATGCATCGCATCACGGTCGGCGCGCGCGATCCGGCGCTGCTCGTCTATGCCTGGGCGGGCTCGCAGGAGCGGCTCGCCGGGCAGAAGATGACCTTCTCGCGCAAGCCGCGGGCCGGCTGAGCATGGGTGATCTCATGGCGCTGGCGCTGCCGGCGACGCTGGCCTTCCTGCTGGCCGGAACCATCAAGGGCACGGTCGGGATCGGGCTCCCGACCGCGTCGGTCGGCATCCTGTCGCAGATCGTCAGCCCGCACGAGGCGATCGCGCTGGTCTGCCTGCCGATGGTGGTGGCCAATGCCTGGCAGGTCTGGCGCATGGGCGACGTGATGGGCGCAGCGCGGCGCTATGCGCTGTTCGGCGCGGTGCTGGTGACGGTTCTCTGGTTCACCACCTCTCTGACGGCGACCGTTTCCGAGCGCGTGCTGGTCGGCGGCATCGGCGGGGTGGTTGCGGTGTTCTCGCTGTTGAACCTGTTCTTCGTGCCGGTGGCGATCGCGGCCCGGCACGACCGGGCGGCGCAGGTCGGGTTCGGGGTGCTGGCAGGCGGGCTCGGCGGGCTCACCGGGATCTGGGCGGCGCCGCTGGTGGCCTATCTGCTGGGGCGCGGGGTGGACAAGGACGAGTTCGTCCGCGCCACCGGGCTGCTGATCTTCCTCGGCGCGCTGCCGCTGGCTGCCGGCTTCTGGTGGGAGGGGCTGCTGACGCCGCCGCTGGCCGGTCTCTCGGCGGCGATGGTCCTGCCGACGCTGGCCGGCTTCGCGCTCGGCGAGGCGCTGCGCGCGCGGCTGCCGGCGGAGCGTTTCCGCAAGGTGGTGCTGCTGGTCTTCCTCGCCATGGGGCTCAATCTGATCCGCCGCGCCCTGTTCTGAACGCCGGCGCAGGCAGGGAGTTGATTATCGCCCGCACTGCCCCTAGGACGGGGGAAAGCCGAGAGGAGCGAAATGCCGACGAGCGATCCCACCCTTCTGGTCTCGACCGACTGGCTGGCCGAGCGCCTCGGCGGCCCCGACATCCGCATCCTCGACGGGAGCTGGCACCTGCCGGATACCGGCCGCGACGCGCGCGCCGAGTATGCCGCGGGCCATATCCCGGGTGCGCGCTTCTTCGACATCGACGCGATCTCCGACCGGAAATCGGCGCTGCCGCACATGCTGCCTCCGGTGGAGCAGTTCGTCTCGGCGGTGCGCCGGCTCGGCATCGGCGACGGGCACCGGGTGGTGGTCTACGACCAGGCCGGGCTGTTCTCCGCCGCGCGGGTCTGGTGGATGTTCCGCGTCTTCGGGCACGAGGATGTGGCGGTGCTCGACGGCGGGCTGCCGAAATGGGTCGCCGAGGACCGTCCGCTCGAGGACATGGAACCGGATATCCGCGAGCGCCACTACACCGCACGGCGCGATGCCTCGCTGGTGCGCGACGTCACCCAGGTCGCCGGCGCGGTGAAGCTCGGCAGCGAGCAGATCGTCGATGCCCGCTCGCCCGGCCGGTTCGCCGGCGAGGAGCCGGAGCCGCGCGCCGGGCTGCGCGCGGGCCATATCCCCGGCGCGATGAACGTGCACTACCGGAGCCTGCTGGCGGCGGATGGCACGATGCGCCCGCCCGAGGAACTGAAGGCCGTCTTCGAGGCGGCCGGGGTCGATCTGGAGCGGCCGGTCGCCACCACCTGCGGCTCCGGCGTGACCGCCTGCATCCTCAGCCTGGCGCTGCATCGCATCGGACACGGGCGCAACGCGGTCTATGACGGTTCCTGGTCCGAATGGGGCGCCTATCCCGACCTCGCGATCGAGACCGGGCCGGCAGGCGGCGGGCAGGACTGAGCCGCGATGGAGGCCGGGCAGGGCACGCCTGCGGAGGTCATCGTCACCTATCTCGAGATGACCGCGCGCCCGGCCGAGCCGCCGCGGCCGCTACCCGTGGGCCAGCGCCTGGCCCTCGTTGCCGCCGAGGCGCCGCCGGTGCACTGGTTCCTCTATCTCTACCGCGCCGTCGGGGCGGACTGGCACTGGACCGACTGGCTCGAGCGGCCGGAGGCCGAGCTTGCCGGGTTCGTGCGCGACCCGAGGGTGACCATTCACACGCTGCTGACCGATGGCTGGCCCGGCGGCTTCTTCATGCTCGACACCCGCGAGGCCGGGGTCTGCGATCTCGCCTATTTCGGCCTGGTGCCGGAGGCGATCGGGCGCGGCCTCGGCAACTGGCTGCTGGACACTGCGGTGCGCAGCGCCTGGGACCGGCCGGGCGTGGAGCGGGTCACGGTCAACACCTGCACGCTCGACCATCCGCGCGCGCTCGGGCTCTACCAGCGGGCGGGCTTCGTGCCGGTGCGCCGCGAGACGGTGACGCGCCAGCTCGGCGGCTGAACCGCCGTTTCGCCTCACTTCCCGCGGGATTGCCCTGCCTGATCGCGCTATCATGCGCCTCGCGGGGGCAACGCGTGAGGTTGCGATGACAGAGACCGCAAAGACCGCAGGAACCGCCGGCGCCGAACAGACCGAGTTCGTGAGATTCTGGAACGAGATCCTCGTCCCGAAATTCGTGACGTACAAGCATGTGCTGGTGGGCGGGCTGAGCCGGCATTCCGACGCGATCCTGCCCGGGCTCGACGTGGTGCCCGGCATGCGGGTGCTCGATGCCGGCTGCGGCTTCGGCGACACCGCCTGCTGGCTCGCCGAGCAGGTCGGCCCCTCGGGCGAGGTCGTCGGCATCGACTGCTGCGACGGGTTCCTCGACTATGGCCGGCGCGAGGCCGCGGCGCGCGGGCTCGGCAACATTGTCTTTGCCGAGGCGGATGTGGAGAGCCACCCCTTCGAGGGCGATTTCGACATGGTGTTCTCCCGCTTCGGCACGATGTTCTTCTCGAACCCGGTCGCGGCGCTCAGGAACATGCGCCGGGCGCTGAAACCGGGCGGGAAGCTCACCCATATCGTCTGGCGCAACCGGGCCGACAATCCCTGGCTCTCCGCCGCGCGCGACGTGGTTCTGCGCCATCTGCCTCCGCCGGGGGAGGATGCGCAGACCTGCGGGCCGGGCCCCTTCTCGATGGCCGACCAGGAGACCGTCACCGGGCAGATGCACGCCGCCGGCTATTCGGAGATCGTCTTCGAGCGGGTCGATGCCATGGTGCGCATGGGCGACGATATCGAGGACGCCATCGGCTTCCAGATCGCGCTCGGCCCCGCCGGCGAGGTCTATCGCGAGGCCGGCGACCTGGCGCTGGCGAAGGAGGCGGAGATCAAGGCCGATCTCGCGGCGCTGCTGCGCCCGCATGTCACCAGCGACGGGATCTGGATGGGCTCCTCCTCCTGGGTGATCTCTGCGCGCAACGCGGCGTGAGTGGCGCAGCAGGCCGGGATGCGCTAAGGCCTCCGGAAGCGACTCCGGAGGCCCCATGTTCGACCCCGCCCGGCCCTACAGCTTCCACATCGAGCTGACCGACAAGTGCAATGCCGGCTGCCCGATGTGCCCGCGCACCCTGCATCTCGACCGCTGCCGTACCGACCGCTCGGTGGTCTCGAATGTCGAGCTGGGGCTGGCGGATTTCCAGCGCCACTTCACCCCGGATCTGTCGGCGCGCACCGCCGAGGTGATCTTCGGCGGCGCCTATGGCGACCCGCTGGCGGCCACCGAGCTGCTGGAGGTCGTCGAGCATCTCACCGATCACGGCGTGCGCGTCGCCATCGCCACCAATGGCAGCCTGCGCAAGCCCGACTGGTGGGCCCGGATGGGCCGGGCCATGGCGCGCACCGGCTCGCGGCTCGAGCTGCATATCGACGGGCTCGAGGACACCAACGGGCTCTACCGGGTCGGCACCTTCTACGACAAGATCGTGGAGAACGCCGCCGCCTATATCGAGACCGGCGCCCGGGCCGAATGGCATTTCATCATCTTCCGCCACAACGAGCACCAGATCGAGGAGGCGTTCCGCCGTTCCCGCGCGCTCGGCTTCGAGGGCTTCACGCTGATCGACACGGTGCGCTTCGGGCCGGAGGGGCGTTTCCCCTACCAGATGCCCGATGGCAAGATGCGCGAGCTCGAAGCGCCCACGCGGAAATCGGCGGATTTCCGGCTCGATGGTGGCGAGATCCGGCTCGCGAGCCGGGAGGACGCGGCAGAGGCCGCGGCCCCGCCGGTGCGCCCCATCGAGGGCATCGACTGCAAGTCGGCGGCGCGCAACTCGCCCTATATCTCGGCGCACGGGCAGGTCTCGGCCTGCTGCTGGGTGGCGGGCTCCGGCGAGGAGAGCAGCTTCTTTGCCGGCCACCGGCTGGGTCCCGAGCGCTACAACCTGCGCAGCCGCCCGCTCGAGGAGATCATGCTCGACGAGCCCTTCGCCAGCCTCTATGCCGCGGCCTGGAAGGCGGACAGCCTCGCCACCTGCCGGCACAAATGCGGGCGGATGCGGCGCAACCGGCGCAACGCGCTCTGAGCGCGGCCGGGCGGGGTTGCATCCGGCGGCCGGGCCTGCGAGCCTTGGCCTTCCGTGGCGGCCGCGACGATCCGGCCGCAGAGATGGACCGCAGGCGGCGCCCGGAAGGGCATCCCCGGTCCGAACACCGGCTCGGAAAGCCAGATCCCATGAAACTCTCGACCGACCAGATCGCGGCCGCCAAGGCCGTGCTCGGCGCCGACCCCCTGCCGCAGGATCACCCGGTGATCGCCGAACTCGAGCAGGCCTTCGGGCCCAACACCTTCTATCTCGACCAGAACGGGCTGCTGATCTTCCAGGCTGCGGCGGAATGCGACGCCGATGGCGGCGAGGCCCGGCTGGTGCTCGTCGCCGCCTGGTCCGACGAGCAGAAGAGCGCGCTCGGCCGGATCGAGCCCGTGGACACCGGCATCACCGTGGCGCTCGGCGCGCCTACCGACAGCGCGGCGCCGGACACCCCCGACACCACCGCGTGAACCGCACCGCCCGGGCACCGCTTGCCGGTGCCCGGGCGGCGCCTCGCCTCAGCGGCGCATCAGCCCGTCGAGCACGTCGTCGAGCACCGAGCCGTCGCCGTCCTGGTCGAGCATCGAGAGCAGCGGGCCGAGGCCGACGTCCTGGCCCTCAGCCTGGTCCTTGCCGCCGCCGGTGAGCATGCCCATCACGGCACCCATCAGGCCGCCGCCGATGCCACCCCCGATCGCGCCCTTGTCGGCACCGGAGCCGCCGCCGGCGATGGCGTCCATCATGCCCTGAAGGGTGTTGTCCGGCATCTGGCGCTGCATGCCGCCCTGCAGCATCGCTGCGATTGCCGGCAGGAACTGCTCCACGATCCCCGGCGAGACGCCGCTGCGCCCGGCCGCCTCGGCCGCGAGATCCTGCGTTGCCTGCGGCGAGCCGAGGATGTTCTCGAGAAAGCGCTGGCCCTGGGCCTGGCCCTCCGGCTCGGCGGCGCGGGCGGCGTCGTCGAAGAAGCCCGCCTCGCGCTCGCCCATCAACTGGCCGGCGACGGCGTCGAGCCCGCCGGCCTCGGCGCGCTTGCGGGTCGCCGAGGCGATGGTCGGCGCCAGCATGCCCGCCAGTTCGCCCGCCTCGGTCTCCTCGATCCCGAAGCGCTTCGCCAGCGTCGCAAGCCCCCGGCCATCCTGGGCCTCGTTGAGAAGACGTAGAAGCGACATCGCTCCCCTCCGTTCGCCGATTTTCCCTGTCGGCGAACCATGCCACAGCCAGCGCCAGCTGTCCGTTGCGGAAAGGCACGTGCCCCGCGGCAAAGCCTCTCGCCGCACTCTCACTGCGCGTTGTAGGCCCGCGCTACCTCGGCGAGCGATCGGCGGTTGGCGGCTTTCGGGGCGGCTCGCGCCGCGCCCGCAGCGCCGGCGGATGCCTCGGCAAGCCTGGCGGCGCATCGCTCGACGGCGGCCACGGCATGCTGGCCGTCGCCGCGCATCGGCGCGCGCACCACGGCCCGGTGCCTGTCCTCGGCCTCGGCGGAAAAATAGGCGATGGCGCCGAAAATCGTGCCTGTCAGCCCGCTGGTGGCGGTGATCTGCACCTCGGCGCGTTGCTCGGCGGGCAGCTCGATCATCTGCACCTGAGGCTGGATGCTGTCGTCGCTGCGCCGGATCTCGATCACCGTGCAGGCCGCGGCATCGCCATAGCGGCCGGCCATCACGCGGTCGAACATCGGCGGCGTGGCGTCGACATTGGACCGGTCGAGCCCGAACGTGCAGCCACCGAGCAGGGCGAAAGGAAGAAGGGCGTGCAGTTTCATAATGTGATCCTCCCGTTGAAATGGGAGGATCCCGGCGGCGCCCGGCGGCCTTGGCAATGCGCCTGCCGCGTGCCTCAGCGCCCGGTGATGACGTCGATGGCGCGGCGCGGCAGGTCGAGATCCCAGAGCGCGTTGTGCAGGTCCTGCTCGATGTCGGTGGTGGGCCGGAACAGGCTGCCGAGCGAGAGGAAATCTCCCGAGCGGGGCAGTGCGAGGTAGAACCAGTCGCCCTCGAAGGCGGCGGCGATATAGCTGCGCTTGGCCTCGTTGCGGGCGAGCGTCTTCAGCCCCTCGATCACGCCCGGGCCGATATAGTCGCGCGCCGCGGCGATATCGTCGGAATAGACCTCGTAGGTCGCCTCGAACTCCTCGTCGGGGATCTCCAGCTTCTCCATGCCCTTGCGGGTGCCGGAGAAGGTCTCCGAGACCCAGTTGAACATCGAGCCGCGGTCCTTGGCGAAATAGATCCGCGGCGCCGGCTGCACCACCGCGATCTGGAAGACCAGCCCGCGGAACACGGTCGTGGTCTTGGTGCGGCCCTTGCTGTCGCGGGTGCGGGATTTCAGATGCGCCTCCGCCAGCGCCCAGTCGAGCCCCTTGTGGTTGCCGGCGACATGGTCCTCGGTGCGGGCGCTGTCATGGCCGGGCACCACGCCGAGCCGCTCGAAGGTGCCGATGTTGATTCGCGCGTCGCCATAGCGCATCTCGCCGAGGAACTCGCAGAGGATCGGCAACAGCTCGCTGCCGAGGCCGGATTTCCAGCGCTGCTGGTAGACCGCCCGCGAGGCGAAGGCGCCGATGCCGCCGGCCACCGCCGCGGTGATCGCCACCGGCACGTTCTCGAAGCCCGCCGCGGCGCCGGCGCCGCCGAGCCCGGCGACCCCGGTGCCGCCCATCCACATCTGCGCCTTGCGCTTCAGCGTCAGCCGCTCGGCCTCGTGACGCTCGAGGATCGGCACGATGCGCTCGTGGAACACCGCCTCGAAACCCTCCTCGAGCGGCGACTGCTCGGTAAAGCTGTATTCTCCCATGCCGGCCTCCAGTTGTCCCCTCGGCTCCTATAAGGCCCCCTCGGGTAACGTTCCGCAACCCTGAGGGGCGGGTGATCTTGCGTGGCCGGGCGCAGGGTGTAGTGTCGCGCCGGCCTACCCCCACCCCCGGAGCCTCCGATGGATCTGCGCGCCCTCCTGCTTGGCCTCGCCTTCGCGGCGATGTGGTCCTCGGCCTTCGCTTCGGCGCGGATCATCGTGGCCGCGGCGCCGCCGGTCTCGGCACTGGCGCTGCGGTTCCTGATCTCGGGGCTGCTGGCGGTGGCGATCGCGCGCGCGATGGGCCAGAGCTGGCGGCTGACCGGAGCACAGTGGCGGGCGACGGCGGTTTTCGGGATCTGCCAGAACGCGCTCTATCTCGGGCTGAACTTCGTGGCGATGCAGTCGGTAGAGGCGTCGCTGGCGGCGATCATCGCCTCGACGATGCCGCTCCTGGTGGCGCTGGCGGGGCTGGTGCTCGGCACCGAGCGGGTGGGTCTGCGGGCCGCCGCCGGGCTGGCCGCGGGGCTCGCGGGTGTCGGGCTCATCATGGGCGCGCGGCTCGAGGGCGGGGCCGACCCGGCGGGAATCGGGCTCTGCGTGCTCGGCGTGATCGCGCTGGCGGCGGCGACGCTGTCGATGCGGGGGGCCTCCTCCGGTGGCAATCTGGTGATGGTGGTCGGGCTGCAGATGCTGGTCGGCGCGGCGGTGCTGGCGCCGGTGGCGGCGGCGACGGAGCTGGCGGCGCCGGTGGCGGTCGACTGGTCTTGGGCGCTGCTCGCGGCCTTCGCCTACACCACGCTGGTGCCGGGGCTGGCGGCGACGCTGGTCTGGTTCGTGCTGGTGCGCCGCATCGGCACGGTGCGGGCCTCGGTCTTCCACTTCCTCAACCCGGTGCTCGGGGTCGGCTTCGCGGCGGTGCTGCTCGGCGAATCGCTCGGCCCGCTCGACATGGTGGGGGTGGCCATCGTCACCGCGGCGATCCTGGTGGTGCAGCTCGCGAAGCAGGCCGGGCCGGTTGCCGCCCCCAGCCGTGTCTGAGCGCGGGCGGGGCTGGCTCAGTCGGGGTGGATGTCGCGCGGCGTGCAGCTCGCCTCGAGCAGGATCGCCGGCCAGTAGAAGCCCGGATCGATGCCGAGTTCGCCGAGCCAGCGCGCCTGCAGCCGGTAGGCCTCCCATTCCTGCGCATTCTCGCAATACCAGTGCCGCGCTTCTGTCTGCCGGTGATGCACCAGCTCGTGCAGCAGCGCCGAGACGTCGCGCGGATCGCGCGGAGACCAGGGCCGCACCAGATAGATCGTGGCGCCGGTCGCGGCATAGAGCCCGCGCAGCCGCCCGTCGAGGCGCCCGGCGCGCCGGTGCATCGCCCGCGCCTCGGCCGCATCGATGAAGACGATGGCCGGCGCCTCCATCGGCCGGGGATAGGGCGCGGCCCGGTCGAGCCAGCGCTCCAGCCCCTTCACGACGGAGCGCAGCGCGGCCCGGTCGGGGTCCGCAGCGGCGGCGGCGGACGCCGCGAGCAGGACGAGCACGGCCAGCCCGGCCCGCAGCGGGCCGGAGACGAGGGTGAGCGGCATGACAGCCTCCGCAGGTTCGGATTACCGTTCCGTCATGCTAGGATCGTCGGGCCGACTCGGACAAAAGACGCCTTTTCACCCGAGGTTGAGCGGAGATCACCGATGCGCCGTCGCCTGCCGCCGCTGCCCGCGATCCGCGCCTTCGAGGCCGCGGCGCGGCTGCTGAGCTTTCGCGAGGCGGCGGCGGAGCTTTGCGTCACGCCCTCGGCGGTCAGCCATCAGGTGCGCGCGCTGGAGGATCATCTCGGCCGCAGCCTGTTCCGGCGCGCGGGCAATCGCATTGCACTGACCGAGACCGGCCGGGCCTACCGCACCGAGCTTTCGCGGATCCTCGACGCGCTCGACGCCGTCACCCGCCAGGTCGCCGATACTCCGGATGCCAGCCCGATCACCGTGCATTGCACGCCGGGCTTCGCGTCGCGCTGGCTGGTGCCGCGCCTCGGCCGCGCGCCCTATGGCGACCGGATCGAGATCACGGTCTCGCAGGGCGCGCCCAGCACCGATTTCGCGACCAACGGGGCCGAGATCGTGATCCAGTGGACCGTCGGCCCGGTGCCCGGCGCGATCAGCGAGCCGCTCATGGAATCGGCGCGCTACCCGGTGGCCGCACCCGAGCTGCTCGAGCGGGAGGGCATCGCCCGGCCGGCGGATCTGCTGCGCCAGACGCTGCTGCACGACGAGGTTCTCGATGCCTGGGCGAAATGGTTCCGCCTCGCCGGGGTCGCCGGGGGCGATGCCGAGCGCGGGCCGAGGCTGCCGCATTGCGAGATGGCGCTGACGGCGGCGGAGCAGGGCCAGGGCGTCGCGCTCGCCTATGACGCGATGGCACGGACCGGGCTCGCCAGCGGCCGGCTGGTGCGGCCGTTCGAGATCGAGGTGCCGCCGATCACGATCTACTCGGTGGCCTATGCCGAGCGGCACCGGCGCTGTCCGCAGGTCCGGGCATTCCGCGACTGGATCTTCGAGGAGGTGCGCGCCGAGGGCACGCTGGACCGGCAGAGCCGGCTCGAGCCCGCCGGCTAGGCGCGGGGGGCGCGCCGGGTGGTCCTGGTGCTGCGCGGGCGGCCCGAAGGCCGCCCGGCGTGATGTCACTCGGTGGCCTCGGCCTCCTCGCGGGTGATCTCCTTGCCGGTCTTCTGATCGACGATCTTCATCGACAGGCGGACCTTGCCGCGGTCGTCGAAGCCGAGCAGCTTGACCTTGACCTCCTGGCCTTCCTTGACGAGATCCTTCGGGTTCTGGCCCCGCTCCCACGACATCTGGGAGACATGCACCAGCCCGTCGCGCTTGCCGAAGAAGTTCACGAAGGCGCCGAAATCCATGATCTTGACGACCTTGCCGGTGTAGATCCGGCCGATCTCGGGCTCGGCGACGATCGAGTTGATCAGCTCGCGCGCCTTCTCGATGCAGGCACCGTCCGGCGAGGCGATCTTGATGATGCCGTCGTCGTTGATGTCGATCTTGGCGCCCGATTCCTCGACGATGCCGCGGATCACCTTGCCGCCCGAGCCGATCACTTCGCGGATCTTGTCCGGGTTGATCTGCATGGTCTCGATGCGCGGCGCGTGGATCGAGAACTCGCCCGCCGTGGTCAGCGCCTTGGCCATCTCGCCGAGGATGTGCAGCCGGCCGTCCTTCGCCTGGGCGAGGGCCTGCCGCATGATCTCCGGGGTGATGCCGGCGACCTTGATGTCCATCTGCAGCGAGGTGATGCCGGCCTCGGTGCCGGCGACCTTGAAGTCCATGTCGCCGAGATGGTCCTCGTCGCCGAGGATGTCGGTGAGCACGGCGAACTCGCCGCTCTCCTCGAGGATCAGGCCCATGGCGACGCCCGCCACCGGCGATTTCAGCGGCACGCCCGCGTTCATCATCGAGAGCGAGGCACCGCAGACGGTCGCCATCGAGGACGAGCCGTTGGACTCGGTGATCTCAGAGACGATGCGGATCGTGTAGGGGAAGTCGGTCGGCGCCGGCAGCACCGCCTGCAGCGCCCGCCAGGCGAGCTTGCCGTGGCCGATCTCACGCCGCCCCGGAGGGCCCATGCGGCGCGCTTCGCCCACCGAGAACGGCGGGAAGTTGTAGTGCAGCATGAACCGCGCGCGGCTCTCGCCCTCGAGCGCGTCGATGATCTGCTCGTCGTCGCCGGTACCGAGCGTGGTGACCACCAGCGCCTGGGTCTCGCCGCGGGTGAACAGCGCCGAGCCGTGCGTGCGGGGCAGGATGCCGGCCTCGCTGGCGATCGGGCGCACGGTGGTCAGGTCGCGGCCGTCGATGCGCTTGCCGGTCTTGATCACGTCGCCGCGCAGCACTTCCGCTTCCAGCGCCTTGAAACAGGCGTCGACGGCGTTGCCGTTCTCGCGCTCCTCCTCGGTGAGGCCGGCGAGCAGCGCGTCCTTGGCGGCGGAGATCTTGGCGGTGCGAGCCTGCTTGTCGAGCGTCGCGAAGGCGTCGCGCAGCGGCGCCTCGACAAGGCCGCGCACCCGCGCCATCAGAACCGCGTTGTCCGGCGGGCTGTAGTCGAAGGGCTCCTTCGCGGCCTCCTCGGCGAGGCGGATGATCGCGTCGAGCACCGGCTTCAGCGCGTCATGGCCGAAGGTGACGGCGCCGAGCATCTCGTCCTCGGAGAGCTCGGAGGCCTCGGACTCGACCATCATCACCGCGTTGCGGGTGCCGGCGACGATCAGATCGAGGCGCATGTCCTCCATCGCGTCGACCTTGGGGTTGAGCACGTAGTTGCCCTGGTGGTCGAAACCCACGCGGCAGCCCGCGATCGGGCCCATGAAGGGCGCACCGGACAGCACCAGCGCGGCCGAGGCGGCGATCATCGCAACGATGTCGGGATCGTTCTCGAGATCGTGGCTCAGCACGGTGCAGACGACCTGCACCTCGTTCTTGAAGCCGGGCACGAAGAGCGGGCGGATCGGCCGGTCGATCAGCCGGGAGGTCAGCACCTCCTTCTCCGTCGGTTTCGCCTCTCGCTTGAAGAAGCCGCCGGGGATCTTGCCCGCGGCGTAGTACTTCTCAAGGTAGTTCACGGTGAGGGGGAAGAAGTCCATCCCCTCGCGCTGCTTCTTCTCGTAGCAGACGGTGGCGAGCACGGTGGTCTCGCCATAGGTCGCCAGCACCGATCCGTCGGCCTGGCGGGCCATCTTGCCGGTCTCGAGGGTCAGCGTCTCGCCGCCCCATTCGATCGACTGGCGTGAAATCTCGAACATGATGTTTCCCTTCGTCGGCGCCCGGGCCCTGCCCGGACGGTCCCCCCGCGGGGGACGGCCCCTCATATGAAACCAGCGGCGCACCCCCGGGGCGTGAGGGGCCGGCGCACGAACGGCTGGCGGCCCGCCCCGGGGTCGGGACGGGCCGCGTCTCAGGTTAGCGGCGGATGCCGAGACGTTCGATGATGCTGCGGTAGCGCGGCTCGTCGCGCACCTTCACATAGTCGAGCAGCTTGCGGCGCTGGCTGACCATCTTGAGCAGCCCGCGGCGCGAATGATTGTCTTTCTTGTGCGACTTGAAGTGCTCGGTGAGGTTGGTGATCCGCTCGGTGAGGATCGCGATCTGCACCTCGGGCGAGCCGGTGTCGCCGTCCTTCGTGGCATAGTCCTTGATGAGCGCTTCCTTGCGCTCGGGCGTGATCGACATCGTGTGCTCCTTGACTTGGGGGTTGTCTCGCCGTCCGCGGCCAGGGCCGGGATGTCGTCCAGCACGGTCGGGGATCGGCGGTTGCCGTCACTTGAACGGCAGCGGGCTCTATGCACGCTTCCGGAGCGAAATGCTAGTGCGAATCTGCGCCCTTTCCGGGTTACTGCACCGCCTCGTCGATGGCGGCGCGGCCTTCCCCGCCGATCGTGGTCGCGACATAGCCGATCAGGGTTCCGACGAGTGCCCCCTCGAGCACGAACCAGAAGGGCGAGGTGAAGCCGCTGTCGGCCCCCATAAGCGCCTCGAGGAACGCCCGCATCTGCACATGGGCGAAGAAGACGAGCACCAGGTTCAGCCAGGCGCCCAGAAACGGCGCGCGGATCCACCATGGCAGCGGCAGGCGCAGCACCGGGTGAAAGGTGAACACGCCGAACACCCCGATGAGCGCGCCGAAGGTGAGATACCAGAGCAGGATGCCCCAGCGCAGCATGGGGTCGACCTCGGGCCAGAGCACGGGCAGCAGGAAGTACCCGGCGGCGCCGATCGCGAGGCCGATCAGCTTGCCGATGGCGATGCGTTTGGTGAGCGATGGTCCGGACGTCATGGAAAATGCCTTTCAGCGGTCAATACCGCTGCCACTTTGCCTCATTCTCCCTGATCGGGGAAGCGGGTCTGCCCGGCGCCGTCGCCTGCCGCGGCGGCCCCGTCCGCCGCGACCGGCGTGTCGGGCAGGATCACGCGGGCGGGGCGCAGGCGGGCGCCATCCGCCTTGCAGATCGCCACCGGCGTGCCGGCGCAGGACGCCCAGACGGTCTCGCCCTCCGCCGCGCGGCCGGGTGCCAGCGGCACCGCTTGGCCGACGCGCAGCTGCGCGGCCATGACCGGCGGCAGCGGGATCTCCACCAGCCCCCGGAGCCCGGCCGCCACCGGCAGCAGCGGCGCCTCCGCCCGACCTTCGCGCACCGCGTCGAGCCGGTCGAAGGGCAGCGCGTCCTCGATCCGGAAGCCGCCGCTCGCCAGCCGGCGCAGCGCGGTTACATGGGCGTGGCAGCCGAGCACCCGGCCGATGTCCCGCGCGATCGAGCGGACATAGCCGCCCTTGCCGCAGTCGAGCTCCAGCTCGGCATGGTCCGCATCGGGCCGCGCGACCAGCTCGAGCCGCGCGACATGGAGGGGCCGGGGCGCGAGCTCCGGGATCTCGCCGGCGCGGGCGAGGTCATAGGCACGCGCTCCGTCCTGCTTCACCGCGGAAAAGATCGGCGGCACCTGCATGATGTCGCCCCGGAACGGGGCCAGCGCGGCCGCCAGCGCCGCGTCGTCCGGCCGCTCGGGGCTCTCGGCGACGATCTTTCCCTCGGCGTCGTCGGTGGCGGTGGCCTGGCCGAGCCGGATGGTGAAACGATAGGTCTTCTGCCCATCCTGCGCGGCAGCGACGGTCTTGGTGGCCTCGCCGAATGCGATGGCCAGGACGCCCGTGGCGAGCGGGTCGAGCGTGCCGGCATGGCCCGCCTTCTGCGCCTGCAGCGCCCAGCGCGCCTTGGCCATCGCCTGGGTCGAGGTGATGCCGATGGGCTTGTCGATCACGAGCCAGCCATTGAGCGGCCGGCCTCGGCGTCGCCTGGCCATGGGAGCCTCCGTGCTTCGGGCGTGCGGTTGCGGGCGGGCTCTCTAGCGCAGGCCGCGGCCCGCGGAAAGGGGGCTCAGCGCCCCTCCCGCCGCCAGGCCGCGAGGAACAGGAGCCCGGTGGCCAGCGCCGCCGCCCAGGCCGGCAGGAGCGGCGTCAGCTCGATTCCGGTCACGCGATAGGCGTCGCGCCGCTCCAGCCCGAACCAGCCGCGGCCATGCGCGCGGCGGCCCTCGGCGACGCTGCGCAGGTCCGGCAGGCCATCGGAGAGCCAGGCGATGCGCCCGCCGGTGGCGTCCACCAGCGGCTCCACCGGGGTCTCGCTGGCGATCGGGTTGCGATATTCCATCGGCGCGGGCGGCCCGACCGCGGCCACCGCCATGCGCTCGCCGTCTGAGAAGCGCCAGAGCCCCTCCTCGGCGCCGTCGAGCACCGCGCGCCAGCGCCCGGGCCCGGCAGGCGCATAGGCCAGAGCGCGGGTCTCGGGCTCCGCCGCGCCATCGGGGGGCGTTGCCAGCAGCTCCTCCGGCGGGCGCTCGGCCAGGGTGCGACGCTCGATCACCACGCGCCGCCCCTCGACGCGGGTGAACATCGCTTCTTCCTCGAGCTCGGGCTCGCGCATCAGCCAGTGCGCGGTGCGGCGCAGCAGGTCGGCCTGCGGGCCGCCGCCCTCGTGGCCGCGGGTCCAGAGCCAGGCATGGTCGGAGGCGAGCAGCGCCACCCGCCCCTTGCCGACCCGGTCGAGGATCAGCAGCGGGCGGTCCTCGATGCCGGACATCACGATGCTGCCCGAGCGCGGCTCGACGGTGATCTGGCGCATCCAGCTGCCCCATTGCGGACCGTCCGGTCCGATCCCGGCGGCCTCGGCGAGCCCGGCGGTCACCGGATGGCGGGCGCCCAGATCGGTGATCTGCGGGCGGAACGGGCGCTCAATCACCTCGAGGCTCGGCAGCGCCGGCAGGATCGCCGCGAGCGGCGTGCGCGCCAGGCTGTCGGCCCCGGCGAAGGCGGGCCCGGAGGCCAGCAGCACCGCGCCGCCCTCGCGCACATAGGTGCCGATGCGCGCCAGATAGGCCGGCAGCAGCACCCGGCGATACCGGTAGCGATCAAAGATGATCAGGTCGAAGCCGTCGATCTTCTCGAGGAACAGCTCGCGGGTGGGGAAGGCGATCAGCGAGAGCTCGGAAACCGGGGTGCCGTCCTGCTTTGCCGGCGGGCGCAGGATGGTGAAATGGATCAGGTCCACCGCCGGGTCGGATTTCAGCAGGTCGCGCCAGGTGCGCCCCCCGGGATGCGGCTCGCCGGAGACCAGCAGCACCCGCAGCCGGTCGCGCACGCCATTCACCTCGGCGATCACCCGGTTGTTGCGCGCGGTGAGCTCGCCCTCGCGTTCGGGGATGCGGATGTCCACCACCGTCGGCCCGGCATGCTCGATGGGCACGGGAACAAGCGTCTCGGAGCCGAGCGACAGCAGCACCGGGCGCGGCGCGCCGCCGTCGATCGCCACCAGTGCCGGCACCCTGGGCCCGATCTCCCCCGGTGCGGCGCCGAGCACGCGCACCCGCAGGCCGAAGCTCACCTGCCCGCCGACGATGCCGAAGCCGGGTGCGGTGACGAGGTCGAGCGCCACGTCGAAGGCGTCCCGCTCCCCGGCGATCAGGCCATGCACCGGAGCGGGGAAGCCCTCCAGCCGCTCGGCGTCGTGGACCTGCCCGTCGGAGAGCAGGATGGCGCCGGCGATCTGTTCGGGTGGGGTGCGCGCCGCGGCCTCGTCGAGCGCGGTGAGGAGCCTTGTGCCGGCGTCGCGGCCCTCCGGGTCCTGCCCGGTCTCGACGATCTCGAGTTCTAGCGGCGCATCCGGCGAGGAAAGCGCACGGATCGATTCCGCCAGCGCCTCGGCGGCATCCTCGATCTGGCCGGCGCGGTCCTCCAGCGTCGTGCTCTCCGAGCGGTCGACCACCAGATAGGCGACCGAGGGCAGCCCCTCGCGCGCCTCCTCGCGGAGCTGCGGCCCGGCCAGCGAGAGCACCAGCAGCCCGAGCCCCAGCGCGCGCAGCCACCAGCCCGGCAGCCCCCGCCAGAGCGCGAAGCCGACGAACCCCGCCGAGGCCAGGCCGAGCGCCGTGATCGCCGCCCAGGGCAGGAGGGGCGCGAAGCTCAGGGTCACCGCCATGCTCTCTCCTTGCGTCTCATGGGCTCACTGGCCAAGCCGGTGCAGCACCTCGGGCGCGTGCACCTGGTCGGACTTGTAGTTCCCGGTCAGCGCATACATCACGAGATTGACGCCGAAGCGGATGGCCATCTCGCGCTGCCGGTCGCCGGTGCGGCCCACCGGGAACAGATAACGCCCGCGCGGATCCACCGCCCATGCCGAAGCCCAGTCGGCCGAGCCGACCACCACCGGCGAGACGTTGTCGTCCACCCGGTCGAAGCTCGGCAGGTCGGAGGCCCGCGGCGCACCGGGGCGCACCGGCGGCGGCGCCTCGGCCCAGACCCGCCCGCCGCGCCAGCGCCCGGGAAAGCGGTCGAGCAGGTAGAAGGTGCGGGTCAGCACGTGATCCGCGTCCACCGGGGCGAGCGGCGGCAGGTTCAGCGCCCGGGCGATGCGGCGCATCTCCACCTCGGAGGCCCCGGAGAAGCCGGAGGCGCCGTTCTGCGTGTCGATCACCAGCAGCCCGCCGCCGGTGAGATAGCCGGCGAGCCGCGACAGCGCCGCCTCCGAGGGCAGGTTCTGGGCATTGAGAGGCCAGTAGAGCACCGGGTAGAAGCTGAGCTCGTCGCGCGCCGGGTCGAGCCCCATCGGCGGGCCCGGCTCCACCGCAGTGCGGTTGGTCAGCGCCATGCCGAGGCCGACCATGGCCCGCTCGGAGACCTCGTCGATGCGCGGGTCGCCGGTGCGGATATAGCCGAGTGTCGTCTCGGCGGTGGCGTTCACCGCGCGGGCCTCGGCGCTGGTGCTCTGCTGCGCCTCCGCCGGGGTCGGGCCGAGGCCGAGCCCGAGCGCTGCGGCCAGCGCCAGCCCGGCTGCGGCGGCCGGTCGACGCAGCCGCGAAAGCCGGCCCGAGACGATCAGCGTGGCGACGATGTCGGCCAGGGCCAGCAGCACCGCGACGGTCAGGAACAGCGCGGCGAAGGGTTGCGCCTCGGCGCCGCCAAGGGTCTCCTCCACTGCGCCGGCAGGCGCGGCGGGGAAGGGCGCCAGCCGGTCCTCCGCCGCGTGCAGATTGAGGATCAGCTCGGTCGGCGAGCCGGCGGGGCGGGCGCCGCGGTCGGCCCGCGCATAGAGCCCCGGCGCGAGGCCGGCGCCGGCGCGCAGCTCCGCCATGCGCTCGCCCGGCACGGGATCTTCCGCGCCGGTGGCCGGACGCGGCGTGCCGTCCGGCCCGAGCAGCAGTTCCGGCCGCCACAGCGTGCCGCCGAGCGCCTCCGGCTCGGGGGCGGCGGCGGACTGTCCGGGCGCCAGCGCCATCAGCCGGCCCAGCATCTCCACGAAGAGCCCGGAAAGCGGCAGCGAGGACCATTCCGCGTCGGCCGAGACATGGAACAGCACCACATGGCCCGCGCCCATCTTCCGTGCGGTGACGAGCGGCGTGCCGTCCTCGAGGGTCGCCCAGACGCGGCCCTGCAGCTCCGGCCCGGGCTCCGCCAGCACCTGCGTGCGCACCGCCACCTCGCCCGGCGCCTCCAGCCGGCGGAACACGCCGTCCGGGTCGAAGGGGCCGAGACGCCGCGGGCTCGACCAGGCGAGCGCGCCGCCCAGCACCCGGCCGCCGCGGCGCAGGCGCACCGGCAACAGCGCGTCCTCCTGCCCGATTCGCTCGCCGATGGCGGCGGCGAGCCGCGGCCCGGCGAAGCGAACAAGGAGCCCGCCCCGTTCTTCGACGAAGGCCGTCAGGCGCTCTCGTTCCGTCTCGGCGATCGCGCCGTAATCCGCCAGCACGATGGCCGCCGGCTCGCGCTCGAGAACCTCATCGAGGCTGCCCTCGCGGATGTCGGCCACCGGGCTCAGCGCCTTGGTCAGATAGTGCCGCGCCGAGGTGAGCGAGACCACCGTGGCCTCGCTGCCGGGGTCCACGAGCCCCACTGCGACGCGCCGGATCGCCCCGGTGGCCAGCGCCGCGCCGCCGGCGCTCGGCCGATCGGCCAGCACGAGGCGCGAGACGCGCCGGATCAGCTCCGGCGGCAGGTCGAACACGGCCGCGGCGCGGGTCTCGCCCTCGGCGAAGGCGGCATCGGCCACCGCGATGCGCCGCTCGGCGCCGTTGGCATCCTCGGCAAAGGCGACGACGCGGATCTCCTCGGCAGGCCCGCCGGCACGCAGGAGATCGGCGGCCAGGAGCCCGTCCTCGAGCCGCGGCGGGGCCAGCGCCAGTGCGGGCCGGGGCGGCCCGATCAGCCGCAGCGGCCCGGCATCGGCCAGCTGCGCGGCCAGCGCAGTCGTATCCGGCCCGTCGAGCCCGTCATGCAGCCAGATGGTCTGGCCGGGGGCGGGCAGGGCGCCGCCCGCCAGCGCCGTCAGCGCCGCCGTCCGGTCCGGCCCCCAGGGCGCGGGCACAAGCCCCTCGAGCGCCGGGCGCACCGCCTCGGCCGCTGCCACCGGGGGCGGCGCGCTCTCCGCCAGCGGCCAGAAAATCACGCCCCGGCCAGCTTCCCGCGCCTCGTCGAGCGCCGCCGCGGCGGCCGCCTGCCGGGCCGCCCAGTCCGGCGCCGAGGCCCAGCCCTGGTCCATCAGCAGCAGGAGCGGCCCGTCGCGGTCCTCGACCAGCCGCTCGGCCGGGTTCAGCACCGGCTGGGCGAAGCCGAGAACCGCCGCCGCCACGGCCAGCGCGCGCAGCAGCAGAAGCCACCACGGCGTCTTCTCCGATTCGCGGTCCTTGTCCTCCAGGCCGAGCAGCAGCCGCACCGCCGCGAAGGGCTGGCGCCGCGGGCTCGGCGGGATCGCGCGCAGCAGCCACCAGAGGATCGGCAGCACGGCAAGCCCGGCCAGCAGCCAGGGGTTGAGGAAGGCGAGCGGTCCGAGGCTCAGCATCATGCGCCTCCCAGGCTCTTGTAGAGCGCGATGAGCGCCTTGCGCGGGCTCTCGTCGGTTCGGTGCGGGATCAGCCGCCAGCCGCGGGCGACCTGCGCCAGCCGCTCGCGCCGTTCGGCCAGCCGGTCGCGATAGGGCCGGGCCAGCGAGGCGGCCTGCTCGCTGTCATAGCGGATGCTTCGGCCCATGCTCTCGAACCGGGTGCGCCCGGCGAAGGGGAACTCCTCCTCGGCGGGATCGAGGATCTGCACCAGCACGCCGCCGATGCCGCGCGCCGCCGCCTGCCGGATCGCCGGGAGAATCGTCTCCTCGGGCCCGAGAAAATCGGAGAGGAAGACCGCCCGGCCGACCCGCGGCGTGTGGATCAGCGGCGCATGGCCGAAATCGGGCGGGCTCTCGGGCTCGGCCGCGAGGATCGCCGCCATCCGCAGCAGCTGGCTCTGCCCGGCGCGCGGCGGCTCGGCCTCGGTGCCGAGCAGGCCAACGCGCTCGTCGCCGCGGGTCAGCAGCACCGCGAGCGCCAGCGCCAGCAGCCCGGCGCGCTCGGCCTTGCTGCGGCTCGCGAGCTCGGAGCGGTAGCCCATGGCGGCCGAGCGGTCGGCCCAGACCATCACCGTCTCCGCCGCCTCCCACTCCATCTCGCGCACGAAGAGCCGGTCCGATCGCCCGGAGCGCCGCCAGTCGATCTGCGCCAGCGTGTCGCCGGGATGCGCGGGGCGATACTGCCAGAAGGTCTCGCCCGGGCCCGGGCGGCGCCGGCCATGGGCCCCCGGCACCAGCGAGCGGGCGATGCGCTCGGCCTGCACCAGCAGCGGCGGCAGGCTGCCGGAGATCCGCTCGGCATCGCGGCGCAGCCAGGCCGCGCGCGAGGTGGCGGGGGGGGCGAGACGGCTCATCCGGTGACCTCAGTGCGGGAAACGGTTGTCTCTCCGCCGGCGACGCGGCGCGCGAAGGTTCTCCGCTTGGCGCCGGAGGCAAGGCAATGCCGGCCGGGTGCCCCTGTCCAGAAGCCCTTCGCGCTGTTGCCGCGACCGGAGCCGTCCGGCACCACCTGCGCGCCGGCCAGCGCCGGCACTGGAATGCCGAGCCGCGCGACCATCGCGGCGAAGGGGCGATGGCTCCGCAACGGCTGCGCCGCCGCGCAGAAGCGCGAGATGCCGCCGGGCGCCTTATCAACGATGACGACGTCTTCGACGGGGGTGCCGGACCGCCGATGCGCGGCTTTGCTCCCCCTTCTCTCGGGCGCTGCTGCGGCGAGCCTGGCTGCCGCGAGGACCGCCGGGGCGCTGGCGAGGTCCGGCAGCGCGTCGCGGAAGTGTTCCCGGGAACCTGCGTCGTCCGCCCCTGAGGGTGGCGTGCCAAGGGGCGCCGCCAGACCCGCGCGGCGCAGAGCAACGAGTGCTCCCCCGGCGCCGCCGGGGGCCGGACGATTCGCGTGCCCGGTTCGCCTCACGCGGCGGCCTCGAGGGCCTGGTCGGCAAGAATCTCGTCGATCACCGAGCGGATCGTCGCGCCCTCGGCCCGGGCGGCGAAGGTGAGCGCCATGCGGTGCTCCATCGCCGCCGGGGCCAGCGCCGCAACATCCTCGACCGAGGGCGCCAGGCGGCCGGCGAGCAGCGCCCGCGCCCGCACCGCCAGCATCAGCGCCTGCGCCGCGCGCGGGCCAGGGCCGAAGGCGAGGCGCTCTGCGGCGGCGGCATGCGCCTCCGGCCCGTCCGGACGGGCCGAGCGCACCAGCGTCAGGATCGCCTCGACCACGCGCTCGCCCACCGGCATCTGGCGTACCAGCTGCTGCAGCTCGATCAGCTCCGCCGCGGAGAACACCGCCGCAGCCTCCGCCTCCTCTGCGCCGGTGGTGGCGAGCAGGATCTCGCGCTCCTCGTCGCGGGAGGGATAGTCGACGTCGATCTGCAGCAGGAAGCGGTCGAGCTGCGCCTCGGGCAGGGGATAGGTGCCCTCCTGCTCGATCGGGTTCTGGGTGGCGAGCACGTGGAAAGGCCGCGCGAGGTCGCGATGCTGGCCGGCCACGGTGACCGCGGTTTCCTGCATCGCCTGCAGCAGCGCCGACTGGGTGCGGGGGCTGGCACGGTTGATCTCGTCGGCCATCAGCAGGCGCGTGAAGATCGGCCCCTCGATGAACTTGAAGGCGCGCGAGCCGTCCGCCCCGGTCTCCAGCACCTCGGAGCCGAGGATGTCCGCCGGCATCAGGTCCGGGGTGAACTGGATGCGGTTGTTGTCGAGCCCGAGCACGGTGCCGAGCGTGGAGACCAGGCGCGTCTTGGCCAGCCCCGGCACGCCGACCAGCAGCGCATGGCCGCCGGAGAGGATGGTGGTCAGCGCCAGCGCCACCACCTCCTCCTGGCCGACGATGCGCTTGCCGATCTCGGCGCGGGCCTCGGCCAGCCTCAGGCCGGCGGCTTCGATGCGGGCGACGGGATCGGGGCTCTCGGACATGCGCGCTCTCGGCTTGTGGACAATGATCGATCCATAAATACGTAATGGGAGTCGGCAAAAGACAACAGGGGCCACACATGACATCTCCGGAAAAAGCGCGGCCCGGGGCCGAGGCGTCCGGCGCGGGGCTCGGGGATCCGGGCAAGGCGGACGATCTGGCCCGCGCCGTGAAGCGGGCGCAGACCGAGCGCGGCCTGCCGCCGGTGCATCTCTGGAACCCGCCCTATTGCGGCGATCTCGACATCCGCATCGCGCGCAACGGGCAGTGGTGGTATCTCGGCACGCCGATCGGCCGGGTCGAGCTGGTGAAGCTTTTCGCCTCGGTGCTGAAGCTCGAGGACGGCAAACACTTCCTCGTGACGCCGGTGGAGAAGATCGGCATCACGGTGGACGATGCCCCCTTCGTGGCGGTGGATTTCCGCGTCGAGGCGCCGGGGCCGGAACAGCGGATCGTCTTCACCACCAATGTCGGCGACGAGACCGAGGCGGGCGAGGAGAACCCGATCCGCGTGGAGCGCGACCCCGAGACCGGCGAGCCGGCACCCTATGTGCATGTGCGGCGCGGGCTCGAGGCGCTGATCGACCGCAAGAGCTACTACCGGCTGGTGGAGATCGGCGAGACCGAGGCGGTGGACGGGACCGACTGGTTCGGCCTGCGCTCCGGCGGGCGGTTCTTCCCGGTGATCCCGCAGGCCGAGCTCGAGGCGGGCTGACGGCGCGGCCGGCCGGCTCAGTGCAGCTTGCGGTGATCCGTCGGCAGCACCTCGAGCTGAGCCAGGCCGGGACGCGAGCCGCCGCCGAGATGCAGCTTGTAATGCGTCCGCCGCTCGCCCTTGACCTCGACGAGGGTGCCGTCGCGGATCGCATCGCCATAGGCCATCAGGTAGCCGACCGCGCCGAACAGGATGCGGATCGGTTCGATCTTGTCGACCACCTCGAAGGGCGGCACCTCGATCTCGAAGCCGAGATAATCCGCCGCCCCCATCGTCTGCACGCCGACCACCGGGCGCTCGCCGGGCCGGTCGGTGCCGTAGAATACGTAGCCGAGCCACAGATCCACCGGCCAGAGATGGCGCGAGAGTTCGCCGGTGGCGCGCTGCAGCCGGTCCGGCGAGGCCATCGCCTTGGTGCCGAGCCAGTGCACGCCGCTGGCCGGTGTCACCTCCGCGATCGCCGCGGCCAGCCGTGTCAGCGCCACCGCCTGGGCGCGCACCAGCCCGTGCACGAGGTGGCGCTCGACACCGCAGATCGCGACCCGTGCGCGGTGCCGGGCCATGGCATCCGCCGCCTCGGGCCAGAACAGGTTGCCGACCACGGCCTCCTGGTATTCCGTCTCGGGAATGCGCTCTCCGATGGCATGGACGGCGAAACGCTGGCCGTCGACTTCCACGATCAGCGCGGTTTCCGAGGGTGCGGCACGGCGGCGCTCGATGGTGATCGAGGAGCGCGGCGCCACCATCTGCATTGCCCGGCGCAGCGCGAAGAGGTCGATCCCGGTGTTGTCGTCGAGGGCGATGAGGCACATCAGGCCGAGATCGCGCATGCGTTGCCCCTCCGCTGTCGGGTCGGTTCATTGTCGTCCTACCCGCCGGCGCGGGGCGGGGCAAGCGCGCGGGCACGCCGGGGGCGCCCGGAAAGGGGCCTCCGGAACCGTGCACGGCAGACTTGTGAAAACCTTTCGACTTGCGTCCGGTCCCCATGTCAAGCCACTCTCGCCCTTGTGCGCGGGGCCTCGCTGGCAACTCGCGGGGAGGCCACGGGGGAGGCGAAGACGTGCGGCCGCTCTTGACTGTGGAGGATCTCAGCATTGCCTTCGGCGATGTCGGGCCACCCGTGGTCGAGGGCGTGAGCTTCGCGCTCGATGCCGGGGAGACGCTGGCGCTCGTCGGCGAGTCGGGCTCGGGCAAGACGCTGTCGGCCAAGGCGCTGATCGGGCTCCTGCCGCGGGCCGCGCAGCTGCGCGCCGGCCGCGCGATCTTCCGGGCGCCCGGCGGCGAGGTAGACCTGCTGCGGCTGCCGGCGCCGGCGCTGCGCCGCCTGCGCGGGCAGACCATCTCGATGGTGTTCCAGGAACCGATGAGCGCGCTCTCGCCGCTGCACCGGGTCGGCGCGCAGGTCGGCGAGGTGCTGCGCGTGCACGGCTACGAGGGCTCGGTCGAGGACCGGGTGCTCGAGGTGCTCGACGAGGTCGGGTTCCCCGATCCGCGCCGGGCGCATGACGCCTTTCCGTTCGAGCTTTCGGGCGGACTGCGCCAGCGCGCGGTGATCGCCATGGCGATGGTCGGCAACCCGAAGCTGGTGATCGCCGACGAGCCGACCACGGCGCTCGACGTCACGACCCAGGCCACGGTGCTGGAACTGTTGCGCCGACTCGGGCGCGACCATGCGCTGGCGGTGATCCTGATCACCCACGATCTCGGCGTCGTCGCCAACATGGCTGACCGGGTGGTGGTTCTGAACCGTGGGCGGATCATGGAGGCCGGCGGCTGCAGCCGGGTGCTTTCGGCGCCGGGGCATCCCTATACCCGGGCGCTGGTCGCCGCCGCGCCTCGCCCGCCCTCGCCACTGGCGAGCTGCGGTGCGGCGGCGGAGGGGACGGCGATCCTCTCGGTCTCCGGGCTCTCCAAGACCTATCCCGGCCGCACGCGGACCTTCGGGCCGCCGGCGCCGCCGGTGCGGGCGGTCGCCGATTTCGCGCTCTGCCTCGAGCGGGGCCGGACGGTGGCGGTGGTCGGCGAATCCGGCTCGGGCAAATCCACCGTGGCCAAGCTGATCACCCGGGCCGAGCGGCCGGACCCCGGCGCGCGCATGGTGTTCCGCCCCGAGGCCGGCGGCGAGGAGGACATCTCGACGCTGTCCGGGGCCGGGCTCAAGGCCTATCGCCGGGAGTGCCAGATGGTGTTCCAGGACCCCTATGCCGCGCTCTCGCCGCGCCTCTCGGTGCAGGACATCCTGACCGAACCGCTGGAGATCCATGGCATCGGCAACCGCGCCGAGCGCCGTGCGCGGGCGGCGGCGCTGATGGAGCGGGTGGGGCTCTCGGCCGGCCATCTCGGGCGTTTCCCGCATGCCTTCTCGGGCGGGCAGCGCCAGCGTATCGCGATCGCGCGGGCGCTGGCGCTCGAGCCGGAGCTGCTGATCTGCGACGAGCCGACCTCGGCGCTCGACGTCTCGGTGCAGGCGGAGGTGCTGGCGATGCTCGAGGAGCTGCAGGCGGAGCTCGGCCTCTCGATGGTGTTCATTAGCCATGACCTCACGGTGGTGAGCCATATCGCCGACCGGATCCTGGTGATGCGCCGCGGGCGGGTGGTGGAGGAGGGCGATCCGGCCTGCGTCTTCGGCAAGCCGCGGCATCCCTATACCCGCGCGCTGATCGCCGCGAGCCCGGAGCCGGACACCGAGCGCCGGCTCGATCTCAAGCTGGTGGCAGCGGGGGCCGGCGAGCCGGAGGACTGGCCGGCGCCCTATGGCTATGTCGAGGGCGACGCGCCGGGGCTTGTGGAGATCGCGCCCGGCCATCTGGTGAGGGCGGCGGCATGAGGGTGCGGGGGCTCGTTTCGCTCGCGGGGGGGCTTCTCGCTGCGCTCCTTGCCGCGGCCGTGCCGGCCCGGGCCGTGGAGCCCGTCGAGACGCCGTGGTTCGCGCATCAGGTGATCGAGGGCCTGCTGCCGCCGGTCTCCGAGCGCCTGCCTGCGGAGCCTGCGCTGGCCGATCTCGCCGCCCGTGGCCGGGTGCCGGGGGTCCACGGCGGGCTGCTCCGGATGTTCATCAAGCGCGCCAAGGACGTCCGCTACATGTCCGCCTATGGCTATGCGCGGCTGGTCGGCTACGATGCCGAGTATCGGCTGAAGCCGGACATCCTGCGCGACGTCACCGTGTCGGAGGACGGCCGCGAGGTGACGCTGCACCTGCGTCGCGGGCACCGGTGGTCCGACGGTCATCCCTTCACCACCGAGGATCTGCGCTACTGGTGGGAGGACGTGGCCAACCATCCCGCGCTCTCGCCCAAGGGCCCGCCGGTGGAGATGCTGGTGGAGGGACGCCCGCCCGTTGTCGAGGTGGTGGACGACGTCACCATCCGCTACCGCTGGCACGCGCCCAACCCGCGCTTCCTGCCGGCGCTGGCCCGGGCCCGACCGGTCTATATCTATCGCCCGGCACACTACATGAAGCGCTGCCACGTGAACTATGCCGATCCGGCGGCGCTGGCCGGGCTGGTGGCCCGGGCCAAGGCGCGGGACTGGGCGCAGCTGCACAACCGGATCGACAACCTCTACAAGTTCGACAACCCGGACCTGCCGGTGCTGCAGCCCTGGGTCAACGCTTCCCAGAAGAACAGCCAGCGCTACGTGCTGGTGCGCAACCCCTTCTTCCACCGGGTCGACACCAACGGCCGGCAGCTGCCCTATATCGACCGGATCGAGCTGGAGATCGCCGCGGTCGGGCTGATCCCGCTCAAGGTCAGCCTCGGCGAGGCGGGCCTGCAGCCGCGCTATCTCACCTTCACCGACGCACCGGTGCTGAAGAAGGCGCAGGCCGAGGGCGGCTATGTCACGCTGCTCTGGCGCTCGGGCGCGGCCTCGGAGGTGGCGCTCTATCCGAACCTCACCTTCGCCGACCCGGAATGGCAGACCCTCTTCCGCGACCGGCGCTTCCGCCGCGCGCTCAGCCTCGGGATCAGCCGCAAGGCGATCAACAAGGTGCTCTATTTCGGCCTCGCCGCCGAGCGTGCGGTGGCGGCGCTGGAGGAAAGCCCGTATTTCGACCCCGCCCATGCCACCGCCTATGCGCGCTTCGACCCCGAAGAGGCCAACCGCCTGCTCGATGCGGTGGGCCTCGATCGGCGCGACGCCGCCGGCACCCGCCTGCTTCCGGATGGCCGGCCTGCCGAGATCATCGTCGAGACTGCCGGTGAGCGCCAGGAGGTGGCCGACACGCTCGAGCTGGTGAAGGCGACCTGGGCCAAGCTCGGCCTGCGCCTGCTGATCCGCCCGCTCGACCGTGACATCCTGCGCGACCGGGCCTTTTCCGGCCGCTCGATGATGGTGGCCTGGTATGGCTGGAACAACGGCATCCCGACCGCAGAGGCCGAGCCCAACGAGCTCGCGCCGGTGGAGCAGGCCAATTTCTCCTGGCCCGCCTGGGGGCAGCACTACCAGACCAGGGGCGCCGCCGGCCGGGCGGTGAACCTGCCGGAAGCCGCGCGCCTGATGCGTCTCTACCGCGACTGGATGGCCGCACCCGACGATGCCGCGCGCGGCGAGATCTGGCGCGAGATGCTCGCCATCCATGCGCGCGAGATCTTCGTCATCGGCACCGTGGCGCGCGCGCCGATCCCGATCGTGGCGGATGCCCGGCTGCGCAATTTCCCGGCCGAGGCGCTCTATGCCTGGGACCCCGGCGCGCAGATCGGCATGCAGCGCATCGACGAGCTCTGGCTCGAGCCTGCCAGTGGCGGGGCCGGGACCGGGGATGCGGAGCAGCGGGCTGCGGCGGAATGATCGGCTATCTGATCCAGCGGCTGGGGACCATGGCGGTCACCCTTCTGGCGATCTCGGCGCTGGTCTTCGTGATCATCAACCTGCCGCCGGGCAACTACATGTCGAACCGGATCGCGGAGATGCAGGCCTCGGGCGAGGCCGCCGGCATCCAGCGCGCCGAGGAGATGATGGCGGAGTACTCGCTCGACAAGCCGGTCTGGCAGCAATACCTGATCTGGATCGGCGCGCTGCCGGGTCCGACCGGCTTCTCGGGGCTGCTGCAGGGGGATTTCGGCTGGTCCTTCGAGCTCGAGCGCCCGGTGATCGACATCGTGGGCGAGACCGCGGCGCTGACCGCCATCGTCAACCTCGCGGCGCTGGTCTTCGTCTATGTCGTCGCGCTGCCGCTCGGGGCGATCGCCGCGGTGCGGGCCGGCAGCTGGATCGACTATCTCGCCTCCTTCATCGGCTATATCGGGCTGGCCACGCCCAACTTCCTGCTGGCGCTGATCCTGCTCACCTATGGCGCGCGCTATTTCGACATCCCCGCCGGCGGGCTGATGCATCGGGAGTTCGAGGGCGAGCCGATGTCCTGGGCCAAGCTCGGCTCGATCCTCACCCATCTCATCGTGCCGACGATCGTGATCGGCACCTCCGCCGCGGCCGCCGTGATGCGCCGCCTGCGCGCCAACCTGATGGACGAGCTGCACAAGCCCTATGTCGAGACCGCGCGGGCGAAGGGTGTGCCGCCGGTGATGCGCACCATCCGGTATCCGCTGCGAATGGCGCTCAACCCCTTCGTCGCGGATATCGGCAACCTCGCGCCGCAGCTCGTCTCGGGCTCGGTGATGGTCTCGGTGGTGATGAGCCTGCCGACCCTCGGCCCGGTGCTGCTGCACAGCCTGAAGAGCCAGGACATCTTCATGTCCGGCTTCGTGCTGCTCTTCGTCTCGGTGCTGACGCTGGTGGGCATGCTGATCTCCGACATCCTGCTGGTGTTGCTCGACCCCCGGATCCGCCTGAAATCGAAACGGCGGGGGGCCTGAATTGGGCGCGCACGACCATTTCCACGGGCACGCGCAGGGCGGTGGCCACAGCCATGCCGCGCATGCCGGCGCGGGCGAGCGGCGCCTGCTGATTGCGGCGGCGCTCACCGGCATCTTCATGCTGGCCGAGGTCGTGGGCGGCCTGCTGTCCGGCTCGCTTGCGCTGATCGCCGATGCCGGGCACATGCTGACCGACTTCGCCGGGCTGGCGCTGGCCTGGTACGGGCTGCGCCTCGCCCGCCGCCCCGCCGACTGGCGGCGTACCTTCGGCTATGACCGCTTCACCGTCCTGGTTGCCTTCGCCAACGGGCTGGCGCTCTTCGCCATCACCGGCTGGATCGCGGTGGAGGCGGTCAGCCGGCTGGCGGCGCCGGCGCCGGTGCTCGCCGGGCCGATGCTCTGGATCGCGCTGGCCGGGCTTGCGGTCAACATCGCGGCCTTCGCGGTGCTGTCCGGCGGCGAGCGCAACCTCAACATGCGTGCGGCGCTGCTGCATGTGATCGGCGATCTGCTCGGTTCGGTCGCCGCCATCGCCGCGGCGCTGGTCATCCTGTTCACCGGCTGGACCGCGGCCGACCCGATCCTCTCGCTCGCCGTCGCGGCGCTGATCCTGCGCTCGGCCTGGCGCGTGGTGGCGGAAAGCGGGCACATCCTGCTCGAGGGCACGCCGGAGGGGCTCGACCCGCGCGTCGTGGCGGAGGACCTCGCCGGCGTGCCAGGGGTCGCCCGCATCGGGCACCTGCATCTCTGGTCGATCAGCGAGGGCCGTCCGATGGCCACCCTCGAGGCGACGCCCGCCGCGCCGGACCGTGCCGAGGCCGCGGTGCGCGCGATCAAGGACCGTCTCGCCGAACGCCACGCGATCCACCACGCCACGGTGGAAATCGTCGCGGCCGCGAAGGCAGGGGAAAGCGCCGATGGATAGGCCGGAGCACTACATCTCCGAGGCGCCATACGATGCCGCGACCGACCGGCAGGTGCTGGAGCGGGCAGATCTCGACGCGCCGACCTGGGTGCTGATCTGGCGCCGCTATCGCCGGCACCGGCTCGGGGTGGTCTGCCTCGCCTTCCTCGCCATCGGCTACCTGCTGCTGCCCTTCGTCGAGATCTTCGCGCCCTATCTCCCGAACAGTTTCGACGAGGACAACATCTATGCCCCGCCTCAGAGCCTCTACCTCTTCCACGAGGGGGAGTATGTCGGCCTCCACACCTATCCCACCGCCACCGTCTACAATGTCCATACGGGGCTGGTGGAGCGGGTGACCGACTGGGATCGCCCACTGCCGGTGCCGGTGCTCACCACATGCGGCGAGCCGTATACCGACGATCTGATGGTCAACCCGGTGCTTGGGCTGTTCGACTGGAACTTCCGGGTGATCTGTCCACCGGATGAGGGCGAGCTCTTCCTGCTCGGCTCCGACCGCCTCGGGCGCGACATCCTCTCGCGCATCGTCTACGGCGCGAGGCTCTCGATGACCATCGGGCTGATCGGCGTCGCGGTGAGCTTCGGCATCGGCCTCGTGCTCGGCGGCATGGCGGGCTATTTCGGTGGCTGGATCGACGCCGCGGTGAGCCGGGCGATCGAGGTCTTCCGTTCGCTGCCGGAGTTGCCGATCTGGCTTGCGCTTTCCGCTGCCGTGCCGATCTCGTGGGGGCCGATCACGGTCTTCCTGATGATCTCGGTCATCCTGGGTCTGCTCGACTGGCCGGGGCTGGCGCGCGCGGTGCGGTCGAAGTTCCTGGCGCTGCGCGAGGAGGACTATGTGCGCGCTGCCGAGCTGATGGGCGCCTCGCCGGCGCGGGTGATCGGGCGGCACATGATGCCCAACTTCATGAGCCATCTGATCGCCTCTGCCTCGCTCTCGATCCCGGCGATGATCCTCGGCGAGACGGCGCTGTCCTTCCTCGGGCTCGGGCTGCGTCCGCCGGCAGTGAGCTGGGGGATGATGCTGAACGATGCGCTCAACCTCACCGCGGTGGAGATCTATCCTTGGCTGCTCTGGCCGATGGTGCCGGTGATTCTCGGCGTGCTGGCCTTCTCCTTCGTGGGCGATGCGCTGCGCGACGCGATGGACCCTTACTCCTGAAGACCGGGGCGCAGCGTGAAAATGCTGCGCATGAATTTCACGGCTTTCCGGCACTGCGACAGCTTCGGACTTGCCGGCCGGGCAGGCCGGCGGCACACTCCCTGCGCGAGGGGCTGGCAGCGGGCTCGCCTGTCGCGCGGCAGATTTCATGGAGACCAGAATGATCCGTCCCCTTTCCCGTTCACTGGCCCTCGCGGGTCTCCTCGGTGTGCTGTCGCTCGGTGCGGGCGGGGCGCTGGCCGATAGCGCCTCGGATCTCGAAGCGGCCGAGCAGGCGGCGGCGGATGCCGCGGTGGCCGCCGCAAAGGCCGACGAGGCCGCCGCCGCCGAGAGCATTGCCGCAGATGAAGCACGCGAACAGGCCGAGGAGGCCGCGACGCGCCGCGCCGCCGAAACCGCTGGCGATCTCGGCGACATCGATGCCGAGCTGAAGGAGGCAGAGGAGGAGGCCGATGCCGCCAAGAAGGAGGCTGCCACGGCCACGAGCGGCGAAACCTCGCTCGAGAAGTTCGCGACCGAGTCCCCCGCTGCCGAAGGCAGCACCGACTGAGCCTTGGTGACCAGGGCCGGCGCGGGACAGACCAGCGCCGGCCTCGGATCAGAGGATCTGGCTGAGGAATTCTCGCGTGCGCGGGTCGCGGGCCTCGGTGAAGAAGGTCTCCGGCGGCCCGTGCTCGACGATCACGCCGCGGTCGGTGAAGTAGATGTGGTCTGCCACCTCTCGGGCAAAGCCCATCTCGTGGGTCACCAGCAGGCAGGTCATCCCCTCCGCCGCGAGATCCTTGATGGTGACCAGCACTTCCTTGACCGTCTCGGGGTCGAGCGCCGCGGTCACCTCGTCGAAGAGCATCACGTCCGGGTTCATTGCGAGGCTGCGTGCGATCGCCACGCGCTGCTGCTGACCGCCGGAGAGCTCGCCCGGATACTGGTGCTCCTTGCCCTCGAGCCGCACCTTCGCCATCAGCTTGCGGGCACGTGCCTCGACCTCGGCCTTCGGCTGCTTCAGCACCAGCACCGGCGCCATCATCACGTTCTCCAGCGCCGTCTTGTGCGGGAAGAGATTGTACTGCTGGAACACCATGCCGACCTTGCGCCGCAGTGCCAGCTTGTCGAGGGCGGGGTCATGCACTTCCTGGCCCTCGACCTTGATCGAGCCCTCGTCGATCTCGTTGAGCCCGTTGATGCAGCGGATCAGGGTGGACTTGCCCGAGCCCGAGGGGCCGATGATGCAGATCACCTCGCCCTTCATCACGTCGAAGCCGACGCCCTTGAGCACCTCGTTGTCACCGAAGCTCTTGCGCACGCCCTTGACGCTGACGATGGGCTGGTCGGGGGTCCATCCGGGCTCGGCAGTCATCGGCGCACCTCAGAGTTTGACGGCATAGCGGCGCTCCAGCGCGACGGTCAGCCGTGCGATCGGGTAGCAATAGGCGAAGAAGAGGCAGAGCGCGAAGCTGTAGAACGGCACCAGCAGCTCCGGGTGGTTGTCCTCGCCCTCCATCGCCTGGCGGGTCAGGGTGATGATCTCCTCGACACCGAGCAGCGAGCAGAGCGGCGTCGCCATGGTCAGGATCGCGTACCAGTTCATCCAGGGCGGCAGCATCCGCTTGTAGCACTGCGGCAGGATGATCTGCCACATGGTCTGGCGCCGGGAGAAGGCGAGGCTTTCCGCCGCCTCCCATTGCGCCGAGGGGACCGAGCGCACCGCCCCGCGCACGATCTCGGAGATGTTGGCCATGATCGGCAGCGAGAGGCCGATCACCGCCTTCACCCAGTCCGGCACCGGAATGACGGTCCCGGCAATCGTCACCTGAAAGGGGAAGGCCAGCAGCACGATGAAGAGCAGCACGAGCCAGGGCGAGTTGCGGAAGAGCTGCGTCACGGCCCAGGCGAAGGCGCGCATCGGCCGCGACTGCGAGACCTGCGCCAGCCCGAGCGCCGCGCCGAGCACGGTGCCGACCGCCATGGCGAGGAACGAGATCAGCACGTTGAAGAAGAAGCCCGACCAGACGAGGAAGGGCAACCACCGCCAGAGCGCGTCGATCGCCTCCACCGTGCCGTAGCGCCCCTGGGCATGGGCGAGCGCCGGCCAGAGCAGCGCCAGCGCGAGGATCGCGAGCGGTGTCCAGGCCGGCAGCCCGGCGAGCCAGCGCACCGCGATGAAGGGGTCCGGGCCGGTGGTGGCGGGGCGGAACGGCAGCAGCACCGCGAGATCGGTGCGCGCCTGCGCCCCGAGCCCGGGGATCGCGCGCGAACGGGGGCGGCGGCGCTCAGCGGCCATAGCCGGGGATCCGCATGGCATGCTCCCATTTCGTCATGCCGAAGACCAGCACGGCAACGAGCAGGATATAGATAACGAATAGCAGCAGCATGGTGGGATACTGCGCGCTCGGATAGTCGTTCCAGATGCTGACCGACTGGTAGAGCAGCTCCGGAACCGCGATGGCGAAGGCCTGGGTCGTCGTCTTGACGAGGTTGACGAGATTGTTGTTGAGCGACGGCAGGCAGACCCGGAAGGCCAGCGGCAGCACCACGTAGAGATAGATCTGGAGCCGGGTGAAGCCGAGGCTCTCGGCCGCCTCCTGCGTGCTCTCCGGCACCGCCTCGATGCCGGCGCGGAAGATCTCGACGTTGAAGGCGCCGGCGAAGAAGCTGAGCGAGATGATCGCCCAGCCGACATTCGAGATGATCGGCACCTCGAGCCAGCCGTCCGGCGAATGGGTCGGGGTGAACTGGCCGAGCGCGAAATAGAAGAACAGCAGCTGCACGAAGGGCGGCGTGTTGCGGAAGAACTGGATATAGGCCTGCACGATGGCCCGCACGATGCGCGAGCGCGCGCCCTGCATCCAGGCGCCGACCAGCCCGATCACCACCGAGAAGGCGACGCAGGCCACCGAGAGCTGCACGGTCATCCAGAGGCCAGACAGGATCTTGCCCTGCTGGCGCTCGTCATACATCCAGATGAAGTTCCAGCGCGGCGCGATCTCGGCGAGCTCGCGGAAATACTCGGCTACGGCGTCCATCATCCCCCCTGTCGGACCCCAGTCGTTCATGCTGCGCAGGAATGCGGACGGTTGTCCAGCCCTTGCTGCACCGCAACGACGGCAGGCGCCGCCCTGTCGGGGGCGGCGCGCGGATCAGCGGGGCAGGGTCACTCGGCGAGCCAGTCGGCGAAGCGCTCCTTGGCATTCTGGAGGAAATTGGTCGGCTTGATGCCCCATTTCTCCTCGAGCTCGATCAGGTAGCCGTTGGCCAGCCAGTTGTACTGCACGCCGGACATGAAGTTGCCGAAGATGCAGTCCTTCTCGGCCAGCGGCACCGCGAGGCCCCAGGGGTTGTCGTCCTCCGAGACCAGGGGCATCTCGTAGTCGTCGTAGTTGCCGGAGGCGAGGTCCGAGCCGATCGAGCTGTCGTCATAGACCCAGGCGACGCATTTCTTGTCGCGCAGCGCCTGTTTCGCCTCGGCATTGCCGGTAAAGGCGACGATCTGCACGCCGTAGCGCTCCTCGACGATCTTGTTGTAGAAGGCGCCCTGCTTGCCGCAGACCGGCTTGCCGCGCAGATCTTCCCACTCGGTGAAGCCGAGCGCCTTCGGCGCCATCACGTTGGTGCCGGAGGTGTAGTAGTTGGGGCCCGGAATGCCGACGATCTTGCGCCGGTCGGCGCGGTCCGACATCGTCGCGATCATCAGGTCGATCTTGCCCTGTTCGAGGAACTGCATGCGGTTCGAGCTCTGCACCGGCACCAGTTCGACCTCGACGCCCATGATCTCGCCAACCTTGCGGGCCATGTCGATTTCCATGCCGACGATCTCGCCGCTGTCGTTCCGGAAGCCCCAGGGCTTGTAGTCCGCCTTGACGCCGACCGACATCTTGCCGGCGGCCATCACCTTGTTCCAGACCTCGTTGGTGCATTCGGCGGCGGAGGCGGCGGCACCGAGGCCGAGCGCGCCGATCAACCCGAGGGCTGCGATATTGCGATACATGGCTTGCTTTCCCTGCTGTTGTATTGGACGAGATGAACTCTACCTGCGACGGGTCGCTGCCCGTCGGGTCGAGTGAAGCATCGCCTGCTGCCCGGGGTCAACGCCGGGCTGGGCGGTGCCGCGGCCTCTCCGGGCGGCGGCACACGTAACCACACGTTCATGAGGCTGTGCTATTTCGGTGCATCGTGGAGCAGACTTGGACAGATGCCCGATCGGGTGCTCTAGATGTTGCCGTTCCTGTGACCTGTGTTAGCATATCTGGGAATCGGACGGGGTGAAATGGAAATGGATGGGGATGCGCAGGTTGAGGCGGCCGGGGTGCGCCGGATCGGCACGCTGAGCCTGACCGATGCCGAAGGCGTGACCTATGCCTGCGAGGTCTATCCGATCCGGTCGCCGCTGGTGATCACGAGGGCGGTCTACATCTTCTCGCGTTTCGAGGGGATCTGGCCTCATCCTGTCTATGTCGAGGCCGCTGGCGATCTGCCCGTGATGGCGGCGCAGCATCCCCAGTTCGAACCGGCGCTGGGGCTCTCGGCGATCCATCTGCTGGTGCACAGGCCGGACAATGACGACCCGATCCCGGTTCGCGAGGCGGCGGAGCGGCTGGCCGATGTCTATCGCCCGATCCTGAATGCGCGGGCGTCCGAGCCTGTCGCTCTGCCCGCGTTGCCGGTGAAGCCGCCGGCCGATCCGGTGCACGGAGCACAGCCCGAGCCGGCACCGTGGCACGGGTTCCAGGCCGCCGCCGGCCCCGAGCCCGGCAAGGGCTGACGGGCAGGGGGCGCCGCCGGCCGGGTCCTCAGATCTGCCGAGCGCTCAGACGAGACGCGACTGCGCCACCGCCGCCCGGATGAAATCGGCAAACAGGGGATGCGGGTCGAGCGGTTTCGACTTTAGCTCCGGGTGGAACTGCACGCCGATATACCAGGGGTGTCCCTCGAACTCGATGATCTCCGGCAGCCGGCCATCCGGCGACATGGCGGAGAATCGCAAGCCCACCTCCTCGAGCCGCTCGCGATAGGCGGTCGAGACCTCGTAGCGGTGGCGGTGACGCTCGGAAATCCGGTCCGAGCCGTAGATCCCTGCCACCTTCGAGCCCTCGGCAAGCCGCGCGTCATAGGCGCCGAGCCGCATGGTGCCGCCCTTGTCGTCGGATACCGCGCGCTGGATCGTGCGGTTGCCCTCGAGCCATTCCTTGAGGTGGTAGACCACCGGCTCGAGACGCTTGTCCTCGCTGCCGGCGCTGCCCGAGGCCTCGATCGCGAACTCTTCCGAGCCCGCATCCTCGATCCCGGCGAGGCTCCGCGCCGCCTCGATCACGGCCATCTGCATGCCGAGGCAGATGCCGAAATAGGGCACGCCCCGCTCGCGGGCGAACTTGGCCGCGCGGATCTTGCCCTCGGTGCCGCGTTCGCCGAAGCCGCCGGGCACCAGGATGCCGTTGAAACCCTCGAGCAGCGGCGCCGGGTCCTCGCGCTCGAAGACCTCCGCATCCAGCCATTCGGTGGTCACCCTCACGCGGTTGGCGATGCCGCCATGGGTCAGCGCCTCGGCGATCGACTTGTAGGCGTCCTCGAGCTGGGTGTACTTGCCGACGATGGCGATCCGGACATCGCCGTCGGGCCGCTTGATCGCGTCCACCACCTGGCGCCAACGCGAGAGGTTGGGCCGCGGCGCGGGGTGGATGCCGAAGGCGTCGAGCACCGCCTGGTCGAGCCCCACCTCGTGATAGGCCAGCGGCGCCTCGTAGATCGAGGAGAGGTCGTTGGCTGGCACCACCGCCTCGGGCCGCACGTTGCAGAAGAGCGCGATCTTGGCGATCTCCTTGGCCGGGATCTCGTGCTCGGTGCGGCAGACGAGGACATCCGGCGTGATGCCGATGGCGCGCAGTTCCTTCACCGAGTGCTGGGTCGGCTTGGTCTTGAGCTCGCCCGCCGCGGCGATCCAGGGCAGCAGCGTCAGATGCAGGAAGATGCACTGCCCGCGCTGCCGGCGCTGGGCAAACTGGCGGATCGCCTCGAAGAACGGCAGCCCCTCGATATCGCCCACCGTCCCGCCGATCTCGCAGAGCATGAAATCGGTGTCGTCCTCGCCGACGGCGATCCAGTCCTGGATCTCGTCGGTCACGTGCGGGATGACCTGGATGGTCTTGCCGAGATAGTCGCCGCGGCGCTCCTTCTCGAGCACGTTGGAATAGATCCGGCCAGACGAGACGCTGTCGGTGCGCCGGGCCGCGACCCCGGTGAAGCGCTCGTAGTGGCCGAGGTCGAGATCGGTCTCGGCACCGTCATCGGTGACGAAGACCTCGCCATGTTCGAAGGGCGACATCGTGCCCGGATCCACGTTGAGATATGGGTCCAGCTTGCGCAGCCGCACGGTGAAGCCGCGGGCCTGCAGCAACGCGCCGAGGGCTGCCGTTGCCAAGCCCTTGCCGAGGGAGGAGACCACCCCACCCGTGACGAAAACGAACCGTGCCATGTATCCCCGCAGATGTTGTGGAGGCGCTCCGCGGCGCCACCCGATCTAGCATCACGGGATTTGAGGGATACAGCATCCGGGCACGGCCTGCAAGGCATCCGGGCCTTATCTGTGCCTGTCGGCGCGCATCGCGCGGAGCGCCACGACGTCAATCTCGGCACCGCGCCCGCGCCCGGCCCCGAGCCCCGCCAGCCTTAGCTTGGCGGGGCTGCGTTCGGCTCCGCCCATCGGCGCCTGCGCAGTTGCATCCACCCGAAAGCCCGTGTATTCCAGCCAGCGCGGGACCCGTAGCTCAGCTGGATAGAGCGCTGCCCTCCGAAGGCAGAGGCCACAGGTTCGAATCCTGTCGGGTCCGCCAGAAATTAGCAGATACCGGAACCGGTTTTTGGGCAGTTACTGGGGCGGAAACGATCATCGCCGCCGCTCCAGGATAGATACCGCCCGGCGCTGATGGTCGAGCAATTGCTGCCGGCAGGCTTTCTGCAAGGTCTCCGTGCTCGTATCAAAGGGGTCGGATGCAATCTCAAGCGCCATGCCGCGCTGGAATGCCCAGGTGACAGCCGAGTGCATGATCACAGGGGATGGACCGCTTCGGAGGGGGCGTTCCATCGGACTGCTGCGGTAGATGCCGTCTGCCGGGACGCCGGGGGAAGTGTCCGCCCGGCGCCTCGTGATCAGAACATCAGCCGGGTGCCCGCGACGAAGTAGACGGCGCCGGGGTCCTTGCCCTCGCGGCTGGCGAGCAGGGAGGATTCGCCGAACACACGCTCGTAGTACACGCCGAGATAGGGCGAGACCGCGCGGTCCACGAGGTCGTAGCTCAGGCGAAGGCCCAGTTCGAGCTTCGGACCCCATGCGCCCTGGCCGAGCGGCGCGTCGTCGGTGAACGGGAGATCCACCTCTATGCTCGGCGTCAGGGTGATCCGGTTGGTGATCAGCCCCTCGTATTCGGCCTCGAAGCGGAACGCCGGGTGGTCCGACAGGAAGACATCCGCATCGACCTCGATCCATTGCGGGGCGAGGCCGTGCAGACCGAGCACGGCATGAACCCGGTTGGCGCCCTCCGGCGTGTCGACCCGGATGCCGGCCACCGCGTCGAAGAAGGTCGAGACCGGCACCTGCACGCGAAGCTGGTTCTCCAGCGTCTCGAAGGCCTCCTCGTCGATCGCGAACTCGGCTTCGGATCGCCAGACCACCTTCAGCTCGTCGGTGCCGACGAAGGCATCGAAATCCCAGGCCGCGACATCGCCGTCCTCGCCAAGGCGATACTCGGCCTGCTCGACTTGGATGCCCCAGATCAGCGGCTCGGCCCGCGCATCGGGTCCGGCAGGCGCGGCCAGAGCGGCCAGCATGGCCAGGGCGGGCGCCCCGCGGGCGTTCGTCCACGTGGTCATGGCCTCACCCTCCGCTGGCGGGCGCGAGCGCGGCCCGATCGGTGGTGGGGCCGCCCTCGACGATCACCTTGCGGAACATGCCGCTCTCGGCGTGGTAGGAGAGGTGGCAGTGGAAGGCCCACTGGCCCGGCGCATCGACCTCGGTTTCGGTGTAGACCACCGTGCCGGGCGCGATGCTGACCGTGTGCTTGATCGGATCGCGCTCGCCGGTGCCGTTGTCGATGATGGTCCACATGCCGTGCAGATGCATCGGATGGGTCATCATCGTCTCGTTGACGAACTTGAACCGCACGCGCTCGCCGTATTGCAGCCGGATCGGCTCGGCATCGGCATACTTCACGCCGTTGATCGACCAGATGTAGCGCTCCATGTTGCCGGTGAGCCGAAGCTCGATCTCGCGGGTCGCCTCGCGATCCGGGTAGAGCGGGTCGGCCGCCTTCAGGTCCTTGTAGGACAGGAACCTGCCATGCTTCATGGCGGGCTCCGGCGTGACCCCGCTGCCCGCGGCATAGAACGGGTCCTCGCCCGGCCCGCCCATGATCGAGCCATCGGGCATCCGGTGCGCACCCGGCGGCAGGTCCGCGTCCTTCATCATGGCGCCATGCCCGGAGGCGGCATCCCCCTCCATCATCATCGCGCCGTGGTCCATGCCGGCCATTGCCGGGTCGAGCGCCATGTCGGCCATCGTGAGGAGCGGTGGCGCGCGCAGCTCCCACACCTCTGCCTCCATGCCCGCGCGCGGCGCCAGCGTGCCGCGGGCGAAGGCGGTGCGCCCCATGCTCTCGGCGAAGATGGTGAACGCCCTGTCCTCGCGCGGGCGGACGATCACGTCATAGGTCTCCGCCACCGCGATCCGCAGCTCGTCGACCGGCACCGGCAGCACGTCGTTGCCGTCGGCCTGCACCACGGTCATCTTCAGGCCCGGAATGCGGATGTCGAAGAAGGTCATTGCCGAGGAGTTGATGAAGCGCAGGCGGATGCGCTCGCCGGGCTCGAAGAGGCCGGTCCAGTTCTGCTCCGGCCCCTTGCCGTTGATCAGCGGGGTGAAGCCCTGGAGGTCCTCGATATCCGTGGGCATCATGCGCATCCCGCCCCAGTCCGCGCGATCGGACAGGGCCGCGCCAAGCCCCTTCTCGGAGGCGTCCCCGATGAGATCCAGCAGGGTGCGCTGCTGGCGGTTGTAATAGTCCGGCATCATCTTGAGGTTGCGCATGATCCGGTCGCCCCGGTGCGGGTGGGCGTCGGTCAGCTGGACGACATAGTCGCGGTCGTAGCGGTATTTCTCCCGGGCCTTCGGCTCGAGGATCAGCGCGCCAAAGGCGCCGTCCGGCTCCTGGAAGCCGGAATGGCTGTGGAACCAGTAGGTGCCGCCCTGGACGATCGGGAAGCGGTAGGTGAAGGTCTCGCCCGGCCGGATCCCGGGATAGGAAATCTTCGGCACGCCGTCCTGCCGGTAGGGCAGGATCAGCCCGTGCCAGTGGACCGAGGTATCGACGTCGAGATTGTTGGTCACGTTGATCGTGACCTCCTCGCCTTCGGCGAAGCGCAGGACCGGCGGGGTCGAGGCGCCGTTGTAGCCGATCCCGGTCCTGGTGAAGTCTCCGGTGTCGATCGTGACGTAATCGACCGTCAGATCATATGTGCCGGCGGCGGCTGCGCTCGATATCGCAAGGCCGAGACCGGCGGCGAGCAGTGCTGCCCGCGCAGGCGTTCCATAGGACATTGCTGTCATCCCTGACATTTCGGGGAATGGGCGCCGGGGCAGGCCCGGCGCGCGCGGCCTCAATGCGAGAGCGTGATCTCGCCCGCCATGCCGGCATCGTAGTGGCCGGGCACGTTGCAGGCGAACTCGAGCTCCGCATGCTCGGGGAAGGTCCAGATGATCTCGCCGGTCCCGCCCGGTTCGAGCAGCACCGAGTTGGGCGCATCATGCATGCCGTGACCCATGCTGGCCTGCATCTGCTTCGCCATGTCCCGGTTGATCCGGTCGGGTTCGAGAACCCCGTGATCCACCATCATCTGCATCTCGGGCGCATGGGCGACATGCGCCTCCGGCGTGCCGATGTTGAATTCGTGGACCAGCGCGCCCTTGTTGGTGATCACGAACCTGACCGTCTCGCCCTCCTTGAGGGTGATCGCCTCGGGCTCGTAGTAGTTGTCGTACATCGTGACGGCGATGGTGCGCGTCACCTGCGACGCCTTGCCGGGCTTGCCGGCGCCGCCTCCCTGGCCGTGTTCTCCGACGGCGGCGGCGGGCAGCGTCGTGGCAAGAAGCGCGGCCGCAGCCAGCGCCGGGATGGTCTTGAGAAGGAACATTCTCGTCTCCGAAGTCTGAACATGTCCGAATGCGCGGAGCGGCACCGGGCCGCCCGCAGGCTGGATCGGCGATGTTTCAGCGTCGGGGAGGCGGGGGATCCATGGCTCCGGGCAGGCCGCGGAGGAACCTGCCGGGATCGGCCAGCGGTTTCGCCGGGCCGAGCGAGAGACCGCAGTCGGTCACCGAGGCCGGGCCGGGCAGGCCGGTTGCCGCGCAATGGCCGATGGCATCGTCGCAACAGGCCTGAACGGGCGGCGCCTCGTCGGCCCGGTCGCCGCAGCCCTGGCCGGTGCAATGCATCCCGTGGACGGGATCGGCGCCCTGCGCAATCGGCTTGCCGGTCGTGCCGTGCTGCATGCCCGCCATCGCAGGCGGTGGCAGGAGCAGGGCGAACGCCATGAGGATGCTGACGATCAGTCTGTGCATGTCTCTCAACTGGCCCTTCCAGCAGGGGGAGGGTCAAGGCGAAACCGCATCAGTCGATCCCGTTGGCGCGCTGCAGTTCGCGGACATAGGCAATGATCGACGCCGCTTCCGCATCCGACACGCCCGCGATGGCCGGCATGTCTCCGAAGCGCCAGTGATGCGCGCGCACACCCTGTCTGATCGCGCGCAGGAAGGCGAAGTCGGCATGGTGCCCCGGCTCGTAGATGACGTGAACCAGCGGCGGGCCGGCGCCATCGACACCGGCGGCGTGCTGTCCGTGGCATGCTGCGCAGGCGCGGCCGAAGGCGGTCTCGCCGGCGCGGGCATCCGCCGAGAGCGCGGGAACGACGGTTTCGGGTGGCGGCGCCTCGCCGGAAGTCCGGGCGGTATCCGCCCGGTCCATCCGCTGGTGATGCATCCCGCCCGGCCAGTGCCGGTGCATGCCGGTCGACCAGCCGAGCAGGATCAGCACGCCGATCGCAAGTCCTCCATAGAGCAGCCATCGTGCCATGCGTGCCTCCGTTCCCTGTATCCCGGCGAACCGCGCCGCTCGCCTATTTCGCCAGCATCCAGCCTGCCATTGCGATCATCATCAGGTTCTCGGTGAGCGAGAGCGCGCCGAGCGGCACGTTGCTGTCACCGCCCACGCAGGCGCATTTCAGCGCGCGCCGGTCGATATAGACCGCCTTGATGACCGAGACGGCGCCGATGGTGCCGATGAAGAGCGCCACGGGCACGGAGAGCCATGCCATCGCACCCGCCGCCATCAGCACGCCGGCGCCGGCCTCGGCAAAGGGGTAGACATAGCCGTATTGCACATAGCGCCGCGCAAGCAGGTCATAGGTCAGGAACATCGTCGCGAACTTCTCGACGTTCTGCAGCTTGAGCATGGCGAGGATACACATGCTGAAGGCGATGAACCACTCGCCGGCACGCATGGTCAGCACATCGCCGAAGGCGGCCCAGCTCGCGGCGAATGCCATCGCCCCGGCAGTCGCGAAGACCGCGAGCACCGGCTGGTAGCTGGTCGCCCCCGGCTCCTGCACCGGCTTGCCGAGATGCCGGCGCAGATCCTCATAGCCGCCGATCCGCTGTCCGCCGATGAAGACCTGGGGCGTGGTGCTCACACCATGTTCCAGCTTGAACGCGTCGATCTCCGCGCGCGAGCGCAGCAGGCGGTCGTCGACCTCGAAGCCCTCGCGCTCGAGCAGCGCCTTGGTCTTCAGGCCGTAGGGGCAGAAGTGCTCGTCCGTCACCATGCGGTGCAGCCGGGCCTGCTTTCGAATCTGACTCTGAATGTTCATCGCATGTTTTCCGATGGCCATTGACTCCCTCGAAATCCGAGATACGGTCTCCAGCAACTGGAAAGTCAATGGGGGTTTCCATGAATATCGGCGACGCTGCCAGGGCATCCGGCCTGCCTGTCAAGACCGTGCGCTACTATGCCGATATCGGCCTCGTGCGCCCCAATGGCCGTTCCGAGAGCGGCTATCGCAACTATGGCAGGGCGGAGGTCAGCAAGCTGGTGTTTGCCCGGCGTGCCCGCTCCTTCGGGTTCTCGGTGGAGCAGACCCGCGAGCTGCTCGGGCTCTACGAGGACCGGAGCCGATCCTCGGCCGACGTCAAGCGGATCGCCCGGGAGCGGCTGTCGGAGCTGGAAGCGAAGATGCAGGAGCTGCAGGCCCTGCACGACGAGCTGGCCCATCTGGTCGATGCCTGCCGGGGCGACCACCGGCCCGACTGCCCGATCATCGACGGCTTCGCCGGCGGAGACGTGTCGCGATGAGCCTGACCCGCCGCCACTTCCTCGTTTCGGCCGCTGCAACCGGGCTCGCTCCTGCCGCGGCGCACGGGGCCGGCCCGGTGGCCCTCACGGCAGCGGAGGGCGTTGCCAGGCTGACGCCCGAGCCCTACGGGCCGACGAGGGTCTGGGCCTATGACGGCACCGCTCCCGGCCCGGTGATCCGCCTGCGCCGGGGCGGCCGGGTCACGCGCCGGCTGATCAACGCCCTGCCGCAGCCGACGACGGTTCACTGGCACGGCATCCGGATCGCCAACGCGATGGACGGCGTGCCGGGCGTCACGCAGGAGGCGGTCTCCCCCGAGGCCGATTTCCTCTACGACTTCGACGCGAACGACGCCGGGACCTACTGGTACCACCCGCATGTCCGCTCCTGGGAGCAGGTCGACCGCGGTCTCTCCGGCGCGCTGATCGTCGAGGAGGAGGCCCCGCCGGAGGTCGATCGCGACGAGGTTTTGCTGCTCGACGACTGGCGCCTCGACGAGCAGGCGCAGATCCATGACAGCTTCGATTCGATGCACGACCGGTCCCATGCCGGGCGGATCGGCAACCATGTCACGGTGAACGGCAATCCGGCGCACGGGCTCACGGTCCGGCGCCATCACCGTCTCCGGCTGCGGCTCGTCAATGCCGCCAATGCCCGGATCTTCGATATCGGCCTGAAGGGGCTGGCGGGCTGGGTTGCGGCGCTCGACGGCCAGCCGCTCGCGGTGCCGGAGCCGATGACGCGCCTCAGCCTCGCCCCCGCGCAGCGGGCCGACCTGGTGCTCGATGTCACGGAAGACGAGGCGGACGAGGCCTTCCTGATCTCGCACGAGCGGGGCGGCGATTTCGCGCTGACCACGCTCCGGATCGACGGCGCGGCAAGGCCGGCGCGGCTGGCCGAGATGCGGCCGCTGCCGCCGAACGACCTGCCTCCCATCGCCGGGCTGGACGGCGCGGCGACCGCGACGCTCACCATGGAAGGCGGCGCGATGGGGGGGATGCGGGCGGCCGTTCTCGACGGTGTCGAGACGGATATCCGCGAACTCGTCCGGTCCGGCCGCGCCTGGGCGCTGAATGGCGTCGCGGGCGTGCCCGAGGCGCCCCTCCTCACCGCGCGGCTCGGCCAGACGGTGCGCATTGCGCTGGTCAACGACACCGCCTGGCCGCACGCGATGCATCTCCATGGCCACCATTTCCGCATGGTCGGGAAGGATGGCAGCTTCGGACCGCTCCGCGACACCGTGCTGCTCGATCGGCAGGCGCGCGGCGAGATCGCCTTTGTCGCCGACAACCCGGGAGACTGGCTCTTCCATTGCCACATGCTCGAGCACGCCGCCGCCGGCATGTCGACCTGGCTGCGCGTGGTGTAGCAGAGGCCGGCTGATCGACGCCCGGCCGGCGCAGGCCGCCTCCTGTTCCTCGGCTCGCGCCTGTGCGCGCGGGGGCTCACGGCTCGATGATCGGGCCGGCCCGGGCGGATGGGCTCTGCCGCCGGCCGGCCACCGCCACGCGGTTGCAACAACCCTGGACCTGCCAGCGGAACCGGGGGAGGGGGGGCGAGGCGGTGCCCGGTCCGGTCGATCGTCAGGGTCGGCTGTCGGCCGTTTTCGGATCGCCGACGAGATCGAGCTCCAGCCGGCAACGCCATCCGCCGCCCGGCCGCTTGCCGAGGCGCAGATGCCCGCCATGCGTCTTCGCGAAACGCTGCGCGATGAACAGCCCCAGCCCTGCGCCGCGGACGCCGTCATGCGCCGCGCGCTCGGACGGGAAGGGTGTGCCGACATGTTCGAGTATCGATTCGTCGATGCCGGGGCCTTCATCCAGGATATCTATCGCGATCCTGCCATTGCCGAGCGGTTCCGAGGCGAGGATGACGGTTTCGGTGCCCTCGGCATGCTTGAAGGCATTGTCGAGAAGGTTGAGCACCGCCTCGAGCAGCTGCGTCGGATCGGCGAGGATGAAATGCGGCGCGGGGTCGATGTGGAGGTCGAGCGAGGCGGTGCGCTGCCGGTTGCCCAGCATGATGCTGCCGGCCTTCACCAGCGCCTCGCCGAGATCCACGATCTGCAGGTTGGGCGTTGCGTGCTCGGTCGCGTATTCCGCGGCCTGGAGCGCCTGTTCCGAAAGGTGGAGGACCTGCGCGCCGGCATCGTGGATCGTCGTTGCGAACTCGGTGATCTGCTGCGGCGAAAGCCGCGCGAGACCGCTGCCCTTCAGCAGGCCGGAGAGCCCGAGCACGGCATTCAGCGGGGTGCGCAGATCATGGTGCATCTCGTGCAGGAACCGGGTCTTGGCCTCGTTGGCGGCCTCGGCCGCCCGGGTTCTCGATTGCAGCTCGGTGACCAGCTCGCGGCGGATCTGCCAGAGCCGCGCGGTTCGCAGGCCGGCGCTGACGGTCGCGAGCATGGTCGAGAGCACCAGCGGGCAGGCGAGATCGACCACGAGCCCGGCCTGCATGCGTGCCACCGCCACGACCGCGACCCAGCCGATGCCGAGCGCGAGGGTGACCAGGGAGGCGAGCCCCGGGGCGGTGGCGAGCCAGACCACCCCGATCACCGCCATGCCGACCGCGAGCGCGACGGTCTCGATGGCCTGGACCATGAGCGGGCGGCTGAGAACGCTGCCGATATCGAGCGCGTCACCCATCATCGCGATGATCTCCGGCTCGCTGGCGAGGCTGCCATCGGCAAGCCGGAGCGGCCGCCCGATGCCCGCGACATCGAGGCCGAGCACGACGATCCGCCCGTGGATCCGGTCCATCGCATCGGCGTCCAGGCTCTGTGCCTCGAGAACCGGGATCTTCGTCCTCCGGCCGAAATCCAGCCAGACGATGCCGGGGGCGCTGGTGCGCCGGGCCGCGCCGTCGACCAGCATGGCGTATCCGCCGTCCGGGTGCCGGGCGAAGGCCACCTCCCGGCCCCCGGCAACGAGCCCCGCAACCGCGAGGGAGGGGTGCATGACGTCACCCACGAGGAAGAAGAGCGCGGCGCGGCGCAGGACCATGTCTTCCTCCGGCACGAGGTTGACCGCGCCCTCCGCCCGCGCGGCCGCGTGCAGCCCCGGCGTCGCAACGGTGAGTGCCTCGAAACGCGGTACCTCCGGCGGTATGGCGGTGCGGGACGGGATCCCGAAGGCCGGGCCGGGTTCCGGCGGGCCTGCGGCGCCGATCCGCACCGCGGTGCCGAGCGCTGTGGGCAGGCGCGCCAGCGCGCTGGCGAGAGCCTCGTCCGGATCGGGCAGGTGCGCGAGGCGCTCGGCGAGCTCGGCATGGTCCGCGGGCGGCATCTCGCCGGCGAGCCTCTCCAGCAGGGCATGCGCGGAGAAGCGGTCCGGGGTGTCGAGCAGAAGGGGAAGCACCACCGCCACGGCGCCGAGATCGTGCAGCCGGTCGACGAGGGTGGCCAGCGCATCCCGTCGCCATGGCCAGGGGCCGATGTTGTCGAGGCTGCGCTCGCCGATGTTCACCACGGTGAAGCTGCTCGGGACATCGCCGTGCGGCGCCATGCCCTGCATGAGGTCGAAGCCGAGATTCTGAAGCTGGCGAAGGGGTTTGGGCTCGGCAATGCGAAGACCGACCAGACCCAGTATGCACACCGCGAGCAGCAGCAGGGATCGACGGCCGATCTGCACGATCCTAGAGCCCTGGCCCGTGACCGCCTGCCCGATCAGCGAACGGCGATCTCGACCCGTCGATTGAGCGCTTCGTCAACACCGTCCTCCGTCGGCACGAGCGGCAGCGTTTCGCCGAAACTGTCGGCCGTGATCGTCTCGGGCGGGACCCCGGCCTCGAGAAGCAACGCCCTGATCTGCTCCGCCCGTGCCCTGGCGAGCCGGACATTAATCCGCGCCGAGCCCACCCTGTCGGTATGCCCGAACACCGTAACCCTGGCTGCGACGGTGTCCCCGGCATCGAGGAGGGCGGCCTCGAGGCGCTCCCTGCTCTCCTCGGTGATCGTCTCCGGCGATGAGCCGCCCGTCTCGAAATAGATCAGATAGCTGCGCTGCGGTTTCGGCTCGGCGCGCAGCGAGTCGGAAAGCACGTCGTTGACCGCCGCCTCCTCGAACGACACCGCCGCCCCGAGATTCTCGCCTTCGCCCGCGACACCGTCGAAGGGGCGGCCGAGAACCGATTCCCGGCCATCGCTGCGCACCACGATCTCGGCGTCGTCATCCGAAGGCAGCAGGATCACCACGGGCGTCCCGGCGACCTGTTCGGCCGCGCCCAGCCGGTCCGAGAAGGCCGCCCGGCAGGCCGCGATCTGGTCCGGCTGGAGCTGTTCCTCCACCTCCTGGACCCAGCAGTCGAAGGCGCTCTGCGCCTCCGCAAGCGCATCCGGCGCGAGGAGGATGGCGGTGGTCTGGAGAACCGCGACGAGCCGCTCGCGCTCGGCCTCAAGCATACGCCGCAGCGGCTCGGGCAGGATGCGCTCGCTCAGATCGTCGGGCGCCGGCCGCGCCCCGGTAAGCGCCGCGTCGCGCTTGTCGCGGAAGCGCCGCGAATCGGCGAAGTCCCGCTCCTCGAACTCGGAGGCACGGCGCATCTCGTATTCCTCGGCAAGCCGCCGGTCGAAGGCGCCGAGGCCCGGTTTCGGCGCCGGGGGCTGCGATGCGCATCCGGCAACGATCAGGAGGCCAGCGATCCTGAGGAGGACTTTCATCAGTTTGCGGGCGGGACGATAACGGCGAAGCGGGTGCCGCGCGTGCCTACGACCAGCCGGGGCGTCTCGATGCGCACCTGTTCCGGACGCGCCATGCCGATCTTGCCGGAGCTGTAGATCAGCCGGCCGGTGAGCACGCGGATCACGAGGTCGAGCAGGTCGTCGCTCGGGCTGAACACGAAGGTCTCCAGCACGACATCGGAGGCGCCGCCGATCGCCAGCGCGGTGCCGTCGTCGAGCATGATGCCGACCGAACCGCCGGCCGATGTCTGAAGTTCGTCATAGAGAAAGACAGACTGTCCGATGATGGCGGCAACCGCCCCGCCGCCGCGGCGTATCACGACATCGCCCTCGACCGACTTCACGACGCCGATCTCCTGCGCGAGCACCGGTGCGGCCGGAGCAAATATTAGTGTGAACAGCAGTGCTGTAATCCAACTCGCACGCATGTTTTCGCTCGCCAAACACCCCAGTCTAGTCGTCAACGATGCCGAAGATCATCGCGGCAATCAAGCGAAAACCGTGCGCCGTGCGCAATCGCAGGGCGTTCGCAACTATGCCGGCCGGGCCGGTTCCCGCCGCGCGGGGCTGGAACATGGGGCTCCTGGGCGCCGGCAACATTGAGCCGGAAGCCGCAGCACGGCCAGTCCGCCCGGCGGTGTGCCCGTACGCGCGGAGGCGGCCCCGGCATGGACATCCGGGGCCGCCCGGCCTCAGGCCGTGCCCTGCCGGGCCGGGATCGTGCCGAAGCGCCCGTCCCGGAACTCGGCAAAGGCCTGGCGGATCTCGTCGGCCGTGTTCATGACGAAGGGGCCCTGCATCGCCACCGGCTCGTCGATCGGCTCGCCGCTCAGCACCAGGATCCGCGCGTCGTTGTTGGCCTCGAGCGTCACCTCGCCGCCTTCGCGGCCGAGCAGCACCACCTGCGCCTCGCGGACGACCTCGGCATCGTTGACGAGGACCGTGCCGGCGAGCACGACCAGCGTCAGCGTGTGGCCCTCGGGCGGCGCCAGCCGCGCCGTTCCGCCCGGGGTCAGGGCGACATCCCAGAGGTTGATCGGCGTGAAGGTGCGCGCCGGCCCCCGCGTGCCCCCGTGCTCGCCGGCGATGACCCGGAGCCGGCCGGCTCCGTCCGGCAGCGCGATCTCCGGAATCCCGCCGGCGGGCAGCGTCTGGTAGCCGGGCGCCGCATTCTTGTGCCGGGCCGGCAGGTTGACCCAGAGCTGCACCATCTCGAGCGTGCCGCCCGTGCGGGCGAAGGCCTCCGAGTGGTACTCCTCGTGCAGGATGCCCGAGGCGGCGGTCATCCACTGCACGTCGCCCGGGCCGATGCGGCCGCCTTCGCCGGTGGAATCGCGGTGCTCGAGCTCGCCCTGGTAGACGATGGTCACGGTCTCGAAGCCGCGATGCGGATGCACGTCGACGCCGCGCCGCTTCTCCGAGGGGCCGAACTCCGCCGCGCCCGCATAGTCGAGCAGCAGGAAGGGGCTCGCATGCTGGCCATGGGTGGCGTGGGAGAGGAGCGAGCGCACCGGAAAGCCATCGCCGACCCAGTGCGGCCGCGGGGCGCCATAGATGCCGAGTACCTGTCTCATCGGGGTCTCCTTTCGACGTTTCACCCGGTTTCCCGGTCCTCAGGAGGATGGTGGTGGGACAATCGCTCCGGTAGGGTGCGAAATCCCGCCACAGTGTTCCAGATTCAGAACGCAGGACCCGGATGCAGGATCTCAACGATCTCTACTATTTCGCGATGGTTGCCGAGCATGGCGGTTTTGCCGCGGCCGAGCGCGCGATCGGCGAGCCGCGGTCGAAGCTCAGCCGCCGGGTGACCCGGCTCGAGGAACGCCTCGGCGTGCGCCTGATCCAGCGTTCGACGCGCCGGTTCGCCGTCACCGAGATCGGCGAGGAGTTCCATCGCCACTGCGTCGCCATGCTGGTCGAGGCGGAGGCCGCGCAGGAGGTGATCGACCGGACCCGCTCGCAGCCCCAGGGCGTGGTGCGGATCGCCTGTCCCTCCGCCGTGCTCTACTTCCAGGTCGCCGGGATGATCGCCCGCTTCATGGCGGAGTGCCCGAATGTCTCGGTGCATCTCGTCAGCACCAACCGGCGGGTCGACCTGATCCGGGAGGGCTTCGACATCGCGCTCCGGGTGCGCTTTCCGCCGCTGGAGGAAAGCGATCTCGTGATGCGCGTGCTCGGCGAGAGCCCGCAGCGGATGGTGGCGAGCCCGGCGCTCGTCGGGGCCGCGTCGGAGGCCATGGCGCCGGCCGATCTTGCCGCCTATCCGAGCATGAGCTGGGGCGCACCGCAGGATGCCCATGAGTGGCGCCTCGAAGGGCCTGGGGGCGCCAGGGCGACGATCCGCCATGCGCCTCGGCTGGTCACCGAGGACATGGTCACGCTCCGGCTGGCGGCGTTGCGGGGGGTCGGCCTGGTGCAGATGCCGACGATGGTGGTGGAGGACGATCTGCGCCGGGGGGATCTGCTGGACATCCTTCCCGACTGGGCGCCCCGCACCGGAATCATCCACGCCGTCTTCCCCTCGCGCCGCGGGTTGCTGCCCTCCGTGCGCGCCGTGCTGGACTTCCTGGCCGCCGAATATGCAGCGCTGGCACGGGCCGATGCGCCGGGCGGGGCGGTCTGATCCGGCCGCAGGGGAGGGCCACGCAGCCTGGCGTTCGACCCTCGGCGCGGCGCTCGCCCGCGTTCGGTCGGGGCGGTGCAAGGCCGGCTCC
>NZ_BSYI01000025.1 GCF_030270585.1 Paralimibaculum aggregatum
AACCTCGGGAAACGCGGTCGACCCACGGCGCGGTTCGTGCCGTGGGTTTCGCTATTCAAGGCACCGGACATGCAGATGGCAGCGATAGAGCGAGACGAGAGGGAGGCGGCCGGCGGCGCAACCGTGCCGTTCGCCGTCGATCTCGGCCCGTCGGCGCTGCCCTGCAGCGGCTGCGGCGGCATCGCGGGCAACCGCATGCTGTCGCTGCCGGGCGAGCCGGCGGCGACGGCGCCGGCGGCGCGGTTCGCCTACAGCCTCTGCGGCAGCTGCGAGAGCCTCGACCTGGTCGACGTGCCGGCGGAGATGGCGGGCTATTACGGCGGCGCGTACTACTCCTTCCGCAGCGGCGGGGCGGCGCGCGGGCTGAAGGCCGGCATCGCGCGGCTGCGCAACCGGGCGGAGGCCTTCGGCAGCGGCGGCCTCGGCGGGCTGCTCGCCCGGATCGCGCCGCATGCCCGGCTGCGCCAGCTCCGGCCGCTGGTGGCGGGCGCCGTCGGCAGGCCGCTCGGGCGCGACGCGCGGATCCTGGATCTCGGCTGCGGCGATGGCGGCTGGCTGCGCCAGCTGGCCGAGCTCGGCTTCCGCGACCTGACCGGGGCCGATCCCTATCTCGAGCCGTCGGAGGCGCCGGGGCTGCGGCTGATCCGGGCCGGCATCGACGAGGTCGAGGGGCGGTTCGACCTGGTGGCCTGCTCGCATGCGCTCGAGCACATGGCCGATCCGGAGGCGGCGCTGGCCGCGATGGCGCGGCTCGCCGGCCCGGACGGCGTGGTGATGGTCGCCATTCCGCTCGCCGCCTCCTATGGCTGGCGGCGCTATGGCGGGGAATGGGTGCAGCTCGACGCGCCGCGGCACCTGCACCTCTACAGCGCGCGGGGCTTCGCCTCGCTCGCCGGGCGCGCGGGGCTCGAGCTCCTGCGCACGACATTCGATGCGACCGAGTTCATGGTGCTTGGCTCCGAGGCCAGGCTGGCCGGGATCGGCCCGCATCAGCGCCGCGAGGGCCTCGGCGATGTGAAGGCGGCGATGCGCGCCTTCGATCGTGCCGGCGCCCGCCGGATCGCGGCGCTCACCAACCGCCTCGGCACGGCCGATCAGGCGACGTTCTATCTGAGATCAAAATCGGCGCCCGGGCGCCCAAGGCAAGGCTGAGACATGCAAGGTCAGAACATTCGCATTCGCCTCAAGGCGTTCGATCACCGGGTGCTCGATGCGAGCACCGCGGAGATCGTCAACACGGCCAAGCGAACCGGCGCCCAGGTGCGGGGGCCGATCCCTTTGCCGAACAAGATCGAGAAATTCACCGTTCTGCGTGGACCCCATATCGACAAGAAGAGTCGTGAGCAGTTCGAGATCCGCACGCACAAGCGCCTGCTGGATATCGTGGATCCAACGCCGCAGACGGTGGATGCGCTCATGAAGCTCGACCTCGCGGCGGGCGTCGATGTCGAGATCAAGCTCTGAGGAGGCGGCCATGCGAGCTGGCGTGATCGCAAAGAAGCTGGGCATGACCCGGCTCTTCATGGAGGACGGACGGCAGGTGCCGGTGACCGTTCTCCAGATGGAAAAGGTTCAGGTGGTGGCACAGCGCACCGCCGAGCTCGACGGCTACACCGCCGTCCAGCTCGGTGCGGGCATGGCCAAGCCGAAGAACGTGTCGCAGCCGATGCGCGGGCACTTCGCCCGGGCCAACGTGGCTCCCAAGCGCAAGCTGGTGGAGTTCCGGGTGGCGCCGGAGAACCTGATCGACGTGGGTGAGGAGATCACCGCTGACCACTACTTCGAGGGTCAGTTCGTGGATGTCTCCGGCACCTCGATCGGCAAGGGCTTCGCCGGTGCCATGAAGCGGCACAACTTCGGCGGCCTGCGCGCCTCGCACGGCGTGTCGATCAGCCACCGTGCGCATGGCTCGACCGGCCAGTGCCAGGACCCCGGCAAGGTGTTCAAGGGCAAGAAGATGGCCGGCCACATGGGCGATGCGCGGGTGACCGTGCAGAACCTGCAGGTGGTCCGCACCGATGCCAGCCGTGGCCTGATCATGGTCAAGGGCGCGGTGCCGGGCTCCAAGGGCGGCTGGGTGACGATCAAGGACGCGGTGAAGAAGCCCTTCCCCGAGAACGCGATCCTGCCGGCGGCGCTGAAGTCGAAGGCGGACGAGGCGGCCCGGCTTGCCGAGGAGGCTGCGGCCGAGGCGGCGGCGGCCGAGGCCGAGGCCGAGGCGGCGCGTCAGGCCGAGCTCGCGGCCGAGCAGGCCAAGGCCGCCGAGGACCAGGGCGCCGGTGACGATGCGGGCGGCGCGCCCGAAGGAGGCGATAAGGCATGAAGCTCGAGGTGATCAATCTGGAGGCTGCCGCGGCCGGCGAGGCTGAGCTCGCCGACGACGTCTTCGACGTCGAGCCGCGCGCGGACATCCTGCACCGGGTGGTGCGCTGGCAGCTTGCCGCGCGCCAGGCCGGCACGCACAAGGTGAAGGGCCGCTCGGAGGTCAGCTATTCCAGCCGCAAGATCGTGCGGCAGAAGGGCTCGGGCGGCGCGCGTCACGGCGACCGCAACGCCCCGATCTTCCGCAAGGGCGGCACCTACAAGGGTCCGACCCCGCGGAGCCACGCGCACGACCTTCAGAAGAAGGTCCGCAAGCTCGGCCTGCGCATGGCGCTCTCCGCCAAGGCGCGCGATGGCAAGCTGGTGGTGCTGGACGAGGCGAAACTGCCCGAGGGCAAGACCAAGGCGCTCAAGGAGCGCGTTGCGAAGCTCGGCTGGGGCAAGGCGCTGGTGATCGACGGGCCGGAGCTCGACGAGAACTTCGCCCGCGCCGCGCGCAACTTCGAGGGCGTGCAGGTGCTGCCGAGCCAGGGGGCCAATGTCTACGACATCCTGCGCCAGGACCTGCTGGTGCTGACGCGGGCCGGTGTCGAAGCGCTGGAGGCGCGGCTGAAATGACCGAGAAGGCAGAACTCTACGAAGTGATCCGCCGTCCGATCGTGACCGAGAAGACCACGAGTGCCTCCGAGCACAACGCCGTGGTCTTCGAGGTGGCGGTGGATGCGACCAAACCCAAGATAACCGAGGCCGTCGAGACGCTGTTCGGCGTCAAGGTGAAGGCGGTGAACACCGTGCTGACCAAGGGCAAGGTGAAGCGGTTCCGCGGCCGTCCCGGCCGCCGCCGCGATGTGAAGAAAGCCTATGTGACCCTCGCCGAGGGCCACATGATCGACGTGACCACGGGCCTCTGAGGCTCGCTGACAGCAAACGGGCGACAGCAAGATGGCGTTGAAAACATACAAGCCGACCACGCCAGGCCAGCGCGGGCTGGTTCTGATCGACCGTTCGGATCTGTGGAAGGGCCGTCCGGTCAAGTCCCTCACCCAGGGACTGACCGGCAAGGGCGGCCGCAACAACACCGGACGGATCACCATGCGCCGCCGCGGCGGCGGGGTGAAGAAGCTCTATCGGATCGTCGACTTCAAGCGGCGCAAGTTCGACGTGCCGGCGGTGGTCGAGCGGATCGAGTACGACCCCAACCGGACCGCGTTCATCGCGCTCATCAAGTATGAGGACGGGACGCAGAGCTACATCCTGGCGCCGCAGCGCCTCGCCGTGGGCGACACGGTGGTGGCCGGCGCCAAGGTCGACATCAAGCCGGGCAACGCGATGCCGTTCCGCGGCATGCCGATCGGCACCATCGTCCACAACGTGGAGATGAAGCCGGGCAAGGGCGGGCAGATCGCGCGCGCCGCGGGCACCTATGCCCAGTTCGTCGGCCGCGACGGCGACTATGCCCAGCTCCGCCTCAACTCGGGCGAGATGCGCATCGTGCGCCAGGAGTGCATGGCGACGGTGGGCGCGGTGTCGAACCCCGACCACTCGAACCAGAATTTCGGCAAGGCCGGCCGCATGCGGCACAAGGGCATCCGCCCGAGCGTGCGCGGCGTCGTGATGAACCCGATCGACCACCCCCATGGTGGCGGCGAGGGCCGCACCTCGGGCGGGCGCCATCCGGTGACCCCCTGGGGCAAGCCGACCAAGGGTCGTCGGACGCGCAGCAACAAGCAGACCGACAAGTTCATCATCCGGTCGCGCCACGCGCGCAAGGGCAAGTGAGGTTAGACGATGTCTCGATCCGTCTGGAAGGGTCCGTTCGTCGACCCCTATGTTCTGAAGAAAGCCGCCAAGGTGCGCGAGTCGGGCCGCAACGAGGTGATCAAGATCTGGTCGCGGCGCTCGACCATCCTGCCGCAGTTCGTGGGCCTGACCTTCGGCGTGCACAACGGCAAGAAGCACATCCCCGTGAACGTCTCCGAGGAGATGATCGGGCACAAGTTCGGCGAGTTTGCGCCCTCGCGCACCTATTACGGCCACATGGCCGACAAGAAGGCGAAGCGGAAATAAGTCATGGGTAAGGAAAAGAATCCCCGGCGCTGCGCCGACAACGAAGCGATGGCGGTCAACCGCATGCTGCGCACCTCGCCCCAGAAGCTCAACCTGGTGGCCGGGATGATCCGCGGCAAGCCGGTGGCCCGCGCGCTGGCCGAGCTCACCTTCTCGAAGAAGCGCATCGCGCAGGACGTGAAGAAGACGCTCGAGAGCGCGATCGCCAATGCCGAGAACAACCACGGCCTCGATGTCGACGAGCTGGTCGTCGCCGAAGCCTATGTGGGCAAGAACATGGTGCTGAAGCGCGGCCGCCCGCGGGCGCGCGGCCGGTTCGGGCGGATCGAGAAGCCGTTCAGCCAGCTCACGATCAAGGTGCGCCAGCCCGAGGAGAGTGCCTGATGGGACACAAGGTCAATCCGATCGGCCTTCGGGTCGGCATCAACCGCACCTGGGACAGCCGCTGGTTCGCCAACACCAAGGAGTATGGCGACCTGCTGCACGAGGATCTCGCGATCCGCGCCTTCATCAAGAAGGAGTGCAAGCAGGCCGGCGTCAGCCGCGTGGTGATCGAGCGTCCGCACCGCAAGTGCCGGGTGACGATCCACACCGCGCGCCCCGGCGTGATCATCGGCAAGAAGGGTGCGGACATCGAGAAGCTGCGCAAGAAGCTCTCGAAGTTCACCGACAGCGAGCTGCATCTCAACATCGTCGAGATCCGCCGCCCCGAGGTCGATGCCCAGCTGGTGGCCGAGAACATCTGCCAGCAGCTCGAGCGCCGCGTCTCGTTCCGCCGGGCGCTGAAGCGCGCCGTGCAGAACGCCATGCGGATGGGTGCCCAGGGCATCCGGATCAACGCCGCCGGCCGTCTCGGCGGCGCCGAGATCGCCCGGACCGAGTGGTACCGCGAGGGCCGCGTGCCGCTGCACACCCTGCGCGCGGATATCGATTACGCCCATGCCGAGGGCCTCACTGCCTATGGCGTGATCGGCGTGAAGGTCTGGATCTTCAAGGGCGAGATCATGGAGCATGATCCCTCCGCCCGCGACCGCCGCGAGAGCGAGATGCAGGAGACCGGCGGTGGCCGGCCCCGCGGACGCGACCGCGACCGCGATCGCGCGTGATCGGGAGCTGAGGAGGACTAGCGATGCTGCAACCGAAACGCACGAAGTTCCGCAAGGCCCACAAGGGCCGGATCAGGGGCGAGGCCAAGGGCGGCACGGAGCTCAACTTCGGCACCTATGGGCTGAAGGCCGACGAGCCCGAGCGCATCACCGCGCGGCAGATCGAGGCGGCGCGCCGCGCGATGAACCGCTACATGAAGCGCCAGGGCCGGATCTGGATCCGGATCTTCCCCGACGTGCCGGTGACCCAGAAGCCGACCGAGGTCCGCATGGGCAAGGGCAAGGGCTCGGTGGAATACTGGGCGGCCAAGGTGAAGCCCGGCCGCGTCATGTTCGAGCTTGACGGCGTGACCGAGCCTGTGGCACGAGAAGCGCTCCGACTCGGGGCCATGAAGCTGCCGATCAAGACCCGGATCGTCGTCCGCGAGGATTGGTGAGAAATGTGAGGCAGGGCCTTCGGTGGTCCTGCCGCGAAACTGTTTTCAGGGCGCAAGCCCCGAGAGGAGTCTGAAGCGATGAAAGCGATCGATCTGCGCGACAAGACGCCCGATCAGCTGCGCGACGAGCTCGAGGCGCTGAAGAAGGAGGCGTTCAACCTCCGCTTCCAGGCCGCGACCGGGCAGCTCGAGAACACCGGGCGGGTGCGCGCGGTGCGCCGCGACGCGGCGCGGGTGAAGACGGTTCTCAACGAGAAGGCGATCGAGGCGGCCCGTGCCGCGTCCTCGTCGGCGGCGGGCACGGAGTAAGGCATGCCGAAGCGAATCCTGCAGGGCAAGGTGGTGAGCGCCCAGAACGACCAGACCGTGACGGTCCTGGTCGAGCGTCGGTTCACCCACCCGGTTCTGAAGAAAACGATCAAGAAGTCGAAAAAATACCGGGCGCATGACGAGGCGAACGCCTTCAAGGCGGGCGACGAGGTCCGTATCCAGGAATGCGCCCCGAAGTCGAAGACGAAACGATGGGAGGTGGTGTCGCAGCTCAGCTGAGGCAGCATCTCCCTTCGAAACCCCGGGCGCATGCCCGAAGGTCGGAGGTTTGACCAATGATCCAGATGCAGACCAATCTGGATGTCGCCGACAATTCCGGTGCGCGCCGGGTCCAGTGCATCAAGGTGCTGGGCGGTGCGAAGCGGAAATACGCTAGCGTCGGCGACATTATCGTCGTTTCCGTCAAGGAGGCGATTCCGCGGGGCCGCGTGAAGAAGGGCGATGTGCGCAAGGCCGTCGTCGTTCGCACGGCCAAGGAGGTGCACCGTCCCGACGGCACCACCATCCGCTTCGACCGCAACGCGGCGGTGATCATCAACAACAACATGGAGCCGATCGGCACCCGCATCTTCGGCCCGGTGGTCCGCGAGCTGCGCGCCAAGGCCTTCATGAAGATCATCAGCCTCGCGCCGGAGGTGCTGTGATGGCGGCCAAGCTGAAGAAGGGCGACAAGGTCGTGGTCATCACCGGCCGCGACAAGGGCAAAGAGGGCGAGATCCTCGAGGTGCGCCCGAAGGAGGGCCGCGCCATCGTGTCCGGCGTCAACATGGTGATCCGGCACACCAAGCAGAGCGCGCAGAGCCAGGGCGGCCGGATTCCCAAGGAATCGGCGATCCAGCTCTCCAACCTCGCGCTGGTCGATCCCGAGAAGGGCGGCCCCACCCGGGTCGGCTTCAAGTTCCTCGAGGACGGCACCAAGGTGCGCTACGCCAAGAAATCCGGGGAGGTCATCGATGGCTGACGGTTCGCGTTATGTGCCCCGGCTGCGCACGCTCTATGCCGACGAGATCCGGCCGAAGCTGAAGGAAGAGTTCGGCTACAAGAACGACATGATGATCCCGCGGCTCGACAAGATCGTGCTGAACATGGGCGTCGGCGAGGCCGTGGCCGATTCGAAGAAGATCAAGTCGGCCCATGACGACATGATGAAGCTCTCCGGCCAGAAGCCGGTGATCACCCGCGCGCGGAACTCCATCGCCGGCTTCAAGCTGCGCGAGGGGATGCCGATCGGCGTGAAGGTGACGATGCGCCGCGAGCGCATGTACGACTTCCTCGACCGCCTGATCACCATCGCGATGCCGCGTATCCGCGACTTCCGCGGGGTGAACCCGAAGAGCTTCGACGGCGCCGGCAACTACGCCTTCGGAATCAAGGAGCACATCGTGTTCCCCGAGATCGAGTACGACAAGGTCGAGGCGATCTGGGGCATGGACATCATCATCTGCACCACCGCGGGCAATGATGATGAGGCGCGCTCGCTCCTTCGGCATTTCAACATGCCGTTCACGAAATAGGCGCGGGAGGGATTTGATATGGCGAAAGTCAGCATGGTCGAGCGCGAGAAGAAGCGCCAGCGCCTGGTCGCGAAGTACGCCGAGAAGCGTGCGGCGCTGAAGGCGGCTGCGACCAACGAGGACCTCTCCCCGGAGGAGCGGTTCAAGGCGCGGATGAAGCTCGCGAAGCTGCCGCGCAATTCGAGCCCGACCCGGTTGCACAACCGGTGCCAGGTGTCCGGCCGGCCCAAGGCCTATTATCGCAAGCTCAAGATGAGCCGTATCGCGCTGCGCGATCTTGCCTCCCGCGGCGAGATCCCGGGCATGGTCAAGTCGAGCTGGTGAGGGGGAGCGAATGTCTGTGAACGATCCGCTCGGGGATATGCTCACCCGGATCCGCAACGCGCAGATGCGCAAGCGGTCCACCGTGCGCTCGCCCAGCTCCAAGCTGCGCCTGCGCGTGCTCGAGGTGCTCCAGGAGGAGGGCTTCATCCGCGGCTACGAGGTGATCGACAAGGGCGACCACAAGCCCGAGGTCGAGATCAGCCTGAAGTATTTCGACGGCCGTCCGGTGATCCGCGAGCTCAACCGCGTGTCCACCCCTGGCCGGCGCTACTATTCCGGCGTGAGCGAGCTGCCGCAGGTGCGCAACGGGCTTGGCGTCTCGATCGTCTCCACGCCCAAGGGCGTGATGTCAGATGCGCGCGCGCGTGCCGAGAATGTCGGCGGCGAAGTGCTCTGCCAGGTGTTCTGAGGAGGGCCCCATGTCACGTATCGGCAAGCGACCCGTGGAGGCGCCGAAGGGCGCCGAGTTCAAGCTCAACGGGCAGACCGTGGAGTGCAAGGGCCCGAAGGGCACGCGCAGCTTCACCGCAAGCGAGGAAATCGAGCTCCTGCTCGATGGCAACACGATCTCCGTCAAGCCGCGCGCCGACACCAAGCGCGCCCGGCAGATGTGGGGCATGACCCGCAGCCAGATCGCCAATATCGCGCAGGGTGTGACCGAGGGCTTCAAGAAGGAGCTCGAGATCACCGGCGTCGGCTATCGTGCGCAGGTCCAGGGCAAGATGCTCAAGATGGCGCTCGGTTACAGCCACGACGTGGAGTTCCCGATCCCCGAGGGCATCGACGTGAAATGCGCCAAGCCCACCGAGATCGAGATCACCGGGATCGACCAGCAGCTCGTCGGCGAGACGGCGGCGAAGATCCGCGAGTGGCGGCCGCCCGAGCCCTACAAGGGCAAGGGCATCCGCTACAAGGGCGAGTACATCTTCCGCAAGGAAGGCAAGAAGAAGTAAGGGCACGCGATCATGGCGAACAAACGCGACTTGTTCCAGCGCCGCCGTATGCGCGTGCGCAACAAGCTGAGAAAGATGGCGGGCGACCGCCTGCGGCTGACGGTTCACCGCTCGTCGAAGAACATCAGCGTCCAGCTGATCGACGACGTGCAGGGCCGTACCCTGGCCGCGGCGTCGAGCCTCGAACCGGCGCTCGGCGTCGTCGGCAAGAACAACCTCGAGGCGGCGGCCAAGGTCGGCGCGGCGATTGCCGAGCGGGCCAAGGCCCACGGCGTCGAGGAAGTGTTCTTCGACCGCGGCGGGTTTCTCTATCACGGCAAGCTCAAGGCGCTGGCTGATGCCGCGCGCGAGGGCGGGCTGAAATTCTAAGGAGGCCAAGATGGCAGAACGGGACGGAGGCGGCCGCGGCCGCGGGGGTCATCACGACCGCCGGGACGACAGCGATCCCGAGCTTTCCGATCGCCTCGTGGCGATCAACCGCGTCTCGAAGACGGTGAAGGGCGGCAAACGCTTCGGCTTTGCGGCACTCGTCGTCGTCGGCGACCAGAAGGGCCGCGTGGGCTTCGGCTCGGGCAAGGCCAAGGAGGTCCCCGAGGCGATCCGCAAGGCCACCGAGGAGGCCAAGCGCACGATGATCCGTGTGCCGCTCCGCGAGGGCCGGACGCTGCATCACGACATCCGCGGGCGCCACGGCGCCGGCGTGGTGGAGATGCGGACGGCGCCGCAGGGTACCGGCATCATCGCCGGCGGCCCCTGCCGCGCGGTGTTCGAGATGCTCGGGGTGCAGGATGTCGTCGCGAAATCGACCGGCAGCCAGAACCCCTACAACATGATCCGGGCCACCTTCGACGGGCTGCTGCGCACGCAGTCGCCCCGCCAGGTGGCCTCGCGCCGGGGCAAGAAGGTCGCCGACATCCTCGGCGCCCGCGACGATCAGCCGGCCGCCGAGCCGGCACAGGCGGAGGCTTGATCCATGGCCAAGACCATCGTCGTCAAGCAGATCGGCTCGCCGATCCGCCGCCCGAAGGTCCAGCGCGAGACGCTGAAGGGCCTCGGCCTCAACAAGATGCACCGGACCCGCGAGCTTGAGGACACGCCCGCGGTCCGGGGCATGGTGGAGAGCATCCCGCATCTCGTCGAGATCGTCGAGGAGCGGGGCTGACAGCCTTGTGGCCCCGCGGGGCCGTTGTACAGGCCGTGGCGGCGGGGGCGCGCATCGCCCCGCCGATCCGGCATGAGGAGATGCGACAATGAGACTGACCGACCTCCGCGACAATCCGGGCGCGTCGAAGAAGAAGAAGCGCCTCGCGCGCGGCCCGGGCTCCGGCAAGGGCAAGACCGCGGGCCGCGGCATCAAGGGCTACAAGTCCCGCTCCGGCTCGACCGTGAACGGCTTCGAGGGCGGCCAGATGCCGCTCCACCGTCGCCTGCCGAAGCGCGGCTTCAGCAAGCCGTTCCGCAAGGCGTTCACGGTGATCAATCTCGGCCAGATCCAGCGCTTCATCGAGGCGGGCAAGATCAAGGCCGATGCCGAGATCACCGAGGCGGTGCTGCTCGAGTCGGGCCTGGTGCGGCGCATCAAGGACGGCGTGCGGGTGCTCGGCAAGGGCCTGGTGGATCACGAGGCGGAGGGCGGCGATGTCGTCGTCAAGCCGCTGACCAAGGGTCTGAAGATCACCGTCACCGGCGCCTCGCAGGGGGCGATCGAGGCGGTTGCGGCCGCCGGCGGCACCCTCACGGTGACCGCGCCGAAGGCCGAGGAAGCCCCGGCCGAGGGCTGATCCGATCCCGGGGCAGGGCGGCCGATGGTCGCCCCGCCCCGCCGATCGCGACGGGTCTGCCACAGGGCGGGCCCGGGGGGCTGACCCCAGACTTGACCACGGGCGCCGGAGGGTCGATGTGAGGGGACGCGCAGGTCGCGCCTCCATGCCGTCCGCGCGGCATGCCCACATACCGGGAGGATCCCCATGGCCTCGAGCACCGAACAGATGGCTGCCAATCTGAGCTTCGGCTCGTTCGGCAAGGCCAAGGACCTGCAGCAGCGGCTGCTCTTCACGCTCGCCCTGCTCTGCGTCTATCGGGCGGGGACGTTCATCCCCCTTCCCGGCATCGACACCGTCCAGCTGCAGCAGTTCATCGAGCAGACCCAGGGCGGCATCATCGGCGTCTTCAACATGTTCACCGGCGGCGCCGTGCAGCGCATGGCGATCTTCGCGCTCGGGATCATGCCCTACATCTCCGCCTCGATCATCATGCAGCTCGCCACCTCCATGGTGCCCGAGCTCGAGCGGCTGAAGAAGGAAGGCGAGGCCGGGCGCAAGAAGATCAACCAGTACACCCGCTACGGCACGGTGTTCCTCGCCACGATCCAGGCCTATGGCATGGCGGTCGGGCTCGAGGGGCAGGGCATGGCGGTGGAGCCGGGCATGTTCTTCCGGGCGACCGCGGTGATCACGCTGGTGGGCGGCGTGATGTTCCTGATGTGGCTCGGCGAGCAGATCACCGCGCGCGGCGTCGGCAACGGCATCTCGCTGATCATCTTCGTCGGCATCGTCGCCGAGCTGCCCGGCGCGCTGGCGCAGTTCTTCGAGCTCGGCCGCACCGGCCAGCTCTCCACGTTCGCGATCATCGGCATCATGCTGATGGCGATCGCCGTGATCTACGGCGTGGTCTATGTCGAGCGCGCGCAGCGGCGGATCCTGATCCAGTATCCCAAGCGCCAGGTCGGCCAGAAGATGTATGGCGGCGAGAACCAGTTCCTGCCGCTGAAGATCAACACCGCCGGCGTGATCCCGCCGATCTTCGCCTCCTCGCTGCTGCTGCTGCCGACCACGGTGGCGAGCTTCTCGGCGGCCGACGGCTCGGCCGGCTGGCTCGGCACGGTGGCGGCGCTGCTCGGCCATGGCCAGCCGCTCTTTCTGGTGCTGTTCTCGGCGCTGATCGTGTTCTTCGTGTTCTTCTACACCGCGGTGGTGTTCAACCCCGAGGACGTGGCGGAGAACCTCAAGAAGCATGGCGGCTTCGTGCCCGGCATCCGGCCCGGCAAGCGCACCGCGGAGTATCTCGACTTCGTGCTGACGCGGCTCTCGGTGGTGGGCGCGATCTACCTGGTGGTGGTCTGCCTGCTGCCGGAACTGCTGATCGCCGAGGTCGGCGTGCCGTTCTATTTCGGCGGCACCTCGCTGCTGATCGTCGTCTCGGTCACGATGGACACGATCACCCAGATCCAGAGCCATCTCATGGCGCACCAGTATCAGGGGCTGATCGAGAAATCGAAGATCCGCGGCAAGAAGCGCTCTGGACCGCGCCGAATCTAGGCTGCACACCCACTGCGTCGACTATCAGGTCAAGGTGAGAGAAGAAGACGTGGAGGGACGTTGATGAACATCATTCTGCTCGGGCCGCCGGGGGCCGGAAAGGGCACCCAGGCACGGATGCTGGTGGAGCGTGACGGCATGGTGCAGCTGTCGACCGGAGACATGCTGCGCGCGGCGGTGGCGGCGGGCACCGAGGTCGGGCAGAAGGCCAAGGCGGTGATGGAGGCCGGCGAGCTGGTCTCCGACGACATCGTCATCGGCGTGGTCTCCGAGCGGCTCGACGCGCCGGACGTCTCCCAGGGCGTGATCTTCGACGGCTTCCCGCGCACCGCGGCGCAGGCCGAGGCGCTCGACGGGCTGCTGGCCGAGAAGGGCCTGACGCTCGATGCGGTGGTCTCGATGGAGGTCGACGACGAGCTGCTGGTGGACCGCGTCTCCGGGCGCTACACCTGCGCCGGCTGCGGCGAGGGCTATCACGACCGGCACAAGAAACCGACCGCCGAGGGCGTCTGCGACAAGTGCGGCGGCACTGAGTTCAAGCGCCGGCCGGACGACAATGCCGAGACCGTGCGGGCGCGACTCGGCGCCTATCATGCCGAGACGGCGCCGCTGATCGCCTATTACCAGCAGGCCGGCAAGCTGAAGAGCGTCGACGGCATGGCCGAGATCGACGATGTCTTCGCGCAGATCCGCAAGGCCATGGGCCTCGGCTGACGATGCGGGACGGTTCGCGCGGGCGCGACGCGATTTGGGGGTTGCGCCCGGCAGCGGCATGGCTATATTGCGCGCTTCCTGAGGGCTGCTCGGTCACGGGTCGGAACCATCCGGCCCGCCGCGCGGCCTTCGCGCGATAAGGCGATACGGACAAACACGGACGAGCCAGGGCGGCATTGCCGCCGGCGCGAGCCGGCCACCGGAAGCGGGGCCGGAGCAGCAAGACGGAGAGACAGGTGGCGCGCATCGCAGGCGTTAACATTCCGACGGCCAAGCGTGTGCCGATTGCCCTGACCTATGTTCATGGCATCGGGCACACCACGGCCAACAAGATCTGCAACGATCTGAGCATTCCGATGGAGCGTCGTGTCAACGAGCTCTCGGACGCCGAGGTGCTCGCGATTCGCGAGTATGTCGACGCGAATCTCACGGTCGAGGGTGACCTCCGCCGCGAGCGCGCGGTGGACATCAAGCGGCTGATGGATCTCGGCTGCTATCGCGGCCTGCGGCATCGGCGCGGTCTGCCGGTGCGCGGCCAGCGCACCCACACGAATGCCCGCACCCGCAAGGGCCCGGCAAAGCCGATCGCCGGCAAGAAGAAGTAATTCGCAAGAGGTCCGAACATGGCGCGCGACAAGCGGGCGGTTTCCCGCAAGAAGGTCTCGAAGAACATCACCTCGGGCGTGGCCCACGTGAACTCGTCCTTCAACAACACGATGATCACGATTTCCGACGCGCAGGGCAACACGATCGCCTGGTCGTCCGCCGGCACGATGGGCTTCAAGGGCTCGCGCAAGTCGACGCCCTATGCCGCCCAGGTGGCGGCCGAGGATGCCGGCCGCAAGGCGCAGGAGCACGGCATGCGGACCCTCGAGGTCGAGGTGCAGGGGCCCGGCTCGGGTCGCGAATCGGCGCTGCGCGCGCTGCAGGCCGTGGGCTTTCAGGTGACCGCGATCCGCGATGTCACCCCGATCGCGCACAACGGCTGCCGGCCCCCCAAGCGCCGTCGCGTTTGACCAGATCCGGTCCAAGAGGCCCGGCCCGCGCTCCGCGCGGGCCATTTCGCATTTCCTCGGGTGTGACCGGCCTAGGGTCAGGCCGGTCACTGGCATGGAGGGCAGACGCATGATCCACAAGAATTGGCAGGAGCTCATCAAGCCGCGCGGCCTCGAGGTCACGCCCGGCCGCGACCCCAAGCGCGTCGCGACCGCCGTGGCGGAGCCGCTGGAACGCGGATTCGGCCTGACGCTCGGCAACGCGCTGCGGCGCGTGCTCCTCTCCTCGCTGCAGGGCTCGGCGATCACCGCGGTGCAGATCGACGGTGTGCTGCACGAGTTCTCGAGCGTGACCGGCGTCCGTGAGGACGTTACCGATATCGTGCTCAACCTCAAGGGGGTTGCGATCGCGATGGACGGCGACGGCAGCAAGCGGCTGCAGCTCTCGGCCTCCGGCCCGGGCGTGGTGACCGCGGCCGACATCGTCGAGATCGCCGGCGTGACCGTGATCAACAAGGATCACGTGATCTGCCACCTCGACGAGGGCGCGAGCTTCCATGCCGAGCTCACCGTCGGCGTCGGCAAGGGCTATGTCGCGGCCGACAAGAACCGGCCCGAGGACGCGCCGATCGGCTATATCCCGATCGACGCGCTCTACTCGCCGGTGAAGCGGGTGTCCTACAAGGTCGACCCGACCCGCGAGGGCCAGGTGCTCGACTATGACAAGCTCTCGATCACGGTGGAGACCGACGGCTCGCTGAGCCCGGACGATGCGCTGGCCTATGCCGCGCGCATCCTGCAGGACCAGCTCCAGACCTTCATCAACTTCGAGGAGCCGCAGGCCGCCTCGCGGGCGGAGGAGGAGAGCGATCTCGAGTTCAACCCGCTGCTGCTCAAGAAGGTCGACGAGCTCGAGCTCTCGGTGCGCTCGGCGAACTGCCTGAAGAACGACAACATCGTCTATATCGGCGACCTGATCCAGAAGACCGAGGCGGAGATGCTCCGGACCCCGAACTTCGGGCGCAAGTCGCTGAACGAGATCAAGGAGGTCCTCACCACCATGGGCCTGCATCTCGGGATGGATGTGCCGGAATGGCCGCCCGAGAACATCGAGGATCTCGCGAAGAAGTTCGAGGACCATCTCTGACGGTCCTCGCGACGACGGTACGGATGGGGGCCTCGGCCCCCCAACCAACAAAGCATAAACCCCGTAGACGGAGAACAGACCCATGCGCCACGGCAATGGCTACCGCAAGCTGAACCGCACCCACGAGCACCGCAAGGCGATGCTCGCCAACATGGCCTGCTCGCTGATCGAGCACGAGCAGATCAAGACCACGCTGCCCAAGGCGAAGGAGCTTCGCCCCTATGTCGAGAAGCTGATCACGCTGGCCAAGCGCGGCGACCTGCATGCCCGTCGCCTGGTGGCGGCGCAGATCCGGCAGGAGCCGGCGGTGAAGAAGCTCTTCGACACCCTCGGCGAGCGCTATGCCAAGCGCCCCGGCGGCTATTCCCGCGTGCTGAAGGCCGGCTTCCGCTATGGCGACATGGCGCCGATGGCGATCATCGAGCTGGTCGACCGCGATCTCGACGCCAAGGGCGCCATTGACCGCGAGCGCGTCGCCGCCGAGGAGGCCGCGGAGGCGTGAGCCGCGCCCTGGCGGGGGCCTGAGGGCTTTCGCCGCCGACACCGCTGGCCTAGGTTTGGGGTGTCGGTCGTGACACCGGGAGCCCGCCCATGAGCCTGCGTCTCGTCCTCGTTTCCCTGATCTTCGCGCTGGCCGCCTGTGCGGCCGGCGTCGAGCGTCCGGCTGCCGGCCCCGCGGCCGCGACCGATGCGCCCGGCACCGATGCGCCCGGCCCGGTCCGCGCGGCGCAGACCCGGACATCGCCGCAGCCGGAGCCGCGTCCCGCCCTGCGGGTGCCCGAGAGCCGCGGCCAGATCCAGCTCAGCTTCGCGCCGGTGGTGAGGAAGGCCGCGCCCGCGGTCGTCAACATCTATGCGCGCAAGGTGGTGGCCGGGCGCCGCAGCCCGTTCGGCAACGATCCGTTCCTGCGCGAGTTCTTCGGCGACGTGTTCCGCGACATGCCCGGCGCGCGGCGGATCGAGAACTCCCTCGGCTCTGGCGTGATCCTCGACCCGGCCGGCATCGTCGTCTCCAACCATCACGTGGTGGCCGGGGCGGACGAGATCACCGTGGTGCTCGCCGACAAGCGCGAGTTCGAGGGCCGGGTGATCTTCGCCGACGAGCAGTCCGACCTCGCGGTGGTGCAGCTCAAGGGCGCGCATGACCTGCCGGCGCTCGACATCCGCGACAGCGACACGCTGGAGGTCGGCGACCTTGTGCTGGCCATCGGCAACCCCTTCGGCGTCGGGCAGACGGTGACCTCGGGCATCGTCTCGGGGCTGGCGCGCAGCGGCGCCGGGCGGCGGCTGCGCGACGGCTACTACATCCAGACCGACGCGGCGATCAATCCGGGCAATTCCGGCGGCGCGCTGGTCGACATGGACGGCCGGCTGATCGGCGTCAACACCGCGATCCTGTCGCGCTCCGGCGGCTCCAACGGCATCGGCTTCGCGGTGCCGGCCAATCTGGTGGCGCGCGTGGTCGAGGCGGCGCGCACCGGCGAGGCGGAGCTCGAGCGGCCCTGGCTCGGCATCGACGGCGCCGCCGTCACCGGCGATCTGGCCGAGGCGCTGGGGCTCGAGGAGGCCCGCGGCGTGGTGATCGAGGCGCTGCACCCGGCGAGCCGGCTGGCCGCGGCGGGGCTCGAGCCCGGCGACGTGCTGACCGGGCTCGGCGGCCAGAAGGTCGACAGCATGTCCGAGCTCAACTTCCGCGCCGCGACGCTCGGCACCGGGCGCGGCGCCGAGGTCAGCTATCTGCGCGACGGCGAGCCGCGGCGCGCCTCGGTGCGGCTGGTGGCGGCGCCGGAGATCCCGCCCCGCGAGGAGACGCTGATCCGCCGCGGCGCGCTGCGCGGGCTGGAGCTGGTCAGCGTCAACCCGGCGGTGATCCAGGAGGCCGGGCTGCCGGTCACCACCCGCGGCGTGCTGGTGGTGCGGGCGCGCGACGTCTCGCGCCGGGTCGGGCTGCGCGGCGGCGACGTGATCCTCTCCGCCGACGGGCAGGAGGTGCGCAAGGTCGGCGAGCTGCTGGACGCCTTCCGCAGCGCCCGCACCCGCATCGTGCTGGAGATCCTGCGCAACGGGCGCCGCGGCCAGCTGGTGATCGGCGGCTGATGGGCGACCTGTTCTCCGCCGGGGCACCCGATGGCGGCGCGGCGGCCGCCGGCCCGCGCCCGCTGGCCGACCGGCTGCGCCCGGGCCGGCTCGCCGAGGTGATCGGGCAGGAGGGCGCGATCGGCCCGGACGGCCCGATCGGCGCGATGCTGCGGGCGGGCGAGCTCTCCTCGCTGATCCTCTGGGGCCCGCCCGGTGTCGGCAAGACCACCATCGCGCGCCTCCTCGCGGCCGAGACCACGCACCGCTTCGTGCAGATCTCGGCGATCTTCACCGGCGTCGCCGATCTGCGCCGGGTGTTCGAGACCGCCGAGCGCGCCCATGCCGCGGGGCAGGGCACGCTGCTCTTCGTCGACGAGATCCACCGCTTCAACAAGGCGCAGCAGGACGGCTTCCTGCCGCATATGGAGCGCGGCACGATCATCCTCGTCGGCGCGACCACCGAGAACCCCTCCTTCGCGCTCAACGCGGCGCTGCTGTCGCGCGCCGAGGTGGTGCGGCTCTACCGGCTCGGCGAGGATGCGCTGGCGGCGCTGCTGGCCCGCGCCGAGGCCGAGATCGGCGCCCTGCCGCTGACCGGGGAGGCGCGGGCGGCGCTGGTCGCGATGGCCGATGGCGACGGGCGGGCGCTGCTCAACCTCGCCGAGCAGGTCGGCCGGCTCGGCGCCGGGCCGCATGATGCCGAGGGGCTGCGCGCGCGCCTGACCCGCCGCGCGCCGGTCTATGACCGCGCCGGGGATGCGCATTACGGGCTGATCTCGGCGCTGCACAAGTCGGTCCGCGGCTCCGATCCGGATGCCGCGCTCTACTGGCTCGCCCGCATGCTCGAGGGCGGCGAGGACCCGCATTACCTGGCGCGCCGGCTGACCCGGATGGCGGTGGAGGATATCGGCCTCGCCGATCCGGAGGCGCAGGCCCATTGCCTCGCCGCCTGGCAGGTCTACGAGCGGCTCGGCAGCCCGGAGGGCGAGCTGGCGCTGGCGCAGGCCTGCCTCTATCTCGCGCTGGCGCCGAAATCCAATGCCGGCTATGCCGCCTACAAGGCGGCGCGCCGGATCGCCAAGCAGACCGGCTCGGCGCCGCCGCCGGACCATATCCTGAACGCGCCCACCGACCTGATGCGCGCGCAGGGCTTCGGAAAGGGCTATGCCTATGACCACGACGCGCCGGATGCCTTCTCGGGCCAGGACTATTTTCCCGACGGCATGGCCCGGGCCGAGCTCTACGAGCCGGTGGAGCGGGGCTTCGAGCGCGAGATGAAGAAGCGGCGCGACTATTTCGCCCGCCTGCGCCGGGAGCGGCAGGCATGAGCCCGCCGCCCCTGGCGATCGCGGCGGTGGCGGCCGGCGGCGCGATCGGCGCCTCGCTGCGCTTCCTGACCGTGGCCTGGATCGGCCGCCTGGCGCCGGGCTTTCCCTGGGGAACCCTGGCGGTCAACGTGCTCGGCTCGGCGCTGATGGGGCTGCTCGCGGTCGCGCTGATGGAGCGTTTCCCGGGCAGCTGGGGCCGGATGGCGCCCTTCCTGCTCACCGGCGTGCTCGGCGGCTTCACCACCTTCTCGGCGTTCTCGCTGGACGCGCTGACGCTGATCGAGCGCGGCCGCGGGCTGGCCGCGGCAGCCTATGCGGCGGCCTCGGTCGGGCTCGCGGTCGGCGCGCTCTGGGCCGGGCTGAAGCTCGGCCGCGCAATCTGGGGGCCGTGAGCGATGAGCGGTGTGCAGCATCTGACGATCGGCGCCGACGAGGCCGAGCAGCGGCTCGACCGCTGGCTGAAGCGCGCCTTCCCGGTGCTCACCCAGGGGCGGATCGAGAAGCTCTGCCGCAGGGGCGAGATCCGTGTCGACAGCGCGCGCGCAAAGCCGGCGACGCGGGTCGCGCCGGGCCAGGTGGTGCGGGTGCCGCCGCTGCCCGAGGCGCCGGCCCCGGCGCCGGAGGCCCGGCCCGCGATGCTCGATGCCGGCGAGGCCGAGGCGCTGCGCCGGCGGGTGCTCTACCGCGACGAGGCGATGCTGGTGCTCGACAAGCCGGCCGGGCTCGCGGTGCAGGGCGGCAGCGGCCAGGTGCGCCATCTGGCGGGCATGCTGCCGGCGCTGCGCTTCGAGCGCGAGGACGATCCGCGCCTCGTGCACCGGCTCGACAAGGACACCGCCGGCCTCATCGTGCTGGCGCGCACCGGCGCCGCCGCGGTGGCGCTGGCCCGGGCGTTCCGCTCGCGCGCGGTCGAGAAGATCTATTTCGCGCTGGTCGCCGGGCGGGTGCAGCCATCGGCCGGCACGGTGAGCTATGGCCTGGTGAAGGCCGGCCGGTCGGGCGAGGGCGAGAAGATGCGCATCCTGCACCCGGACGAGGTGGCCGCCACCGAGGGCGCCAAGCACGCGACCACCGATTTCAGGGTGATCGAGCAGGTCGGCGGGCGCGCCGCCTGGGTGGCGCTGCGCCCGGTCACCGGGCGGACGCACCAGCTGCGCGCGCATATGGCGGCGCTCGGCAATCCGATCGCGGGCGACGGGAAATACGGCGGGCGCGGGCAGGAGAATCTCGGCGATGGCTGGGGCGCCGGGCTCGGCGGCGCGGCGAGCCGCAAGCTGCATCTCCATGCCGCCCGGCTGGCCTTCCGGCATCCGCTGACCGGCCGGGCGCTGCGCTTCGCGGCGCCGCTGCCCGAGCACATGGCGCGGAGCTGGGAGCTGCTGGGGCTCGACCCGGCCGCGGTGCCCGAGCCGATCTTCGAGGACTGAGCCCGGCCGCCACGGCTATTGCACGATCATCTCGGCATGCAGCGCACCGGCGGCCTTGATCGCCTTCAGGATGTCGATGATGTCGCGCGGGCCGACGCCGAGCGCGTTGAGCCCGTCGACCAGATCCGCGAGGGTGACGTTCTGCTCGACGAGGGCGAGGCGGTTCTGGTCGTTCTCCTCGATGTCGATGCCGGTGCGCGGCACCACGATGCTCTCGCCATCGGCGAAGGGGTTGGGCTGCACCGCGAGCGGCGTCTCCTGCACGCGGATCGCGAGATTGCCCTGGGCCACCGCGACGCGGCTGATCTTCACATCGGCGCCGAGCACGATGGTGCCGGAGCGCTGGTCGATCACCACGCGGGCCTTGGTCGAGGGCGCGATGGCGAGGTTCTCGATGCGGGCGATCAGCGCGGCGGGGCCGAGCCCGGCGGCCTGCAGGTCGAGCGCCACGGTGCCGGCATCGCCCATCCGCGCCACCGGCCGGCCGAGGGCGCCGTTGATCGCCCGCTCGATCCGCAGGGCGGTGGTGAAATCGGGCTCGCGGAGCGCCAGGCGCAGGCGCTGCATCTCGCCGAAGACGAAGGGGATCTCGCGCTCGATGCGGGCGCCTCCGGGGATCGAGCCCGAGGTCGGCACGCCGATCTGCTCGGCGGCGCCGTCGCCCTGCGCGGCGATGCCGCCGGCCAGGATCGGCCCCTGGGCCACGGCATAGATCTCGCCGTCGGCGGCGTTCATCGGCGTCATGATCAGGGTGCCGCCGAGCAGGCTGTCGGCATCGCCGATGGCCGAGACGGTGACATCGGTGCGCGAGCCGGCGCGGGCGAAGGCGGGCAGGGTCGCGGTGACGATCACCGCGGCGACGTTCTGCGGCCGGAACGCCTCGCCCGAGACATTGACGCCGAGCCGTTCGAGGAGGTTGGCCAGCGCCTCCTCGGTGAACGGGCTGTTGCGGATGCTGTCGCCGGTGCCGGCCAGGCCCACGACGAGGCCGTAGCCCACCAGGTCGTTGCCGCGCACCCCTTCGATCTCCACGAGGTCCTTGATCCGCGGGCTGGCGCGGGCGGCCGGCGGGGCGGCCGTCGCGGCGGCGAGCGCGAGGGCGGCGAGCAGGAGGATCGCGCGGATCATGGGCGGCCTTTCTGGCGCGCTGGGCTCAGCGCAGGAAGTTGACGAGCGAGAGATTGGCGAGGCGCGCCGTGGTCAGGAACAGCACCTCGATCTGGCCCTCCACCTCCTGCAGATGGGAGGCGGCGAGCAGCGTGTCGGCGCCGGTCAGCGCGTTGTAGCTGCGGGTCAGGGCGGCTTCCTCGGTGACGTGGCGGGCCTTCACCGTCTCGATGCGGGCCTCGGCCACGCCGACCCTGGCGCTAAGCCGGTTGATCGGCTCGACGGTGTCGCGCAGGTCCCGCACCGCGCTCTCGGCGAGCTTGCGCCGGTCGTCCCCGGTGAGCACGGCATCCGGGTCGTAGGCGGTGGCGAGGGCGGCGACGGCGCGGAGCAGGTCGCGGATCGCCGGGTCGTCGGCCCGGGCACCGTGATCCACGCGCTCGCCGGCGGCGACCTCGGCCGAGGGGGCATCGCCGTTGCCGCCAAGATAGAGCGCGGTCTCGAAGAGCCCGCCGGCATCGTCGAAGGCGGCGCGCAGATCGGCCGCCGCGATCCCGGCATTGGGCGCGGCCTCGACGATCGTCGTGACCTCGGCCAGGATCGTCCCGGCCTCCACGATCGCCGGGCTGTCGCCGGCGTTGCCGGCGAAGATGCTGCGCCCGCCCACCCGGGTGTTGAGCGCCGAGGTGAGCGTGAAGAGCGCCTCGCCGGCGACGGTGGAGGCGATCTCGAGCCCGCCGGTGGTCTGGTTCTCGAGCGCGACCTGGGCCTGGTTGGCGAGGTCGTCGGTCAGGCCCCGGATCTGCTCGAAGACCGCCTGGGTCGCCTGCGCCCGGGTCTCCGCCAGGGCGATGCTGCTGCGATAGCCGGCGATGCTCTCGAGCGCCCGCTCGATCGAGAGCGCCTCGCCGATGCGCCCGTCGAGCGCCGCGACCGGGTCGGCAAGGCGGCCGGTGATCGCCTCCTCGCGCCGGATATCGGCGGTGTCGCCGAGCTCGGTCATCAGGTTGCGCAGCAGCGCGGGGGTGCGCTGGGGCGGGAAGCCATAGGGCGTGTCGATCATCACTGGATCCTCTGGAGCTCGTCGAGCATGCGCGCGGCGGTCTGGATGACCTGTGCATTGGCGGCATAGGCCTGCTCGATCTCGACGAGGCGCGAGAGCTCGAGGTCGGTATCGACCCCGAGGCGGGCGGTCTCCTGCGAGGCGAGCGCCTCGCGCGCGGCGGAGAGCGTGGTGACCTCGAGCTCGGCGCCGACGCGGGCGGTGCCGATGCGCTCCACCACCCCGTCGATCCGCTCGGCGAGGGAGAGCTGGCCGGCGAGGCCCGGGGTGGCGGGCGGCGCCGTCACGTCGCGCGGCGCGCTCAGCGCATCGGCGAGGGCGCGCAGCAGCCCGTCCTCCGAGGAGGGGCCGGGGCTCGCGGCATTCAGCCCGTCGCGCAGCAGCGCCGGGTCGCCGCCCTCCGCCGGATCGACGGCGGCGTTCAGCGCGATGCGGCTGGCGATGCCGGTGATGTCGGCCAGTGCGAAGGCGCTGCCGCGATCGGTGAAGAGGCCGGCATCGCCCGGCGCCAGCGTGGTGTCGATGGCGGGATCGGCGAGCCGGGTGACGAGATCGGCGGCGAGGCTGTCGAGCTGGGTCTCGATCTCCGGCGCGACCGTGTCGCGGGTCTCGAACAGCCCGGCCAGCGCGCCGCCGCGCACCGCCTGCGCGCCGGGCCCGCCGGGGGTGATGTCGATGCCCTGCAGGGTGAGGCCGGAGAGCGTGCCGGCGCCGTCGTCATAGCGCAGCCCCGGCTCGTAGACCGGCGTCGCGGTGTAGTCGAGCCGGCGCGCGGTGACATCGGCGAGGCCGATCCCCTCCAGCGTGCGCAGCTCGATCACGCCGTCGGGGCGGATGCTCTGGCGGACCGGCAGGGCCTGGGCCACCTGGTCGATCAGCGCCTCGCGCCGGTCGATCAGCGGCGCGGTCTCGCGCCCCGCGGCGACGGCGATCTGGATCTGGCGGTTGAGCCTGGCGACGCCCTCGAGCGCGGTGTTGGTCGCTTCGACGGTGCTGGCGATCCCGCGGTCGGTCTGCGCGCGCAGATCGGTGACCGCCTGGCCGAGCGCGTTGAACTTTGCCGCGAGGTCGCCCGCCGCCTCCGCCGCGGCCTGCTGGCGGGGGCCGTTCTCCGGCGTGTCGCCGAGGGCGCGCAGGCTCGCCTCGAACCGCGCGAGCAGGGCGCCGAGGCTGCCCGGATCCTCGAGCGTGCCGAACGCCGCCTCGAGCCGTTGCAGCGCGGAATGGCCGGTCGCGCGCTCGGCCAGATCGCCGTCGGCCATGCGCCGCGCGGTGGAGAGCTCGGGGTCGGTCACCCGCACCACGCCGGCGACGCGCACGCCGGTGCCCTGCGTGCCGGTGACCGAGGAGGCCAGCGCCACCTCCTGCCGCCCGTAGCCGGGGGTGAGCGCATTGGCGAGGTTGCCGGCGGTGATGTCCGCCAGCCGGCCATTGGCGCGCAGGCCCGAGAGCGCGTTGTTCAGGGCATTGGTGATGGACATGGCCGCTCCCGGTTCTCAGCCCGCGCCTCAGCGCTTGAGGTTGGTGGTTTCCTGCAGCATCTCGTCGACCGTCTGGATCACCGTGGCGTTGGAGGAATAGGCGCGCTGGGTGGCGATCAGGTCGGTCAGCTCGCGGGCGATGTCGACCGTGGACTGCTGCAGCGAGAAGCTCTCGATCGAGCCGACCGGGCCTGTATTGGCATCGTGCAGGAAGACGTTGCCCGATTGCGGCGAGAGCGCGAAGGCCTGGTTGGAGAGCGCGGTCAGGCCGTTCATGTTGGGCACGTCGGCGATCGGGATCTGGTAGAGCGCCACCCGCTGGCCGGTGTCGTAGACCCCGAGCAGCACGCCGCGCTCGTCGACCTCCAGCGAGGAGAGCGTGCCGGCCGGGGCGCCGTCCTTGATGATGTTGGTCGGCGCGAACTCGGCGTCGAGCTGGCTCAGCCCGCCGGCGACCGTGGGCTCGGGCGAGCCGATGAAGATCTCGATCGGCACATCGCCGTCGGAGGCCTGCACGGTGAGATAGCCGGTCAGCGGGTCGAAGGTGGCGGGGCTGTAGCCGGTGGGCTCGCCCGGGGTGCCGGTGAGATCGACCTCGGTGACGCCGCCGGGATTGAGCAGCACGCCGCCCTGGGTGTCGTCGAATGCGAGGTCGAGCGAGGCGATCGGCTCGGCCGGGTCCGGCCCCGCGCTGTCGAAGAAGGCGATGTTCCACTGGTTGGTCGGCGGGTCGCCCGGCGCGGCCGGCAGCACCGGGGTATAGACGATGCTGAGGGTCTTCTCGCGGCCGACGCTGTCGAAATACTGGATCGGGCTCTCGAGCACGGTGGGGGCGCCGGCGGTGTATTCGGTCTCGCGCGCCGGCAGGTTGACGCCGAGCGAGATCTCCGAGGTCTGCTGCGCCGCGGTGAGGAAGGGCGAGACCTGCACCGGCTCGAGGCTGGAGGTGCCGTCGCGCACCACGGCGCCGTCGAGATTGCCGGCCGAATCGGTCGGGAAGCCGAGCAGCGCGAGGCCCGACTGGGTGACCAGATAGCCCACCTCGTTGGTGCGGAAGGAGCCGGTCGGCACCATCATGAAGGGGCGCTCGTTGTCCGGCAGGTCGACCCGGGTCGCATCCGTGACCGGCAGCATGCCGTTGCCCGCCACGGCGAGATCGGTGGAATTCGAGGTCGGCGACAGCGATCCCGAGGTCTCGACATCGCGGAAGGAGATCGAGCGCACGCCGGCGGCGGTGTAGATCGAGGTGCGCGGATCGGCGGTGACCAGCGAGGCGAACTCCACCGTCGCGCGGCGATAGCCCGGGGTCGCCGAATTGGCGATGTTGTCGGAGATCGTGGCGAGCTTGGTGGCATTGACCAGCAGACCGGCCACGCCGGCGTTCAGGGAAGAAGACAGGGACATGGACCGACCTCTCTGCGTGTTATCGTCACCGGAGCGTATCGGGCTGCGGTTAAGGCACGCCTAACGGGGCACGTGGCGCAGCAGGGTGAGCGCGATGCGGCGGTTCTCGGGCGCGTGCGGATCCTCCGAGAGCGGCTCCCGCGCCGCCCGGCCGCTGACCCGCGCGAGCCGCGCCTCGTCGAGCCCCGCGGCCAGCATCAGGCGCCGCGCCGCATTGGCCCGCTCGGTCGAGAGCACCCAGTTGTCCGAACCGGCGCCGGTAAAGGGGCTCGCATCGGTGTGCCCGACGATGGCGATCGGGTTGGTGGTGAGCCCGAGCACGGGCACGATCACCGCCATAAGCTCGGCGAGCTTCGGCGCCGGGGCGGCCGAGCCGCTGGCAAACAGCGGTGCCTGCCCGGTATCGGCGATCTCGATCACCAGGCCCTCCGGCGTCATGCGCACGAGAAAATGCGCGTCGAACCCGCCGCCCGCCGCCGAGACCGCCGCGCGGACCTCCTCGGCGAGCTGCTCGAGGCGGGCCTCCTCGGCGCGGTAGGCGGCCTCGTAGGCTCCCGCCCCGGCATCCGCTCCGGCGGGATCGTGCGGGGCCGAGCCGGAGGTCGCGCGGCCGCCGCGGGCATGCGGGCTCGGATCCGGCAGCGTCCGGTCGATCAGCACGGTTTCGGGGCCGACATCCTCGGCCTGCGGCGGCTTCGAGCCCGACCGGCGCTGCCGCGCCACCACCGAATCACCGTCGAGCACGTTGTTGCCGCCGGCGGAGATCCGCGCCAGCGGGATCGACGGGTCGAAATAGTCGGCGATGCCCTTTCGCTGCTTCTCGGTGGTCGCGTTCAGCAGCCACATCAGCAGGAAGAAGGCCATCATCGCGGTCACGAAATCGGCATAGGCCACCTTCCAGGCGCCGCCGTGATGGCCGTCGCCGCCGCCCTTGACCACCTTCTTCACGATGATCGGCGCCTTCTCGTTCCCGCTCATCCGCCTGCCTCGCTGCCTGTGCCTGCCGCCGGCCCGAACGATCCCGGCGCCGGCGGCCCCGGCCTGAACCACCCGGGTGACCGCATTGCAGGCGAGTGTGGTTAAGGATTTGTGGAGATTGCCCGGCGATGCTGCATCGCGCGGGCCATTGCGGGGCCGCGGCAGGCAGGGAGGAGCGGCGATGGCGGATGGCGGTCCGGCAACGGAGAACGTGCTCGCGCGCAAGGTGCGCGGGCCGAAGATGCGGCTGGCGGGCTTCCCGCCGATGGACGCGCTCTGCCATACCTTCGCCAGCATCGCGGCGACGCGGGTGCGCGCCGAGCTCAGGCCGGGGATCGACGTCTCGGTCTATGGCTTCGAGGTGGCGCGCCACGGCGACTATCTGCGCAACCTCTTCGCGCCCTCGGCGATCTATCTGCTCGGCTTTCCCGGCAAGCTGGGGATGGCCCTGACCAAGGCGCATCCGCGGCTGCTCGGCAAGGTGCTCGACATCTATCTCGGCGGCGACGGCTCCTTCGAGGAGAGCAACTTCCAGCGCTCGCTGACCGCGATCGACCTGTCGATCTATGGCCGCTTCGTCGACATCGTGGCGCGCTGCTTCGACGACGCGGTGCGCGAGCACTGCACCCGCTCGGCGATCGGCGTCGCCAGCCGCACCCGCTTCGAGCAGCAGCCGGGCATGGTGCGCATCGCGCCCGACCAGGCGGAGGTCTTCATCATCAAGCTCAACTTCCACATGAACGAGGACAAGCGCGGCGCCGGGCTGGATTTCGTCGTGCCGGTCTCGGTGCTGGAGAACCTGAAGCGCGACCTGATCGCGGCGCAGGGCGCAGGCTCCGACAGCATGCGCGGCGCCTGGGCCCGGCACATGATGACCGAGGTGATCGAGAGCCGGCTTCCGCTGCGCGCGATCATCCCGGCCGGCACCCACACCGTCGGCCGGCTGGCGCGGCTCACCCATGGCGACCTGCTCGAGCTGCCGGCCCATGCGCTCGGCAAGATCGAGCTGCGGGTCGAGACCGCGGCGGGCCCGACCTGCGTCGCCTGCGGCAAGCTCGGCGCGGTCGACTGGTCGAAGGCCGTCCGGCTCGAGACCGATCCGGACGAAAGCTTCCTCGAGCCGCTGATGCGCCGGCGCGCCGCCCTCGGCGGCGACTAGGCGCGCCTGCCCGCCGCGGCGGCGATCGGCCTGCGGATCGCCCGGAGCCCTTTCGCCGCCGCGCCGGCCGGGGCATACTTCGCGCCGAACCGGGAAGGGGAGAATCCCATGCGGGCAACCATGCGCATCGCCATCCTGCTCGCAGCCGCCCTCGCGGCCCTGGCCGGGCCGGGCAGCGACCGGGCAGGGGCGGCGGAGCGCCCGGCGAAGGAGCTCTTCGGCGCCGAGGCCGCGCCCAGCGGGGACGTGCCGACGCCGCTCGGCTCCTATGCCCGCGGCTGCATCGCCGGCGCCATGCAGCTCGCCGAGACCGCGCCCGGCTGGCAGGCCATGCGGCTCAGCCGCAACCGCAACTGGGGCCACCCCGCAGCCATCGCCTATATCGAGCGCCTGTCGGAGCATGTCCGCCGGATCGGCTGGCCGCGGCTCTATGTCGGCGACATCTCGCAGCCCCGCGGCGGGCCGATGCTGACCGGCCACCGCTCGCACCAGATCGGGCTCGACATCGACATCTGGTTCCGCCGGCCCTCCACCGAACCGCTCAGCCGGCAGAACCGGGAGCGGATCTCCTCGACCCTGCTGGTCGATCGCAAGGCGATGACCACCAACGGCAACTGGACCGACGAGCACCTGCGCATCCTGCGCGCCGCTGCCTCGGACCGGGTGGTGGCGCGGATCTTCGTCCATGCCGCGATCAAGCGCCGGCTCTGCAGCGACGCCACCGGCGACCGCGCCTGGCTCCGCCGGATCCGGCCCTGGTATGGCCATGACAGCCATTTCCACGTGCGCCTCGCCTGCCCGGCGGATGCCGCGGGCTGCACCGACCAGGCGCCGCCGCCGGCGGGGGAGGGCTGCGGCGCGGAGCTCGACTGGTGGTTCTCCGACGAGGCGCTGAACCCCAAGCCGAAGCCGGGCAAGAAGCGCGGGCCGCTGACGCTCGCCGACCTGCCCGCCGCCTGCAAGCGCCTGGTGGCGCCGTGAGCCGCCGCCGCGCCGCCGCCCTGGCGGCCGCGCTGGCCGTTGCCGCGCCGACCGTTGCCGCGCCCGCCGCTGCGGAGGACCTTGCCGCCCATGGCCGGGATTTCCGGCTGACCGCGGAGCCGGTGGCGCTCGGCCCCGGCGATCTCCACGGCCGGGTGCAGCTCGTCGGCGCCTGGAAGCTGCGCGGCCGCGACGCCGCCTTCGGCGGCATCTCCGGGCTGCTGATCGAGGGCGAGCGGTTCCTCGCCGTGACCGACCGGGGCAGCTGGATCACCGCGCGCTTCACGCCGGCGGCCGACGAGATCCTCTCCGGCGCGCGGATCGCGCCGATCCTCGATGCCGAGGGGCGCGCCCTGCCGGCCGAGACCGGCACCGATGCCGAGAGCCTCGCCCGCTCCGGCGAGACGGTCTTCGTCTCCTTCGAGAAGGACCAGCGAATCGCCCGCCATCTCGGCGCCGGCCGGGTGGGCGACGAGATCCGCCCGCCGGGCGCTTCCGAGCTCGACGGCAATGCCGGGCTCGAAGCGCTCACCGCGCTGCCCGACGGCCGGCTGCTGGTGCTGGCGGAGGACCGGCGCAGCGGCGGCTTCCCCTACTGGATCCTCGGGCCGGAGGGCGTCGAGGCCGAGGGCAGGCTGCCGGTGCTCACCAAGCACGACATCACCGCCGCCGCCATCGGGCCGGACGGGATGCTCTACATCGCCCAGCGGCACTACTCCTTCGCCGATGGGGTCTCGCTCCGCCTGCTGCGCTACGGGCTCGACGACGAGGGCCGCCCGCTGCCCGAGAGCGCGACCCGGCTCGCCGCCTTCGACAGCGCCTCGGGCATCGACAACATGGAGGGGCTGGCCCTCACCGAGGGGCCGGAGGGGAGCATCATCCTCTGGCTGATCTCGGACGACAACTTCAACCCGGCGCAACGCACGCTGCTCCTGGCCTTCCGGCTCGACGGCTGAGCCGCGCAGCGGCCCGCGCGCCGGGCCCCGGCCACCCTGGGCCGATTGTCTTCCACCGCCGGGCAGGGTAGCGTCCCCGGCCAGTATTCAAGGGGAACACGCAAGATGAACCGTGACGAGATCGCAAAGGCAGTCGACGCCGCCTGGGAAGAGCGCGACACGCTCAATCCCGGCTCCGGCGGCACCTCGCGCGAGGCGATCGAGATCGCGCTCGAGCAGCTCGACCGTGGCCAGATCCGCGTTGCCGAGCGCCGCGAGGATGGCAGCTGGTTCGTGAACCAGTGGGCCAAGAAGGCGGTGCTGCTCTCCTTCCGCCTGCACGACATGGGGCCGATCTCCGGCGGCCCCGGCGAGGCCGACTGGTGGGACAAGGTGCCCTCCAAGTTTGCCGGCTGGGGCGGCGACCAGTGGCGCGCCGCGGGCTTCCGCGCGGTGCCGACCGCGGTGGTCCGCCGCTCGGCCTATATCGCGCCCGGCGTGGTGCTGATGCCCTCCTTCGTCAATCTCGGCGCCTATGTCGGCGAGGGCACCATGGTCGATACCTGGGCGACGGTGGGCTCCTGCGCGCAGGTCGGCAAGAACGTGCACCTCTCCGGCGGCGTCGGCCTCGGCGGCGTGCTCGAGCCGCTGCAGGCGGGCCCGGTGATCATCGAGGACGGCGCCTTCATCGGCGCGCGCTCCGAGGTGGTCGAGGGCGTGATCGTGCGCGAGGGCGCGGTGCTCGGCATGGGCGTCTATCTCGGTGCCTCGACGCCGATCGTCGACCGCGCCACCGGCGAGATCACCCGCGGCGAGGTGCCGGCCTATTCGGTGGTGCTGCCGGGCACGCTGCCGGGCAAGCCGCTGCCGGACGGCTCGCCGGGGCCGGGGCTCTACTGCGCGGTGATCGTCAAGCGGGTGGATGCCGGCACGCGGGCCAAGACCGCGATCAACGAGCTGCTGCGCGACTGATGGCCAGGAAGGATGGGGCCCGGCCCGCGGCCGAAGCCGGCTTCGGCCAGGTCTTCCTGCTGATGGTGGAGGTCGGCCGCGCGCCGGAGGACGGGCTGCCGCCGGACTGCGACGGTGCGGCGCTGCTCTGCTTCGCCACCGGCACGACCGAGCAGGAGGCGGTGAACGAGACCGTCGCGGTGCTGCGCCAGGCGGAGATGGCGCCGCTCTCGGTCGAGTCGCATGGCAACCTGGCCGAACGGCTGTCCGCGGGGCACCCGCTCTCCGACGAGGACCGGGCGCTGGCCCGGCGGGCGCTGGCCGAGAATGCGGTGATCGTCGCGCAGATCGTGCCCTTCGAGGGCGACGAGGACGACGACGAGGACACGGAAGACGACGAGGACGCGCGATGACCGCCACCGACGAGACCCCGGGCGAGCTCCGGGCCGCCGATCCGGTGGCGCTGACCGCCGAGCTGATCCGCTGCCCCTCGGTGACGCCGGAGGAGGGCGGCGCGCTGGCGCTGCTCGAGGGCCTGCTGGCCCCCGCCGGCTTCGCCTGCCACCGGATCTCGCGCGGCGGGGTGGAGAACCTCTACGCCCGCTGGGGTACGGGCGGGCCGGTCTTCGGCTTCGCCGGGCATACTGACGTGGTGCCGGTCGGCGATGTCGCGGACTGGACCGCCGATCCCTTCGGCGGCATGGAGGCCGACGGCGTTCTCTGGGGCCGCGGCGCGACCGACATGAAATCCGGCGTCGGGGCCTTCGTCGCCGCGGCACTCGACTTCGTCGGCAGCACGCCGCCCGAGGGCTCGGTGGCGCTGCTGATCACCGGCGACGAGGAGGGGCCGGCGGAGCACGGCACCCGCGCGATCCTCGACTGGATGGCGGAGAACGGCGAGCAGCTCGACTTCTGCCTCGTCGGCGAGCCGACCTCGGTGACCCGTCTCGGCGATGTGGTGAAGATCGGCCGGCGCGGCTCCATGACCGCCGAGCTCACGGTCTTCGGCACCCAGGGCCACACCGCCTATCCCGACCGCGCGACCAACCCGCTGCCGGCGCTGGCGGCCGCCTGCCTGCGGCTCGCGCGGACGCCGATCGACCTCGGCAGCACGCATTTCCAGGCCTCGACCCTGGCGCTCACCTCGATCGACACCGGCAACCCGGCGAGCAACGTGATCCCCGCCTCGGCAACGGCGCGGTTCAACATCCGCTTCAACGACCTGCACGAGCCCGAGAGCATCAGGATCTGGGTCGACCAGCAGATCGAGGAGGCGCTGGTCGGCACCGGCTGCAACGCCGAGATCGACTGGACGGTCTCCGGCGAGAGCTTCCTGACCAGCCCGGGCCCGCTGACCGACATCGTGGTGGATGCGATCACCGACCGGCTGCTCGAGCGCCCGGCGCTGACCACCGGCGGCGGCACCTCGGATGCGCGCTTCATCAAGGACCATTGCCCGGTGGTGGAGTTCGGCCTCGTCGGCGACACCATGCACCAGGTCGACGAGCGCGTGCCGGTGGCCGATATCCGCCGCCTGGCGGAGCTCTATGGCGACATCCTGCACCGCTTCTTCGGCCGCTGAGCGCGCCCGGGCGGCATGGGGCCGGGCCGGCATGAAAAACGCCCGCGGGCGGAACCCGCGGGCGTCGATTTCTCGGGCTGGCGCCCAGATCGGGAGATCAGGCAGCCTTGGCGGTGAGCACCGTCTCGACCCGGGCAGCGGCGTCGCCCTCGTCGAGCTCCTCCACCGCCGCGACCTCGCGGGTCAGCCGCTCCAGCGCCGCCTCGTAGAGCTGGCGCTCGGAATAGGACTGCTCCGGCTGGTCCTCGGCACGGTGCAGGTCGCGCACAACCTCGGCGATAGAGATCAGGTCGCCGGAGTTGATCTTCTGCTCATACTCCTGCGCCCGGCGGGACCACATCGCGCGCTTGACCTTGGCGCGGCCCTTCAGGGTCGCCAGGGCCCGCTCGACGATGTCCGGCGAGGCGAGCGAACGCATGCCCGTCGCGGTCGCCTTCGCCGTGGGCACGCGCAGGGTCATCTTGTCCTTCTCGAACGAGATCACGAAAAGCTCGAGACGGGTCCCGGCGACCTCCTGCTCCTCGATCGAGAGGATGCGACCGACGCCATGGGCGGGGTAGACCACATAGTCATTGGGCCGAAACTGCGCGTTGCTCATGTCTTTCTTCGCCATAGTCTCTCCACTCCAGCGGTACTGTCCCCGGTGAGACCGCAAAAAAGCGGGCCTAACGCGCCTTGCGGGCTCGTTCGGTCCTGATTTTCTGCCTTGTCCCCACAAAGCGGCCTCACGCCCGATTCGGGCGCCGTGCCGTTGTTTTTGATGTCTGATACAGTTTTGTAACACATTTCCGGGTTTGGCGCCACCACCAATACCCCAATAGGATGAGGGTCACGCTCACGGAAGCGTGTCCGGCCGCGCCGCGGAAGGAGGAACGGGCAGCCCCCGGAGGGGCCGCGGTTCAGTCGCCCTCGCCGGGCTTCTCGGAGAAATGCTTCTCCAGCTTGCCCTCGACCCCGTCGAACGCCTCCGCCTCGGGCAGCGGGTCCTTCTTGGTGGTGATGTTGGGCCATGCCTCGGACCACTTGAGGTTGAAGCCGACCCAGCTCTCGGTGCCCGGCTCGGTGTCGGGGCGGATCGCGTCGGCCGGGCATTCCGGCTCGCAGACCCCGCAGTCGATGCATTCGTCGGGGTGGATCACCAGCATGTTCTCGCCCTCGTAGAAGCAGTCGACCGGGCAGACCTCCACGCAGTCGGTGTATTTGCACTTGATGCAGTTGTCGGTGACCACATAGGTCATTGGGGTCTCTCCTGACTGGTCGTGCCGGAACTCGGGCCGGGTCGCGGCTGGCCTCGGGCGTGCTGTCGGTCGGGCGGCGGCCGTGGGCCTGGGCCCGGCGAAGCACCGCAGATGGTTCCGGTATGGCTTAAGTATGGGCTTTCTGGGGATCAAGGCCCCTGACGGCGCATCCGCGCGATTTCCCGACGCACCCGGCGGTCCGGCCGGCCGGCCCCGGCTCCGGGATCGGCGGCCGCCACCGTCTCGACCGCGGCCGGTGCCGGCTCGAGATCCTCGTAGAGCGCCTGCGCCTCGGCCGCCGGTCCGCGCCTCGCCCCGATCGCCGCGATGCGGATCACCCTGACCCGCCCGCCCTGCGGGAAGGTCAGCACGTCGCCCGGCGCCACCTGCTGCGCCGGCTTCTCGCAGCGCTGGCTGTTGATCCGCAGGCGCCCGGAGCCGGCGCAGTCCGCCGCCAGCCCGCGGGTCTTGAAGAACCGGGCATGCCAGAGCCACTTGTCGACGCGCAGCCGCGGCGCACCCGGTTCGGCCATGCCTCAGCGGTTCTTGAGCTGCTGCAGGATGGCGAAGGGGCTGTCCGGGTCGACCGGCTTGTCGTCGCGCGGCTTGCCCTGGCCGCGGCCCTGCTGGCGGCCGCCGCCCTCCTGCTCGCGCGGCGGCTTGCCCTTGCCCTTGCCGCCGGGGCCGCCCTGGCGCTCGCGGTTGCCGGGGCCGGCCTCGGCGCCCTGCGCAGCTGGCCGGGACCGGTCGCGCCCGCCGCCATTGCCGCCGCCGCTGCCGCGCTGCTGCTGGCCGCCGCGCGGGCCACGGCGCTGGCCCTCGGGGCGGGCCTCCTGCCCGGCCTCGCCCTCGGCACCCTGCGGGCCGCGGCGTCGCTTGCCGCCGCCGCCGGGGGCGCGGCGGGGGCGGAGGGTGAAGGTGAAGAAGACCTCCTTCTCGGCCGCCGGGGCAACCTCGCCGGAAGCGCTCTCGGTGGTGGCCACTGCGGAGGCCGCTTCCGGTTCCGTCGCCTCCGCCTCAGGGGCCGGGGTCTCGGCTGCCGCCTCTGCCGGGGCCTCGGACCCGGCCGCGGCGGTTTCGGCCGCCGGCTCGGTAGATGCCGCGGCCTCGGGGGCAGGGGTTTCGGCTGCCGCCTCCGCCGGGGCCTCGACCCCGGAGACCGCGGTTTCGGTCGCCGCCTCTGCCTGGGCTTCCGACTCGGGAGTCGCGCTCTCGGTCACCGCCTCTGCCGGGGCTTCTGCCTCGGGCGCAGGGCTTTCGGCTGCCGCCTCAGCCGGGGCTTTGGCCTCGGAGACCGAGGACTCGGATGCCGCCTCGGCCGGAGCTTCGGCCACGGAGGCCGGGGTCCCGGTTGCCGCCTCGGCCGGAGCTTCGGCCTCGGAGGCCGGGGTCTCGATTGCTGCCGCGGCTGCGGGAGCCGCAGTCTCGGTCTGCGCCTCTGCCTCGGCCGCGGTCTCGGCCGCCGCCTCCGACGGTGCTTCGGCTGCCGGGGCGGGGGGCTCGGCGGCCGCTTCCGCCTCGGGCTCGGATGCCGGCGCATCCGCTGCCGGGGCCCCCTTGGCGCCGCCGCCGGCGCGCGACTGGGTGCGCGCGGTCTTCTCGCGCTCGCCGCGCTCGGCCTGGAAGCCGAGGCCGTTCATGATCTCGGCAAACTGCTCCAGGGTGCAGCCGGTGATCGAGAGCATGTCCGGGGTCGCCTCGAAACCTGCCTTGGCGTCGAGCGGGCGGATCATGTCGGCCAGGCGCTCGAGCATGTCGATGCGCACCGCGCGGGCGCCGCAGAGCCGGTAGCCGGCCTTGTCCCAGTAGCCCGGCGGCATGCCCTCGACCTTCGGCACGGTGACATGGCCGGCGGGCGGCGGCGCCGGGATCTCCTCATGGCCCTCGGAAAGGCTCCAGAGCAGCAGGCGCAGCTGCGTCGGCTTCGGCTTCAGCAGCGCCGGCATGAAGATCGTGTGCTGGCCGAAGCGCACCCCGTGCTTGCGCAGCAGCGCACGCTCCTCCTGCGCCAGCGCCTTGATGTCGTCGGCGATCTGGCGGCGCGGGATCACGCCCATGGCCTCGACCATCTGGAACGCGACGCCGCGGGCCAGCCCGGCCACCGTCTCGTCGTCGCGCATCGCCAGCAGCGGCTCGAACTGCGCGGTGATCCGGCGCTGGATCCAGTGCCCTAGGCGGCGCTCGATCTTCTCCTTCACCGTCGGCTCGGCGCTGTCGTCGACGAAGGCCTCGATCTTCGGCGCCAGCAGCTCGTCGCCCCTGACCAGCTTGCCGACGACGTTCTCGTCCCAGACGAAGCCGCCCTGCTCGGTGAGCGAGATCGCGGTGTCCGGCGCGAGATAGAGCCGGTCGGCCCGCCGCGCGAGCTCGCCCTGCAGCGCGCCCATCGAGGCCGAGCGCAGGGTCTTGATCTCGTCCGGGCTGGCGGTTTCGTCGAGGGTGAAGCGGAACCCGTCGATCCGGCCGAGATACTCGCCCTCGACCGAGACCTCGCCCTTGTCGTTCACTTCGGCCACGAGCCGCTCCTTCTGCTTCAGCCGGCGCATCAGGACGCTGGTGCGCCGGTCGACAAATCGCTGTGTCAGCCGCGCATGCAGGGCATCCGACAGCCGATCCTCCACCGCGCGGGTCGTGGCCTGCCATTCCGCGGCATCCTCGACCCAGGCGGCACGGTTGGCCACATAGGTCCAGGTGCGGATATAGGCGAGCCGCTTGGCCAGCGCATCGATGTCGCCCTCCGGACGGTCGATGCGGCGGACCTGCCCCGCGATCCAGTCGGAGGGTATACAACCCGATGGCCCGAGCAGGAACCTGTAAATGCGCCCGACAAGCGCGACATGCTCGGTGCCGGCCACCTTTCGGAAGTCCGGGATCTGGCAGGTGTCCCACAGCAGGCGCACCCGGTCGGGCCGACCGGCCAGCGCGCGGACCTCGCCATCCTCCCAGAGCGCGCGCAGCGTCGCCTGGTCCTCGGCCTCGCGGGCGCGGGCGAGATCGGGGCTCTGCGGCGCCTCGTCGAGGCTGGCCATCAGCCGCGGCACCGAGCCGAAGTCGAGCCGCGAATTGCGCCACATGAGCCGCTGGATCGGCTTGAAACGGTGGTTTTCGATGGCATCGACCACTTCCGGCTCGAGCGGCGCGGCCTCGCCGGTGATGCCGAAGGTGCCGTCGCGCACATGCCGCCCGGCGCGCCCGGCGATCTGCGCGAGCTCGTTGGCCTGCAGCCGGCGCACGCCGCGGCCGTCGAATTTCGAGGTGCCGGCGAAGGCCACGTGGTCGATGTCGAGATTGAGCCCCATGCCGATCGCGTCGGTCGCGACGAGGTAATCCACGTCGCCCTGCTGATATAGCGCGACCTGCGCATTCCGGGTCCGCGGCGAGAGCGCGCCCATCACCACGGCGGCTCCGCCGCGCTGCCGGCGAATCAGTTCGGCGATGGCGTAGACCTGATCGATGGAGAAGGCGACGACCGCCGAGCGCGGCTTCAGCCGGCTGATCTTCTTCGAGCCGGCATAGGTCAGCGTCGAGAACCGCTCGCGCCCCATGAAGCGCGCCTTGGGCACCAGGTTGGCAATCCGCGCCCGCGCCGCGTCGGAGCCGAGGAACAGGGTCTCGAAACGCCCGCGCGCGTTCAGCAGCCGGTCGGTGAAGACATGGCCGCGCTCCGGGTCGGCGCACATCTGCACCTCGTCGATGGCGACGAAATCCACCATCCGGTCGAGCGGCATCGCCTCCACGGTGCAGATGAAATAGCGCGCGGTCTTCGGCAGGATCTTCTCCTCGCCGGTGATCAGCGCCACCGCGCCGGGGCCGCGCAGCCCCACCACCTTGTCGTATACCTCGCGGGCGAGCAGGCGCAGCGGCAGGCCGATCACCCCGTCGGCGCGCGCCAGCATCCGCTCGATGGCGTAGTGGGTCTTGCCGGTATTGGTGGGCCCGAGCACCGCGATGACGCTGCGCTCGGCCTCAGGGATTGGCGCGCCCATGGTCATCCCGGCTGCCTCCCTGCCTGCGTCCGTCCACCCCGGCCCCTTTAGACGCCCGGCCGGGGGGGCATCAAGGGCGGATCGCAGAGTTGCCCTCTGCGACCGGGCAACCTAGCCTTTCCGCTGCAACGGGCACGAGGTGCAGAGATGGACGTGAACCTTCAGGTTCCCAAGCCGACGGTGAAGACCTTCCCGGTGACCGGCAAGACGCGCGACGAGCTGCGCGCCTCGCTCAACAGCAAGCGCTACTGGGCCCGCTATCACCCGCATCCGTCCTTCCAGCAGAAGGAGAAGGACGGCACCGTCCTCGCCGTGCGCATCGTCGCCAAGCCGGTGATCGAGTATCCCGCCTGGAAGGACTATGCCAAGGCCGAGAAGGACCTGAAGAAGGATTGGGACAAGCTCCTCAAGTTCATGAAGAAGCACGAGGAGATGCACCACAAGATCTTCGAGAAGGCGGTGAAGGACTTCGCCAAGCACCTGCAGAAGGCGGAGGATCATACGCCGGAGATGGTGAAGGCGCGGATCCTGGCCTTCTTCGACACGCTCGAGGAGCGGCAGAAGAAGGTGCACGACAAGTTCCCGAAGGGCGACGGGCACAAGATCATTTCGGGCTGAGTGCCGGGCTTCCCGGTTCTCGTCCCGGGCGACCTGTGGCAGGATGAAACCGCGACAGGGGTGGCGACGGGTGGGGCCTGCAGGAGGGTCCGATGAAAGGCGTGCTCAAGCTCTCGAAGCCGTCGGTGAAGGAGTACAAGGTCTCTGGCAAGGTCCTGAAGGACGTGCTGAACGTGCTCAACAAGCGCAAGTGGTGGGGCCGCTACCAGTCCCACGAGAGCGCGGCCTATGCCGCCGATGCCAAGGCCAAGCCCAAGATCGGCACGATCACGGTGACCGCCAAGCCGACCATCGACATGCCGAAATGGTCCGACTACGCCAATGCCGACGACCGCGAGAAGAAAAGCTGGGACGCGATGGTGAAGAACCTCCGCGCCCATGAGGACGAGCATCACAAGATTTTCAAGGAGGCGGCAGAGTATTTCTGCAGCGAGCTGCAATACGACGATCCGATGGAAAAGAAGGACGCGGTGAAGAAGTTCAACACCTTCAAGAAGGATACACAGAAGGAACAGGACAGCTTCGACAAGGGCAAGGATAGCTGCGCAAATATCGAGCTGGTCTATTACGACGACGCGCAACCCAAGAAATGAGCGGGCGGCGGTGAACCGATTTCGCGGTGCCGGGCACCCATTGCACGGCACGGCAGGACCGGCAGCAGCATGGGAAAGGGCAGGCGGCGATGGCAGGCAATCCGTTCGACTATCTCTGGCGCGAGGTGGACGCCTACAGGCAGGTCGGCGAGCGCTGGGTGAACAAGGCGCAGAACGCCCCCAAGGCGACGATGCAGGAGATCCTGCACAAGGCCAATGACGAGCTGAACGGGAAGTATCCCGTGGCGCACGAGTTCATGAAGCGCTCGATCGAGGGCAAGGGCAACATCAACTATGCCCCCGGCAGCCCGGTGGCGCAGGCGATCCTGAAATCGCCGGAGTTCCAGAAGATCATCAAGAAGAAGGGCCAGAGCTTCTGCTTCGGGAAGACCTCGATCAAGTTCCGCTCCGACAACAACCTGAAGCGGTCGATCCATGACGGCACGATCTGGGGCGACCTGACGGTGGACGGCAAGAAGTGGAGCTTCAAGGGCACGCTGACCGACAAGTACGACTTCCGCTATGACCTGCTGCCGAAGACCAAGACGGTGAAGGGCTTCTTCCTGCGCCAGGCCGGCAACGTGGCAAAGGCCTGCACCGATCTCGGGCTGATGAAGGAGTACAAGGTGACCGTGAAGCTCGACGGCAGCGGCAAGTTCTGAGCGCCGGCCGCGGCGGGGCGGTCAGAGCGGGCGGCCCTCGACATCCGGCGCGAGGCGCTCGACCGCCGCCCTGGCGCCCTCGAGATGCGGGTGGATCTCCAGCGCCCGCTTGAACACGCGATAGGCCTCGGCATCGCGGTCGAGCCGGTCGAGGATGATGCCGAGCCCGGCCAGCGCCCCGAAATGCCGCGGCTCGAGCGCCAGGGTGCGCTGGATGTCGGCGACCGAGTGGCCATAGCGCTCCTCGAGGAAATGCACGGTGGCGCGGCGGTTCCAGGCCTCGGCATAATCCGGCGCGAGGCGCACCAGATCGTTCAGGAAGAGCAGCGCCCGGGGATAGTCCTTGGCCTCCATCGCGCGCGTGGCACGGGCGAGCAGGAGCGTCATCGAGGGCGAGGCATTGCGCGCCCAGGTGGCCTGGATCTGCTGCTGCAGCGGCTGCCATTCCCGCTCGCCCGAGGCGGCGAGCGCGGCGAAGAGCGCGTCCAGCGCTGCGGCGCGGTCCTCGATCTCGGGCTCCGGCGGCAGCGCCAGCGGCTCCGGGGTGGCGGGGATGTCGACCGGCGGCTCGGCCTCGGGCGGAACGAGCTCGGGCGCGCGCTGCGCATGCGCGCTGCCCGCCGCAACCGCCAGGGCCACCGCAAGGGCGGCAAAGATGTGGATTCCATCAGCCATCATCCGAGTATATGCAACCCGGATAGACGAAACCAAGCGGTCGCTGCGGATTCGCGGCCGCGGCCCGGTCGCGCGGGCTGCATCTCGAGAGGTAGATCCATGAGTGCCGATTTCGACGCCGCCGTCGAGAAGCTCCGGGGCAGGCTTGCGCAGAACCCGGTCGAGGGAAGCTTCAAGTTCGAGATCGCCGAGGAAGGCGTGATCGTGATTCGCGACGGCGCGGTGAGCACCGAGGACGGTCCGGCCGATGTCACCGTGCGCGCCGACATGGACACCTTCAAGGAGATGTTCGGCGGCGAGCTCTCCCCGGCCGCCGCCTTCATGACCGGCCGCGTGGATGTCGAAGGCGACATGAGCGCGGCGATGCGCCTCTCGACGCTGGTGGAATGACCGATACGGCCTGGGCGTCGCCGGACGGTCCCGGGGCGCCGCGGCCGGAGCAGCTGTTCTGCGTCCGGGCAGCCGACGGCACCGGCCTGCGCGCGGCTCTCTGGGGGGCTGCCGGGCAGGCGCCGCCGCGGGGGCTCGCGCTGGTGCTGCCGGGCCGGGCGGAGTTTCTCGAGAAGGTGGCGCTCGGCGTCGGGCCGCTGATCGCGCGGGGGTTCGCGGTGGCCAGCCTCGACTGGCGCGGGCAGGGCCGCTCCGACCGGCTCGCGGTGCCCCGGGCCAAGGGCCATGTCACCGATTTTCACGACTATGTGCGCGATCTCGAGGCGCTGGTCGCGGCGCCGGAGCTGGCCGGCCTCGGGCCGCCGCGGCTGGTGCTCGGCCATTCCATGGGCGGTCTGATCGCGGTGATGGCGACGGCGGAGGGGCGCATCCGCGTGCCGCTGCTGCTCTCGGCGCCGATGTTCGGGATCGTGGTGGCGCCGGCGGCGCGGCGCTTCGCCGGCGGCCTCGGCTGGCTCGCCGAGCGGGTCGCGCTGGGTGCGCTCTGGCCGCCGGTGCCGGGGGTGCGCCGGCCCTATCCGCTCTCCACCTCCTTCGGCGAGAACCTGCTGACCGGCGACCGCGAGGCATGGGACTGGATGGTGACGGTGCTGCGCCGCGACCCGGCGCTCGGCATTGGCTTCCCGACGCTCGGCTGGCTGCGCGCGGCGGAGCGGGCGATGCTCGGGCTCGGCGGCATGGGTGCGCTGGGCGTGCCGGGGATGGCGTTCTACGGCAGCGCGGAGCAGGTGGTCTCGCCGCAGGCGGTGGAGGCGGTCTCGGCGCGGCTCGGCTTCGGCGCGGTGCGGCTCGAAGGCGCGCGGCACGAGCCGCTGATCGACCTCGCCGAGCACCGTGCGGCGGCCTGGGCGGCGGCGGACCGGTTCTTCGCCGGGGCCGGGATCTGAGCGCGGCCGGCGCCGCGCGATGCGGGCCGGGCGCCCGCTGGCCTCTGCAGCGATGGGCGCGTGCCGCCGGGGGCAGGGGAGCGGTTCAGCCGGCGAGCAGCTCGAGCGCGGCGCGATGCACCCGCGGGTCGCCGGCAGCGATGACGCGCCCGCCCCAGCGCGGATCGCCGCCGTCCCAGTCGGTCACGATGCCCCCCGCCGCTCGGATCAGTGCGGCCGGGGCGGCGATGTCATAGGCGGCGAGGCCGGCCTCGATCACCAGGTCGACCTGCCCGAGGGCGAGCAGCGCATAGGCGTAGCAGTCGATGCCGTAGCGGGTGAGCCGTGCCGCCCGGCTGACCCGGGCGAAGCCGGCTGCCTCCTCGGGCGAGAAGACCTCCGGCGCGGTGGTGAAGAGCGTCGCCTCGGCGAGACCGGGGCAGGCGCGCACGCGCATCGGCCGGCGCTCGGCCCCGCGGCGAAACTCCGCCCGGCCGCCGCCGGCCGCGTTGACGCCGGTGAAGCGCTCGCCGGTAAAGGGCTGATAGACCACCCCGATGCGGCCCGAGGCGCCATCGTCGAGTGCGATCAGCACCCCCCAGGTCGGCAGGCCGGAGATGAAGGCGCGGGTGCCGTCGATCGGGTCGATCACCCAGGTGAGGCCGGAGCGGCTCGGCTTCGGTGCCTCCTCCTCGCCGAACACGCCGTCGAGCGGCCTGGTCTCGTCGAGCAGCGCGCGGATCGCCGCCTCGGAGCCGCGGTCGGCCGCGGTCACCGGGTCGAAGCCGGTGCTGTGCTTGTTGTCGGCGGTGAGCGCTGCGGTGCGGAAATGCGGGAGCGCCGCCGCGCCGCCGGCATCGGCAAGGCGATGGGCAAGCGCCAGCAACTGCTCGAGCGCATCGGCGTCGAGGTGCGGGGCAGCGGGTTCTGGGATCTGGGTCACCGGGGCCGGGCTCCCTGCTCGGGGGTCCCGGTCTCTGTGCCGAAGCGGCGCGCCCCGGTCAAGCCTCGCGGGTCATGCAAGGCGTGCCGGGGCGGCGGTCGGCGGGCCTGCCGGATCTCAGGCGGCCTGGGCGCTCAGCACCTGCGCGAGATCGAAGAGGCTTTTGCGCTGGTGCTCGGGAATCGCGTAGTAGGCGCGCACGAGGTCGAGCGCCTCCTTGTCGGTCATCACGTCGCCCTGCGGGCTGACGACTTCCTCGGCATGGTCGAGGCCCTCGAAGAAGAAAGAGACCGGCACGTCGAGCGCATCGGCGATGTCCCAGAGCCGGGAAGCCGAGACGCGGTTGGCGCCGGTCTCGTATTTCTGGATCTGCTGGAACTTGATCCCGACCTTGTTGGCCAGCTGCTGCTGCGTCATTCCGATCATCCAGCGCCTCTGGCGTACACGCTGCCCGACATGAACATCTACCGGATGGGCCATGCTTTTCCCCTGTACCACTGTGTTTGCAAGGGCCGCGAAGAGCGGACCTTCAGGGGGATGAAGCAAGCGCCGTGCCAATCATTTTGGCGAGGCTTTCCACGTGCTGGAGCAGGTCGCGGGGCAAAACGCAGCCCGGAAGCCTCGGAATTCGTCTGGTTGTAGAGCGGCTGTCAACCAGAGATTGTGCAATTTGCACAACTGTAACGCGCATTTTCGCATTATGCTAACCACAATGCGAATCTTTCAACCCAAGCGTTTTTCATTTCGTTGTCTATCACGCCTTCTGGCCAGGCCAAAGGCGCGGATCGCCAGCCGCGTCATCTGCGGCCGGGCCGCACCGGCGCAAGCGCGCCGGCGGGGGAGGCACGGCTCGGCCCGGCTCAGGCGGTCGCCTTGCGGGCCTCGCGCTTGCGCTCGTGCGGGTCGAGATGGCGCTTGCGCAGGCGGATGGATTTCGGCGTCACCTCGACCAGCTCGTCATCGTCGATATAGGCGATGGCCTCCTCGAGGCTGAACCGCGCCGGGGTGGTCAGCTTCACCGCGTCGTCCTTGCCGGCGGCGCGGATGTTGGTGAGCTGCTTGCCCTTGAGCGGGTTGACCTCGAGATCGTTGTCGCGGCTGTGCTCGCCGATGATCATGCCCTGATAGACCTTCTCGCCGCCGCCGATGAAGAGCCGGCCGCGATCCTCGAGGTTGAACAGGGCGTAGGGCACCGACTCGCCGGCATCCATCGCGATCAGCACGCCGCGCTGGCGCCCCGGGATCGACCCCTTGAACGGCGCCCAGCTGTGGAACACGCGGTTGAGCACGCCGGTGCCACGGGTGTCGGTGAGGAACTCGCCATGATAGCCGATCAGCCCGCGCGAGGGCACATGGGCGACGATCCGGGTCTTGCCGGCGCCGGCCGCGCGCATCTCCGCGAGCTCGCCCTTGCGGGTGGAGAGCTTCTCGACCACGGTGCCGGCATATTCCTCGTCGACATCCACCGTGACCTCCTCGATCGGCTCGAGGCGCTGGTCGTTCTCCGAGCGGAACACCACCCGCGGGCGCGAGATCGAGAGCTCGAAGCCCTCGCGGCGCATGTTCTCGATCAGCACGCCCATCTGCAGCTCGCCCCGGCCGGAGACCTCGAAGGCCTCGCCGCCCGGGGTGTCCTCGACGCGGATCGCGACGTTGGATTCCGCCTCGCGCATCAGCCGCTCGCGGATCACGCGGGATTGCACTTTCTTGCCGTCCTGCCCGGCCAGCGGCGAATCGTTGATGCCGAAGGTGACGGTGATGGTCGGCGGGTCGATCGGCTGCGCCGGGATCGCGGTCTCCACCGCCGGGTCGCAGATCGTGTCGGCCACGGTGGCCTTCGCCATGCCGGCCAGGGCCACGATGTCGCCGGCCTCGGCGCGCTCGATCGGCTGGCGGGCGAGGCCGCGGAAGGCCAGAACCTTGGAGACGCGGAAACGCTCGATCTCCTTGCCGTCGCGCGACAGCGCCTTGACCGTGGCGCCGGCGGCAAGGCTGCCCTGCTCGATCCGGCCGGTCAGCAGGCGGCCGAGGAAGGGGTCGGCCTCGAGCGTGGTGGCAAGCATGGTGAAGGGCGCATCGGCCTTCGCCACCTGCTCCGGCGGCGGCACATGGGCGACCACCAGATCGAAGAGCGGGCGCAGGCTGTCGCGCGGGCCGTCGAGCTCGGTATCGGCCCAGCCGGACCGGCCGCTGGCATAGAGCACGGGGAAGTCGAGCTGCTCCTCGTCGGCACCGAGATTGGCGAAGAGGTCGAACACCTCGTCGAGCGCGCGGTCGGGCTCGGCATCGGGCTTGTCGACCTTGTTGAGCACCACGATCGGGCGCAGCCCGAGCGCCAGCGCCTTGGAGGTGACGAACTTGGTCTGCGGCATCGGGCCCTCGGCGGCGTCGACCAGCAGCACCACGCCGTCCACCATCGACAGGATGCGCTCGACCTCGCCGCCGAAATCGGCATGGCCGGGGGTGTCGACGATGTTGATCCGGGTCTCGCCCCAGTTCACCGAGGTCGACTTGGCGAGGATGGTGATCCCGCGCTCGCGCTCGAGATCGTTGCTGTCGAGGGCGCGCTCGGCGATGGCCTGACCCTCGCGGAAGGAGCCGGACTGCTTGAGCAGGGCGTCGACGAGGGTGGTCTTGCCATGATCGACATGGGCGATGATGGCGATGTTGCGCAGATCCATGGGAGGTCCTCGGCGAGCATTGGTAAACGGGGTTGGCCCGCATATGGCCGGAATTGTGCGCTGCGGCAAGGTCTATTCCGCAAGGGACGCATGAAGCCGTCCTATCTGGCGCTGCTGTGTGACTTTTCCCGCAAAGCTGCACCGCAATATTCGATGATGCGAGCAACAGGGGCGCAACAATATTGCTTCCATTCTGCGAAAAATCCTTTGTTCGCGGAAACTTAGCGGTCGAAAACCCGGGTGGTCCGACCCATAACCCGTCAGGAGAGATTTCCGGTTGCCAATTCCATCCTGTGGAGGACCCCATGACCGCCAAGAAGACCGTCCTGATCCTCGGTGCTTCCTACGGCACGCTGCTTGCCACCAAGCTCGCGCTCGCCGGGCATGACGCGACTCTCGTCTGCCTGCCGGCGGAGGCGGAGGCGATCAATGCCGGCGGCACGCGGGTGCGCATCCCCGTCCGCGGCCGCGAGGGCAAGATCGAGGTTGCCAGCAGCGCGCTGCCCGGGCGCATCGCCGCCACCACCCCCGATGCCGCCGACCCGGCGGCGTTCGACCTCGTGGCCCTCGCCATGCAGGAGCCGCAATACCGCGCGCCGGAGATCCGGGCGCTGCTCGGCCGGGTGGAGGCCGCCGGCAAGCCGATGATGTCGATCATGAACATGCCGCCCTTGCCCTATCTGGCGCGGCTGCCGGGCGTCGATGTCGCGACGATCCGCAATGCCAGCGCCGATGCCAGCGTCTGGGGCGGGATCTCGCCGAGCCGCATGACGCTGGCCAGCCCCGACCCGCAGGCCTTCCGCCCGGACCCGCAGGACCCGACCCTGCTCGAGGTGAGCCTGCCGACGAACTTCAAGGTCGCGGCCTTCGAGGACCCGGCGCATACCGCGATCCTCGAGGCGCTGGCGGCGGATATCGAGGCGGCGCGCTTCGAGCACGAGGGCGAGGCGATCGCGCTGCCGGTCAAGCTGAAGGTCCATGCGAGCCTCTATGTGCCGCTGGCGAAATGGGCGATGCTGCTCACCGGCAACTACCGCTGCGTGCAGGACGATACGGTGATCCCGATCCGCGAGGCGGTGCATGCCGATCCGGCGGCCTCGCGCGAGGTCTACGAGTGGGTCTGCCGGCTCTGCGTCGAGATGGGGGCGGCGCCGGAGGACATGGTGCCCTTCGAGAAATACGCCAATGCCGCGCAGGGGCTGGCCAAGCCGTCCTCGGCGGCGCGGGCGCTGGCCGCCGGCGCCCCGGCGATCGAGCGGGTGGACGCCCTGGTTCAGGCGCTTGGCCGCGCGCGGGGGATGTCGCATCCCTCGGTGGACCGCACGGTGGCGCGGGTCGATGCCTGGCTGGAGCGCAACCGCGCCAAGGCCGGCTGAGGGGCGGAAGCGCCGGTCCGGCGGCTCAGCGCAGCATCCGGACCGCGAGCCAGATCGCCAGCCCCATCACCCCCAGCAGCAGCACGCAGAAGGCGGCGAAGGCCCAGGGTGCCTCGGCATAGGGGATGCCGGCGAGGTTGACCCCGAGCAGCCCGGTGAGCGCGGTGATCGGCAGGAACACCACCGAGACGGCCGAGAGCGTCAGCATCACCCGGCTGGTGCGTTCGGTCACCGCCATGCTGGCCTCCTCCGCCACCAGCTGGGCGCGGGCGCGCACCGCCTCGAGATCCTGCGCGATGCGCTGGAAGGCCGCCGCCTCGGAGCGCAGCCGCCGCCTCGAGCCGAGCCAGCCGGGCTTGAGCCCGGCCAGTGTCTCCAGCGCATGGGCCTGGGGCGCGATGTAGCGGGTGAGCTGGATCGCGTCCTGCCGGGCGTCGATCAGCAGCGCGCGCTCGTCCTTGCCGAGCTCGGCGCCGACCCGCAGCAGCCGGCGCTCCAGCCCGTCGATGTCGCGCTCGAGGCCGTCGAGCACCGGCTCCACATCGGCGCGCAGCAGCTCGACCAGGCGGGTGACGAAGGCGCCGGGCGTCGCCGGCGGCTCGCCGCGGCGGAACGCCTCGATCATCCGGTCGATCTGGCGCAGGCGGCGGAACTCGAGCGAGAGCACGCGCTGCTCGCTGATCACCAGGCGGAGCGAGATCATGTCCTCGGGCTCGGCGCCCTCGAGCTGGTTGATGCCGCGCAGGATGAGCAGCGTGCTGCCCTCGACCGTCAGCACCCGGGGCAGGGTGTCGCGCTCCAGCAGCGCATCGGCGATCTCCTCGGCGAGGCCGATCTCGTCGCGCAGCACGCCCTCGGTGCGGGCGGAGAAGCAGAGATGGGTCCAGCGCCAGCGCGCGCCATCGGCGCCGGCCTCGACATCGACGACCGGCCGGCCCCAGTCTTCCGCGATCTCGACCACCATCGGCGCGCCGCCGCGGGCTCAGGCGGCAGCGCCGGCCGCGACCGCGGCCTCGGCGGCCTGCCCGACCCAGGCGCGGGTCCAGCCGACCGCATCGGCGGCCTGGTCGCGGTGGCGGGTGGTCAGCTCCAGGTTGGCGACCGCCGGGCCGCCATAGGGCAGCCGGGCGAGGCGCTCCCAGGGCAGGCTGCCGCGCCCGGGCGGCAGGTGCAGATCGCCGATGCCGAAGAGGATCGCCTCGGAGCGCGAATAGGGGCTGAAGCTGCGCGGCAGGGCGAAGCTGTCATGCACGTGCAGATGCGCGGCCAGCGGCGCCAGCTCCTCGAGCTCCTCCATCGGGTCGAAGCCGCGCTCGGCGGCGTTGAGGAAGACATGGCTGAAATCGATCGTCGCGCGGATGTTCGGATGGTCCACCGCGCGGATCTGCCGGGCCAGCTCGGCGGGCGAGGCGGTCCATTCCTCGAGCCGGCCGAACAGGGTCTCGACGCAGAACACCACGCCATGCGCCTGCGCCACCGGGGCGATCTCGGCCAGCGCCTCGCGCTCGATCGCCAGGAGGTCCTCGCGCTGCTCCACCGAGCAGACCGGCAGCAGCCCCGCATGATGCACCTGGGCGGTGGCGCCGAGGCTGCCCGAGACCTCGAGGCAGGCGGCGGCGGCGGCCTTCTGCAGCGCCAGATGCGTGCGGTCGGTGAAGCTCGAGAGGATCGGCCCGTGCACGGTGTAGCCGAAGGGCCGGTCGGCGCAGATCCGGCGCAGCTCCTTCAGCCGGTCGCCATAGATCTGGCAGCCGCCGATCACCTCGAAATTCGAGAGCGAGAGCTCGACCGCATCGACCCCCAGCTGCTCGAACCAGTCGAGCGCCGGACCGAGCTCGCGGAGCGTCAGGGCGTAATCCGCCGTGCTGAGCCCCACACCGGTAATCGCCGCCATCGCTGCCTCCAAAGCCTGAAAATCCCGCGGGCAACCTGCGGCAAAGCCGGCCCCGGCGCAAGGGCGCGCGGCGGCGATCCGGGGCGGGCAGGGGGCCGGGCGCTTGCGCCGCCGGCGCCGGATCGGCTAGCCGGGAGAGCGGTTGGCGAGAGGAGGCCGGACATGCTGGCGATGCGGGTGCAGGAACTGGGCGGAGCGCTGGTGGCGGAGGAGGTCGCGGCGCCGGAGCCCGGCCCCGGCGAGGCGCTGGTCCGGGTGGCCGCGGCGGGGGTGAACTTCGCCGACACGCTGATGGTGCAGGGCCGGTATCAGGAGCGCCCGGAGCCGCCCTTCGCGCCGGGGCTCGAGGTCGCCGGCGAGGTGATCGCCCTCGGCGCGGGGGCGGCGGGCCCGGCGCCGGGCACGCGGGTCGCCGCGGTCTGCGGCCATGGCGGCTTTGCCGAGCAGGTCTGCGTGCCGGCCTCGGCCTGCGTCGCGCTGCCCGATGCGATGGAGATGGCCGAGGCGGCGGCGCTGCAGGTTGCCTATGGCACCGCGCATCTGGCGCTCGGCCGGCGGGCCCGGCTGCAGCCCGGCGAGCGGCTGCTGGTGCTCGGCGCGGCGGGCGGCGTGGGGCTGACGGCGGTGGAGATCGGCCGGCTGATGGGAGCGGAGGTGATCGCGGTCGCCCGCGGGGCTGACCGGCTGGCCCGTGCCGAGGCCGCCGGCGCGCGGCATCTCCTCGACAGCGACACCGCGGATATCCGCGCCGAGGTCAAGGCGCTCGGCGGGGCGGATGTGGTCTTCGACCCGGTCGGCGGCGAGCTCTGGGTGGCGGCGCTCCGGGCCTGCAACCCGGAGGCGCGGCTGCTGCCCATCGGCTTTGCGAGCGGCGAGGTGCCGCAGATTCCGGCCAATATCCTGCTGGTGAAGAACCTCACGGTGATCGGGCTCTACTGGGGGGCCTACTACCGTTTTGCGCCCGAGGTGATGGGGGAGAGCCTGCGCCAGCTCATCGCCTGGCACGGCGAGGGGCGGATCCGCCCGCATATCTCGCACCGGCTCCCGCTCGCCGAGGCCAACGAGGCGCTGCGCCTGCTGCGCGACCGCGAGGCGACCGGCAAGGTGGTGCTGACCGTCTGAGCCTGCCTCAGGCGCCGCCTTCGGGGGGCCGCGAAAGCGCCGCGGGCAGGGCCATCAGCCCGGCCAGCCCGCACATCGCGATGGGGAACATGGTGAAGACCCCGAACCCGAAGCCCCAGAACATGCCCGCGGCCGAGGCGATCAGCAGCGCCGCGCCCGGCCCCGGCCGGCCCGGCGCCATGGCGCCGCCGGCGATGCCGAGGATGGGCGCGAAGAGCGAGATCAGCCGGGTGACCATCGGGTCCTCCGGCGGCTGCTGCAGATCGGCCTGGAAGCCGGTCTGCGCCTCCATCTGCTCGATCGCGCCGAACAGCATGGTCCAGAGCTCGGCGAAGCCGTAGCCGAAGAAACCCACCAGCATCCCGACAACCCCGCCGATGATCCCGAGCACCATGGCCGCGTTGAGCATGTTCCCGCCCCCGTTTCTCGCTGCGGCGCCCTTCTAGCGGATGCCAGGCCGGCAGGCCACGCCTAGCAGGCCACCGGCGGCTCGGTCTCGGAGGGCGGCGGCGGGCCCGGGCTGGCGGCGGCGAAAAGCGCGGCGCTGTCGAAGAACTCGCGGACCTCCACCGCGCGGCCGCCGCGGAAGGTCCAGATATCGGCCTTCGGGGTCTCGATGAGCTTGCCGGTCCTGCGGTTGGCCCAGGTGGCGGTGCCCATGGCGGCGACGCGGTTGCCCTGCTCGATGAAGTCGTCGATGGGCTGATACAGCATCTCCCAGCCGCGCGAGAGCGAGGTCAGGTAGATCAGCGCCTCGTCGCGGCTGCGGCAGGCGGCGCTGAACTCGGCGCCGTGCCGGCCCGCGCCGACCGAGAAGAGATGGAAATCATCGGCCATCAGGTCGGTCCATACAGCGGGATCGGTGCCGCGGCATGCCTCCCAGCGGAGATAGGCCTCGCGCAGAAGCTCCGTGTAATGCCCTGCCGGACGGTCTGCCAATTCCGTCAAAACCTGCCTCCGTGACCAGAACTGCCGCCCCCAATGGGTCCGACGCTACCACGGGTGGTATTCTAGACAAGCCGCAGGGTCCCGTGGGCCGCCCTGCCTACTCCGCCGCGAGGCTCAGGCGGCCGGAATAGGCCTGGCGCAGCATCTCGGCGAGCCCGTCCACCGGCGCCCCCTGCGCCTTGCGCGCGCGGTAGAGCACGATCTTCGAGGAGGGCAGGTCCGGCAGCACGCCGCCATGCTGGATCGGCTCGAGATGGGGGCTGGTCGCCACCTTGAGCATCGCATGGACCGCGAGATCGGCCGAGACGCTCGCCTCCACGGTGCGCGTGGCGCGGGTGTCCACCGCCATCTCCCAGGGGATGCCGGCCCGGTCGAGCGCCTCCTGCGCCCAGGGGCGGAACAGGCATTGCTGCTCGAAGGCGAGGCGCAGCGGGCGCGAACGCCAGGCCGAGCCGCCGGGCGCGCCGACCCAGACCAGCGGCTCGTCGGCCAGCACCTCGCCGCCCTCGGAGGGATGATTCTCGGTGGTCAGGATCAGGTCGCGGTCGCCGGATTCGATCAGGTCCTTGAGCTGGCGCGTGTAGGACGAGACCAGATGGATCTTCACCCGCGGGAACTCGCGGTCGAACTGGCGCAGGATCCGCGGGATGTGCGGATAGACGATGTCGGTCGGCACGCCGAGGCGGACCTCGCCCTCGAAGGCGTCATGCATCATCCGCGTGATCGCCTCGTCATTGACCGCGAGGATACGGCGCCCATATCCCAGCAACTGTTCGCCATGCGCGGTCAGCGTGACGCCGCGGCCGGCGCGGTCGAGAAGGGGGAGCTGCAGCATCTCCTCCAGCCGCTTGATCTGCATCGAGACCGCCGACTGCGTGAGGTGCAGCTGCTGCGCCGCGCGGGTGACGCCGCCGGTCTCCGCCACGGTGACGAAACTGCGCAGCGCCGTCAGGTCGATGTTCCGGATCATCACATCATCCTTCCTGATGGGTTCCCCAAAGAATATTCATTTCCATGATGGAAATCCAGCGCCTATCTTCATCACAGACGATGATCGAAAGCGATCGAAACATCAACCACAGGAATGCAGGAGTGACCCCAATGTCCGTCATCGCCACCCTGATCGACACCGCTACCCCCCGCGCGTCGTTCCACTTCCCGGTTGCGCGCTGGATCGCGGTGGCCCGCGAGCGCCGTGCCCTGGCTGCCAAGACCGATCGCGAGCTCGCCGACATGGGCATCTCGCCCGAGGCCGCCCGGCGCGAGGCCGCCCGCCCGTTCTGGGACACCGCGCGCCGCTGAGCCCGCTGCAGCCGCCCCGGCTCGGGGCGGCTCAGCCGAGCGGATACTCCGCCAGCGCCTCATAGGCCGCGCCGTTCGCGGTGAGATGCGAGCGGAACAGCACGAATTCAGCGATCTCGAAGGGCGGCGAGACCAGCGCCGCCCGCGAGCCGACGAAGCCTTCCAGCGCCGCCTGCGCCTCCGGCCCCGGCGGCCGCGAGAACCGGGCCAGCGTCACATGCGGCACGTAGCGCTCGCGCGGCATCTCGATGCCGGTCATGCGCGCCGCGGTCAGCACCCGCTCGCGCAGCCGCGACAGCGCCCCGTTCGGCCGGATCGCGGCATAGAGCACACGGGGCCTGGCGCCGCCGAAGATGCCGAGCCCGTCGATCTCGAGCGCCAGCGCCGGCGCCCGGATCGCCGCGAGCCCGTGGTGGAGATCCTCCAGCACCGGCCCGGGCTGCTCGCCGAGAAAGGCGAGCGTGACATGCAGCGTGCCGGCCCCGACCGGACGCCCGGCGGGCAGGCCGGCCTGTACCCGTTCCAGCCGCGCCGCCACGGCATCCGGCAGCGCGATCCCGACGAATGCGCGTATCATGCAGGTCCTCTCTCCCGGTTGGCGCTTGAAACCCAGCCTTGCATGGCCGATATCTGGTCAGGAAGTGGAGTGGTTTGCACAGGGCCGCTCCCCATCGCTACGTGAAACCAGGAGAAGGTGCGAGATGGCCAACCCGAATTATGTGCGCAGCCACACGATTGACCGCGCTCAAGCCGCCGAGATCGATGCTGGCCTGCGCGCCCACATGAACAAAGTCTATGCCCTGATGGGCGGCGCGATGGTGATCACCGCGCTGGTCTCCTACATCGTGGGCATGGATTTCAAGGCGGCGATTGCCGGTCAGCCGACCGCGCTGATCCCCGTCGGCATGCTCGAGACGATGTTCACCTCGCCGGTGCGCTACATCATCATGTTCGCGCCGCTGGCCATGGTGTTCCTGTTCAGCATGCGCCTGCACAAGATGTCCGCCGGCACCGCCAACATGGTGTTCTGGGGCTTCGCGGCCCTGATGGGCCTGTCGATCTCCTGGATCTTCGCGGTGTTCACCGGCATCTCGATCGCCCAGACCTTCATGGCGACCGCGGCCGGCTTCGGCGCCATGTCGCTCTACGGCTACACCACCAAGAAGGATCTCTCGGGCTGGGGGCGCTTCCTGTTCATGGGCGTGATCGGCCTGATCGTCGCCTCGCTGCTCAACATGTTCTTCTTCGAGAGCAGCGCGATGCACTGGGCGATCTCCTTCCTCGGCGTGCTGATCTTCGCCGGGTTGACCGCCTATGACACGCAGAACATCAAGAACACCTACCTGCAGATGCGGCTCAGCCCCGAGGGCGAGGCCTGGCTCGACCATGCCGCGATCTCCGGCGCGCTGCAGCTCTACCTGAACTTCCTGAACATGTTCATGTTCCTGCTGCAGTTCATGGGCAGCCAGGAGTGAGCCGAGCGATCCGCGGGATCGCCGGATGAGGCAGGGGGCCGGTGCGCAAGCGCCGGCCCCTTTCGCATCTGCGGCGCACCGTGCGCGGCGGTTTTCCGCGGGGCAGGCTTGGCGGATGCCGCGGCGCGCTATCTCTCGGGCAGATGCCGGCGCTCGGGCCGGCCGAACGGGAGAGCCCTGTTGACCCATCTCGCCGCCTATCTCGGTGCGCTGGCCGCGCTCGCGGTGCTCGACACCATCGTGCTGACGCAGATCATGCGCCCGCTCTTCGAGCGCCACGTGCCGCAGCTGCTCGCCAGCCGGCCGGACCTCGCCGCCGGGGCGGTCTTCTACATCGTCTATGCGGGGGGAATCGTCTGGTTCGCGGCGCGCCCGGCGCTGGCCGGGGGCTGGGGCTGGGCGGCGGTGATCGGCACCGGGGCGGCGCTGGGCGCGCTGGCCTTCTCGACCTTCGAGCTCACCAGCAAGGCGGTGCTCGAGGGCTGGTCCTGGCGGCTGGTGGCCATCGACACCGCCTGGGGCGCGACCATGACTGCGGCCGCCGCCCTGGCCGCCGTCTCGGCAGCCCGCATCGTCACGCCGGCCTGAGCCGGGGCCGGGCAGACGCGCAAAGGCCAACGGCTCCCGCCCGGGGAGCCGCTGGCCATCTCAGGATCGGCGATCGCCCGGTGCCGCACCCGCAGGCGCGGCCGGCGTCACTTGATCTTGCCTTCCTTGTACTCGACATGCTTGCGCGCAACGGGGTCGTATTTGCGCACGGTCATCTTCTCGGTCATGGTCCGGGAGTTCTTCTTCGTCACGTAGAAGTGCCCGGTGCCGGCGGAAGAGTTGAGCCGGATCTTGATCGTGGTCGGTTTCGCCATCGGGGTCCTCTTGGGCCAGTGGGCACGGAGATCGCCGCGCCGGTCCGGCCCGCGGGCCGGTGAAATACGAGACCCTGTCTCCTACCGATCCTGTGCCCGCTGTCAAGCCTTGCGCGGCCTGCGCCCGAGCCGGATCGCGGCGAGCGTGGCATAGGCGGCCGCCGCGAGGGCCGAGCCGAGCAGCAGCCCGTCGGGCGGCACCAGGTCCATCGCCGCGCCGAGCAGCGCCGGCGAGAGCAGCGCCCCGAGCCCGTAGCCGAGCACCACGGCACCGTTGCCCTCGGCCAGCCGGTGCCCGGCATAGCGCGATCCGAGTTCCACCAGCGGCAGGGTGTAGAGCCCGACCGCGAGGCTGCCCCAGAGCGCCGAGATCGCCACCGATCCGGCCAGGCTGCCGCTGGCCGCGACGATGCCGAGCGGCGCCGCCACCGAGGCGAGCCCCACCGCCAGCAGCATGAACCGCCGGTCGAGCCGCTCCGAGGCCCAGCCCATCGGCAGCGCCGAGAGCACCGACCCGGCGGCGAAGGCGGCCATCATCCAGGTCGCCTCGTGCTCGGCAAAGCCCGTGCGCACTGCCCAGACCGGCAGGAGCGCCACCGTGCCGAACTCGATCAGCCCGAACAGCACCACCGCCCAGGTCAGCGCCGGATCGGTGACGAAGAAGCGCAGCGTCGTCCAGGGGCTCGGCGGCGCCTCGGGGCTCTGCACCGGCATCGCGCGCCGCCCCCACCAGACCGGCAGAACCCCGGCAAACAGCACCGCCGAGGCCACAGCGAAGGGCAGGAAGCCCTCCACCCCGGTCGCCCCGATCACCAGCGGCCCGGCCATGAAGGCGAGCGACAGGCTGATCGTGTAGAACGCCACGATGCGCCCGCGCTGGCCGTCCGGCGCCATCGCGACGATCCAGTATTCCGAGGAGAAGAACAGCGCGGTGCCGAAGAAGCCGTAGACCAGCCGCAGCGCCAGCCAGGCCCAGTAGTCCGGGATCAGCCCGTAGGCCAGCATCACGAGGCCGAGCCCGATCCCGGAGACGATCATCAGCCGGGCCAGCCCGACCCGGGCCATCAGCCGCGGCAGCAGCGGCGAGAACACCACGATGGCGATCGCCGCCGCCATGGTGTTGAGCCCGATCGCCGCGCCGCTCGCGCCCATCCGCTCGAGCAGGAGCGAGAGCAGCGGGTAGCTCATGGAGATCGCGAGGCCGAACACCGTGATCGCGGCAATCGGCGCCGCGGCGCCCTGCCAGAACGCCGGCGCGCGGTGCCCGAGGCCGGGGGCGGCGCCCATGGCTCAGAGCCCGGTCAGGAAGGAGCGCCCCCGCGCATGGTGGAAGAACGGTGCCGGGCGGGCCTCGGCCGGGGCCGCCAGGCGCGCCGCCACCTCGCCGAGCACCACCTCGGTGATGAAGGGCAGGTCGAGCCGCCGGGCCTCGGCGAGGCTGACCCAGCCGAGATGGCTGAGCTCGTCGCAGGCGCCGGAGAAATCGTCGAGGGAGCCGCGAATCGCCTCCGCCTCCACGAGGAAGAAGCGGGCATCGAAGCGCCGCGGCCGCCCCGGCGGGGTGATCGCGCGGAAGATCAGGGTGAGCCGGTCCGCCGCCGGCATGTGGCCGGAGGCGTAGAACGGCGCCCAGCTCTCCGGAAGCCCGCCCGGCACCGGCCCGGCGCCGCCATGGGCGAGGGCGAGGCCGGTCTCCTCCCAGAGCTCGCGGATCGCCGCCATGGCGAGCGCATCGGCCAGCCCCTCCGCCGCCTCGGCCGCCAGCATGGCGCGGATCTCCGGGCGCAGCGGATGCGCGCAGGGCACCGAGGCGTCCTCGGCATCGACCGCGCCGCCGGGAAAGACGAATTTCGAGGGCATGAAGGCGGCGGACTTGCCGCGCTGGCCCATCAGCAGGCGCGGCTCCGGCCCGTCGCGGCGCAGCAGCACCACGGTGGCGGCGTCGCGCACGCGGTCCTTGGGCAGGGCGTCGGCCGTGGCGGTCATGACGGCTTGAGTCGTGTCGGGAAATCGGACATGCCGCCCATATGGCGCGGGCGGCGGCCCGCTGTCCAGCCGTGCGGCGCGGGGTCAGTCCTTGTCGAAGCCGTGCATCCGCCAGGCCCACTGCATGCCGACCACGGCACCCTTGATCCGCGGCAGCAGCCAGAGGCTCATGCCGATGGTCAGCGCCGGCCACACCGCCCAGTGCACCCAGAGCGGCGGGCGGATCGTGCTCTCGACGGTCAGCAGCGCGAAGGCGAGCACATGGCCGACGATCAGGATCGTCGCCCAGGCCGGCAGGTCGTCGGCCCGGTGGTGATACAGCTCCTCGCCGCAGGCCGGGCAGGTGTCGCGCACCTTGAGATAGCCGTTCATCAGCGGACCGCCGCCGCAGCTCGGGCAGCGCCGGCGCCAGCCGCGCAGCAGGGCCTGGGTCAGCGGCCTCTCCGTCATCGTCGTGTCCTGAGCGGTCATTGCGGTATCCCCGATCTCTCGTCCCCGGCAGCCCGTCGCGGCACCGATCCGGTCTAGGTAGGGCCCGGCCGGGTGCCGCACAGCCCCGGATGCGGCCATGTCGCAGGCTGCGGGTCCGGGCCCGGCGGGTGGAAGGTCATGGCGCCAGCCGGGCCGGCGCTGCCGCTATCGGTAGCGCGTCGGAACCCGCTTCGCAGCCCGGCATTTCGGCTTGCGTCAGCATGCCGCGCGGGGCTGCCCCCGGGGCATCGGAAGCGGCTTCCGAATCTGCACCGCCCCGCGACGGAAGCGCCGGAGTGGTGCGTTGAGACCTGTGCACAAACGATTGAGGCGACATACCTGGGAGCGCGAGGATGCGGTCGAGGCGGGCGGACAGAGCGGATCGGCAGGCCGGGGGCCTGTCCGGCCGGCGCGGAAGGATTGCGCCGGCGCGCCGGAGCGGCGAAGGTTTCGGGAACCATGGCCGCTCTCGCTGAAGGCTGGCAGGTGCCGGTTCCGGGCCTCGGGCTCGGCGTGCCGATGCGCGCGGCGGCGATGCGGGGCGGCCGGAAGGGGTTGGATGAACCGATGGCGGATCCGGGGCTGACCGGCGAGGACGCGGATGCGCTGCTGCTCGCGCGCTTCGCCGCCGGCGACCAGAGCGCCGCGCGCGCCCTGACCGAACGCCTGCTGCCCCCGGTGCTGCGCCAGGCCTGGCGGATGCTGGGCGACGAGGCCGAGGCCGAGGACGTGGCGCAGGAGGCGATGCTGCGGCTCTGGCGCCAGGCGCCGGACTGGCGGAGCGGCGAGGCCCGCGTCACCACCTGGCTCTACCGGGTCACCCGCAATCTCTGCATCGACCGGATTCGCCGCCGCCGCCCCGGCGCCGCGCTCGAGGACGTGGCCGAGCCGTCGGACCCGGCACCCTCCGTGCTGGCGCAACTGACCGAGACCGAGCGCTCCCGGGCGCTGGCAAAGGCCATCCTCGCGCTGCCGGAGCGGCAGCGCCGCGCAGTCGTGCTGCGCCATTTCGAGGGCCTCGGAAACCCGGAGATCGGGGAGAGGCTGGATTGTTCGGTGGAAGCCGTGGAAAGCCTGCTCGCGCGAGCCAGACGCCAGCTGAGCAGGATCATGGCGGATCTTGAAGGGAGTGACGGCGATGGCTGAAGAGTGGGAGCGTGATCTCGAGACCGAGCTGGCGCGGCTCGCGGCGGCCGAGGCGAAGCTGCATCCGCGTCCGAGCGCGGCGCTCACCGCGCGGGTGCTGGCGGATGCGGCGGCGGCAGCGCCGCAGGCGGTGCCGGCCGGGTCGGGCGCCGTGGCTGCCGGCGCGCGGCGCGGGGCGCTGGACATCGTGCTGGACTGGGGCGAGCGGCTGGCGGCGCGGGCAACCGGGCCGCGGTTCGGCCCGGGCGTGGCGGCGGCAGCGCTGGTGCTCTGCCTCGGCGCGGGCGTCGGCGTGGGCTATACCGAGACGCCGGAGCCGGAGGCGGTCGAACTGGCGGCGCTGACGCTCGATCCGATGTACGACGAGGCGGCCGACGGCTTCGGCCCGGGGCTGTTTTGAGGAGGTGGGCATGAGCGACGCGGCGATGACGGGATCGGGCGGGCAGTCCAGCCGGCGCTGTCCGCGCTGGCTCGGCATCGGGCTCGTGCTCTCCCTCGGCGCCAACCTGCTGGTGGGCGGGATCTATCTCGGCGAGCAGATCAGGAAGATGGAGCACGATCGCGGCTATGCCGAGCGGGTGGTCCAGTACCTGCCCGAGGAGCGGCGCGAGGCGGCGCTCGCGGTGCTCGGCTCCGACACCGATGACCGGCGCGCGATGCGCCCGGCGCTGCTCGCCGCCACCCGCGATGTCGCCGCCGCGCTGACCGCCGAGCCCTTCGAGCCCGAGGCGCTGCAGGCGGCGATGCTGGCGCGGATGGATGTCTACCGCGAGCGTTTCCTGCCGCGCATCGAGCGGCTGGTGGCGCTTGCGGAGATGCTGACACCGGCCGAGCGCGTGTTGCTGGCCGAGGGCATGGTGCAACGGGAGGAGCGCAAGGCGGCGCGCAAGGCGGGCCGCTGAGCGCCGCACGGGCGGCTGCGGGCCGGCGCGCCGGCTGTCAGGCGCGTCGGCGGTCAGGCGGCGGAGAGCGTGACCGTGTTGCGCCCGGCCGCCTTCGAGGCATAGAGCGCGGCATCGGCGCGCGCGATCAGATCGGCGCTGCTCTCGCCCGGCAGATGCGCGGCGATGCCGATGGAGACGGTCAGCGCGATCGCCTTGCCGGCCTCGTCGATGACGAAATCCGGGGTCTCCACCGCATGGCGGACCCGCTCGGCCACCCGCTCGGCATTGGCGGGCAGGATGTCCGGCATCACCACCAGGAATTCCTCGCCGCCGATCCGGCTGACGAGATCGCCGGGGCGGAAATTGTTCTGCAGCCGGCTGGCGAACTCCACCAGAACCCGGTCGCCCGCGGCATGGCCGTGGGTGTCGTTGACCGATTTGAAGCGGTCGAGATCGAGCACCATGGCGACGAGGCTGCCGGCGTCGTTCTTGGCGCTGGCGAGGATCCCCTCGATATGCGCGTTGGCATAGCGGCGGTTGTAGAGCCCGGTCAGCGGGTCGGTCACCGCCATCACCATGCTGTCCTGCACCGACTTGCGCAGCTGGTCGGAGTAATGCTTGCGCCGCAGCTGCACCCGGAGCCGCGCGGCCAGCTCGGAATAATCCATCGGCAGCAGCAGGTAGTCCGGCACCCCCATGTCCATGGCGAGCGGCGGGCTGACCCGGTCCTCGGCGGCGAACATCATGATCAGCGCCGCCTGGCGCGTGTTGGGCCGGCCGCGCAGCAGCGAGGCGATGCGCAGCGGGTCGCCGTCGGCCAGGTCGGTGCCGATCACGAAGGCGTCGAACTCGTTCGATTTCATCAGCGCGCGCAGCTCGCGCTCGCCGCGGGCGGTCTCCACCGCGGCGCCGAGATTGGTCCGCAGGCTGCGCACCGCCTCCTCCGCCGTCTCCCGCTCGTTGCAGACGAAGAGGATCGAGGCATCGGCATAGTTGATCCGGACATCGAAGCCGCCGGTCTCGAGGCCCAGCTCGCGCGAGGTCTCGGCGCGCAGGCGCAGCTCGTCGATCATCATCTTCATGCGGGTGAGGCTGGAGACGCGCGACAGCAGCGCGGTGTCGTCGAACGGCTTGGTGAGGAAGTCGTCGGCGCCGCATTCGAGCCCGCGCACCCGGTCGGCACGGTTCGACAGCGAGGAGAGCATGACCACCGGGATATGCGCGGTGCGCGCCTGGGTCTTGAGCCGTCGGCAGGTCTCGAAACCGTCGATCCCCGGCATCATCACGTCGAGCAGGATCAGGTCCGGCTCCTCGCGGGCGGCGATGTCGATCGCCTCCTCGCCGGTCTCGGCCTCGATCACGTCATAGTAGGCCATGGAGAGCTTCGCCCGTGCGATCAGCCGGCTGGACGGCACATCGTCCACGATCAAGATCCGTCCGGGCATCCGCACTCCTCCCGATTCTACACCGATGCGCGCGCTGCAGGCCGGTTAGCCGGCCTGCGCGCCCTTGCATCAGGGGCAGTGTTGGCGCAGAGGGCTTAAGGATTGCTTTCCGATCAGGTGGACGACTGCGGAGGCGGGCGATGGGCGGAGCGGGCATGAGCCGGGCGGCAGCCACGGAGCTGGCGGGCGAGGTGCTCGGCTGGCTCGCCGGGCGGCCCGAGGATCTGGCGGATTTCCTCGTCGCATCGGGGGCGCGGCCCGAAGACCTGCGCGCCGCGGTGCGCCAGCCGGAGTTCCTCGGCTTCGTGCTCGACTATCTGCTGGCCAGCGAGGCGATGCTGCTCGATTGCACCGCCGATCTCGGCGTGCCCCCGGATCGCCCGGCGGCGGCACGTGCGGCGCTGCCCGGGGGCGACCTGCCGCACTGGACCTGACGGAGACCGCGATGCCCGACACCGCACCCAGCCGCAGCCCCGGCCTCGCCGCGCTCGAGGCAAAGCTCGACGCCGGCGTTCTGGCGCAGCTCCGCGCGGCCCGCGTGGCGCCGGGCAGGCCGCTGCTGGTGGTCGATTGCGACGAGGTGCTGGTGGATTTTGCCGGCCATCTCGGCCGCTTCGCCGCGGGGCTCGGGATCGGCATGGAGCTGCGGCACTACCAGCTCGAGGGCTCGTTCCGCGATCTCGAGACCGGTCGGCGGCTGGATTTCCAGGAGGTGATCGGCATCATCCACCGCTTCTTCGCCGAGGAGACCGCGCACCAGGCCGCGCTGCCCGGGGCGGCGGCGGCGCTCGGGCGGCTCGCGGCGCGGGCCCAGGTGGTGGTGCTGACCAATGTGCCGCCGCACGGCACGGCGGCGCGGGTGGAGAACCTGGCGGCGCTCGGCATGGCCTATCCGGTGGTGCAGAACGCCGGCGGCAAGGGGCGGGCGCTGGCCTGGCTCGCGGCGCAGGCCGGGCAGCGGGTGCCGGCGGTCTTCGTCGATGACAGCCCGAACCAGATCGAGAGCGCCGCGCGCCGGGCGCCGGGCGTGCATCGGGTGCAGTTCGTCGGCGCGCCGGCGGTGGCGGATGTGCTGCCGCGGAGCGCCGAGGCCGATCACCGTGTCGGGAGCTGGGCCGCCGCCGAGCCGCTGATCGCGCGCCTGCTCGGCTGAGGGGGCCCGTCATGGGGCTTGCCGCGGCCCCGGCGAGCGGCGACAAAGCGCCATGGGGTTTCCGCCGCATCTGCTGGATGAGCTGCGCAACCGCCTCACGCTCTCGGAGGTGGTCGGCGGCAAGGTCGTCTGGGATGCGCGCAAGTCGAACCCGGCGAAGGGCGACTGGTGGTCGCCATGCCCGTTCCACCAGGAGAAGACCCCGTCCTTCCATGTCGACGACCGCAAGGGCTTCTACTACTGCTTCGGCTGCCAGGCGAAGGGCGATGCGGTGACCTTCGTGATGGAGACCGAGAACCTCTCCTTCCCCGAGGCGGTGGAGCGGCTGGCCGAGCGGGCCGGGCTCGAGATCCCGCGCGAGCGCGCCGATCCGCAGGCCGAGGCGCGGCGCGACCGGCGCTCGCGGCTGGCGGAGGCGATGGAGATGGCGGTGGCGGCCTTCGGGCGCGCGTTCCGTGCGGGGCAGGGCGCGCGGGCGCGCGACTATGCCGCCGGGCGCGGCCTCGCGGCGGAGACGCTGCAGCGCTTCGAGATCGGCTTCGCGCCGGATGCCCGCGGCTTTCTCACCGAGATCTTCCGGAGCAAGGACATGCTCGCCGAGGCGGTGGAGGCGGGCCTCCTGATCGCGCCCGAGGATGGCGGCGCGCTGTTCGACCGGTTCCGCGACCGGCTGATCTTCCCGATCCGCGACGCGCGCGGGCGCTGCATCGCGCTGGGGGGGCGGGCGCTGGGCCCGAACGCGCGGGCGAAGTACCTCAACTCGCCGGAGACGCCGCTCTTCCACAAGGGCCGCACGCTCTACAATCACGGGCCGGCGCGCGAGGCGGCGGGCAAGGCCGGCCAGCTCGTCGTGGCCGAGGGCTACATGGACGTGATCGCGCTGGCGCAGGCGGGCTTTGCCCATGCGGTGGCGCCGCTCGGCACCGCGATCACCGAGGAGCAGCTGCAAATGCTCTGGAAGATCGTGCCGGAGCCGGTGATCGCGCTCGACGGCGACGCGGCGGGCCTGCGCGCGGCGCATCGGCTGATCGACCTCGCGCTGCCGCTGCTGGCGCCGGGGCGGAGCCTGCAGTTCTGCCTGATGCCGGCCGGCCAGGACCCGGACGACCTGATCCGCGGCGGCGGGCCGGCGGCGATGCAGGCAGCGCTCGATGCCGCCGAGCCGCTGATCGCGGTGCTCTGGGCGCGCGAGCTCGGGGCCCATGCGCTCGACACGCCGGAGCGGCGGGCGGCGCTCAAGGCCCGGCTCGAGGCGGCGGCGGGGAAGATCGGCCATGCCGAGCTGCAGCGGCTCTATCGCGAGAGCCTGACCCGGCGGATGCGCGAGCATTTCTGGGAGCTCGACCGGCCCTCCCGCGGTGGCGGAGCGGCGGGCGCCCGCGGCGGCGGCGGGCGCCGGCGCCGCGCCGAGGGCGCGCAGGCGCAGACCCGGGCCTCGATGCTGGCCCGCGGGGTCGACGGGGCGGCGCAGCACCGGGCGCGCGAGGCGGTGGTGCTGGCGCTGGCGCTCGGGCATCCGCAGATCGTGCTGGCCGAGGCCGAGGCGCTTGAGGCGATGCCGCTCAGCCACCGGCCCTTCGAGGCGCTGCGCGGCGCGCTGATCGCCGCGGCCGAGGCCGGCGAGGACGCCGATGCCGCCGCCCGCGCCGCGGCGCCGGAGGCCTATGAGGAGATCCGCCGCGAGGCCGCGCGCCATCCGCTGGCCCGCCCCGATGCCGACCCGGACCGCGCCGCGCTGGTGCTGGCCGAGGCGATCGCCCGCCACACCGCGCTGGTCGGGCGCGAGGCGGAGCTTGCCGAAGCCGCGCGCGAGCTGCCCGAGGCCGATGGCGAGGACTGGACATGGCGGGTGCGCCAGGCCGGGCAGGGGCCCTTCGCCGCCGAGGCGCGGGCGCTGCGTGCCGAGGAGGAAGCGTCGAATCGCGGGCGCCGCTCGCGCGTCGCGGACATCATTGCCCGTTACCAAGGCTCCACGGATCTGCCAAAAAAGTAGCGCTGCCCCCTTCGAATCAGTGAGTCGCACCCTAATTGCCTATATCACGCGGAGGATTGCCGAATCTGATTCGGCTGGCGGGGCTCACAGGTGGGGCTCGGCGGGCGGGCCCGGGGCAGGGCGGCGCAGCTGGCGCCGCGAATGCCGGGACAAGCCGGCTTTGAACGGACTCTGAACCAAGAGGGATCGATGGCGCCCAAAGACGAAGAGCAGACTGAGAGCGAGACCACCGAAACCCAGGGCCCCATGCTCGACATGAGCCAGGCCTCCGTCAAGAAGATGATCGCCAAGGCCAAGGCCAAGGGCTTCATCACCTATGACGAGCTCAACCGCGTTCTGCCTTCGGACCAGTTCTCCTCGGAGCAGATCGAGGACGTGATGGCGCTGCTCTCCGAGATGGGCGTCAACGTGGTCGAGGACGACGGCGGCAACGAGGCCGAGCCCGAGCCCGAGCAGGCCGAGAGCCGCGAGGTCGTGCCGACCCAGCCGCAGGCCTCCGAGAGCGACCGGACCGACGACCCGGTGCGCATGTATCTGCGCGAGATGGGCACCGTCGAGCTGCTCTCGCGCGAGGGCGAGATCGCCATCGCCAAGCGCATCGAGGCCGGCCGCGCCACGATGATCGGCGGTCTCTGCGAGAGCCCGCTCACCTTCCAGGCGATCACCATCTGGCGCGACGAGCTGGTCGAGGAGAAGATCCTGCTCCGCGACGTGATCGACCTCGAGACCACCTTCGGCGAGGCCAACGAGGAGGAGGAGCTCGAGACCATCACCCCCGGCGCGCCCGAGGCGGCGGCGCCGGCCGCGGGCGCCGAGCATCGCCCCGCCGGCGCCGCACCCGCGGCACGCCCCGCCGGCGAGCGCCCCGAGGGCGAGGCGGGCGCCGCGGAAGGCACCGAGGCCGAGGCCGAGGACGAGGATGCCCAGGCCAATCTCTCGCTCGCCGCGATGGAGGCCGAGCTCAAGCCCGCGGTGCTCGAGCGGCTCGACGAGATCGCCTCGAACTACGAGCGCCTGCGCGAGCTGCAGACCAAGCGCATCGGCGCCGCGCTGACCGCCGGCCAGAGCTTCTCGGCGCCGCAGGAGCTGGAATATCAGCGCCTGCGCCGGGAGATGGTCGGCCAGGTCAACGCGCTGCACCTGCACAACAACCGGATCGAGGCGCTGGTCGACCAGATCTACGGCATCAACCGCCGGCTGATGAACCTCGAGGGCCAGCTGGTGAAGATGGCGGACTATTACCGCGTCAATCGCAAGCAGTTCATCGAGGCTTATCGCGGCTCCGAGCTCGACCCGGACTGGATCGACCGCGTCGCGCAGCACACCGGCAAGGGCTGGGCCAAGATGGTGGATACCGAGCGCCACCGCATCCACTCGATCCGCGCCGAGATCGGCGAGCTCGGCCACCATGTCGGGCTCGACATCCCCGAGTTCCGCCGCATCGTGCAGACGGTGCAGAAGGGCGAGAAGGAGGCCCGCATCGCCAAGACCGAGATGGTCGAGGCGAACCTGCGCCTGGTGATCTCGATCGCAAAGAAATACACCAACCGCGGGCTGCAGTTCCTCGACCTGATCCAGGAGGGCAATATCGGCCTGATGAAGGCGGTGGACAAGTTCGAGTACCGCCGCGGCTACAAGTTCTCCACCTATGCGACCTGGTGGATCCGCCAGGCGATCACCCGCTCGATTGCCGACCAGGCGCGCACCATCCGCATCCCGGTGCACATGATCGAGACCATCAACAAGCTGGTGCGGACGGGGCGGCAGATGCTGCACGAGATCGGCCGCGAGCCGACCCCGGAGGAGCTCGCCGCCAAGCTGCAGATGCCGCTCGAGAAGGTCCGCAAGGTGATGAAGATCGCCAAGGAGCCGATCTCGCTCGAGACCCCGATCGGCGACGAGGAGGACAGCCAGCTCGGCGATTTCATCGAGGACAAGAACGCCGTCCTGCCGCTCGATTCGGCGATCCAGTCCAACCTCAAGGACACCACGACGCGCATCCTCTCCTCGCTCACCGCGCGCGAGGAGCGCGTGCTGCGGATGCGCTTCGGCATCGGCATGAACACCGACCACACGCTCGAGGAGGTCGGCCAGCAGTTCTCGGTGACCCGTGAGCGCATCCGGCAGATCGAGGCCAAGGCGCTGCGCAAGCTCAAGCATCCCTCGCGCTCGCGGCGGCTCCGGAGCTTCCTCGACAACTGACGCGGGGCCGGCCATCGCCGCGCGGTGGCTGCCGCCTCGCCCTGTTGCAGATGGCAAGGGCCGGCCCCTTCGGGCCGGCCCTTTCGCTTGGTCGGCCGCGTCGTCAGGTGCGGCAGAAGTCGCGGCCGCCGCGCCGGCGCAGGCCATAGCCGATGGGGCAGGCGGGGTTGAGCCGGATGCTGGTGTTCGGCACCACGCATTTGTCCCGGTTGCCCTGGAGGTCGACGCGCAGCAGCGTGCCGACGCTGCCCGAGATCCCCGGAATGCCCGAGGCGGAGGGGCAGGAGATGCTGGCGGTGCGCCGCACGCAGCGGTCGCGCCCGCCGCGGCGCTGCAGGAAGCGGCCCGAGGGACAGCGCGGATCGACGGCGACGGTGGTGTTGAAGACCACGCATTTGTCGCGGTTGCCCCAGTGGTCGATGCGCAGCTGCGTGCCGACCTGGGTGTTGATGCCGGGCGGGCGCACCTGCGGACAGGACTGCGCCGAGGCGGTGCCGGCACCGGAGGCGAGGATGCCGCCGGCGATGGCGGCGATGGCGAACAGGCGGAGTTTCATCGTGTCGTTCCTTCTTGCATCGGCGGGGGCGGCCCGCCGCGATGGGGTCCGGCGGCCGGGGCTCTCCCGCCGCCCGCGGCCGGGGCCTTGCGCCGTGCCGCATGACCTTCACGATGACGGCGGCTGAGGGGCATTCGGGCGGCCGGGCAGGGCGGTTCGACGCAAAGCGCCGCGCCCTGTGACGGGCGGCACAGGGCGGCGCGGAAGGCGCGGATTTCGGGAAGTTCGGGCGCCGGAAATGCCGGGCGCCTGCGTGGGCCCGGCCCGCCGGGGGCGGCTCAGAGCCGCAGCAGCGCCGGCAGCTCGGCGATCGAGCCGATCACATGGGTGGCATGGGGCGCGAGATCGGCCGGCCCCGCCGGCCCGGTCAGCACGCCGATCGCCATCGCGGCGCCGGCATTCGGCGCCACCATCAGGTCATGCACGCTGTCGCCGATCATCGCGATCTCGTCCGGCCGGCGCCCGGTGGCGGCGGCGAAGGCCAGCAGCATGCCCGGCCCGGGCTTCAGCCCGTGCCCCGAATCGTAGCCGGCAATGAAGTCGAAGGCCTCGAGCGCCCCGATCGCGGCGAGCTGCGCCCGCGCCGCCCCCTCCGAATCATGGGTCGCGACGCCGAGCGCCAGCCCTGCCGCGCGCAGCTCCGCGAGCAGCCCCGGCAGATCCGCCGCGGCCGGCACCAGCGTCGCCGGCCCGGTCATCGCCGCGGAGAGCGTGTTGATCCGCTCCTCGATGGCGGCGGCGTCGAGCCCCGGCACCAGCGGCTCCCAGAGCAGGGCGGTCTCCTGCACCGCGCCGGCGACGATCGGCGAGCCGGGCTCGAAGCGCCCGGTCACGAGATCGATCCCGCCCGAGGCCGCCATCGCCCGGCGCGCGGTCTCGTCGGGCGCCAGCGCGTCGATCACGCGGGTCACCACCGCCGACCAGGTGGCGTGGAAGTCGAACAGCGTGCCGTCCTTGTCGAACAGCAGCGCACGGATGGCGGGAGCGGTCATCGGGCCGGCCTCGCGGCCGGTCTGGCGCCAGTGCGTCGCACGGATATCCTCATGAGATTGCCTCGGCGCGCATGGTTCTGCCACGCATGGCCCGGCAATGCGAACAATTGTTCGCATCTCCCGCCGGCATCGCGCATGGCTGGACCGGCCGGGACCCGGCGGCGAGAATGCCCGGCGGGCAGCGGCGGGCGCGCAGACGGCGGGCAGCCAGGGAAGGGGACGCATGGAGGCCGAGAGTGACCGGACCGAAGGGCAGGCCGCGCGCCTGCCGCTCTCGGTCTTCGTGATCGCGCAGAACGAGGCGGCGCGGCTGCCGCGCACCCTGGCGGCGGCGCGCTTTGCGGCGGAACTGCTGGTGGTCGACAGCGGCTCGACCGACGACACGGTGGCCCTCGCCGAGGCCGCCGGCGCGCGGGTGGTGCATCATGACTGGGCCGGCTACGGGCCGCAGAAGGCCTTCGCCGAGGGGCTCTGCGCGCATGACTGGGTGCTCAATCTCGATGCCGACGAGGTCGTGACCGGGGCGCTCGCCGCCGAGATCGCGCGCCTCTTCGCCGAGGGCCCGCCGCCGCCCGCCGCCTATGAGATCGCGATTCTCAACGTCTATCCGGGCGATTCGCGGCCCCGCCCCTGGGCGGCGGACTATCGCGTCGTGCGGCTCTACCACCGCAGCATCGGCAGCTATCGCCGCCACGCGCTGTTCGACCGGGTGGAGCTCGCGGAAGGGGTGCGCCCGGCGCGGCTGGCAGCGCCGATCTGGCACTACCCGCTGACCTCCTGGGCGCAGTTCGTCGAGAAGGAGAATCGCTACTCCAGCTTCCAGGCGCGCGAGGCGCGGGAGCGGCCCCGCTGGCTGCTGCTGCTGCGGCTGGTGGTCGAGCTGCCGATGGCCTTCCTGAAGTTCTATCTCCTGCGCCGGCACGTCACGGGGGGCTGGAAAGGCTTCGCCTTCGCCCTCACGGCCGGTTTCGCGCGCTGGCTGCGGGTCGTGAAACTCCTTGAGCGCCAGGGGCTTGAGCGGGGTGTGAAGGAAAATCCCGAAAAAAGTGACGATCGGATGAAACACGGGCCTTGACCGCCCCCGGCGATTTCCCCTATACCCTGCTCATCGACGGGGCGCCACGGTGCCTCGCGGTTCTTCGGAAATGTCAAACGGTTGGGCCGGACAATGGGCCGAGCCGGAAAACGTTT
>NZ_BSYI01000026.1 GCF_030270585.1 Paralimibaculum aggregatum
ATCCCCGTCAATCCGCTGCTCGAAGAGGAAGAGATAGGACACCACGTCGTCGAACCTGCCCTCGAGGCTGCCATCGATCGTGACGACCCGCATCGCATCGCCGAACGCCACGGCCAGCGGGGCGAGCTTCAGCGTGCCCGCAAGCCGGGCATCGCCGCGGATCGTGAGGATGTCGCCGCCTTCCGCCGGCAGCGGCGCCTCGAGCGTGGCGCCGCTGCCCTGCGTGAAGTCTCCGATCACCTCGAGCCGGTCGCCGAGCAGGATCAGCCCGTCGTTCCGGATGTCGCCGGCATAGAGCGTGGCGTCGCGGAGCGTGCCGCCGGCCATGTTGTGGACCTGCATCGCCGCGGTGCCGGCGATCGCCGCCGCCGGGGCCGCGGCGGCCTGCTGGTCGATGATCCCGGTGCCGGTCGAGCCGTCCGCGTAGAGGCCATAGATGCTGCCCGAGACCGTTGCGCCGCTCTCCACCACCACCTGCAGCCCGTCATCGTTCTGCTCCGACTCGCCGAGATAGAGGATGGCATAGGAGCTCGAGCCCTCCGGATCGTCCACCGCGACGGTCGCGCCCTGGCGCACCGTGACGCGGTTGGTCGGCACGCCCTGGCCGTCGCGGATGCTGCCGCCGACCACCTTGATCCCGGCGCTGTCGTTCTGCGGCGTCTGCAACAGGATCACTTCGGAGCCGACATCGACGGTGATCGGCCCGCCGCCGTCCGGCCCGACGCTCTGCGCGAAGATCGGCGAGGCGTAGATGCTGTCGACGATGATCGGCGCGGTGGTGGTGATCGTGACCGGGCCGCCGCTGCCGGTGCTGTCGCCGCCGCCGGTCGAGCCCGCGATGGGCAGGGCGGACGAGCTGGAGCCGGCGAAGCCGCCACCGCCGCCGATCGACTGGGCGAAGATGCCGTAGGCGTTCCACCGGCCGCTGACGCTGATTGCCGCGGCGCTGTCGATGGTCACGGCCCCGCCATCGCCAAAGGAGGCGGTCTCGCCGTCGATATCGGTGGTGATCGGGTCGAACTCGACGGCGCCCGCGATGCCGCCGCCGCCGCCGATCGACTGCGCGACGATGCCATGTGCCGCAACGCCCTCGGTGCTGATCGTGCCGCCGGAGAGAGTCACGGATACGTCGCCGCCGGTGCCGTCGCCGTTCCCGAGGGTGGCGGAGGTGTTGTACTGGTTGAGGGTCGGCGCAAAGCCGCCGCCGCCGCCGATCGACTGGGCAAGGATGCCGTAGGCGGCGGTGCCGCGGGTGGCGATGTCGACCGTGCCGGAATAGCTGACCGTGCCGGCCTCGGCGGTGCCGCCGTCGATGGTGCCGTTGCCGGTGGCGATGGTGGTCTCGACATAGCCGGGCTCGCCGAGCTGTGTGGAGTCTTCGTCGAGGGCGGTGATCTGAGCCACCAGCGCATTGCCCATCAGCGAGGTGCCGCCGCCGCCGGCGATGGACTGGAGCACCATGGCCGGAGCGTCCATGCCGAGGGTGGTGATTGCGGCCGGACCGGTTGCGCTGACGGTGCCGGCGTCCTGGTTGTCCGGCCCGTCGGCGCCCGAGAAGCCGAGCTGGGTGATGCCGAGGATGCGGTCGGAGCCGGAGCCGCCGTCGCCGCCGCCGCCGCCGATCGACTGCACCAGCGCGCCGAAGGCGCCGTAGCCCTGGGTGGCGATGCTGTTGCCCTCGCCGAAGCTCAGGTTCGCGGGGCCGCCATTGCCGCCCTGACCGCCTTCGCCGCCGAGGTTCATCTGGATGCTGGTGCCGGATTCGCTGCCCTGCGAGGAGACGCCGCCGCCGACACCGCCGCCGCCGCCGATCGACTGCACCACCACGCCGTCGGCATGGTCGCCCAGGGTGGAGATCGTGCCGGACTGGGTGAACGAGGCGCTGCCGCCGTCGCCGCCGGTGCCGCCGGCGCCGCCCATGCTGACGGTGAAGTCCATCCACAGGCTCACGTTCTTCAGGTTGCGCACCTGGGTGAGGGTGTTGCTGGCCTCCTTCAGGCGGTCGACATCGTTGCTGATCGCGCCGCCGAGCCCGCCGCCGCCGCCGATCGACTGCACGAGCACGCCGTCCGCGCCGCCGCCATAGGTGGTGATCAGGCCGTCGTTCCGGCCGCCGGCGCTGCTGCCATTGCCGCCCTCGCCGCCGGTCTGGCCGAGCTTGATCTTGAACTTGAGGCTGGGCAGCGTCTTGACGACGCCGCCGGCCGGAAACTTGAAGCCGAGCGAGCCGCCCTGCGAGATGCCGCCGCCGCCGCCGATCGACTGCGCCACGAGGCCGCGCGCCTCCGAGCCATTGGTGGTGACGGTGCTCGTCTCGCCGAGGGTCACGGTGCCGCTGCCGCCGCTGCCGCCGCTGCCGCCGGTGGCGCCGAGCGCGAGGTCGACCGCGAGGCCGAAGCCGCTGGAGAACGGGTAGGAGTTGGTCGAGCCCGGGCCCGCGACACCGCCGCCGGCGCCGACCGACTGCGCGACCATGGCGTTCGAGAAGTCGTCCCAGGTGATGATCTGGCTGCCCTCGGCGGCGCTTGCGCTGGCCGTGTGCCCGTCGCCGCCGCCGCCGCCATCGGCGCCGAGCACGAAGTTGACCTTGCCGCTGTAGGTGTTGCTCGACTTGCGCAGGGCGTTGATCGCGGAGGCGCTGCCGGCGATGCCGCCGCCGCCGCCGATCGACTGCGCGAGCAGGCCGAAGCCGCTGTCGCCGCGGGTCTCGACCGTGATGCCGGAGAGGTCGATGCTGCCGGTGCCGCCCGAGCCGCCCGAGCCGCCGACGCCGCCGGCGCTGGCGCTGAACGCTAGGCCGGCAGAGAGGCTGGCCGTGCCGATCGCCTGGGTGAAGGCGCGGGAGATGCTGGAGCCGCCGACACCGCCGCCGCCGCCGATCGACTGCGCGACGATGCCGTGCGCGTCGGTGGTGTCGTCGGTATCGTCGGTGCCCGTGACGATCGTGCCCGCGGTGTCGAGCACCACGCTCGCGGTGCCGCCACTGCCGCCGAGCCCGCCATCGCCGCCCACCGCGGCCGCGAGGGACAGGCCGAAATCGATCGTGTTGGCGATGGCGTTGCCGCCGGTGCCGCCGCCGCCGCCGATCGACTGCGTGAGGATGCCGATGGCGTGGTCGCCCGCGGTGCTGATCGTGGTGGAGCCGCTGCTCTGGCTGTTGATGATCTCCACCTTGGCGGTGCCACCATGGCCGCCGCCCTGGTCGCTGTCGGACGGGTCGCTGTCGGCGCCGCCGGCGATCTGCACCGAGACGATCCCGATATCCGTGCCGGTCGCGTCGCCGCCCGAGCCGCCGCCGCCGCCGATCGACTGTACGAAAAGCGCGTGGGAATTGTAGCCCGAGGTTGTCACCCTGTAGTCGTTGTTCAGCGTCCCGCGGTCCGGGAGGGCGATCTCCGCCGTGCCGCCGTCGCCGCCCTGGCCGCCATCGCCGCCGACACCGACCGCCGGGATGATGACGCTGAAGTCGAAGGCGTCGCCGCCATTGCCGCCGCCGCCGCCGATCGACTGGAGCTGCACGCCGTAGCTGTAGTCGCCCGCCGTATCGACATAGAGCCCGTAGTTCTGCTCGCTGTCGGGCGAGCCGAGCTTGACATGGCCGCCATCGCCGCCGGTGCCGCCGGCGCCGCCGACCGAGACGATGCCGCCGGTGCTGCCGCCATTGCCGCCGCCACCGCCGATGGATTGCGCGAGCAGGCCGATGGATGCGTCCCCGGAGGTGCTGGAGAGGAGGTCCGAGGAGAGGTCGATGAAACCGCCTCCCCCGCCATAGCCGCCGGCGCCGCCGATCACGAAGAGCCCGGTCTGGTTGCTGTCGCTGGTGGCGTCGCCGCCGCCACCGGCGATCGACTGGAACAGCATGCCATGGGCGTAATCGCCGAGGGTTACCGCCGTGATCGTGCCGTCGGTCGAGATCGTGCCGCCGGCGCCGCCATTGCCGCCCACGGTGTCGGCCCCCGGGGTGTTGATGAAGGCGAAGCCGGCCTCGGCATCGCCGGCCACGCCGCCCGCGCTCTCGAGGTGGATCGCATGGGAGGAGACGCCATGGGTCGTCACCACCGAGGCGCCATCGGCGGCGAGCCTGATCGTCCCGCCGGGCGCGCCGGAGCCCGCGCTGGTATCGCCGACATTGATCACGGTGAACTGGTCGTCGCTGTAGGCCCCGCCATTGCCGCCGAACGAGAGCCCGACGAGCCCGCGCGCATTGTCGCCCAGCGTCTCGATGTCGGTCATGTAGAGCTCGAAATTCAGCGGGCCAACATCGCCGCCATTTCCGCCGCTCGATTCGTTGATGCCGTAGCCGCCCTTGCCGCCGTGCAGCTCGCCCATGACGCCGACGATATGGTCGCCATCGGTCGTGATGGTTCCGGTCGAGAGGTTGATGAACGAGGTCTGCAGCGGGTCGCCCGCGCCGTCGGAGGAGCTGGCATCGCCGCCCCTGCCGCCATCCGCCGAGGACACCGCATCGGCCGAGCCCGGCCCGGCACCGCCATCGCCGCCGACGCTGAGGAGATAGATCCCCGCCGAGCGGTCCGAATAGATGCGCCCGGGGACGCCCGGCTTGGGATCGGCCGCCGGCGGGGTGCGCAGCGGCGTGTAGCTCGGCGCGGCGAGCCCGTGGGCGGTGACCGTGATGTCGCCCGAATGGACGATCTCGATATTGTCGGCGGTGCCACCCTGGCCGCCGGCGTCGGAGCCGTCATAGGAATACCAGTAGGCATGGCCGGCCACGGTCGCGGCATAGATCCCGCGCACGCCCTGCGAGATCGTGCCGAGGCTGCCGGTCATGTCGAGGGTGATGTCGCCGCTGTTGGTCACATAGACCTGGTTGGCCTGGCCTCCGGCCGAGGCATCCTCGCCGCCGGAGCCGGCCATCGCCTCCGCCCCGATGCCCCATAGCGCGCTGGCGACCGCGCCTTCGAGGCGGATGTCGCCCGAGTTGTCGATGCGCACGAAGTTCACGTCGCCACCATCGCCGCCGAACTGGTCGTCGCCGGCGGCGCTGTCCTGCCGGCCGCCGCTGCCGCCATAGGTCGCGGCATAGATGCCGATGCCGGCATTGGGAAAATCGGTGTCGAGCGTGATCGCGCCGCTGTTGGTGATCCTGGCATAGTCGGCGCCGCCGCCATGGCCGCCATCGCCGCCAGAGACGTCGCTGCCTTCGTCGGCATTGCCGCCATTGCCGCCGAAGGAGCCGATGGTGATCCCGCCGATGAAGGCGTCGGAGGCGAGATAGCCCAGCGTGCCACCGGAGCTGGGCGGGACGTCGAAGCTGATATCGGTCGCCGTGAGGGGGGCCTGGTTCTGCACCTCGACCGAGCCGCCGTCGCCGCCGCGGGTTGCGTCGTCATTGCGGTCGGCGGAGCCATCCGCAGCCCAGGAATAGAAGGAGATGAGCCCCAGCCGGGTCTCGCTGTCGGCGCCAACGTCTCCGGATAGCGTGATGGGCGTCGTGTTGAGGTTCTTGAAGAGATAGTCCTGACCTGCTGTGCCAGGCTCGCCGTCCTTCGCGGCGGGCTTGGTATAGGACAGCATGAACCAGGTGCCGGGGTCGTTCTCGCAGCCGCTGGCCTGGGTGATGGTCGCCGAGGTGCAGCTCGCCTGGGCAGGGGCGGAGATCGCCAGCGCCAGCACCGAACTGGTGGTCAGCAGCGCGAGCTGCACGGGTAGGAGGCGGAAATTGCACCGGGATGACTGGGCGCGTCGCGTCATGGCAGTATGTCCTCGCTCATTGCAGCAGCAGGCCGGGTGCCGGTCTCCCGGCCGGCGCCCGCGCGGAAACTAATCCGAAATACATCCGATTCCCAACCGTATTTCGAGAATACTTTTCCGGGCTGCCGCGATCGCTGGCAGACGCCCCGGGCACCGCTGGCAAGGCTTGTTCAGGGCCCGTTCAGCCGCTACCCGATAGGGTGGGGGTTCGCAGGCGCGGGGCTCGGGCCGTCGGTGAAACAGGTGCCGGAAGAGACGATGGCGGGCATCCGCGATCTCACATTGATTCTCGGGCTCGCCGGCGCAGTGGTGTCCGGCGACCCTTCGGCGGCCGACGACAGCGGCAGGCACGCGGAGGCGGGCGCTTTCGCGCAGCTTCTCGAGGCGGCGCAGCAGGCGGTTCCGGGAGGTGTTCTGATCGACGCGCAGGCGAGCGAGCGTGCCGGCAAGCCGGTGCTCGACTTCCTGTTCCTGCGCGACGGGGTGGATCTCGTCTCGGTGGAGATCGAGACGGAGACGGGGCGGATCGCGGGCATTCATGGCAATGGCTCCGACGCGCCGGGCGGCCCCTCGGGTAGTGCCTCGCCGGGCGCGCGCGGCGCGGGCGGGCAGCCGGGCGGCCCCGGCAGCGAGGCTGGTGCAGGGCCGGGCGGCAGTCCGGGAGGTGGCCCGGGTGCCGGGCCTGGCGGGGCCGGCCCCGGTGGCGGCGGCCCGGGCGGCGGCGGTCCCGGTGGCGGCGGTGGCGGCGGCGGGAGTGGGAGATAGCCATGCGGGTGCTGCTGGTCGATGACGAGGCGGATCTGGCCGAGCAGGTGCGCGCGGCGCTGGAGGATGCCGGCATCACCGTCGATCTCGCCGGTGACGGGGAGGATGCCCAGCATCTCGGCGCAACCGAGTGCTATGCCTGCATCGTGCTCGATCTCGGCCTGCCGCGGCTCGACGGCGTCTCGGTGCTGCGCAGCTGGCGTGCCGAGGGCATCGCGACGCCGGTGCTCATCCTGACCGCGCGGAGCAGCTGGCAGCAGCGGGTCGAGGGACTTAACGCCGGGGGCGACGACTATCTCACCAAGCCGTTCCACATCGAGGAGCTGATCGCCCGGATCAGGGCGCTGGTGCGGCGGAGCGCCGGCGCGGCGGACCCGGTGCTGCGCGCCGGAGATATCGAGCTCGACACCGTCGCGATGAGCGTGCGCGCCGCCGGCCTGCCGGTGAGCCTCACGGCCCATGAGCTGAAGGTGCTGCTGACGCTGATGCTCCAGCCCGGCCAGGTCCACGGCAAGGCGGATCTCGCGGCGGCGGTCTACGGCTACTTCGAGGAGCGCGACAGCAACACTATCGAGGCCTTTGTCGGGCGGCTCCGGCGCAAGCTCGGCGCGGGGGCGATCGAGACGGTGCGCGGGCTCGGCTACCGCATCGCGTCGGGATGAGAGCGGTGCGAAACCGGTCGCTGCGCGTCCGGGTGCTGATCGTGGCGGCGCTCTGGATCACGGTGGCGCTCGGCGCCGGGGGCTACGCGATCTACGAGGTGTTCCGCGCCTCGGCGCTGCGCCAGTTCGACCTGCGCCTCGAGGAGGAGCTGGCGCTGCTGCGCGTTGCCGTGGCGCGGGTGCCGGAGGACCCGGGGCGGCGGATGACCTCGCCGGCCTTCTCGCGAGTCTATTCGGGACACTACTGGCAGGCGCAGGCGGCGGGGGCGGCGCCGGTCGCCTCGCGCTCGCTCTGGGATGCGCGTCTGCCGCTCGGGCAGCTCGAAAGGAATGCGGCGCGCCTCGCGGTGGCGGGGCCGGCCGGGCAGCGGCTGCGGATGCTGGCCAGCCGGCTGCGCACGCCGGACGGGCGGGCATGGCGCATCGCCGTGGCGGCGGATCTGGCGGATCTCGAGCGCGAGATGCGGGCGCTCAGGCGCGGGCTGCTGGTGCCTGCGCTCGGGCTGGTGCTGGCGCTGGTGGCCTCCGCCGTGGTGATGCTGCAGACCTCGCTCGGGCCGCTGCGGGAGCTGCGGCGCCGGGTGCGGGCGGCGCAGATGGCCGACCGGGTCGCCCCGGCCGAGGATTTCCCGAGCGAGGTCGCGCCGCTGGTGGAGGACCTCAACGCGATGGTCCGCAAGAACGCGATGCTGCGCGAGAAGGGGCGGGTGCAGGCGGCCAGCCTCGCCCATGCGCTGAAGACCCCGGCGGCGATCCTGCAGAACGAGCTCGACAAGGCGCGCCGCGGCGGCGCCATCGACCTGCAGCTCGCCGACGAGGCGATCGCGCGCATCAGCGCCTCGGCCGAGCGTCACCTGGCCGATGCCGCCCCGGGTGCCGCCGCCCTGCCGGACCACGAGCGCACGGATGCCGGCGCGGTGCTCGCGGAGGTCTGCCGGGCGCTGCGGCGGCTGTTTCCGGCGATCCGCTTCGAAGAGCAGATGGCGTCCCCGGTCGCCCTGCCGATCCCGGCTGCCGACCTGCAGGAGATCCTCGGCAACCTGCTCGAGAATGCCGGCAAATGGGCGGATGGCCGGGTCGTGGCGCGCCTCTCGGCGGCAGAGGGCCGGGCCGAGCTGGCGATCGCCGACGATGGCCCCGGCATCCCCGCGGCGATGCGCGCCGAGGTGCTCGAGGAAGGTGTGCGGCTCGACCCGTCGGTCCGCGGCTCGGGGCTCGGGCTGGCGATCGTGCGCGATCTCGTCGAGCGCTATCGCGGCCGGCTCACGCTCGGCGAGGCGGCACTCGGCGGGCTCGAGATCCGGGTCGTGTTTCCGCAGACCGACTGATCCCTCGGCCGAGATGAACGGCGCCTGAACGGCCGGTTCAGCATTGGTTCAAGCGGCCTCCGCTATGGCTGCCTTCCATCGGAATTCCGACGCGGAGCAGGCGTCGAAGATGAGAAGGACCAGCAGGATGGCTTGGATCTCGGCCTTTGATCGGATCAGGAACGCGCTCGCCGGGATGCCGGTCGGGCTGCAGTCGGGCGATGCGGAGGACATGGCGGCGGCGGCGGCCCCGGCGGAGGGGGGGGAGACCGACACGCCCGTGCCGGTCGCCCGCCAGTCTGCGGCGGGAGACATCCCGGTGAACCGGGCCGGCGACGCACCGGCGGCCGCGGCACCGGCGCCGGAGCTGCCGGACGCGGGCGACACCGGGCAGGAGGCGCTCCGCATGCCGCAGCAACGCCCCGCAGCGGGGCAGGGAGGCGGCGCCGACCGCGACCTCCCCGCAGGCCCGGACAATGCCGGCGGGCCGCGCGAGATCGGCGCCCCCGCTGGGGGCGAGGGCCGCGGCCAGGGCAGCCAGGGCGGCCGCGACATGCGGAGCGCGCCCGGTCCCGGCGAGATCGTCACCCGCAGCATCGACGGCTCCGGTAACAATGCCGAGCATGCGGACTGGGGCGCCGTCGGCCAGGAGCTGCTGCGCCTCGCCCCGGCCAACTACGCGGACGGCATCGGCGAGATGGTCACCGACCTGCCGAACGCACGCGAGATCTCCAATGCCGTGGTGGCGCAGGAGGACGAGATCGAGAACAGCTTTGGCGCCAGCGACTTCCTTTGGGCCTGGGGTCAGTTCATCGACCACGACATCACGCTGACCGAGGGTGGCGATACCGAGTTCGCCCCGATCGCGGTGCCGGAGGGCGACGCCGTCTTCGCCGAGGGCGGGGTGATCGTGTTCAGCCGGGTGACTCCGGAGGAGGGGACCGGCGAGGACAGCCTGCGCGAATATGTGAACGAGGTCACCGCCTTCCTCGATGCCAGCATGATCTACGGCTCGGATGCCGAGACCGCCGAGGCGCTGCGCGATGGCGCCTATCTGCTGCTCGACGCGGATGGCAACCTGCTGCTCACCGACGACGGCGGCGTGCTGGCCGGCGAGGTCCGCGCCGCGGAGAACATCGCGCTGACCTCGATGCAGACGCTGTTTGCCCGCGAGCACAATCGCTGGGTGGACGAGCTGGCCGAGCGTTTCCCCGAGCTCTCCGATGACGAGCTCTTCGACGCGGCCCGGATGCGGGTGGAGGCCGAGATCCAGGCGATCACCTTCAACGAGTTCCTGCCGCTGCTGGTCGGCGAGGACGCGATCGCGGACTATGAGGGCTATGACGCGAGCGTGAACCCGGGCATCGCCGTGGAGTTCTCCGCCGCTGCCTTCCGCTTCGGCCATTCGCTGCTCTCCTCGGAGCTGCTGCGCCTGGAGGAAGACGGGAGCAGCATCGAGGCCGGCTCCATCGCGTTGCAGGACGCCTTCTTCAACCCATCGGAAATCACCGAGAACGGCGGCATCGATCCGCTCCTGCGCGGCCTCGCCGGCAGCACGGCGCAGGAGCTCGATACGCAGATCGTCGAGGATGTGCGCTCCTTCCTCTTCGCTGCCGATGGCGAGGCGGGGCTCGATCTCGCGGCGATCAACATCCAGCGCGGGCGCGACCTTGGCGTGGCGAGCTACAACGACCTGCGCGAGGCGCTGGGGCTCGAGCGCGCCGAGAGTTTCGCCGACATCACCTCGGACGCCGATCTCGCGGCGGAGCTCGAGGCGCTCTACGGCGATGTCGATCTCGTGGATGCCTGGATCGGCGGGCTGGCCGAGGACCCCTATGGCGACGGCATGCTGGGCGAGACCTTCTCGCTGGTGATCATCGACCAGTTCACCCGGATCCGCGACGGCGACGCCTACTGGAGCGAGGCCGGGCAGTTCTCCGACAGGGAGCTCGACGCGCTCTGGGACACCACGCTGGCCGATGTCATCGAGGCGAACACCGATATCGGTTCGGTGCAGGACAATGTCTTCCTCGCCTATACCCGGCTCGGCGGCGACGAGGCCGACAACCTGCTGGTGGGCAGCACGGGCCGCGACCTGATCCTCGGCGAAGGCGGTGACGATACGCTGGAGGGCAGCGCCGGCGACGACCAGCTCGAGGGCGGCGACGGGGCCGACCGGCTCGACGGCGGCGCAGGCGACGATCTCCTCTATGGCGGCGCCGGGGCGGATGTCTTCGTCTTCGTCGAGGGCGGTGACGACGTCATCGCCGATTTCGAGGCCGGGATCGACAGCCTCGAGATCGGCTTCGAGATCGATGCCGGCATGCTGGCCTTCGAGGGCGGCAACGTGGTGCTGCAGATCGACGAGGACACGAGCGTGACCTGGCTCGATGCCTCGCTCGACGACGTGACCTTCGATCTCTTCGGCATGGGCTGACGGAGGCGGGGACGGTTCCCGGCGGGGTGGTGCGCCCCGGCCGGGGGCCTGGCGGCGAGGAATGCACCCATCGCCGCCAGGCCGCCTTGCAGGCCGGCCGACAATGCAGGGCCGCAGGATCGGGGAACCGTGCGCCCGACCGCAGCCCCGCTCTGGGCAAGTGAATTTCCCGAGCCGCTCTTTCCGCCTTGCAAGCCCGCGCGCCTTGGCGTTCGATACCAGGGCGGTTGGCGAACACGGCGCGGAGGCTACCGATGCCACGTATCGAGCTGGAGCCCGAAGTCGATTCCTGGGTGGACGAGGTCTTCGGTGTCACGGCGCTCGGGAAACGCGCGCCGCCGGATCCGGACCCGGAGACATCCGAAAGACCGGTCTCCCTGGTGCGGCTCGGCAAGGCGCGGATCGAATGGATCGCGGTGCGCCGTGCCGCCGCGCGCGATATTTCCCTGCTGAAGGACGCGATCCGCCAGAAATATGCCGCTTTTCCCGGCGTGAGCAATCGGGTCGAGAGCGCTCTCGGCAAGCTCGACACGGTGATCGAGACACTGAACGAGAACCTGCAGGACCAGCTCGACGAACTGCTGAACGCAGACGGCACGGAGGCGCGCAAGCGCATCGCCGCCAAGGTTCGGGTCACCGCCTCGAAATTCGATAGCTATGCCGCGTCCGACAGCGTCGCGGCCAGCATCGACGGCACCGCCTATCTCCCCTCGACACGGGTGATCGGGCCGGTCCGCGCCAAGCTCGCGGACATCCTGTCGGCGCTCGGCGCCATCGACTGAGGGGAAACGCACATGACCACGAGCGTCGAGACCGGCACATCCTTCTTCGAGCAGGCACGGCGGAAGCTCTTCGAGACCCTGGTCCAGCCGCTCCGGAAGCTGCAGTCCGACCCGTTGCATGCAAGCCTCGGGCTGCCCGAGGAGAGCGAGCTCACGCCGAAGGATGTCGAGGAGATCCTCAGGACCGTCGATCTCGCCGATGAGGAGGACGAGCTTCCGGAGAACGAGGCCAGCCGGCTGGCCGAGACCATCGAGGACTGGCTCGCCGGGCTGGTCTCCGAGCAGATCGCGCTCAGCCTGCTGATCGTCGCGAAGGGCGACATGCTGGTGAAGTCCGGCCGGCCGCATGATCGCGTGCCGGCAGATCTGATGGCCCGCGCGCAGAAGGCATTCGGCGAGATCGAGAAGCTGCTCGTCCAGCTTCGCGGCGAGGCGGCGAATCTTGCGCGGCAGCTCGACGGCTCGATGGGCGTGAGCAAGCGCACCGAGCTCGAGCACGCGGTCGGGCAGCTCGAGAAGGATGCCAAGCGGATCGCCGACGGGATACCGCTGGTCGCGCCGCCGATCGAGCAGGCGCTGGTCGAGGCGGTGAAGGGCGCGACCGAGGCCTATGCGAAGTATCTCTTCCTGCCCAAGCCCGTGATACTCAGGCCCGAGGGGGGGGTGCAGTTCGTGCCGGAACCGGAGCCCGAGCCGGAGCCGGTCACCTATCCCGAGGGCCTTGGCGGCCGGCTGATGAAGGCGATCGACGGGTTCTCCCAGCGGCTGACCGAGATCCGCAAGGATGCCGGCGCGGCGATCGAGGAGAAGGCCGACATGCTGACCAAGGCGGGCCCCGAACATGCCAAGCTGCCGGCGGTGCTGGTCAAGCGGCTCGACAGCATGGTGGAGAGCGCTCGCAATGCGCTCGGCGTGCTGCGCTCGACCGCCGCGAGCTATGCCGAGGAGGAGCCGGAGGTCCCGAGCCACAAGCACTCCCAGTGGCTGGAGGACCGCGAACCGACCCGCGACGAGATCGACCGCCAGGGCGAGCAGATCGAGAAGATCGAGCGCTCGCTCAAGAGCCTGCTCGAGCAGGCGGTGAGCCGGGCGGCGGAGGATTACCGTCTCTTCGAGCAGCGCAACCGGCTGGCCGAGACGGAATTTGCCAAGGCGCTGTCGCAGCTCCGCCCGATCCTCGAGGCGGTGGAAACCTGGGATGCACCGGAAGCGCCCGAGCTGCTCGCCCGGCGCCGGAAGATCGAGGCCGAGGCGCCGAACAACTGGGTGGCGGCGCTGGAGGCGATCCGTGCCGTGCAGCGCGATGCGATCGTCGCCCGCGACGCGATCGAGGACAGGTTCGGCCGATACCGGATCGCGGTCGAGCAGCGCATCGAGCAGGCCGTGGCAAAGCGCAAGGAGAAGGAGGGGCGCACGGTACGGTCGGAGTTCATCCAGGCCATCGAGGCGCCGATCGCGGAGGCGCGGAGCATCCTGGCATCGGGCAAGAACCTCGCCGCGGCCACCGCCGCGATGGATCTGGCCAACGAAGCCTATGACGCCGCGGCCGAACTGGTCGCCGCGATCGACAAGCTCGACGAGATCGAGCCGCTGCAACGGGATATCGCCAAGGTCCTCGACAAGGGTGCCTACAAGGCGCTGCGGCCGAAGGATCAGGCGGCGCTGAAGGCGCGCTATGCCGAACTGGAGAAGGGCTGGGTCAAGATGAACCCGGACAAGGCCGTGGAGGCCCATGCCGTGCTGAAGGAGGCGGTGCTGGGCACGGGCGACAGCTTCCAGACCCGCTGCGAGGCGCAGGCGAGCTGGGCCAACGAGATGAAGCAGCTGATCAAGGATGCCGAGAAGGCGATCAAGGCGCTCGACACGCTGGCGGCGGCGCATCCCGAGGCCGGCACGCATGGCCGGAAGTATCTCGGCCAGCTCGGCACCGAGCTTGCGGCGATCAAGGCGCTTCATGGCGGTGAGCCCAGCGCCAGCGAGCGGGCCGCGGCGAAGCTCCGGATCCAGTCGATCAAGCGCACGGCGGAGCTCTATGCGCAGCTCACGCCCGAGGATCTCGCACCGGAGAACCGGGAGTCCAACCCGCTCGCCGAGGAGTTCTTCCGCGACCAGAAGGCGGGCGGCGAGACGGCGGCTGCCGAGCTCAAGGCGAAGGAGGATTTCGAGCGGGACCTGAAGGCGCTGAAGATCAAGCATTCCGATTGTGCCTCGGAGGAGAGCGTGAAGGCCGACAAGGGCGAGCACGACGCGATCGGCCGCCAGATCAAGGCGGCCGAGAATGCCGCCAAGTCCGGCGACAATGCCGGCGCCCGGGCCATGCTCAAGCGGGCGCAGCAGCGGCTCGATGCGCTCAAGAACGGCCCGCCGCCGCTCGACAGGGAGAACCTCGGCAAGATCGGCGCGACCTGGAACCATGCGTCGCTGACCTTTCGGGGAAAGTGCGACGACCTCGTGACGGCGGTTCGCGACACGGCGAAGGAAACCCCGCGCGCCGGGGCCGAGCGCGATGTCGAGCTGGCGCTCAAGAGCACGGTGGCGGCGATCAATGCGCTCGATTTCGCGCCGGAGGGCAGGGTGCTCGGCAGTGAAACCTCGAAGGAGGCGGACCGCAAGCGGGCGCGCGAGACCGCGCTCGCCAAGATCCGCCAGGCGAGCACGCTGATCTCGGGCAATCCGGCGGTGCGGCTCGCCGTGGCCAATCCCTTCGGCGTGGATGCCGTGGCAAGCGAGGCCAATTCGGTGATGAAGCAGATCGAGCTCGAAGTGCTGCGCGGCGTCTGAGCCGGGAGGAGAACCGATGACCGAGCTGACCCAGAAGCAGTCCGACTGGCTCGACAAGCTGGGCGCGGCCAAGGCCACCATCCTGCGCGACGCGGCGATCCGCGAGGCCAGGACGAACGCGCTGGAAAGCCTGAAGCTGGTGATGACGCCGGAGGCCCTCGGGGAGATGCGCGAGACGCTCGGCAGCATCCGGGTCGAGACCAAGGGCGAGGGCCTGATGGGCGCGATCAAGGCGCGGCTCGGAATGGTCGAGCAGATCTCGATCCTCGATCCCGGCGGCAACCCGATGAAGGAGATCGACACCTGGGCGCCGGAGGATCTGAAGGCGATCCACGGCCTCACCGACGAGGATATCGGCAAGATCGGCGCGGTGATGGGCAAGCTGATGCACTATTCGGCGGTGCTGCGCGAGATGAAGACCGAGGATGGCGAGCCGATCTTCAGGGACGATGTCGATCTGGCCAACGAGTTCTGGCAGCCGCTGGTGCGCGAGGGGGTGATCCCCGAGAACTTCGTGCCCGACCGCTATTCCGAGGTGACGCGGACGCTCGCCGGCGCCAACGAGCTCTATGACGAGCGGCTGCAGGAATATTCGAAGAGTCTCAGCACGCCGGAGAAGTTCCTGCAGCATCTCGACCTGCCCGTGGCGATCGTCACCGGCGGGCTCAAGATGGCCTCGGCCGGCATGAAGATGGAAGCCGGCATCCGTGCCTTCGGCGCCCATGTCGAGGACGTGAAGGACTTCAAGGTCGGCAAGGAGCTGATCACCAAGGCCGATATCGTCGAGGGCGTCGCCGCCTGCATCGGCTCGCTGAAGAAGGCGGCGGACGAGGCGCTGGTGGCCAAGGATTTCGGCAAGGCCTCGGACAGCTTCATCGCCGGGCTCAAGGCGGTGCTGACGCCGGTGCTCGGCAAGGAGACGACGACGCTGGTGGTGGGGATCTGCACCGCCGCCGCCAAGACTGCCCCCATCGGCAAGGCGATCAAGGAGAAGAAGGTCGGCGATGCCTTCCGCGAGATCGGTGCCGCGGTGGCCGGAGCGCTCGATGCGGCGAGCGGCAGGGCCGAGGTCTGCGGGGACATCGCGACCGGGGTGAAGGAGGGCTTCAAGCTGATGGGCTCTGCCGCCGACACCGTGCAGAAGGCGAAGGCGGGCGAAACCGGCGCGGCCTTCGAGGCCGCGATGACCGGCATCACCGGCGCCGTCGCGGCGGCCGCCAAGGAGATCAACGGCAAGGTGCAGGAGCGCGCGGTCGAGAAGGCGGGGACCGACGAGCAGAAGAAGAAGGCGATCGAGGCGCATTTCGAGGCGATCGACAATGCCATCGAGAAGGGTGGCGAGGGGCTCGAGAAGCTCGAGGAACTGCCGGGCGAGCTGAAGGAGCTGGCCAAGGACGCCGAGGAGAAGACCGACAAGTCGGTGGTCGCCGAACTCGAGGCCCGTGAGCGGGCGGCGCAGGAGAAGGAGCTGGCCGCTCTCCTGACCGAGCCCGACCCGCAGTTCGACGCGATGCTGGCCTATGGGTTCTCCGAGGCGCAGACCGACGAGGAAGGCAACGCGATCACCGAGGAGATGAAGCTCGCCTCGATCGAGAGGCTGATGGCGGAGGTCGCGCGCAACGACAAGATCTACACGCTAGCGACGACGCTGGCGACCGGCGGCGCCGGCGTGGTCGCCAAGTTCATCCCCGGGGTGGGGCTGGCCAAGGTCGGGCTCGAGATGATCTTCGCGATGGGCGAGGCCTATCAGAAGGGCAAGCAGCTCGCGATGTGGATGGAGAACGTGAAGGATGCCGGCACCGCGGCGACAGCGCAGCTTCACGCGATTCGCAACCGCTACAAGCTGCAGAACCAGCAGACCATCGAGGCGCGGGCGCAGGCGGCACTGAAGGCCATCGAGGTGATCGGCGAGGCGATGAAGCTTGCCGCGCATTTCGCTCCCGTCGGCTACGCGGTCGCCGCCGCCGCCGCGGGGGCCGAGGCGGCGCTCGAGACCGCCAAGAAGATCTATGACGCGAACGAGATGCGCAGCGCCTGGAAGATCTACCAGGACGCGATCGCAAATCCGAAGAACCGCAAGCGCGCCCGCGAGGCGATGGAGACCAACCCGACGCTGGCGAAATACGCGCTGGCCTGGGGCGCGCTGAACGACGGCAACGCCATCGCGCAGGAGGCGCTGCGCCGCTGCGGCCTCAATGACCGGACGCTGGCCAATCCGGGCACCAATGTGAACAAGGTGGTCCAGTATCTCGAGCTGATCTACAAGGACGACCCCAAGCTGCTGCGCGCCGTGCCGGTGCGCAAGGACTGGTATCCGGGCAGCATCGAGCTCTCGGTGAAGGGCTGGAACGCCTTCTACAAGGCCGCGCAGGAGAAGGCGAAGCCGAAGCTGGTGGCCTCGGGCGATGTCAGCGGCATCATCGGCGGCCTGTTCGCCGCTTCGAAGGATCGCGAGGCCTTCCTCGCCGCGGCGACCGACGAGGAGCGGCTGCAGCGCGGGCGCAAGGCCCAGGCCACGGCCGAGAAGCTCGTGTCGGCGTTGGCGCGCTTCACCGCGAAGTCGGAGAAGGGCGGCGAGCACGAGGAGATGGCAGGCTATGTCGCGGCGCTTCGGGAACAGGCGATCGAGCAACGCGAGGAATATGCCGCCGCGGTGGCCGAGCTGGAACGCCAGCCCAGCGAGAGCATCGACTGAGCCGGGCACGGGCGCCGTCAGAGCCCGGCGGCAAGGCTCCGGATCACCTCCGCCACGCGCCTGATGCGGGCGGGCATCTGCCGGCCGCGGCGCGAGACCAGCCAGAGTTCGTGGTGGCGCCGCTGCGGCAGCGCGGCGACCGACAGCAGGTCCCGGCGCGGATAGGCGTCGAGCCCGCTGCGGGGCAGCAGCGTGTAGCCGATGCCATGCGCCACCGGTGTCGGGATCTGGCCGATCTGGTTCACATGGGCGCGGATGCGGAGCCGGTCGGCGCCCTCGAACTCGCCCGGGAAGTTCAGCGTGAAGAGCTCGTCGGCATAGGCATGGCCATCGGGATGCGCGACGAAGCCCCGCGCCTCGAGATCGCCGAAATCGAGCGGCGCGCCCTCGGCATCAGCGGGCAGGATGAGGCAGAGTTCCTCCTGGCCGATGCGCCGCGCCTCGAGCCGCGGGTGCCCGGGATCGCGGCCGGCCACCCCGAGATCGAAACGCCCCTCCAGCACGCCCTCCGGCACGCGGACCGCCGGTGCCGCCTCGAGATGGATCTCGAGCTGCGGCGCGTGCTGCATCAGCGGCAGCAGCATGGGCTGGAGCAGCAGCGCGAAGCTGCCTGAGCAGGCGACCGCCACCCGGCCGCTATCGGGATCGTCCGCCCGGATCGCTTCGCGCAGGCGCTGCTCCTCCTGCCGCCGGGCCTGGCCGAGCGCCAGAACCGCCTCGCCCGCCGGCGTCGGCACGAAGCCCTTGCCCTGCCGCGAGATCAGCGGCTGGCCGAGCTGCGCCTCGAGCTTCCGGAGGTGCTGCGAGACGCCGGGCTGGGTCATCGCGAGCCGGTCAGCGGCGCGGGTGAAATGGCCGGTCTCGCAGAGCACGGTGAAGGTCTCGAGCCAGCGTGCGTTGAGCATGGTGATTACAGAGTGTTATGATTTCGAGATGTAATGATAATTGGCATGCAGGGGAACGGCTGTCCATATCCGGCGCGACAGCAACCCGAAAGGATCACGCCCCATGCAGCCCACGCCCCGCAGCTTTTCCCATATCGGTCTCTCGGTTCCCGATCTCGACGCGGCCGTGACGTTCTATGCCGAGGTGCTCGGCTTCTACGTGATCATGGCGCCGACCGAGGTGGTCGAGGACGACAGCGAGATCGGCCGGATGTGCACCGATGTCTTCGGCCCGGGCTGGCAGCGCCTCCGGATCGCGCATCTGGCGACCGCCGACCGCATCGGCATCGAGCTCTTCGAGTTCGAGGGCAATGCGGCGCCCGCGGAGAACCTCGATTTCCGCCGGCACGGCACCTTCCACTTCGCCATCCAGGATCCGGATCTCGAGGGACTGCTGGCGCGGATCGTCGCCGCCGGCGGAAAGCAGAGGATGCCGGTGCGCGAGTACTTCCCGGGCGAGAAGCCCTATCGGATGGTCTATGTCGAGGACCCGTTCGGGATCGTCTTCGAACTCTACAGCCACAGTTACGAGCTGACCTATTCCGCCGGCGCCTATGCCTGACACCTGGATGCGGTGAGCTGACCGGCACAGCGCCCGGCCCGATGGGCCGGGCGTTCCCGTTTTCATTTGCGCTTGACAGCCATTCCGATGCGCTGCAGCATCTGTATATCGGATGCAACAACCGATAATCGGACAAGCATGGCGCCAGATATCAGTCTCTCGGCCGCGAAGGCCTTCACCGTGTTCAAGGCGATCTGCCGGCTGGGCGAGCCGTGCTCGATCGCGCAGATCGCGGAGATCGTCGGTTATCCGCGGACCGTGATCACGCGCATGGTGGCCACGCTCGAACATCACGACTTCATCACGCGGAACCCGCAGAGCGGGCTCTATGCGGTCAGCCCGATGCTGCTGCATTTCGTCCAGAGGGGGCTGATCCGGAACCCGGTGCTGAGCCGGGTCGATCTCATCATGAACGATATCGTGCGGGTGACCGGCGATACCGCCCTCTACATGATCCGGAGCGACGAGACGGCGCTGGTGATCAGCCGCGTCGAGGGCTCCGCGCCGGTGCGCGTGCTGGCCTCCGAGGTCGGCATGGAGCTGCCGCTGCATTGCGGCGGCGCGCCGCTGGTGCTGCTCGCGCATGCGCCGGAGGAAGAGATCGCGCGCTATCTCTCGGGCACGCTGGTGCGCCGCACGGCGGCCACCGTCACCGACCCGCAGGCGATCCGGGCGCGTCTCGAGGAGGTGCGCCGCGACGGCTACTCGGTCGGCAATGGCGATCTGTTCGACTTCGTCGTGGGTGTCGGCGCGCCGGTCTTCGATGCCGGCGGCAAGCTCGCCGGGGCGGTGAGCGTCGGCAACATCACGCAGCGCTACACGCCGGAACGGGCCCGCGAGGTCGGCCGGATCCTGCTGGAAACCATCGCGAAATACTGAACGTCGGGAGGGGGATGCGATGACACGAGGCCGGGAAAGCAGCAGGCGGGCGATGGTCGTGACGCCGCAGCCCGAGGCGACGGAATGCGGCGCGGAGATCATCGCGGCGGGCGGAAACGCCGTCGACGCGGCCATCGCCGCCGCCTTCGTGCAGGGCGTCGTCGATCCGCTGATGTGCGGCATCGCCGGCTTCGGCAGCATGGCGGTCTGGCAGGCGGCGGACGGCGCGCACGAGTATGTCGACTTTCACGCCCCGGCCCCCGCCGCCGCCCGGCCGGATATGTGGGAGGACCTGATCGAGGGGGAGGCCCGCGACGGCTATGGCTTCGTGCTGCGCGGCCGGGTCAACGATATCGGCTACCGGTCGATCTGCGTGCCGGCTTCGCTCAGGGCCTATGCGACGGCGCATGAGCGGCACGGGCGCATGCCCTGGGCCGAGCTGCTGAGCCATGCCATCGGCTGGGCGCGCGGCGGCTGGGTGGTGCGCCCGCATGTGCATGGCTGGTGGTCGATCCCGTCGGAGATGGGCCGGACGGCGAACAGCGAGCGGATCGCGCATACCCCCGCCAGCCGCGCGCTCTACTGCCGCGAGGATGGAACCCCGAAGCAGGTCGGCGACCCCGTGCGCAACCCGGATCTCGGGGCTGTGCTCGAGACCATCGCCCGCGACGGGGCGGACGCCTTCTACACCGGCGACATCGCTGCCGCGATCGCCGCGGACATGCGCGCCAATGACGGCCTGATCACCGCCGAGGACCTCGCCTCCTATCGCGCCCGGATCGCCCGGCCGATCGAGACCGAGTATCGCGGCCACAGGGTCACCACCAACCGGCCTCCGGGCGGCGGGCTGATGCTGGCCGAGATGCTGAACATCCTCGAGCGGTTCGACCTCTCCGCCATGGGGCACAACAGTGCCGAATATCTCCGCACCGTCGCCGAGGCGATGAAATGGGCGACCATCGACAAGGACCGCCATATCGGCGACCCCGACTTCGTCGAGGTGCCCGTCGAGCGCCTGCTCTCGAAGGCCCATGCGGCGGCGCTGGCGGAGCGTATCCGCAGCGGCGAGAAGGCCGAGGTGCCGCGCTTCTCGCCCGCCGGGCCGAGCCGCGACACGACGCAGATCTGCGTCGTCGACCGGGACGGCAGCTGCGTGTCGATGACCCATTCCCTCGGCATGCCCTCGGGCGTCGTCACCGAGGGGCTCGGCTTCATGTACAACGGCTGCATGGGGGTGTTCGATCCGCGGCCTGGCCGGGCCGGCTCGATCGCGCCGGGCAAGGCGCGGTTCAGCTCGATCTGCCCGACGATCATCTTCCGCGACGGCGCGCCGCGCCTGGTGATCGGGGCGCCCGGGGCGACGCAGATTGCCATGGGCGTGCTGCAGGCGGTGCTCAATGTCATCGATTTCGGCGCCTCGATGTCGGATGCCGTGGCCTGGCCGCGCTTCTCGGCCACGAGCGACATGATCGACGTGACCAACCGCATTCCGCATGGCGTGACCCGCGCGCTGGAGCATGAGGGCTACGAGATCGTGCGCAGCCCGACGAGCTACGGCATTGCCTGGGTGCACGGGATCCTGCTCACGGATGACGGCCCGCAGGGTGGGGCCGACCCGGCCACCGACGGGATGGCAATGTCGTGCTGAATGCGATGCCGTCGCCTGCCGTGCTATTGCGTGTTGATCCAGATGATCTCGGCGCCGCGCTCGCCGACGCATTCGAAGCGGTGCGGCCGGGTGGAGACGAAGCCGAAGCTGTCGCCCTCGGTGAGCAGGTAGATGCGCCCCTCGACCTCGAGCCGCAGCGCGCCGCTCAGCACGTATCCCGCGTCGAGGCCGGGATGGCCATAGGCCTCGGGGCCGGAACTGCTCGCCGGCTCCATGCTCACCAGCATGAGCTGCAGCCCGTCGAGCGCCTGCGGCGTGAGCAGCCGCTTGGCGATGCCCTGCGCGCTGACCGCGAGATCGGTGCCGCGGTTCTGCCGGACGACGATGCCGTCGGCCTCGGCATCGTCGCTCTCGGCGAAGAAGTAGGAGAGCGGAACCGCGAAGCTGGTGGCCAGCTTGTTGAGCGTGCGGATCGAGGGGGAGGAGATCCCGCGCTCGATCTGGCTGAGCGCGCCGATGGAGATCTGCGCCCGGGACGAGAGCTCCTTGAGCGACAGCGCATGGCCCTTGCGCAGCATCCTGAGCTTGTCGCCGATCGATGGCTCGGCCGTCGTGTCCTGCCCGGACCTCTTGTCCTGCATGTCCTGTTCCTCCCTCGGGCGCTTGCCTTTTTTCAAGCATTTCAAGCTCATGCAAGAGAAGTGAAAAAAATTCTTAAAAATTACATTTTTGATGAAAATATGATTGACATCGTTCCGTCAAGATGAATTTTTATGGATAAAGATTCACTTTTGGGGAGCCACGCGATGCGGGTGGGAGTTGAAGTCGGCGGCACGTTCACGGATCTCGTTGCCGTGGACGAGGGGGAGATCCAGATCTGCAAGGTGCCGTCCACACCTGCCTCGCCCGATATCGGCGCGCTGGCATCGCTGGATCAGGCGGGGATCATGCTGGCCGGCGTCGGCGATCTGGTGCACGGCTCGACCGTGGCGACGAATGCGCTGCTGGAGCGCAAGGGCGCGAAGGTCGCCTTCGTGGTGACGCGCGGCTTCCGCGACATCCTCTTCCTGCAGCGCCACGACCGGCGGAACATCTACGACCTGCGCTACAAGCGCCCCAGCCCGGTGGTCGAGCGGGCCGACTGCTATGAGGTGGCCGAGCGGATCGATGCCTCCGGCACGGTCATCGCCGCGCTGGATGTCGAGGCGGCGGTTGCCGAGCTGGCGCCGAAGCTGCGGGCGGGCGGCTATGATTCGGTGGCGATCTGCCTGCTCTCCTCCTATGCCAATGCCGCGCATGAGGAGGCGCTGCGGGCGGCGCTGAACGCCGCCCTGCCGGAGATGCTGGTGACCGCCTCGGCGGATGTCACGCGGGAGTTCCGGGAGTTCGAGCGGGCCTCGACGGCGACGCTCGCCGCCTATGTGCAGCCGGTGATCGACAGCTACCTGTCGCGGCTCGACCGCGAGCTGGTGGCGCGCGGGTTCTCCAGCCGCTTCTCGATCATGCAGTCGAATGGCGGGCGGATCCCGGCCCGGGCGATGCGGCGCAACGCGATCTCGGCGCTGTTCTCCGGCCCGGCGGCAGGGGTGGTCGGCGCCATCCGCCAGGCCGAGCGGGCAGGCACCGGCAATGTCATCACCTTCGACATGGGCGGCACCTCGACGGATGTCTGCCTCGTCACCGACGGCAAGCCCGGGATCTCGCCGGATACCGAGCTCGACGGGCTGCCGGTGCGGACCCCGGTGATCGACATCGCCACGGTCGGTGCCGGCGGCGGCTCGCTGGTCTGGATCGACGACGGCGGCATGCTGCGGGTCGGCCCGCGCAGCGCCGGCGCCGAGCCGGGCCCGGCCTGCTATGGCAAGGGCGGCACCAAGCCGACGATCACCGATGCCCATGTGCTGCGCGGCACGATCCGGCCCGAGGCCTTCCTCGGCGGCGCCATGGAGATCGACCGCGCCGCGGCCGAGCGGGCCTTTGCGCCGATCGCCCATGCGCTCGGCCTGAGCATCCCGGAGGCGGCCTCGGCGGCGCTGCGCCTCTCGGTGGCCAACATCGTGCGCGCGATCCAGCTGGTCTCGACCGAGAAGGGCAACGACCCGCGGGACTATGCGCTGGTGCCCTATGGCGGCGCCGGTCCGCTGCTGGCCGCCGAGATCGCCGACGAGATGCAGCTCGACCGGGTGATCGTGCCGCCGAACCCCGGCGTGCTCTCCGCCTATGGCCTGATCGCCTCGGACTTCTCCAAGATCAGCGCGATCACCCGGCGCTTCGTGGTGGACGGGGACGCGCCGGCGCGGATTCGCGCCACCCATGCCGAGATGGAAGCCGCGGCCCGCGCCGATTTCGCCAGCTTCGGGCTGACCGACGGGCTCGGCTTCGAGTTCGTCGCCGACATGCGCTTCGTCGGCCAGGCCTTCGAGGTTCCGGTGGAGCTGAGCCCGGCGACGCTGGCCGGGCTCGACGCGGCCAAGCTCGAGGAGCTGTTCCAGCAGGCACATCACCGGATCTTCCTGCATGGCGGCTCGAAGGGGCAGAAGATCGAGGTGGTCGGCTTCCGCATGACCGTGTCCCGCCCGCTCGAGTCGCTGCCCGCCTTCCGCGAACGCGCCAATGCGGCCGAGACGCCGAAGGAAAGCCCGATCGTGCTGGCGGATGGCAATGCGGTCAGCGCCGCGGTCCGGGCCGCGGCATCCCTCACCCTCGACGCGCCGGTCGCCGGGCCGGCGCTGATCGAGGGCTATTCCTCGACGACCTATGTGCCGCCCGGCTGGCAGGTCTGGCGCGATGCCGATGACAACCTGACCATGACGAGGACCGCGAAATGACCGTCTCCCCCATCGATTACGCCATTCTCAGCCAGGCGATCCTCGCAGCCGCGCGGGAGATGGGCGCGAAGCTGGTGCGCTCGGCCTATTCGACGATCCTGCGCGAGGCGCGGGACGGCTCCGCGGCGATCCTCGACCGCGACGGCAACACCGTGGCCCAGGCCGAGCTGATCCCGATGCAGCTCGGCACCATCGGGCTGGTCTTCCAGGCCTGCGCGCGGGAATACGATCTCGACGCCGTCGGCCCGGACGATTTCTTCGTGATGAACGACGCCTATTCCGGCGGCCAGCACCTGCAGGACGTGTTCTTCTTCCACCCGATCTTCGCCGGCGACCGGCGGGTGGGCTTTGCGGCCTCGGTGGCGCATCACCTCGATATCGGCGGCGGCAGCCCGGGGCTTTCGGTGCATGCGCGCGACGTGCATTCCGAGGGCATCATCATCCCGCCGACCAAGTTCTCGATGGCGCGCGACTGGAACGGCGGCCCGCTCGAGCGGATCCTGCGCGCCAATGTCCGCGCGCCGCTGCAGACCATGGGCGATTTCAACGCGCAGATCGCCGCGAACCGGATCGGCGCGCAGCGCATCGGCGAGATGTGCGCGCGCTACGGCGCCGAGACCGTCGAGGCGGTGATGGCCGAGTTCCAGGCCTATACCGAACGGCGGGTCCGCGCCGCCATCGCCGAGGCGCCGGACGGCACCTATACCGGCGAGGCGGTGCTCGACGATGACGGCCTCGGCCGCGGGCCGATTCGGGTCCGCTCCACCGTCACCATCGCGGGCGACCGCATCAGGGTCGACTATGACGGCACCGATCCGCAGGTCGCGACCTATCTGAACGCGCCGCTGGCCGGGACGATCTCCGCCACCATGTCCTGCGTGAAATCCGTGCTCACCTCGCCGGACATTCCCTTCAATGCCGGGCTCACCCGTTCGGTCGAGGTGGAGGTGCCGAAGGGCAGCATCCTCAACCCGCATTACCCCGCACCGGTGCGGGCCCGGATGCTGTCCTGCTACCGCGCCTTCAACGCGACGATGAACGCGCTCTCCCAGGCGGTGCCGGAGAAGGTGATCGCCAACGGCTTCGACTGCACCACCGTCGCCTGCCTGAGCTGGCTCAACGACGGCGCCTACTCGGTCTATCTCGAGATCTTCGGCGGCGGCTATGGCGCATCGGCCGACGAGGACGGCTGCGATGCCATCGACAGCCCGATGTCCAACTGCGCGAATACCCCGGTCGAGGCGGTGGACCAGGACTATGCGTTCTTCCGGGTCGAGGAATACGCGCTGACGCCGGACAGCTTCGGCCACGGCACCGCGCGGGGCGGCACGGGCTTCGTGAAATCCTATCGGATCCTGCGCGACGGCGCGACGGTGGCGCTCTATGGCGACCGCTTCACCACCGCGCCGCAGCCGCTCTTCGGCGGCGCGCCGGGCACCACCGCGGCCTGCGAGATCCGCCGCGGCGACGAGGTGATCAGCCTGACCTCCAAGGACATGAAGGAACTCCGTGCCGGAGACCTGGTGACCTTCCGCCTCGGCGGCGGCGCCGGCTACGGCCCGGTCTCGGGCCGGTCCGCCGAACGCATCGCCGAGGATCTGCGCAACGGCCTGCTGACGCGCGAGACCGCAGAGCGGGTCTATCCGGCGCAGCTGGTTGCCGCGGAATGACGTTGTCTGCCGATCTCTGGTCCCGCTCCTTCTGGTGGGCCACATCCGCCGAGCCGGCGCCCGAGGGCGACCGGCCCGAGGATGCGGATGTGCTGGTGATCGGCGGCGGCTATTCCGGGCTCTCGACGGCGCTGCACCTCGCCGAGGCGGGCAGGCGCGTCACCCTGCTCGAGGCGCGGGAGATCGGCTTCGGCGCCTCGGGGCGCAACGGCGGGCAGGTGATTCCCGGGCTCAAGATCGACCCGGTCGCGATCCGCGCGCGCTGGGGCGCCGAAGCCGGGCAGCGCCTGGTGGATTTCGTCGGCACTGCGGCGGATCGGGTCTTCGACCTGATCGACCGGCATGGCATTGCCTGCGATCCGCAGCGCAGGGGCTGGGTGCAGGCGGCGCCCTCCGAGGCGGCGGCGACGCTGCTCCGTGCCCGGGCGCGGGACTGGCAGGCAGAGGGTGCCGCGGTCGAGATTCTCGATGCCGAGCAGGTCGCCCGCGCCACCGGGGCGGCCTGCTATCGCGGCGGGCTGCGCGATGCGCGGGCCGGCACGGTCAACCCGCTCGCCCTGGCGCGGGGGCTGGCGCGGGCCGCGCGCGCGCAGGGGGCGCGGATCGTCACCGGCCAGCCGGTGCGGGCGATCCGCCGGACCGGTGCGGGATGGACCGCGGATCTCGGCAATGCGTCGGTTTCCGCGCCGACGATGGTGCTTGCCACCAATGCCTATGACGCGGCGCTGCTGCCGAGGCTCGCGCGCTCGCTGCTGCCGGTGCAGTCCAACATCATCGCGACGGCGCCGCTCGACCCGGCGGTCGCCGCGCGCATCCTTCCCGGCGGCGCCTGCTGCTCGGAGGCCCGCCATCTCGCGCTCTACTACCGCGTGACGCCGGACCGGCGGCTGGTGATCGGCGGGCGCGGCGGTGTCGGCGCGACCCATTCGGCGGCGCTGCAACGGGCGCTCGAGAGCGCCATGCGCCGGATGTTTCCCGGGATCGGCGATGTCCCCGTCGCGCATGCCTGGTCCGGCCACCTGGCGCTGACCATGGACGGGCTGCCGCATGTCCACGCCCCCGAGCCGGGCCTCTGGGCGCTGGCCGGCTACAACGGCCGCGGCATCGCGATGGCGACCGCGCTCGGCGCGGCGCTCGCCGCCCGGATCGCCGAGGGCCGCCCGCTGCCGCTACCCGAGACACCGGTTTCGCCGCTGCCCTGGCACGGCTTGCGCCGCCCGGTGATGAACGCCGGCGTGCGCTTCTACTGGCTGAAGGATCGACTGGGGCTCGCCGCATGAGCGGGGGGCACGAGAACCGCCGGCATCCGACCGGCACCAACTGGGAGACGATCATGACCAAGCTTTCGACCAAGGCCCTGCTTCTGGCCTCCGCCATGGGCGTTGCGCTGCCCGCCGCCGCGACGGAGATCACCGCCTCCGTCTGGTTCCCGGACACCCATCCGCTGACCCGCGACGGCTACATGGAGCTGGCCAAGACGCTGGAGGAGACCTCGGGCGGCGACCTCACCCTCAAGCTCTATACCGGCACCTCGCTGCTGCCGCCGGTGGCGCATCTCTCCGGGCTGACCGACGGCATCGTGCAGATGACCTATCATGCCGGCACCTACACCCCCTCGGACCTGCCGGAGGACAACACCCTGGCCGCGCTCGCCATCGGCCTGCCCAACAGCATGGCCACGGCACTCGCGGTGGCGGAGTTCTACATCAACGACCCGGCGATGCAGGCGATGTTCGAGCGCCTCGGCATCGTCTTCCTCGGCTCCTATGCCACGCCGCAATACGTGATGATGTGCGCCGAGGAGGTCCGCACCCTCGAGCAGGTGGCGGGCAAGAAGCTGCGGATGCCGAGCCCGGTCCACGCCGCCTGGGCCGAGAGCGTCGGTGCGGTGCCGGTCAACGTGCCGTCCTCGGAGATGTTCTCCGGGCTCGAGAAGGGCCAGCTCGACTGCGCCATCAACGCCGCCAACGATCTCAAGTCGCGCTCGCTCTGGGACGTCGCCAAGCACACCACGCTGCTCGGTTTCGGCCCCTATTTCGCCGGCTGGGAATACGCCATGGCGCAGGATGCCTGGGCCGACCTGACCGATGCCGAGCGGCGGATGCTGCTCGATGCCATGCCGTCGAACATCGTGCACCTGGTCGCGGCCTATTTCGCGACCTCGGACGAGGCGCTGGCCGAGGCCGATGCGCATGGTGTCGCGGTGACCGAGCCGGCCGACGATCTGGCGAACAGCCTCAGGGACTTCGTCGCCAACGAGGTCGCGGAGATGGCGGTCGCCACCGGCGAGAAGCTCGGCGCCGAGGACCCGGCAGGCCTCGCCAGCCGCTTCCGCGAGACCTACGAGAAATGGGAAGGCCTGCTGAAAGACGTCCCTGCGGACGACTACGACGCGATCGCCGCGCTCTTCAAGGCCGAGGTCTACGACAAGGTCGACGCCTCGGCCTACGGGCTCTGAGCGGGACCTGACAGGCTGACCAGAGGCTGACCACAGGGAGGCGACGACGATGGCCGCACTTGTCGACAGGGCGCTGCTGCTGCTCGCGCGGGGGCTGATGTTCCTCGCGGGGCTGGGGCTCGCGCTCATGATGATCCAGACCGTGGCCGACGTCGTCGCCGACAATTTCTGGCGGCGCCCGATCCCGGGCAATCTCGAGGTGATCTCGGTCTACCACATGGTGCTCGTGGTGTTCCTGCCGCTGGCCTATGTCGAGTGGCAGCACGAGAACATCGAGGTCGACCTGCTGTGGCGCCTGATGCCCGGCTGGCTGCAGCGCGCCGTGCTGGTGCTCGGCTATGCGGTCTGCGTCGCCTTCTTCGCGATCCTCGCCCGGCAGACCTGGTTCGACGCGATGAAGGCGATGGCCAAGGACGAGATGATGATGGGCAATGTCTACGTGCTCATCTGGCCGGCGAAGTTCGTTCTGCCGATCGGCTTCGCGGCGATCTGCCTCGTCTCCCTCCGCCATGCGGTTCATGCCGCGATCGACCCGGATTTCTCGCCCGACCCGGCGGATCCGACCGAAGGCCATATCTGAGAAGGGGTCCGGTATGGACAATGTCGCGATCGGATTTCTCGGCCTCGGCGCCGGGGTGTTCCTGCTGCTGCTGCGGGTGCAGATCGGCGTTGCGCTGGGGCTGGTGAGTTTCATCGGCATCGCCGTGCTTCTCAACATGCGGGCGGCCTGGGGGATCATCACGGCGATCCCCTTCAACTTCGTCGGCGACTGGAACCTGACGGCGATCCCGATGTTCCTGCTGATGGGGTTCATCGCCTCGGAGGCGGGGCTCTCGGCCGGCGTCTTCCGCACCATGCGGCTGGCGCTGAGCTGGCTGCCCGGCGGGCTCGCGGTGGCCAGCGTCGGCGCGAGCGCGGTGCTCGCCGCGGCCTCGGGCTCCTCGGTGGCCACCTCGTCGGCCTTCGCGCGGATCGCGACGCCCGAGATGCTGCGCTATCGCTACGACCCCGGCCTGGCCACCGGGGTGATCGCGGCGGCGGGCACGCTCGGCTCGCTGATCCCGCCCTCGATCCTCATGGTGCTCTATGGCTATCTCGCCGAGGTCTCGGTGGCCAAGCTCTTCGCCGCCGGCGTGCTGCCGGGGATCCTGACCGCCTTCGCCTTCACCACGATGATCGTGCTGCGCGTGCTGAGGACGCCGGCACTGGCGCCGAAGGTCGAGAGCGATTTCACCCGGGCCGAGCTGATCGCCGGGCTGCGCGACACCTGGGCGCTGCCGGTGATCATCCTCGGGGTGCTGCTCGGGATCTTCCTCGGCGTGTTCACCCCCACCGAGGCCGGCGCGGTCGGCGCCGCGCTGGCGATCGCGGTGGCGGCGCTCAAGGGCACGCTGACCCGGCGGGTGCTCGGCGCGGGGTTCCGCCAGACGCTGATCAGCACCGCGAGCATCTTCATGGTGGTCGTCGGCACCTCGCTGCTCGGGCGGTTCATGGCGCTTTCGGGCGTGCCGACCTATGTCGCCGACACCTTCATCGAATGGGGCAGCTCGCCGCTGATGGTGATCCTCGCGGTGTCGCTGCTCTACCTGATCCTCGGCTGCTTCCTCGACAGCATCGGCATCCTGCTGCTGACCATGCCGATCATCCTGCCGATGGCGCGCGAGGCGGGGCTCGACCTCGTCTGGTTCGGCATCATCCTGGTGAAGCTGCTGGAGATCGGGCTGCTGACGCCGCCGGTGGGGCTCAATGTCTACATCATCAAGGGCGCGCTGGGCGACCGGGTCTCCCTGACCACGATCTTCCGCGGCGTGGCGTGGTTCGTCGTCGTCGATCTCTTCGTCCTCGCCTTCCTCGCGCTGGTGCCGGGCTTCACCCTCTGGCTGCCGGGCCTGGTCGACTGACCGGGCCGGCGCGGCGCCGCTCGAGCGCCTTCGCCGCCTCCTCGACGCCGAGCAGGACGGCGGCGAGGCAGAGCAGCCCGGCCCATTCGGCGAGGGAGATCGGCGCGATCTCCAGCACGCCCGACAGGCCGGGCACATACATCGCCCCGACATGCAGCAGCTGCGCCGCCGGCACCGCGAGCGCCAGGAACGGGTTGCGCGCCAGCGGCATCGCGAAGACCGAGCGCGTCTCCGACCGGCTGGAAAGCGCGTGCAGGTTCCCGAACAGCACCATCAGCATGAGCGTGAGGTTGCGGGCGGCCTCCGGCGCATGCCCGCTCCAGATGAGCGCGGCGTAGAGGCCGAAGGCCAGCAGCCCCATCACCGTGCCGGCCAGCAGCACATGGCGCAGCACCCGGGCCTCGAAGATCGGCTCGTCCGGCCGCCGCGGCCGCCGGTCCAGCTCGCCGCCCTCGCGCGGCTCGAAGGCGAGGGCGACATCCTGCAGCCCGTTGGCCACCAGATTGAGCCAGAGCAGCTGCACCGCCGTCAGCGGCATCGGCAGCCCGGCAAGCACCGTGAGGAAGAAGAGCAGCAGCGCCGAGAACCCGGTGGCGATCAACAGCGCCACAACCTTGCGGATGTTGTTGTAGACGACGCGGCCCTGCTCGATGCCGGCGATGATCGAGGCGAAGTTGTCGTCGGTCAGGATCAGGTCGGCGGCGTCGCGCGCCACATCGGTGCCGCCGCGGCCCATCGCGACGCCGACATTGGCGCGCCGCATCGCCGGCGCATCGTTGACCCCGTCGCCGGTGACGGCGACGAAATGGCCGGCGCGCAGGAAGCTCTCGACGATGGTCACCTTCTGGCGCGGCTCGATGCGGGCGAAGACCCGTGCCGGCTGGATCAGCGCATCGAGCGCCGCCTCGCCGCCGGGCTCGGCGGCGCGGATCATCGGGCCGGTCACCACCGGCCCGTCGCCGTCGATCAGCTCCAGGTCGGCGGCAATCGCGCGGGCCGTCGCCGGGTGGTCGCCCGTCACCATCGCGACGCCGATGCCGCCGCGCCGTGCCTGCGCCACCGCGGCGCGGGCCTCCGGACGCAGCGGGTCGATCATCGCGACCATGCCGAGGAAGGTCATGCCGCCGAGTGCCTCCTCGGCGAGGTGCTCCGCCGCGCCCAGGCCCTCGCGCCGCGCCAGCGCGATGATGCGGTAGCCCTCGCCAGCCAGGGCCTCGAACTGCCGGGCGATCGCCGCGCGGTCGATCGGCACGGTGCCGGCGGCGGTCTCCATCGCGGTGCAGAGTGCCAGCATCTTCTCCGGGCTGCCCTTGGCGTGCAGCACGGCGCCATCGGCGCGGCGGTCCAGGCTGGCGCTGAAGGCCCGCTCGGATTCGTAGGGGATCAGCGCGAGGCGCCGCTGCTCGGCCCGCAGCGCCGAGAGCGAGAGCCCGAGCTTCTTGGCGAAGACGAGGAAGGCGACGTCGACGATGTCGCCCTCGCTGACCCAGTCCCCGCCGGAATAGTCGAGATGGCTCTCGTTCGCCAGCGCCCCCGCGATCGCCAGCGCGCGCAGCCGCTCGGTGCGCTCGCCCAGCACCGCGCCGCCGGGCCGCACCCCCGCGCCGGTGACGTCGAAGGCGGTGCCGCCGGGCAGCACGGCGCGGGCGATGGTCAGCTCGTTCACCGTCAGCGTGCCGGTCTTGTCGGAGCAGATGAAGGTGCAGGAGCCGAGCGCCTCCACCGCGACGAGCTTGCGGATCACCACGTTGCTGGCTGACATGCGCCGCATCCCGATCGCCAGCGCCACGGTCAGCGCCGCCGGCAGCCCCTCCGGAATGGTGGAGACCGCGAGCCCGATCGCCATCATCGCCATCTCCTGCGGGAGATAGCCGCCGACCAGACCCATCAGCCCGGCCAGCGCCGCGATGGCGATGCCGATCGCCGCCGCCACCTGCCAGGTGAACTGCCGGATGCGGATCATCAGCGGCGGCTCGGAGAGGCGGGCGCTGCCGAGGCTGCGGGCGATGCCGCCGATCTGTGTCTCGAGCCCGGTGGCGAGCACCTCGCCCCGGCCGCGCCCATGCGTGACCGTGGAGCCGGCGAAGCAGACGTCGTGGCGCTCGGACAGCGGGGCTTCCTCGGCCGAGCGGGTCGCGGCGGCCTTGGTGACGGCGAGCGATTCCCCGGTCAGCATCGATTCGTCCACCGCCAGTCCCTGCGCGTCGAGCAGCCGGAGATCGGCGGGCACCCGGTCGCCCGAGGCGAGCAGCACGAGATCGCCGGGCACCACCTCCTCGCTGTCGATCCGGATCGGCATGCCGCCGCGCACCACGGTGGCGTGTCCGCGGATCATCTGGCGGAGCGCCGAGGCCGAGCGGTGCGCCGAGTTTTCCTGCACCGCGCCGATCAGCGCGTTCAGCAGCAGCACGGCGACGATGAAGACCGCGCTCGGCAGCTGGCCAACCGCGAGGGCGGCGACCGCGGCGATGCCGAGGATGTAGATGAACGGATTGAGGAACTGCCGCACGAAGAGCGCGAGCGGGCCCGGCGGCGCCGGCTCGGGCAGGCGGTTGCGGCCGTGGCGGGCCAGCCGGGAGGCGGCCTCGGCGGGGGTGAGCCCGTCCTCGCGCTCCGGGGCTGGGGCGGTCGGGCGGTCCGCGACCGCAGATGCGAATCCGGTCATTGATGCTCCCTCGCGCTGCCTCTGTCTGCCGGTTAGGCGAGGCACGGAGGGGCCGCATTGCGCTGCATCAAATCCGGCCGGCCCGGATCGGCACCCCGCGGCCGGCGCGGATCAGGCCGTCAGGATGCCCTGCTGCCGGCGGAGCGTCTCGGCGGCCCCGCGCACGATCTCGGCGATCTGCAGGAGCTGCTCGGCGAGCGGGCTGGTCTTGCGCCAGACCATGCCGATGGTGCGCGTCGGCCGCGGGCTGTTGAACCGCGCCACCGAGACCGGGGCCGAGCGCAGCTCGACCGGCATCGCCATCTCCGGGATCAGCGTGACCCCGATGCCGGCGCCGACCATCTGCACCAGCGTCGAGAGGGAGCTGCCATCGAGCAGCTCGCGCGGCAGCGCCGATTGCAGCTTGCAGAAGGACAGCGCCTGATCGCGGAAGCAGTGCCCCTCCTCGAGCAGCAGCAGGCGCATCTCGCGGAGGGTCTCGCGATTCGGCACCGGCTTGCCGGCATCGGCGCTGGGCCGGACCAGGACGAAATCCTCGGAGAACAGGCGCACCTCGGTCAGCGAGGGCTCGGAGACGGGCAGGGCGACGATGGCGGTGTCGAGCCGGCCCTCGGCCAGCTCCTGGATCAGCCGGGCGGTCAGGGTCTCGCGCACGCGCAGGTCGAGCCCCGCATGGGCCCGCGAGAGATCGCCGATGATCCTCGGCAGCAGATAGGGCGCGATGGTCGGGATCACGCCGATCCGCAGGCGGCCGACCAGCCCGTCGCGCGAGGCCCGGGCCAGCTCGCCGAGCTCGTCGAGCGCGCGCAGGATCTCCCGCACCCGCACCGCGAAGGTCTCGCCGAAGCCGGTGAGCCGCACCTGCCGGGCGCTGCGCTCGAAGAGGGGGGTGCCGAGCGCCTCCTCGAGCTCCTTGATCTGCATGGAGAGCGCGGGCTGCGAGATCGCGCAATCCTCCGCCGCCCGTCCGAAATGCCCGTGCCGGGCCAGAGCCTCGAAATAGCGGAGCTGCTTGAAGGTGAAGTTTATCATAAGGCGACCTTATCGCAGCGATCAGGAGATTCAAGCTGGCCTAATCGCTCGCCTTTGTTAGAGTGCGCCCGGATCCGGTAGCGGGCCCACCTGCGAGAGGCTGCGCCGCCGCCGCGGCCCTCCAGGCGCCAGCGCCGGTGCGCCCATGCGAAACGCACAAGGACAACGGGAGAGAAGAATGGACGGAAACGACGCACCGAGCACCGGCAAATGCCCGGTCATGCACACGAATTTCGGCACCCGCTCGATTCGTGACTGGTGGCCGAACCAGCTGAACCTGAAGATCCTGCACCAGAACCCGCCCTCGATCGACCCGCTGGGCAAGGCGTTCAACTATGCCGAGGAGTTCGAGAAGCTCGACCTCGATGCGGTGAAGAAGGATCTCTATGCCCTGATGACCGAGAGCCAGGACTGGTGGCCTGCGGATTACGGGCACTACGGGCCGTTCTTCATCCGCATGGCCTGGCACAGTGCCGGCACCTACCGCACCGCCGACGGCCGCGGCGGCGCGGGCTCGGGCAGCCAGCGCTTCGCGCCGCTGAACAGCTGGCCGGACAACGGCAACCTCGACAAGGCGCGCCGGCTGCTCTGGCCGGTGAAGCAGAAATACGGCAACCGGATCTCCTGGGCCGACCTGCTGATCCTCGCCGGCAACTGCGCCATCGAATCGATGGGCGGCAAGACCTTCGGCTTCGGCGGCGGGCGCGAGGACATCTGGGAGCCCGAGGAGGACATCTACTGGGGCTCGGAGACCGAGTGGCTGGCCACCAGCGACAAGCCGAACAGCCGCTACTCCGGCGAGCGTGACCTCGAGAACCCGCTGGCCGCGGTGCAGATGGGCCTGATCTACGTGAACCCGGAAGGCCCGGACGGCAAGCCGGACCCGGTCGCCTCAGGCCGCGACATCCGCGAGACCTTCGCGCGCATGGCGATGAACGACTACGAGACCGTGGCGCTGACCGCCGGCGGGCACACCTTCGGCAAGACCCACGGCGCCGGCGATGCCGCGCATGTCGGGCCGGAGCCGGAGTCTGCCCCGCTCGAGGCGCAGGGCCTCGGCTGGCTCAGCACCTACAAGAGCGGCAAGGGCCGGGACACCATCACCAGCGGCCTCGAGGGCGCCTGGACCCCGACCCCGACGAAATGGGACATGAGCTATTTCGACGTGCTGTTCGGCTATGACTGGGAGTTGACCAAGAGCCCGGCCGGCGCCTGGCAGTGGACGCCGAAGGACCTCAAGGAAGAGGACATGGCGCCGGATGCCGAGGACGGCTCCAAGAAGGTGCCGATCATGATGTCCACCGCCGACATGGCGATGCGCATGGACCCGGAATACGAGAAGATCTCGCGCCACTTCCATGCCAACCCGGACGAGTTCGCCGATGCCTTCGCCCGCGCCTGGTTCAAGCTGACCCATCGCGACATGGGGCCGAAGCAGCGCTATCTCGGCAAGGAGGTGCCGGCGGAGGACCTGATCTGGCAGGATCCGCTCCCGGCGGTCGATCATGCGCTGATCGATGCCGGCGACATCGCCGCGCTGAAGGAGAAGATTCTCGGCTCGGGCCTCTCGAACGCCGAGCTGATCTCCACCGCCTGGGCCTCGGCCGCGACCTTCCGCGGCTCGGACAAGCGCGGCGGCGCCAATGGCGCGCGCATCCGCCTCGCCCCGCAGAAGGACTGGGAGGTGAACCAGCCGGCCCAGCTCGCCAACGTGCTGGAGGCCCTCGGCGGCATCCAGGCCGCGTTCAACGGCGCGCAGTCCGGCGGCAAGAAGGTCTCGCTCGCGGATCTGATCGTGCTCGGCGGCTGCGCCGCGGTGGAGCAGGCGGCGAAGGCGGCCGGCCATGCCGTGGAAGTGCCCTTCGCGCCCGGCCGGACCGATGCCATCGAGGAGCAGACCGATGTCGAGTCCTTCGAGGTGCTCGAGCCGGCGGCGGACGGTTTCCGCAACTACCTCAAGACCGAGTACACCGTCTCGGCCGAGGAGCTGCTGGTCGACCGGGCGCAGCTGCTGACCCTCTCGGCGCCGGAGATGACGGTGCTGGTCGGCGGCCTGCGCATGCTCGGCGCCAACCATGGCGGCGCGCAGCACGGCGTCTTCACCGACCGGCCGGGCCAGCTGACGAACGACTTCTTCGTCAACCTGCTCGACATGGGCACGGAGTGGAAGGCGAAGCCGGATGCGGACGGCGTGTTCGAGGGCCGCGATCGCAAGTCGGGCGACCTGAAATGGACCGCGACCCGCGTCGACCTGGTGTTCGGCTCGAACTCGCAGCTGCGGGCGCAGGCCGAGGTCTATGCGCAGGACGATGCCAAGGAGAAGTTCGTGACGGACTTCGTGGCCGCCTGGAACAAGGTGATGACCCTCGACCGGTTCGATCTCGCCTGATCCCCGGCGCGGGCTGACTGCGGGGGCGGCGTTCCGGCGGGAGCGCCGCCCCTTTTCGTTGCGCCCTCAGAGCATGGCGAGGTGGGAGAGTTCCGCCGCCGCCTGCCGCAGCCGCGGCACATGGCTGCGCGCCGCCGCCAGCGAGAGCCGCATCGTCGGCGCGTGGAAGGAGACCGTGGCGAGCAGCCGCTCCTGGTCGTCGAGGATCGGCATGGCGATGGCGATCATGCCCTCCATGAACTCCTCCGCATCCTCCGAGTGGCCGCGCTCGCGGGTGAGGGCGATTTCCGCGGCCAGCCGCTCGCGGTCGGTGATGGTGTGGGGGGTGCGCGCGGCGAGATGCGCCGCGCCGAGATAGCGCTTGAGATGCGTGGCGTTGAGCGTGGAGAGATACATCTTGCCGCTGGCGGTGCAGTAGAACGGCACCTCGGTGCCGACCGGCAGCTGGATGCGCAGCGGCCATTTCGTCTCGACCCGGTCGAGATAGATCATCGCCTCGCGATCCGGCACGGCGATGTTGCAGGTCTCGCCGATCTCCTCGGCGAGCGCGCCCAGCACCGCGAGGCGCGCGGTGCGCACCCGCAGCGAGGACAGCACGTTGACGCTGAGATTGCGGAGCCGCCGGCCGGGGCTGTAGGAGCGCCCGTCGACCTCGCGCATCAGGAAGCCCTCGGCCTCGAGGGTGGCGAACAGCCGGTGGATCGTCGGCTTGGGCAGGCCGATGGCCTCGTTGATCTCGGTCGGCGTGACCGGCACGCCGACCTTCGCGATGCGCTCCAGGATGAGCAGCAGACGGAGGTTCGTGGGAACATTGCTGTCGGGCTTGTCCTTGTCGGCTCCGTCCATCTCGTCCTCCTTACCTGGTCGGCAACAGCATGGTCGACAGCTCCGGCGTGAGCGCGACGATCATCCAGACGGCAAGCAGCGCGCCCAAATATGCAACGATATACCGCAACAGCCGGAAATACGGCACTCCGGTGACGCCGCTGGCGACATAGAGGTTGAGCCCGTAGGGCGGCGTGATGAAGCCGATCGAGGCGCCGACGAGGAAGATCACCGCGAAATGCACCGGCTCGACCCCCACCGAATGGGCGATCGGCGCGAGGATCGGCGCGAGGATGATCGTCACCGGCAGGCTCTCGAGGATCATGCCCGAAACGAAGACGATCGCCATCGAGGTGAACAGCACCGCGTGATAGCCGCCCATGCCGCGCACGAACTCGCCGATCACCTCCTGCGCGCCGAGCAGCGAGAGGATCTGCTGCATCACCACCGAGATCGCGATCAGCGGCGCCAGGATGCCGGTGATCTGCGCTGAGCGCATGGTGATCGAGGGGATCTCGGTCAGGCTGAAGCCCTCCACCACCAGCATCTCGCGATAGCGCTTCTCGGCCACCGGGCGGTCCTGCCCCTGCAGGCCCATCAGCCGGTACAGCGGCAGCGAGACCAGCCCGACGATGAGGCAGAAGCCGACTGTCACGCCGGCTGCCTCGGTCGGCGAGAACTTGCCGGTGTAGATCCCCCAGAGCACCAGCCCGATGGCGAAGAAGCCGAGCCAGGCGCCGACCGCGGTCTTGCCCACGCGCGACATCTGCAGCGGGATCAGGTGGCCCCAGCCGTTGACCATGCAGATGACCCAGCAGGTCAGCATCATGCCGCCGACCATCAGCGTGCCCGGGATGATGCCGGCCACGAAGAGGTCCGAGATCGGCAGGTTCATCAGGAAGCCGTAGACGATGAAGATGATCGAGGGCGGGATGATGATGCCCACCGTGCCGCCGGCCGCCGCGGTGGCCGCCGAGAAGCGCGCGTCGTAGCCACCCTTGGTCATCTCCGGATGCAGCATCGAGCCGATGGTCGCGGTGGTGGCCGAGTTCGAGCCCGAGATCGCGGCGAAGAGCCCGCAGGCGCCCAGCGAGGCCATGGCGAGCCCGCCGCGCAGCCAGCCGAGGCAGGCATAGGCGAAGTCGGACAGGCGCCGGGCGATGCCGGAGCGGTTGATCAGGTCGCCGGTCAGGATGAAAAGCGGCATCGCCAGCAGCGCGAACCCGTCGGTGAAGACGTCCGACAGCGCCGCGCCGATGTTGTCGAGCGTCATGCCGAGCACGAAGCTGCTGCCGAGCACCCAGTAGGCGATGACCAGGAAGACCGGCACGCCGAACATGAAGAGCACGGTGACGCCGAGCGAGATGAGGGTGATCCAGGTTCCGTCGGTCATGGCGGCCCCCTCAGTCCGCGCCGATGACAGCCTGCCCGATCAGCGGGCGGCCGTTGCGGTAGTTGCCGAGATCCTCCAGCAGGTTCTCGATCACCCGCGTCGCCATCATCGTGAAGGCGATCGGCACCGAGATCAGGAACCACCACTGCAGCACGTCGTCGGTGCCGAGCAGGATCTGGAAGTTGGAGGCGGAGTTGGCGGTCACCCGCACGGAGGTGACGATCACCACCCAGCAGAAGCCGAGCCAGAGCACCGCGTCGAGCACCAGGCAGAAGAGCTGGCCGCCGCGCGGCAGGTTGGTGCGGAACTCGCTGAACGCCAGATGCGTGCGCAGCCGCACGTTATAGGCGCAGCCGAACCAGGTCATGATCAGGAACAGGAAGGGCGGCAGGGTGGTGGACCAGGGCGCCTGCTGGCTCAGCACGAACCGCCGGAACACCTCGACGAAGATCACCCCGGCGATGATCAGATAGGTCCAGACCATGACCGTGCGCTCGAGGTTGCGGTCAATCCACGGCACCAGCCGGTAGATCACCAGCAGCAGCGTCGCCGCCCCCAGCATGGCAATCAGGCCGACCGGCCAGGCACCGGCGGTGGTGAGCGCCTCGCTCATCTCCCAAGCGTCGTTGGTCATGAGCGCGGTCACCACCGAGTGCGCCTCGGTGAAGAGAGAATTCATGGGCGTCCTCCAATTCCGCCGGCTGTTCCGGTGGCGGCGGCTTGTTCTTGTCGTTGAACGGGCGGCGGCGTTGCGCCGCCCGTGGTCCCGGTCGGGTCAGGCGGTGCGCCACCAGCGGCGCGGCTCCACGTTCTCCGGCAGCGTGTCGGCCGGGATCTCGCGGGCGATGCGGTGGATCTCGGTATAGGTGTCGATGCCGCCGGCCCATTTGTTGAGGCGCTCGCGCCACTGGGCCCAGGGCTCGGGCTTGAACTCGGGCGAGCACATCTCCTCGGCCATCCGGATCTCCGAATCCGGCAGGAAGGCCGGGCGGACGTTGTCCTTCACGAAGATCGTGTCCGGCAGCTGCGGATCGGAGAAGCCCACCGTCTTGACCAGTGCCGCCTCGTTGGCCGCCTGCACATGGACCTGCGCCAGATAGGCCGATTCCATGATCGCATCCTGCAGGTGCGGCTCCATCGCGTCGAAGACCTTGGACGACATCGAGGTGTGCTCGGTGCCGCAGAAGAACTTCAGGTCCACCGACTGGCTCACCACCGGGCTCATGTTGGCATAGGCCACCGCGGAGGCCCAGGTCTCGGCGCCGTCGATCAGGCCCTGCTTGAGGCCGTCGAGGGTTTCCTCCCAGGCCACCGGCACCGGATTGAGGTTGAGCTGCTGCATCGCGATGCGGCCGAGCTGGGTGCCCGTCACGCGGTTCTTGGTGCCGAACAGCTGCTCGATCTTGGTCACGGTGGGCTTGTCCTGCCAGGCGAGGCCGAGCTGGATGCCGCGCAGCTCGCAATGCGAGAACAGGAATTTCAGCCCGTGCCGCTTCTCCAGCGGGTCGCGCAGGATGCGCTGGCTCTCCGGACTGTAGAGGAAGTGGTACTGTGAAGCCCGGCTCGGGAACATGTAGGCATAGTCCAACACGTTCAGATAGGGGGCGCCGCCGGCCGAGTTCTGGGTCGAGGCGGCGTAGATGTCCACGATGCCGAGCTGGGTCTTCTCGACGCAGGAAAGCTGTCCGCAGATCTGGTTGTCGCCGATGAACTCGACGCGGATCTCGCCTTCGGTCCGCTCCTCGAGATCGCGCGCGAATTCGAGGCAGCCGGCGCGCTCGATCAGCAGGTTGCGCGCGTTGAAGCCGGAGGCGCCAAACTTCAGCGTGTGCTTCGGCTCCTTGGCAAAGCGCTTCTCGTATGTCGATTCGGCTGCCCGCGCGAGCGAGCCGAGGCTGGCCGTTCCGACCAGTCCGCCCGCCGCGATGAGGGTCGAACTGATGCCGTACTGCCCGGTGAGACGGAACAGATCCCGTCGCGAGATCCGGCTGAGCTTGCTGGTGATGGTCATTGGCGCCCTCCCATGGACGTGTTTATTAATGAGACTTGCGGTCTCAAAAAATCATAGTATGGTCCATCTTGCAAGCACAAAGGACAAGGCCCCGGAGGCCGGGAGAAGGGCGCAGATGGAAGCGGATTTCGTGATTGTCGGGGCCGGTTCGGCCGGATGCGTGCTGGCGAATCGGCTGAGCGCGGACCCTGCGAACAGGGTCGTGCTGCTCGAGGCGGGCGGGCGCGACCTGAATCCGTGGATCCATGTGCCGGTCGGCTATTTCAGGACGATGCACAACCCGAACACCGACTGGTGCTACAAGACCGAGCCCGATCCCGGGCTCAACGGGCGCCGGCTGGACTGGCCGCGCGGCAAGACGCTGGGCGGCTCGAGCTCGATCAACGGGCTGCTCTATGTGCGCGGCCAGCGCGAGGACTACGACCACTGGGCGCAGCTCGGGAACCGCGGCTGGGGCTGGGATGACGTGCTGCCGCTGTTCAAGCGCTCGGAGACCCACGAGGACGGCGAGAGCGCGGTGCATGGCGGCAGCGGCGGGCTCTCGGTCAGCCGCATCCGCGCCAAGAGCGAGATCGCCGAGGCCTTCATCGCCGCCGCCGTCGAGATGGGCGTGCCGCGCACCGAGGACTATAACGGCGAGAGCCAGGAGGGCGCGGGCTATTTCCACCAGACCGCCCGCGGCGGCTTCCGCTGCTCGAGCGCCCGGGCCTTCCTCAACCCCGCGAAGGGGCGGAAGAATCTCGAGATCGTCACCCATGCGCATACCGAGCGGCTGCTGTTCGCCGAGGACGATCCGCACCGGGTGACCGGCGTCGCGTTCGACCGGCGCGGCACCCGGCAGACCGTGACGCTGCGGCCCGGCGGCGAGGTGATCCTCAGCGCCGGGGCGATCGGCTCGCCGCAGCTCCTCGAGCTCTCGGGCATCGGCCGGGGCGATGTGCTGGCGCAGGCAGGCGTGGCGCTGCGCCACGAGCTGCCGGGGGTGGGCGAGTGCCTGCAGGACCATCTGCAGATCCGCCTCGTCTACGAGGTCAACGTGCCGACGCTGAACGACACCATCAACCGCTTCCTGCCGCGCATGGGGATCGGCCTCGAATACCTGCTCCGGCGCACCGGGCCGATGAGCCTCGGCGCGAGCCAGGTGGCGATCTTCGCGAAATCCATGGAGGGGCTGGAAACGCCGGACATCCAGTTCCACTTCCAGCCGCTCTCGGCCGACAAGCCGGGGATCGAGATGCACCCCTTCCCGGGCATCACCTCCTCGGTCTGCCAGCTCCGCCCGGAGAGCCGCGGGCATATCCACATCGCGAGCCCGAGGGCGGCCGACTATCCGAAGATCGTGCCGAACTATCTCTCCGCCACCGCCGACCAGCTCTGCGCCGTGCGCGCGGTCAGGTTCGCCCGGGCCATGACGAAGACCAGGGCGCTCGAACCCTTCATCGTGCGCGAACACGTGCCGGACACCGACCCGCAGACCGACGAGGAGATCCTCGAGGCGGCCCGCAGCATCAGCCAGACGATCTATCATCCGACCAGCACCTGCCGCATGGGCGCCGATCCGCAGGCGGTGGTCGACGACCGGCTGCGGGTGCACGGGCTGCGCGGCCTGCGCGTCGCGGATGCCTCGGTCATGCCGGCGATCGTCAGCGGCAACACCAATGCGCCGGCCATCATGATCGGCGAGAAGGCCAGCGACATGATCCTCGCGGACCGTCGCGGCCGATGAGCCTTCCCCCAAACTTATCGTATCGAAAGGAAACGCCATGAAGATGACGACGGAAGAGGCCTTCGTCAAAGTCCTCCAGATGCACGGCATCGAGCATGCCTTCGGCATCATCGGCTCGGCCATGATGCCGATCTCGGACCTGTTCCCCAAGGCGGGGATCAAGTTCTGGGACTGCGCGCACGAGGTGAATGCCGGCATGTCGGCCGACGGCTACACCCGGGCCACCGGCAAGATGTCGATGGCGATCGCGCAGAACGGCCCGGGCATCACCAACATGGTGACGCCGGTGATCACCGCCTACTGGAACCACACGCCGATGCTCGTCGTCACCCCGCAGGCGGCGAACAAGACCATCGGCCAGGGCGGCTTCCAGGAAGTGCAGCAGATGCGCATGTTCGCCGACTGCGTCTGCTACCAGGAGGAGGTGCGCGACCCGACCCGCATCGCCGAGGTGCTCAACCGCGTCATCACCAAGGCGCATCGCGGCTCGGCCCCGGCGCAGATCAACGTGCCGCGCGACATGTGGACCCAGGTGATCGACATCGAGCTGCCGCAGATCGTCGACATCGAGCACCCGCGCGGCTCGGCCAACGGCATCGCCGAGGCCGCCCGCCTGCTCTCCGAGGCGAAGTTCCCGGTGCTGCTCAACGGCGCGGGCGTGGTGCTTTCGGGCGCGATCCCGGCCTCCGCCGCGCTGGCCGAGCGCCTCGCCGCGCCGGTCTGCTGCAACTACCAGCACAACGACGCCTTCCCCGGCGGCCATCCGCTCTATTGCGGCCCGCTCGGCTACAACGGCTCCAAGGCCGGCATGGAGATGATCGCCAAGGCCGACGTGATCCTGGCGCTCGGCACCCGGCTCAACCCGTTCTCCTCGCTGCCGGCCTACCAGACCGAGTACTGGCCCAGGGATGCCAAGATCATCCAGGTCGACATCAACGCCGACCGCATCGGCCTGACCAAGCGGGTCGCGGTGGGCATCCAGGGCGATGCGCGCATGGTCGCCGAGCAGATCCTCGCCGAGCTCGCCGACACCGCCGGCGATGCCGGCCGCGACGAGCGCCTCGGCATGGTCGCGCAGGCCAAGTCGCGCTGGGCGCAGGAGCTCTCCTCGATGGATCACGAGGATGACAGCGACGAGGGCGTGACCTGGAACGAGCGTGCCCGCAGCCGCGAGCCCGACCGGATGTCGCCCCGCCAGGCCTGGCGCGCGATCACCGCGGCGATGCCCGAGGACGCGATCATCTCGACCGATATCGGCAACAACTGCGCCATCGGCAACGCCTATCCGAGCTTCCCGAAGGGCCGGAAATACCTTGCCCCCGGCCTCTTCGGCCCCTGCGGCTACGGCCTGCCCTCGATCCTCGGCGCCAAGATCGGCTGCCCGGACGTGCCCTGCATCGGCTTCGCCGGCGACGGCGCCTTCGGCATCTCGGTGAACGAGCTGACCGCCTGCGGCCGCGGCGATTGGCCGGCGATCACGATGGTGGTATTCCGGAACTATCAGTGGGGTGCCGAGAAGCGCAACTCGACGCTGTGGTTCGACGACAACTTCGTCGGCACCGAGCTCAATCTCGGCGTCGACTATGCGAAGGTCGCCGAGGCCTGCGGGCTGAAGGGCGTGCAGGTGCACTCGATGGAGGAGACCACCGCGGCGCTGCGCGAGGCGGTCCGCGCGCAGATGGAGGACGGCGTGACCACGCTGCTCGAGGTCGTGCTCAACCAGGAGCTCGGCGAGCCGTTCCGCCGCGACGCGATGAAGAAGCCGGTGGAGATCGCCGGCATCAAGGCCGAGGACATGCGCCCGCAGCAGCCGCGGCTCTGATCCCCGCCCGGGCCGCGCTGCCGATCGGCGCGGCCGCACCGACGACCCCGGACCCGCCCCCGCAGGGGGCGGGCCGCCTTGCCACGCCCAAGCGAGAGGCCAGCCCGCGATGCCTGCAACCGCCCAGTCCGCCTTCGACACGGAGCGCCTGAAGCGCCGCGCCAGGGAGATCGGCCCGGGGCTTCTCGTCTCGGCGGTGATCGGCATCGCCGCGCAGTTCCTCTCCGAGCACTACGGCGCGCCGGCGATGCTGATGGCGCTGCTGCTCGGCATCGCCTTCCACTTCCTCGCCGAGGAGGGACGCTGCGTCTCCGGCATCGAGTTCACCGCGAAATCGGTGCTGCGGATCGGCGTCGCGCTGCTCGGCGTGCGGATCAGCGTCGAGCTGCTGATGGGGCTCGGCGTCGAGCTGATCGCGCTGGTGATCGTCGGCGTGGTGCTGACGATCCTCGTCGGCATGGTCGGCGCGCGGCTGCTCGGCCGCGGCTGGCGGCTGGCGCTGATCACCGGCGGCTCGGTGGCGATCTGCGGCGCCTCCGCCGCCATGGCCATCGCCGCGGTGCTGCCGAAGAACGAGCATTCCGAGCGCAACCTGATCTTCACCGTGCTCAGCGTCACCGTGCTCTCGACGGTGGCGATGATCCTCTATCCCATCGTGGTGCAGGTCTTCGACCTCGACCAGCGCGCCATCGGCGTCTTCCTCGGCGGCACCATCCACGATGTCGCGCAGGTGGTCGGCGCCGGCTTCTCGGTGAGCGAGGAGACCGGCGACACCGCGACCCTGGTCAAGCTGATCCGGGTGTCGATGCTGGCGCCGGTGGTGCTGGTGTTCTCGCTGGCGATCCGCGCCGGCGGGGCCGAGGCGGTGGAGCCGAGCAGGCGCCCGCCGCTGGTGCCGGCCTTCGTGCTGGCGTTTCTCGGGCTGGCCACGCTCAACTCGCTGGGTCTGGTGCCGGAGATCGCGGCCGACCTGCTGAGCGACGTCTCGCGCTGGGCGCTGCTGGTGGCGATCGCGGCGGTCGGCATGAAGACCTCGCTGCGGCGGATCCTCGATGTCGGCGGCCCGGCCGTGGTGCTGATCGTCGGCGAGACGCTGTTCATCGCCTTCTTCATCCTTGCGGGCGTCCTCTGGCTCGGCTGAGCCGGCACCCCCGGAACCGGAGACCCGACATGGCCCCGACCGCCGAGACCGCCAAGACCGACGGCACGATCCTCGTCGTCAATGCCGGATCCTCGAGCATCAAGCTCGCGGTGTTCCCGGCCGACGATGCCGCCCATGCCGCCGAGCCGCGGCTGACCGCGCTGATCGAGCGCATCGGCGCGCCGGAAGCCGCGGCCTGGATCCGCCCCGCCGGCGGGGCGAAGCAGCCGGTGGCGCTGGGTGCCGAGGCCGGGCGCGGCCATGCCCCGGCGCTGCGCGTGCTGCTGCCCGAGATCGCGGCGCAGGCCGGCGGGCCGATCGCCGCGGCCGGGCATCGCATCGTCCATGGCGGCGACGGCTACAGCGGGCCGGTGGCGATCGACGAAGGCGTGCTCGAACGGCTCGAGACGCTCGTGCCGCTGGCCCGCACCCACCAGCCCCACGGCATCGCGGCGATCCGCGCGGTGGGCGAGGTCTGGCCCGCGGTGCTGCAGATCGCCTGTTTCGACACCGCCTTCCACGCCACCATCCCCGAGCGCGCCCGGACCTTCGCGCTGCCCGAGGCGGTGCGCCGCGCCGGGGTCCGGCGCTATGGCTTCCACGGCCTCTCCTACCAGTGGATCGCCGCCAGCCTGCCCGGCATCCTGGGCGATGCGGCGGAGGGGCGCATCGTCGTCGCGCATCTCGGCAACGGCGCCAGCCTCTGCGGCATGGCCGGGCGCGAGAGCCGGGCCACCACCATGGGCTTCACCCCGCTCGACGGGCTGGTGATGGGCGAGCGGCCGGGCCGCACCGATCCCGGCGCGATCCTCTTCATGCTCGAGGAGATGGGGCTGGCGCCGGCGGAGATCCGCGAGATGCTGTTCAAGCGGAGCGGGCTGCTCGGGCTCTCCGGCATCTCCAACGACATGCGCACGCTGATGGCCTCCGCGGCGCCGGAGGCGCGGCTGGCGCTCGAGGTCTATGTCGAGCGGGCGGTGGTGGAGATCGGTGCCATCGCCGCCTCCATCGGCGGGCTCGACGCGCTGGTCTTCACCGGCGGGGTGGGGGAGAACGCCGCCGGGATCCGCGCGGCGATCGTGGCGCGGCTCGGCTGGCTCGGGCTCGGCATCGACCCGGAGGCCAATGCCGCCAACGCGTTGCGCCTCTCGCCCGAGGGCGCGACGCCGGTGCTGATCGTGCCGGCCAACGAGGAGGCGGTGATCGCGCGGGAGACCCGCGGCCTCGCCCTCGCCGCCGGCTGAAGCCGGCCCCGCCTCAGCCGGGCGCCGCGGCCGGCGCCCGCCGCTTCGCCAGCTGCCAGAGCAGCGCCGGCGCCACGCAGGCCAGCGCGATCAGGTCCGACTGCCAGCTCGGCGCGATGGCGATCAGCCCGGCGAAGGCGCAGAGCAGCCGCTCCAGCGCGTTCATCGGCGCCAGGAAGAAGCCCACCACCGCCGCCGAGAGCGCCACCACCCCCAGCACCGCGCTGGTCGCGGCATAGGCGAACACCACCCCGTCGAAGCCGGTGGAGGAGACGAAGAGCAGCACCGGCGCATAGACGAAGGCCATCGGCGCCACCACCTTGCCGAGGCCGAGGGTGAAGGCCGAGATGCCGGTGCGGAACGGGTTGGAATTGGCAATCGCCGCCGCCGCATAGGCCGAGGTGCAGACCGGCGGCGTGATCTCCGCCACCACGCCGTAATAGAGCACGAACATGTGGCTCGCGATCGGCGGCACGCCGAGCTGCGCCAGCGCCGGCTGCGCCACCGAGACCAGCATGATGTAGAGCGCCGTCGTCGGGATCCCGGCACCCATCAGGATGCAGGACACCGCGATCAGGATGAGCGAGATGAAGAGCTGCAGGTTCTCGCGCGCGAAGAGCTCGAAGCCGCCGAAGACGAAGAAGCCGTGAACGCTCTCGGCAAGGCTCGCCGAGCCCGAGGTCACCATGAAGCCGATGCGAAAGCCGATGCCGGTGGTGTTGATCACCCCCACCACGATGCCGACCGCCGCCGAGGCCGCGCCCACCGCGAGCGCGTATTTGACGCCGGTCTCGACCGCCTCGAGCAGGCCCGAGGTCTCGATCCGCTTCTCCGGGTTGAAGAGCCCGAGCACCGCGCCGCCGCAGAGCAGCGCGGTGATGGTGAGATCGAACCCGCCGCCGGTGTATTTCCACAGCACGAAGGCGATGAAGGCCGCCGGATAGGCCAGCGTCAGCGGCGCCGAGAGCCGCGCGGCGCCGACGATCACCGCGAGGCTGATGCCGCAGAAGGCCGACATGTAGGGCGTGTAGCCCGAGAACAGCACGATCAGCAGCGCGAAGAGCGGGATCACGTTGGCCCAGCCGCGCGCCCAGACCTCGCGGAACCGTGGCAGCATCTCCGCCGAGAGGCCGCGCAGGTCGAGCCGCCGCGCCATCAGGTGCACCACCGCGAAGACGCCGACATAGTGCAGGAAGGCCGGGAAGATCGCGGCGATCACGATGGTGGTGTAGGGCAGCTCGAGGAACTCCGCCATGATGAAGGCGGCGGCCCCCATGATCGGCGGGGTGATCTGCCCGCCGGCCGAGGCCGCGGCCTCGACGCCGCCGGCGAAATGGCCGGGATAGCCGAGCCGCTTCATGTTGGGGATGGTCAGCGCGCCGGTGGAGACGGTGTTGGCCACCGAGGAGCCCGAGATCGTGCCGAAGAAGGCCGAGGACACCACCGAGACCTTGGCCGGCCCGCCGGTATAGCGGCCGGCGAGGATCGTCGCGTTGTCGATGAACAGCTTGCCGAGCCCGGTGCGCTGCGCGATCACGCCGAACAGCACGAAGTGGAACACGATGGTCGAGACCACCCAGAGCGTCACCCCGAAGATGCCCTCCTGCGGGAAGTACATCGAGGAGACGAAGGTGCGGAAGTTCACCCCGGGATGCTGCAGGATGCCCGGGAAATAGGGCCCGAACAGCGCATAGGACATGAACAGGCAGATGATCAGCGGCAGCACCCAGCCGAGCGTGCGCCGCGCGATGTCGAGCACCAGCACGATCAGGATGCAGCCGAACACGATGTCGTAGTCGTTGGGGTTGCCCATGCGGAAGGTCTGCTCCTCGATGCCGAGGAGCGGGAGCCCGTGCCAGGCGAAGCCGACATAGAGCGCCGCCGCGATCCCGAGCACCATCAGCACGAGCTCCGGGATCGGGATGCCGCCGATCTTCAGTCGGTCCGGCGCCTTCGCCGCGCGCCGCCACACCGGGAAGAAGGCATAGACCAGCACGAAGAGCCCGGAGAGGTGCCAGCCCATGTGCCACTGCTCGGGGGGCAGCGAGAAGCCGGCGGTGAGGTAGTGATAGAGCGCGAAGGCGATCGCCACGCCGCGCAGGATCAGCGAGGCGGTGGCGCTGACCGGGCGGAGCGCGCCGGCCTCGTCGTACTCCTCCTCGATCCGGGCAAGCTCTTCGGCGGTGAGCTGGTGCTCGCGGCTGTCCGTTTCGGGCATCGGCGACCTCGTGGGCATGGGCAGAAGGCTGCGGGAAGGGGGGCTGGCCCGCGGCGGGGGGGGTCCGCCGCAGGCCGGGGTCAGGCGGGGCGCGCCCGGTTCGGCGCGCCGGGCGCGGGCCTCACTTCAGCAGGCCCGCCTCCTTGTAGAAGCGCTCGGCACCGGGATGCAGCGGCACGCCGAGGGCGGCGATGCCGTCGAGGGCGGTGTCGGCGGTGATCTGCTTGCCCTTGGCATGGCCGTTGTCGAGCAGATTGCGGGTGTTGTCGTTCCACAGCGCCTTGGTGATGCCGTAGACCAGCTCGTCGTCGAGATCGGAGGAGACCACGAGGAGCGCGCTCACCGCCGGGGTCTTCACCTCGTAGTCGATGCCCTCATAGACCCCGGCCGGGATCTTCGAGGGGATGTAGGCCGGGATGATCTCGTTGATCTTGGCCAGGTCCTCGTCGGAGAACGAGTGCAGGTCCATGCCCTTGGTCGAGGCGAGCTGCACCATCGCCGCGACCGGCCAGCCGGCGGCGTAGAAATAGGCGTCGAGCTGGCCGTCGGCGAGGCGCTCGGCCGACTGCGAGTTGTTGAGCTCCGCCTCGTCGATGTCGTCGCGGGTGATGCCCCAGCCCTCGAGCATCTCCAGCACCGCGACCTGGGTGCCCGAGCCGGCCTGGGCGATGCCGACGCGCTTGCCGGCGAGGTCTGCGAGGCTTCCGATCTTGGCGCCCTTCGGCATCACGAGATGCAGGTCCTCGGGGAACAGGTTGGCGACGATCCGCAGCTTGGGATGCGGCTTGCCCTCGAACTTGCCCTCGCCGAGATACATCGAGCGGGTCACGTCGGCCGCCGCGAGCCCGGCCTCGAGCTCGCCGTTCTGCACCGCGGCATTGTTGAACACCGAGGCGGTGGTCGACTGCGCGATGGCGATCAGCCCCGGCACGCCGCACTGCCCGCCCTGGTCGCAGGGCCGCGCGCCCGGCGGTGCCGAGATGCCGTTGGCGATGGTGCCGCCGATCGGGAAATAGGTGCCGCCGGCGCTGCCGGTGCCGATGCGGAAGAAGGTCGGCGACTGGGCCTCCGCGACTCCGGCGAGGGCGAGGGTTGCCGCCAGGATGGGTGCGGTCAGCTTCATGCGAGGTCTCCCTGTGATACGCGCCGGTGTCTCCGGCATCCCGCGATCATATGGACCGCTATCCATCGGCACAAATTCCAATATTATTGCAGTCCATAGATGAGATTTATGGGGGTGCGATGGATCTCAGGCAGCTCAGGGTGTTTCGCGAGGTGATGCGCACCGGTTCGATCTCGCAGGCCGCGCGCAATCTCGACCGCACGCAGCCCGCCGTCAGCCACATGATCGCGCGGCTCGAGGAGGAGCTCGGCGTCACGCTGTTCGAGCGCCGGCGCGGGCGGCTCTATGCGGTGCCCGAGGCGCAGTATCTGCTGCGCGAGAGCGAGGAGCTGCTCGGCCGCGCCACCGCGGTGCGCCAGACCATGCAGCGGATGAAGGCGCTCGAGGCCGGCGAGCTCAGCGTGATCTCGATGCCGGGGCCGGCGGCGGTGCTGCTGCCGGCGCTGATCGGCGAGCTGGTCGGCCCGCATCCGGAGATCAAGGCGACGCTGCTGACCCGCAGCTCGGATGCCATCGTGCAGCTCGCCGGCACGCAGCAGTTCGACCTCGCGATCGCCGACCACGACCCCGCGCGGCGGATCAATGCCGACCTCCTGCACACCGAGACCCACGTGTTCGACAGCATCTGCGCGGTGCCGGGAGACGATCCGCTGGCCCGGGCCGAGGCGGTGACGCCGGGCGATCTCTCCGGCCTGCCGATGGCGGCGCTCTATCCCGAGCATCTCAGCCACCGCCTCGCGCGCCGCGCCTTCGAGGCGGCGGGGGCGGATTTCTCGGTTCGCTTCTTCGGGCAGTTCTTCCTGCCGCTGCTGAGCTATGTGGCGCACGGGCTGGCGCGGGTCATCGTCGATCCGCTGACCGCCGAATCCTGGATCCGCTCGACCAACCGCCCCGGCGCCGTGGTGTTCAGGCGGTTCCGGCCCGAGATCGCCTTCGGCGTCGACGTGATGCGCCCGGCCTATCGCCCGGAATCGCTGCTGGCGCACTCCTTCCTCGCGCATCTGCGCGGGCTCTTCGCGGAGCTTGGCGGGCGGCAGGAACCGCCGGCGGGCTGAGCCGGGGTCAGCCCGGGTGTAAGACCGGGGTCAGGCCGGGGCGCCCGGCAGGGCGGCCAGCATCCAGTCCCTCACCGCCTCGGCGGCCGGGCTCAGCGGGCGGTTCTTCGACCAGACGAGGTGAAAGCCATGCCCGGTGCGCCAGCACCAGTCGCGCCGCGCCGCCAGCAGGCCGCGTTCGACCAGCGGATCGGTCAGGTGGCGCCAGCCGAAGGCGAAGCCCTCGCCGGCCATCGCCGCCTGCAGCACCAGCGCATAGTCGTTGAGCCTCAGCCCGCCCTGCGGCGCCGCGCCGGCGATGCCGAAATGCGCGAACCACTGCGCCCAGGTCGGGCGCTCGCGGATCGGCTCCTCGAGATGGATCAGCCGCTGGTGCAGGAGGCTCGGGATGCCGCGCAGATTGACCGCCGCGGCCATCACATGCGGCGCCGCGACCGGGTAGATCTCCTCCTCGGCCACCGGGGCGGAGTGACAGTCCGGCCAGGCGCCGTCGCCGCGGCGGATCGCGAGGCTGATGTTCTCGGCGTCGATGTCGGGCTCGCGGTCGCTCGACTGCAGGCGCAGGTCGATCTCCGGATGCAGGGCGTGGAAATCCGCCAGCCGCGGCATCATCCAGTAATAGGTGAAGGCCGAGGAGGCGTTCAGCGTCACGTAGTCGCTGCGCGCGAGCTGGCGCACCGAGCGCGCCGAGAGCAGCAGCAGCTCGAGCGCCCGCGCCACGTCGGCATGCAGCCGCTTGCCCGCCGCGGTCAGTTCGACCTTGCGGTGCCGGCGGGTGAACAGCGCCACCCCGAGCGCCGCCTCGAGCTGGCGGATCGCGGCGCTCACGGCGGGCTGCTGCACGTTCAGCTCCTCCGCCGCGCGGGTGAAGGAGCCGTGCCGCGCCGCCGCCTCGAAGACGATCACATGGCGCGGCGAGGCGAGGAGTTTCCAGAGTTCCTGCATAACTCAGGCTTATCCAGAGCATTCGGATTTTCAAGCGTCACAGGCGCTCTTTGCGCGCGTAACATCACCTGAGAAACATCAATCGGGAGCGAAGCCATGGCCCGGCGCGCAAGAGCGACCCGCGGACGCCCGCCGGAGGGGGCGGCCCCCGCCTCGCCGCATGTCGCGCGGCGGCTGCCCTTCTTCGAGGTGCTGGACGACGAGCAGATCGCCCGGCTCGAGGCCCAGGTGGACTGGATCCTCGAGGATGTCGGCATCGCCTTCCGCGACGATCCGGAGGCGCTGCGGCTCTGGCGGGCCGAGGGCGCGCGGATCGAGGGCGACACCGTGCGCGCGCCGGCCGACTGGATCCGCGCGCTCTGCGCCAAGGCCCCGCGGCAGTTCACCCAGCTTGCCCGCAACCCGGCGCGCTCGGTGGAGATCGGCGGCACCAGCCAGGTCTTCGCCCCGGTCTACGGCCCCCCCTTCGTGCGCGATCTCGAGGGCGGTCGGCGCTATGGCGACATCGCCGCCTTCCGCGACCTCGTGCGCCTCACCTACATGCTGCCGAGCCTACATCATGGCGGCTTCGTCACCTGCGAGCCCTGCGACGTGCCGGTCTCCAAGCGCCATCTCGACATGCTGCTGGCGCATATGACGCTGTCCGACAAGCCGCATCTCGGCGCGATCACCGAGATCGGCCGGGCCGAGGACAGCGTGGCGATGGCCGAGATCGTCTTCGGCGCCGAGACCATGGCGGAGCACTGCGTGATCCTCGGCAACGTCAACACCAACTCGCCGCTGCTGGTGGACAAGGTGGTGACCGAGGCGGTGCGGGTCTATTGCGGCCGCGGGCAGGGGATCATCGTGGTGCCCTTCATCCTCTCGGGCGCCATGGGGCCGGTCTCCACCGCCGCCAGCGTGGCGCAGGCGATGGCGGAGGCGATGATGGTCTGCGCCTATGCCCAGCTGGTGCGGCCGGGGGCGCCCTTCGTGCTGGGCAACTTCCTCTCCTCGATGTCGCTGAAATCCGGCGCGCCGACCTTCGGGATGCCGGAGCCGGTGGTCTCCAACTATGCCATCGGCCAGCTGGCGCGGCGGGTCGGGCTGCCGCTGCGCTGCGGCGGCTCGCTCACCGCCGCGAAGATCGAGGATGCGCAGGCGGCCTACGAGAGCGCCGACTCGATGCATTCCACCATGCTCGCCGGCGCCGGTTTCGTGCTGCATGCGGCGGGCTGGCTCGAGGGCGGGCTCTGCACCGGCTTCGAGAAGCTGGTGATGGATGCCGACCGGCTCGGCGGCTACCAGAAGGTGCTGGCCGGCGGGCTCGACACCTCCGACGAGGCGCTGGCGCGCGATGCCTATGCCGAGGTCGGCCCCGGCGGGCATTTCCTCGGCTGCGGCCACACCATGCGCAACTACCAGACCGCCTTCTACGAGCCGCGGCTCTCCGACAGCGAGAATGTCGAGAGCTGGGAGGAGGGCGGCGCGCAGGACATGCGCCGCCGCGCGCACGCGCGCTGGACGCAGATGCTGCGCGACTACGTGCCGCCGCCGATCGACCCTGCCGTGCGGGAGGCGCTGGAAGCCTATGTCGCGCGGCGCAAGGCAGAGCTGCCGGATGCCTGGTACTGAGGGCCGAGCCCGGCCGGAAGGAGAGAGCGATGACCATCGAGATCCCCGAGCGGATGCGCGCGGTGCTGCTGACCGGGCATGGCGGGCCGGAGACGCTGGAATACCGCGAGGACGTGCCGGTGCCGCGCCCCGGCCCCGGCGCGGTGCTGATCCGCGTGGGTGCCGCCGGCATCAACAACACCGACATCAACACCCGCATCGGCTGGTATTCGAAGGCGGTTTCCGGCGACACCGAGAGCGCCGCCGGCAGCCTCGCCGCCGAGGATGCCGATGCGAGCTGGACCGGGCGGCCGCTGGTGTTCCCGCGCATTCAGGGCGCCGATTGCTGCGGCGAGATCGTCGCGGTGGGGGCCGGGGTGCCGGAGGCGCGGATCGGCGAGCGGGTGCTGGTGGCGAGCCTGCAGCCGGCGGCCGATGCCGCGCATCCGTGGGACTTCATCACCTTCGGCTCGGAATGCGACGGCGCCTTCGCCGAATACACCACCGCGCGGAGCGACCAGACGCACCGGATCTCCAGCGCGCTGACCGATGCCGAGCTCGCCTCCTTCCCCTGTGCCTGTTCCACCGCGGAGAACCTGATCGCCCGCGCCGGCTGCAACGCCGAGGACACCGTGCTGATCACCGGCGCCTCCGGCGGCGTCGGCTCGGCCGCGGTGCAGCTCTGCCGCCGCCGCGGTGCCCGGGTGATCGCCATGGCGGGCCGGGCCAAGCACGACGTCATCGCCGGGCTGGGTGCCGAGCGGCTGCTCGACCGCGGCGAGGACCCGGCCGCGGCGCTGGGGGCGGAGAGCGTGAGCCTCGTCGTCGATCTGGTGGCGGGGGAGACCTTCCCCGCGCTGATCGCCTGCCTGAAGCGCGGCGGGCGCTATGCCACCGCGGGCGCCATCGGCGGGCCGATCACCACGCTCGATGTGCGCGACCTCTATCTCAAGGATCTCAGCTTCTTCGGCGCCACCGCGCAGGCGGCGGAGACCATGCCGAACCTCGTCGCCTATATCGAGCGCGGCGAGATCCGCCCGCTGGTCGCCGGGACCTTCCCGCTTGCGGAGATCCATGCCGCGCAGGCGCTGTTCCTGAAGAAGACCTTCGTGGGCAAGCTCGTCCTGCTGCCCTGATCCACCCGCGCGCCAGAAGGAGGCCCCATGCCCGAGATCCAGACGGACGACACCGCCGCAGCCAAAGCGCTGCCCTCCCATGCCCGCGTGGTGGTGATCGGCGGCGGCGTGGTCGGCTGCTCGATCCTGTTCCACCTCGCGAAGTTCGGCTGGAAGGACGCGGTGCTGCTGGAACGCGACGAGCTGACCTCCGGGTCCTCCTGGCACGCCGCCGGGCAGATCCACACGATCAGCTCTGACCCCAACATCTCGCGGCTGCAATCCTACACCATCGACCTCTACCGCGAGATCGAGGAGACCTCCGGGCATTCGGTCGGGCTGCACATCACCGGCGGTTTCTACCTCGCCTCCACCAAGGACTGGTACGACTACCTGAAGCGCGAGCGCTCCAAGGCGCGCTACATGGGGCTGCACCAGGAGTTCATCAGCCCTAGGGAGGTGGCCGAGCGCCATCCGCTGATCGACCCGAGGCACTACCACGCCGCGCTCTGGGACGATCAGGACGGCGATCTCGACCCCTCCGGCGCCACCTATGCCTTCGCGAAATCGGCCCGCCACCACGGCGCGCAGTATTTCACCCACACCCCCGTCACCGCGCTCGCGCAGCGGCCCGACGGGAGCTGGGACGTCACCACCCCGCGCGGCACGATCAATGCCGAGCAGATCGTCAACTGCGGCGGGCTCTGGGCGCGCGAGGTCGGGCGCATGGCGGGGCTGGCGCTGCCGGTGCAGCCGATGGAGCACCACTACCTGATCACCGAGCCGATCCCGGAGATCGCCGAGCGGATGGCGGCGGGCGGCGCCGGGCGCCTGCCGGCGGGGATCGACTACGAGGCCAACATCTATTTCCGCCAGGAACGGCAGGGCATGCTGCTCGGCACCTACGAGCCGAGGGGCACGCCCTGGAAGGTGGAGGGCACGCCCTGGGAGTTCGGCCACGAGCTGCTGCCGCCGGATCTCGACCGCGTGGCGGACCGGCTGGAGATGTCGTTCGAGCGCATCCCGGCGGTCGGCAATGCCGGCATCAAGGACATCATCAACGGCCCCTTCACCTTCGGCCCGGACGGCAACCCGATGATCGGCCCGGTGCCGGGCATCCGCAACTGCTGGGTCGCGGTGGGCGTGATGGCGGGCTTTTGCCAGGGCGGCGGCGTCGGGCTGACCATGGCGGAATGGATGATCGACGGCGAGCCCTCGATCGATGTCTGGGCGATGGACGTGGCGCGCTTCGGCGAGTTCGCCACGCCGGACTGGGGCACGGTGAAATCCACCGAGAACTACGAGCGCCGCTTCGTGATGACCTTCCCCAACGAGACGCTGCCGAAGGGCCGGCTGCAGAAGACCACGGCGCTCTACGACCGGCTGGTGGCGAAGGGCGCGGTGATGGGGCAGGGCTTCGGCCTCGAGCACGCGCTCTGGTTCGCCGACGGGCCGGCCGATGCGCATGAGGAGCCGAGCTTCGAGCGCAACCGCAGCCACGGCTATGTCGCCCGCGAGGTGCAGGCGGTGCAGGAAGCCGTCGGCGTGATCGAGATCGCCAACTTCGCCAAGCACGAGGTCCGCGGCCCGGGCGCGCGGGCCTGGCTGGGCCGGGTGCTGGCCGGCCGCCTGCCGAAGCCCGGGCGCCTCGCGCTGACCCCGATGCTGACGCCGAAGGGCCGGCTCTGCGGCGATCTCACGGTGGGCTGCCTCGGCGAGGAGCATTTCATGCTGTTCGGCTCCGGCGCGATGCAGGAGGCGCACCGGCGCCGGTTCGAGGCGGATCTGCCGGCCGGCCTGGCCTATGCCAATGTCTCGGACGACTGGCACGGGCTGGCGCTCTCGGGGCCGCGCAGCCGCGATCTGCTGGCGCGGCTGACCCGCGAGGACGTCTCCGGGCCGGCGCTCGGGTTCCGCGACCTGCGGCGCAGCGTCGTCGGCGGGGTGCCGGTGCTGCTGGCGCGGATCAGCTTCTCGGGCGAGCTCGGCTACGAGATCTACTGCCGGCCGCATTACCTGCTGCGGCTGGCCGAGGCGGTGGAGGCGGCCGGCGCCAATCTCGGGCTGCGCTGGTATGGCGCGCGGGCGCTGATGTCGATGCGGCTGGAGAAGGGCTGGGGCGCCTGGACGCTGGAGTTCCGCCCGGATTTCGACGCGGTGGAGAGCGGCCTGGCGGCGTTCATCGACTGGGACCGGGACTTCACCGGCAGGGCGGCGGCGCTGGCCGCCCGCGCGGCCGGGCCGAGGCAGCGGCTGGTGACCATGGCGATCGATGTCGAGGGGATCGACGTCTCGGGCGACGAGGCGATCCTGAAGGACGGCCGGGCGGTGGGCCATGTCAGCTCCGGCGGCTATGGCCACCGGGTGCGGCGCTCGCTGGCGATGGGCTATGTCGGCGCCCAGCACGCGGCGCCGGGGACGCGGCTCGAGGTCGAGATCCTCGGCCGGTTCTGCCCGGCCGAGGTGCTGGGGGCGGCGGCCTATGACCCGGGCGGCGCGCGGATGCGCGGCTGAGCCCCGCGCCGGGGGGCGGGCCGCCGGGGGCATCGAGCCCCCGCCGGCCCGGCGACGCCGGCGCGCCGCGGCGCCCGATGGCCGGCGGGGCCGCGCCGCTCAGAGGTATTTCACGCTGGCCCAGTGGCGCGGCCAGCGCGGCTCGGTCATCGGCTTGGCCATCGGCGCGGGCTCGGCGGCAGGCTCTGCCCCGGCCGCCGGCAGCGGCGCCGCGTGCGGCGCCCGGGCGGGCGGCGCGACGGCGGGGTGGCTCTCGAGGCGGGTCTCGACCGCGCCCGGTTTCGTCAGCAGTCCGAGATCGATCTTCATGGCAGGGCTCCTTTCGCTCCGTGCCATTGACATGCGGCATCGGGCCGCGCATTTGAAATTCAATCTTCTCGCCCGCGGTATGAGTTTTTCAAATGTCGTTCACGCTGAAGCAGCTCCGCTACTTCCTCGCCGCCGCCGAGGCCGGGCAGGTCTCGGCCGCCGCCACCGCGGTGAACGTCTCGCAATCGGCGGTGACGCTGGCGCTGCGCGATCTCGAGGCGGCGCTCGGGGTGAAGCTCTTCGAGCGGCGCCCGACCGGGCTCGAGCTGACCCGCGAGGGGCGGGCCTTCATGAACTGCGCGCTGGCGATCCAGGACCAGGTGGCGCGGGCGATGCACTGCGTCGCGCGGGTCGAGGACCCGCTGACCGGCACGCTCCGGATCGGCGTCACCGACACGCTGTCGAGCTATTTCCTGTTTCCGCGGCTGGCGCAGTTCCGGCGCGAGCATCCGGGGCTCGAGATCCGGCTGAAGGAGGCGCTGCGGCCCGAGCTCGAGGCCGGGCTGCTGGGCGGGGAGATCGACGCGGCGCTGCTGATCACCGCGCGGATCGAGCACCGCGACAGGCTGGAGACGCGGATCTTCCACCGCTCGGTGCGGCGGCTCTGGGCGGCGGCGGGGCATCCGCTGACCGAAAGGCCGAGGATCTCGCTGGCGGATCTCGCCGAGCATGACCTGGTGATGCTGCGCTCGGACGAATCCGAGCACCATGCGCGCTCGATGTGGGGGCAGTTCGGGCTGGAGCCGAAGGTGGTCTTCGAATCGGCCTCGATCGAGGCGGTGCGCAACATGGTGGCGCATGGCATGGCGATCGCGGTGCTGAGCGACGCGCTGTTCCGCAGCTGGACGGTGGACGGGCTGCGGGTGGTGCGGCGCAGCCTCGTGGAGCAGCTGCCGACCCTCGATTTCGGCGTCGCCTGGCACCGCGACCGGCCGCCGGGGCCGGCGCTGCTGGCCTTTGCCGAGCTCTTCGGCCGCGCCGAGGGCGAGCCGGAGGCGGGCGCCGACGGGGGCTGATCAGCTGCCGCCGGCGCCGCGGCGGAACGGGGCGTGCAGATAGCCCTCGGCCTTCGCGATCACCAGCCGCGCCACCTGCCGGCCGAGCACCCGGGCGCGCAGATCCGCATCGACGAAATGGATGCCGCCATAGCGCCGGCTGATCCCGGCCTCGTCGGCCGCCGCCGAGAAGGTCGGCCATGCCAGCACCACCTCGGCCGCCGGCACCGTGCCCGGCTCGAAGCGCGAGCTGCCGGGGGCGAAGCTGACCGCGGCGCCGAAGCGGTCGGAGCCGGTGAAGGTGGCGAGCACCTCCGCGCCGGCGGCGCTGAAGCTGCTGTGGCCGGAGGGGTATTCGGCGAAGGGCGGCGAGGGGTCGAGCGTCGGTGTCTGGTAGCTGAGGAAGCGCGCCGCGAGGATCGTGCGGGTGCCGAGGCCGGGCCCGCCCCAGGCGCGGATGACATGGCCTTGCTCGCCGGTCAGCTCGTCCACCCCCGGCCGGCCGATCAGCCCGAGCCGGCCGAGGCCGCGGATCACCCGCACCGGGCGGGCATAGTCGTAATGGCGCTTGGCCTCCCAGGTGGCGATGGCGGCGTCCTGCATCGCGTTGGCCATGACGAAGAAGAGCCTGGCGTCGTCGTCGATGCTGTGGTCGTCGCGCGCCGAGACGTATTGCGCGAAGGCCATCCAGGTGCCGGGCGGGAAGGCGGTGTCGGTGGCGTCCTCCCAGAACTCGGCGATCAGCTTCTGCCGGTCGGTGAGCGCGGCGCTGAACGCCACCACCTCCTCGGCCTGGGCGATGAAGCGCGGGCTGATCACCGGGCCGACGAGATCCGGCGTCACCGGCAGGCGCTGGCCGTCGGCGAGCACCACCTCGGCGGTCTCGACATCGATCCGCCCCCGAAGGCCGGAGGAGAACACCGGCTCCGGCGGCGGCGGCCGCAGCGCATCGCCGCGCGGCAGGGCGAAGGCCCGCAGGGTGCCCCAGTGCGGGGTGTAGAACTCCTGGTCGGGCTCGGCGTATTCCGGGTCGATGGGGGTGTTCTCGGGCGTCCAGCGGCCGAGGTCGTGCACCGCCCGCGGGCCGGGATTGGCCGGGACATAGCCGGAGGGGTCCTCGAAATCGTCGTCCCAGTTCGAGCCGTCGCGGCGCCAGCGCGCGGTGGCATTGGCCGCCATCACGAAGCCGAGGCCGACGACGGTGCCGCTCAGCGGCTGCGGCCCGGTGTCGTAGCCGAGCGCGTCCATCACCGCCTCGAAGCGGTCGGCATCCTCGGGGAACATCTCGCTGAGCACCGCGAAGGCGGCATAGCTCATCGCCTCGTGCTTGGCGGCGTCGGTGTTCCACGCGGCGGGGCGCTCGATGGTGTCGCCGAGGGCGGCGCCGCTGGCCACCGGGTCGATCGCGGCCCAGGTTTCGTAGAGCACGCTGTGCAGGATCGCGAAGGCGCGCGCGGTGATCGTCGGGCCGGGGCTCTTGCGGGCGATCGCGTCCTGCGCCACCCGGTCCCAGAGCGCCGAGACGGTGGGGGAGGGGTCGTCCACGGTCACCCGCTGCGACACCGGGGCGACATGGATCGCCACGCTGGCACCGTCGGCCGGGGCGCCGGGCAGGGCGGCGGTCGGCAGGGTCTCGGTGGCGCAGGCGGCAAGGCCCAGCAGCAGGGTCGCCGCGCCGGCGCGGGCGAGGGTCAGGGTCGGCATGGCTCCTCCGGTCGGCTCTCCCGCGTCATGGTTAGCGCGGCGCGCGGCGCGCCGCCAGCCTGTCCTGAGCGGCTCATCCGGGAGGCTGCCGGCGCTGGCGCCAGAGCACGAGGAACCGCGCCGCCACCATCACGGCAAACGCGAGCATCTCCGCCGCCGGCGCCGGCAGCGGCCCGTCGAGCGCCATGAAGAGCGCCCCGCCCGCCAGCGAGACCGAGGCATAGAGATCCTCCCGCAGCACCAGCGGCGGCTGGCCGCAGAGCAGGTCGCGCAGGATCCCCCCGGTGACCCCGGTGATGCAGCCGAGCGCCACCGCCATGACCTCCGAGACGCCGGCCTGGCGGGCCACCGCGATGCCGACCAGGGTGAACAGCGCGAGCCCCAGCGCGTCGAGATAGAGCAGCAGCCGCAGCCGCTTGCCGGTGCCGCCCTCGACACGGTCGGCGAACAGGAAGACGCCGAGCCCGACCGGCGCCGCGGTCGCCAGATAGGTAATGTCGCGCAGCCAGAAGACCGGCGTCGCGCCGAGCAGCAGGTCGCGCACCGTGCCGCCGCCGAGCGAGGCCGCCGCCGCCAGCGCCACCGCGCCGAAGGCGTCGAAGCCGCAGCGCGCCGCCTGCAGCGCCGCCGAGGCCGCCAGCACCGCGGTGGCGATCACCGTCAGCACCGAGACGGTGAGCGAGAGCACCGGGATCAGCGCCCAGCCCTCCGCCGCGATCCCCTCCATGCCGCCCCTCCCTGCCGCGCGCCTTGCGCCAGCCTGCCCGAGGCACGGCGGCGCTGCCAAGCCCTGCCGCACCGGCGGGGTCTGGCGCGGGGCCGGGCATGGGGCCGGGCGCAAGGTCTGGCGCGGGGCCGGGCGGTCATGCCATTCTCGGCCGATGACGCAGGACATGGGCGAGAGCGGCGGCCCCCTCTATCTCACCACCCGGGAGGTGGCGGGGCTGCTGCGCGTGAAGGAGCGCAAGGTCTACGACCTCGCCGCGGCGGGGGAGATCCCGCATCGCCGGATCACCGGCAAGCTGCTGTTCCCGCGCTCGGAGATCCATGCCTGGATCGAGGGCGGCCACACCGCGCCCGCCGCGGCGGGGGCAGCGGCGGAGGGGCCGCGCCCGGCGGTGCTGGCCGGCTCGCACGACCCGCTGCTCGACTGGGCGGTGCGCGAGGCCGAATGCGGCCTGGCGACCCTGCTCAACGGCAGCCATGACGGGCTCGACGCCTTCGCCGAGGGCCGCGCCGCGCTGGCCGGGCTGCACATCCCGGAGGACCGGAACGGGGCGGCGGGCATGGGCTGGAACATCCGCAGCGTCGAGGCGCGCGGGCTCGGCGGCTGCGTGCTGATCGGCTGGGCGGCGCGCGCCCGCGGGCTGCTGCTGGCCCGCGGCACCGGGGCGGAGGTGCGGCGCCTCGCCGATCTTCGCGGCCGGCGCATCGTGCTGCGCCAGCCCGGCGCCGGGGCGGCGACGCTGATGCAGCGCCTGCTGGCCGAGGCCGGGCTCGGGCCGGCGGATTTCACCGCCGCCGCCGGGCTCGCCCGCACCGAGAGCGATGCCGCCGCCGCGGTGGCCTCGGGCGAGGCGGAGGCGGCGCTCGGCATCGAGGCGATGGCGCGCCAGTTCGACCTGCCGTTCCGGCCGCTGGTGGCCGAGCGCTTCGACCTGCTGGTCGACCGGCGGGCCTTCTTCACCCCGCCGGTGCAGCGGCTGATGGCGTTCGCCCGCGGGCCGCGCCTCGCGGAAAAGGCCGCAGCCATGGGCGGCTACGACCTTTCCGGTCTCGGCGCGGTGCGCTGGCTCTCGCCCTGAGCCGCGGGGCGGGGTCAGCCGCCGGCGTTGGGGAAGAAGAGCTGCTGGCCGTTCACCTCGAAGCCGGCGATCGCGGCCTGGCCCTCCTCCGAGAGCACCCAGTCGACGAACTGCTGCCCGAGATCGGCCTTCACGCTGGCATGCTTCTCCGGGTTCACCAGGATGATGCCATACTGGTTGAAGAGCCGCTCGTCGCCCTCCACCGCGATCGCATAGTCGCCCTTGTTGCCGAAGGCGATCCAGGTGGCGCGGTCGGTCATGATGTAGGCGCCCATGGCGGTGCCGGCGTTCAGTGTCGCGCCCATGCCGGAGCCGGTCTCGCGGTACCAGCCGCCGGAGGCTTCGGAGACGTCGATGCCGGCGGCCTTCCAGAGCCTGAGCTCGGCCTTGTTGGTGCCGCTGTCATCGCCGCGCGAGGCGAACGGGGCCTCGGCCTCGGCGATCCTGCCGAGCGCCGCGGTGACGTCGGTCATGCCCTTGATGCCGGCCGGGTCGGCGGGCGGGCCGACGATGACGAAATCGTTGTACATCACGTCGAAGCGCGCCACCCCGTGCCCCTCGGCCACAAATTTCTCCTCCGCCGGCCTGGCATGGACGAAGAGCACGTCGCCGTCGCCATTGGCCGCGTTCTTGATCGCCTGGCCGGTGCCGACGGCGACCACGCGGACCTCGATCCCGGTCTTGTCGGTGAAGATCGGCAGGATGTGGTCGAACAGCCCGGAATTCTGCGTCGAGGTGGTCGACTGCACGAGGATGAACTTGCCGTTCGCCGCCGCCGGGGTGCCGGGCGCGGCGAGCCCGAGGGCCAGAAGCCCCGCCGCCGCCAGGCCGAATAGCCGCCGTGTCATCATGGTCTCTCTCCTGTTGTCGGGAATGTCGTCTGGGGATGAATGGGGCCGCGGGCGCGGCCGCGCGCGCGGGGGTCAGACCGGGCGCAGCGGCGGCGGCCCGAGATAGATCCGGCCCGAGAGCCAGGCCCGCGCCGCCTCCGAGCGCGGCGCCTCGAGCACCCGGGCCGCGTCGCCCTGCTCGGCGACGCGCCCGGCATGGAGGAACACCAGGTCGTCGCCGATCCGCCGCGCCTGGCCGAGATCGTGGGTCACCAGCACCAGCGTGACGCCGCGGGCATGGGCCTCGGCGAGCTGCTCCTCGATCGCCATGGTGGAGGCCGGGTCGAGGCTCGCGGTGGGCTCGTCGAGCAGCAGCAGCTCGGGCTCGCAGGCCAGCGCGCGCGCCACCGCGAGGCGCTGCTGCTCGCCGCCGGAGAGCACCCGCGCCGGGCGCCGCGCCAGCTCCTCGAGCCGCGCCGAGGCCAGCGCCGCACGCTCCCGCTCGGCCCGCTCGGGCCCCGAGAGCCCGCGCACCGCCAGCGCGAAGCGCAGGTTCGCCCGCACCGAGCGGCGCAGCATCACCGGGCGCTGGAACACCATGGCCTGCGCCCGCCGCGCGGCGCGGTCGAGCGGGCGGCCCTGCCAGAGCACGGTGCCGGCGGAGGGCCGGATCAGCCCGTGCAGCAGCCGCAGCAGCAGGCTCTTGCCGGCGCCGTTGGCGCCCATGATCACCGTGCGCCGGCCCTCGCGGATCTCGAGGTCGATGCCGTCGACCAGCCGCCGCCCGCCGGCCTCGAAGGCGAGCCCGCGGGCCGCCGCCAGCACCGGCGCGGGCGCCGCCCCGACCGCCCCGGAGGGCGCGACATGGCAGGCCGCGTCACGCATAGGCGGCCCGCTGCGCCGAGACGCGCAGGGTCATCGCCAGCGCGTTGACCGCCACCGCCAGCCCGAGCAGCACCACGCCGAGCGCCAGCGCCAGCTGCAGGTTGCCCTTCGAGGTCTCGAGCGCGATGGTCGTCGTCATCACCCGGGTCACGTGGTTGATGTTGCCGCCCACGATGAACACCGCGCCGACCTCCGCCACCGCCCGGCCGAAGCCCGCCAGCGCCACGGTGAGCAGGCTGTAGCGCGCATCCCAGAGCAGCGCCGCCACCCGGTCGAGCGGCCCGACCCCGAGCGAGGCGAACTGCTCGGCATATTCGCGGTTGAGATCCTCCACCACCTGCCGGGTCAGCGCCGCGACGATCGGGGTCACCAGGATGGTCTGCGCGACGATCATTGCGGTCGGGGTGTAGAGCAGCCCGAGCACGCCGAGCGGCCCGGAGGCCGAGAGCATCAGGTAGACGATCAGCCCCACCACCACCGGCGGCAGGCCCATCAGCGCGTTGAGCAGCACCGTCACCGCGGTGCGGCCGGGGAAGCGGAAGGTGCCGACCAGCGCGCCCAGCGGCAGCCCGATCAGGCAGGCGATGCCGACCGCGGTCAGCGTCACCCGCAGCGACAGCCCGATGATCTCGATCAGGTCCGCATCCCAGGCCAGGATCAGCGCCACCGCCTCGCCCAGGATGCCGAAGAAGCCGTCCATCGCCGCGTTTCCTTCCCTTTTCCGGAAAGAAAACAGGAATTCGCAGGAAAATCCACCCCAAACTCGGGCCGGGCGGCCGGTTGTCGCGGTGCCGCGGCGCCGGGTGGAGGCGCATGAAATGCAAGCGTTTTTCCGCACCCGCCAGGCCCCGCCGGCAACCCGGCGGGGGGGCCCGTCAGGCTGGAGAATCGAAATAAATGCAGTGAAACGACACGAATCGCGTAAGGTTTCGCATCGACGCGGCGCTGCGCGGCGGCGGTCCTTGCCGGGCGCGCCGGCGCGGCCTGTCCCGGGGCCCGGCCGCCCCGCGAACCGCCCCCGGCGGCCACCTGCAAGTCATGGAGATAGTTATGAAAATCAGCGCACGCAACGTCATCAAGGGCACCGTCCTCTCGGTCAAGGAAGGCCCGGTCAACAGCCAGATCCGCGTCGATATCGGCGGCGGCAACACCATCACCTCGATGATCACCACCGAGGCCGCGCAGGAGCTCGGCATCGCCGTCGGCAGCGCGGTGCATGTCATCATCAAGGCCTCCGAGGTGATGCTTGGCACCGACTGAGGCCGACCCGCCGCGGCGCCGCGTTCGCGCGAACCCCTGGCGGTCCCGGCCGGTCCGCGGCCATGCGGAGGTTCGCCCCGAACCTCCGCCCCGAACCGCTGCCCAGAACCTCCGTCCCGAACCTCCGCGGGGCAATGCCGGCGGTCCCTGTGTTCCTCCCAGGGCGGAACATCTCGCCGGAACCTGCCGCCCGAACCGCCCGCAGGAACCCTCCGCCGACGCGCCTACCCGAACCGCACACCCGAACCGCCCGCCGGAACATCCGGGCGCGGCCTCCCGCAGGCTGGGGGGCCGCGGAACGGCGCGGCCGGGCGCAGCGCCGGATGGGTGGGTGGGGCCTGCGGGAGGCCGCGCCCTCAGCCGCCGGCGCCCGGGTCGGCCACCTTGAGCGCCGCGGCCAGCCGCGCCCATTCCGCCGCATCCCCCGGCAGGCCGAGCCGCAGCCAGTCCGGTGCATCGGCAAAGCGCCGGGTCCAGACATGCGCCGCGGCGAGCGCCCCGGCCACCTCCGCCGCCTGCCGCCTGCCGCTCGCGCAGAGCCGGAACAGCGCCGTGCCGCCGAGCGGGCGGAGCCCCGCCGCGGCGAGCATCGCGTCGAGCCGCACCGCCTCGCGCGCCAGCCGCGCCCGCGTCGCCGCCGCCCAGCCATGGTCGGACAGCGCCGCCGCCCCCACCGCCAGCGCCGGCCCCGAGACCGCCCAGGGCCCGGCCAGCGCCGCCAGCCGCGCCGCCGTCTCCGGTGCCGCCACCGCGAAGCCGAGGCGCAGCCCGGCCAGCCCGTGGAACTTGCCGAGCGAGCGCAGCACCACGGCGTTTCGCGGCACCCCGCCGGGCAGCAGCGAGAGCCCCGGCGCGACATCGGCGAAGCTCTCGTCGACCACCAGCAGCCCGACCGTGCCGGCCAGCGCGCGCAGCGTCTCCGGGGCATGGGCACGGCCGTCGGGATTGTTGGGATTGACCACCACGGCGGCCGCGGCGCCGGCGAGATCGGCCAGCGCCGGCACCTCCGCCGCCGCCCAGCCGGCCTCGGCGAAGGCGGCGCGGTGCTCGTTGTAGGTCGGGCCGAGGATGCGCGCGGTGCCCGGCGCGCCGAGCCGCGGCAGGAGCTGGATCGCCGCCTGCGCGCCCGCCAGCGGCAGGCAGGCGGCGCCCTCGGCGATGCCATAGGCGCGGGCGGCGGCGGCGGCGCAGGCCTCGCTGGCGGCGCGGCCGGGCAGGTCGCGCCAGGCGGCCTCCGGCAGGGCGGCGAGCGCCGCGGCGGCGGGCCAGGGGCAGCGGTTGATCCCGGTGGAGAGGTCGATCCAGTCCGCCGCGGCGCCGCCGTGGACCGCCCGTGCCGCGCCGATATCGCCGCCATGCTCGCGCATGATGTCTCCTCCAGATGATGCCGCGCCGATCCGTGCAATGGCGCTGCGCGCGGCGCAAGGGGCTCAGCCCGAGCGGAAGCCGAGCACCGGGCCGCCGGCCAGCGCCCGCAGCGCGCGCCGGGCCTCCTGCGGCGCGCCGCGGCCCGGCGCGAACAGCAGCGCGCGGGCCGGGCCGGTATGCGCCGCGGCGATGCCGAGCGCGCCGGTGGCCGCCACCACCTTGACGATGCTCTCGAGCCGGTGCGCCGCATCGCCCGGGT
>NZ_BSYI01000027.1 GCF_030270585.1 Paralimibaculum aggregatum
GCCGGCCCGCGGCGGCCCGCGCCCGGCGCTCGGCGGCCAGCGTGGTCACGCCGAGATCGTCGAGCACCGCGTAGAAGGCCGGCACCACCACCAGCACCAGCACCGTCGAGGCCAGCAGCCCGAAGGCCAGGCTGGTGACCAGCGGGATCAGCACCTGGGCCTGCAGGCTGGTCTCGAGCAGCAGCGGGAACAGCCCGGCGATGGTGGTGAGCGAGGTCAGCAGGATCGCGCGGAAGCGGGCGCGGGTGGCCTCCGGCGCGGTCTCGGCCACCGTGGCGCCAGGTCGGTGGTGGAGCTTGATGCGGTTGACCAGCAGGATCGAGTCGTTGACCACCACGCCCGAGAGCGCCGCGAAGCCCAGCATGCTCGGCATCGAGAAATCCACCCCCATCAGCAGATGCCCGGCCACCGCGCCGATGAAGGCGAAGGGGATCAGGATCATCACGATCACCGGCTCGACATAGCTGCGGAACTGGAAGCTCAGCACCAGATAGACCCCGACCAGCCCGAGCACGAAGCCCGACATCATCGAGCCCTGGGTGGTGGCGGTCTCGGCCGACTGGCCCTCGAGCCCGATGGTCACGCCGGGATGGCGCGCCGCCAGCCCGGGCACGAAGCGCGCCAGCGTGTCGGCGATCACCTCGTTGGCATTGGCGAAGCGGGTGTCGACATCGCCCTCCACGGTCACCGTGCGGCGGCGCTCGATCCGGTTGATCCGGGCGAAGCCGCGGTCGCGCTCGATGCTGGCCACCGAGGAGAGCGGCGCCAGCGCGCCGTCCGGGGTGACGATCACGAAACCGTCGAGGGCGGCGACATCGTCGCGGTCGATCCCGGCGAGGCGGGCGTCGATCTCGTAGGATTCCGCATCGACCTGGATCTCGTCGACGGTGGAGCCGAAGAAGGCGGCGCGCAGCTGGTCGGCGATGTCCTGCGCCCGCAGGCCGAGGATCAGCCCCTCCTCGTTGATGCGGATCTTGATCTCCGGCTTGCCGAGGCGGAGATCGTCGAGCACGTCGACCACCCCGCGATAGCTCTCGAGCCAGGTCTTGAGCGCCTCGCTGGCCGCCTTCAGCTCGCCGAGATCCTCGCCCGAGAGGCGGATCTCGATGGCGCGGCCGGCGGGGCCGAGCGAGGGTTCGGCGAATTTCAGCGAGATCACGTCGGCCTGCCGGCCGGTCTCGGCGCGCCAGCGGGCGAAGAAGTGCTGGTTGTCGATGCTGCGGCTCTCGGAGCTCAGCAGGTCGAGGCTCACGGTGGCGACATGGGCGCCGGTCTCGTGCGCGTCGTCGTTGACGTTGAACTTCACCGTGGTGTGGCGCACCAGGCGCTGCCCGCCGGGCTGCTCCGGGGTCAGCGCGGCGTCGATCCGCTCTGCCGCCGCGACCACGTCGGCCACCACCTCCTCGGTGCGCCAGAGCGGCGTGCCCTGGGGCAGCAGGATGCGCGCCTGCAGCGTGTCGCCGTCGAGATCGGGAAAGGCGCTGAACTTCAGCGCGCCGCCGGCGATGGCGGTGACCGCGAGCAGCAGCGCCGCCACCGCGAGGCCGAGCGTGGCGTAGCGCGCGCGCACCGCCAGCGTCGCCAGGCCGACCACCGGCCGGTCGCGCAGCCAGGCCATGCCGGCCTCCACCGTGCGCTGCACCCGCCCGCGCCCGCCGCCGGCGGCGTGCAGCGCATGACCGAGATGGTTCGGCAGGATCAGGAAGGCCTCGACCAGCGACAGCGCCAGCACCGCGATCATCACCACCGGCACCACCCGCAGCACCTGCCCGATATCGCCCTTGAGAAAGGCCAGCGAGCCGAAGACGCAGAGCGTGGTGAGGAACGACGAGACCACCCCCGGCGCCACCTCGCGCACCCCCTCCAGCGCCGCCTCCATCGGCGCCGCGCCGGCCTCGCGCCGGCTGGCGATGCTCTCGGAGATCACGATGGCGTCGTCCATCAGGATGCCGACCACGATCAGCAGCCCGACCATGGTCAGCATGTTGAGCGAGTAGCCCAGCACCGCCATCGCCGCGATGCCGCCGACGAAGGCCACCGGCAGCCCGGCGCTGATCCAGAAGGCATAGCGCGCGCCGAAGAACAGCCACATCGTCAGCCCGACGAGCACGAGCCCCATGGCACCGTTCTCGATCAGCAGCGTGAGCCGGTCGAGCACGATGTCGGCCGAGCTCTGCACCAGCGTCAGCCCGACCCCCGGCGGGGCGCGCTGGCGCTCCTCGGCGAGGAAGGCCTCGATGCGCTCGACGACGACCAGCAGGTCGTCCCCCGCCGACTTGGTGATCTCGAGAAAGGCCGCCGGCTCGTCGTCGAAGAGATACTTCACCTCCTCCTGCTCGAAGCGGTCGTCGATGCGGGCGATGTCGCTCAGCCGCACCTGGCCGCCCTCGGGGCTGGCGATCACCACCAGGTCGCGCAGCGCCTCGACGCTGCGCCGCTCGTCGGCGAAGCGCAGCAGGATCTCGCCCTGGCGCGCCTGGATCGTGCCCACCGGCAGATCGACGTTCTGGCGCCGGATCGTCGCCGCCACCTCCTCGAGGCTGAGGCCGTATTGCCGCAGCGTGCCGTCGAGGATCTCGATGCGGAACTGGCGCTCGGAGAACCCGGTGATCGCGACCTTGGGGATGCCGCCATAGGCCTGCATCCGGCGCTTGATCTCCTCCGCGAGGGATTTCAGGTCGGGCCGGGTCAGCGCGCCGGTGATCGCCACCGAGGCGACGAAATCGGTGCGCCCGAGCTGCTTGACGATGGGCGCCTCGGCAAGCTCGGGGAAATCGTCGATCGCCTCGACCTCGGTCTTCACATCGGCGGCGAAGCGGTCGAGCGCCGCGCCCTCGCGCATCTCCGCGGTGGCGGTCGCCATGCCCTCGAGCGCCTCGCAGGTGATCTCGTGGACATCGTCCACCGCGTCGAGCGCATCCTCGAGCCGCTGGCAGATCGCCTCCTCCACCGTCTCCGGCCGGGCACCGGGATAGAGCACGCTGATCTCGACCTGCGAGGGCTCGATCCGCGGGAAGGTCTCGCGCTGCAGGCCGGGCAGCATCGCCGCGCCCACCGCCAGAAAGGCGATCATCAGCAGGTTGGCGAGCGTCGGATGCCGGATGAAATAGCCGATCATTCGGCGGGCTCCCCGCCGCCCGCGGCCTCGACCGGGTCGAGCAGCATGCCCTCGATCGCCGGCGAGAGATCGCTGACCACCACGCGCTCGCCGAACTCGAGCCCGGCCGCGATCAGCGCATCGCTGCCCTGCACCGCGCGCACCGCGACCTCACGGACCCGCAGCCGGTTCTCGGCATCGGCGACGAAGACCCGCCCGTCATGCAGCGCGCCGCGCGGGATCACCCGCTGCGCCTCCAGCGCCCGGCCGCGCAGCTCGACGCGCACGAACATGCCCTTGACCAGCGGCGGGCGGGTGCCGGGCTTGAGGTCCGCATAGGGCCCCTCGACCTGGACGATCACCCCGACCGAGCGGCTGCCGGCGTCGATCGCATCCGCGGTGCGCATCACCTGCGCCGGCCAGCGCACGTCGCGGGCCTCCATCTGCAGCGTGACGGTGGCCTCCCAGTCGAGCGCCGCCATCGCCGCGCGCGGGTCGCCGGTGCTCTCGCTCTCGCCGTCATCCTCGAAGACCGGGATGAAATCGCCCGGCACCGCCAGCGAGACGAACCGGGCGAACTGGTCCTGCGGCACCTGCGCGACGATCTCGGCGGCGCTGATGTCGCCCGCCGCGGCGAGCCGGGTGCCCGAGGCGACGAACTGCGTCGCCTCCACCCCGATCTCCGAGATGCGGCCGCGGAACGGCATCCGGATGCTGGTCCGCTCGAGCTCGAGCCGGGCGGTGGCGAGCCGCGCCTCGGCCACCGCGATCTGGGTGCGCTGGGTCGCGATCTGCGCCGGGAAGAGGCGCACCGCGTTCTCCAGCTCCTGCACCCTCACCTGCTGCGTGAGGAAGTCGCGCTCCACCGTGTCGAGGGTCGACTGGCTGGCGACGCCGCGCTTGACCAGCCCCTCCTGCCGCTCCAGGTCGGCCCGCTTGATCTCCATCGAGCGCCGCTCGATCTCGAGCGAGCGCCCGGCGTTCTCGGCGCTCACCTCGAGCTCGCGGAGCTGCGCCTCGGCAGCGTCGAGATTGGAGCGCGCCTCCTGCACGGCGAGCTCGTAATCCTCCTCGCGGATGCGGATGATCTCGAGCCCCTCGCGGAGCACCGCGCCGACCCGCAGCCGCGGATGCACGAAGGCGATCCGGCCCGGCACCTGGGCCACCGCGTCCCAGGTCCGCACCGGCGCGACGCTGCCATAGCCGGTGACCCCCGGCACGAAGTCCACCGGCGCGACCGTGATCACCCGGACACTGCGGGCGCGTTCGGCGAGCGCGGCTTGCTGCGGCGGCTGCCGCCCCCCGAGCACGACCATCAGCACCGCCACGGCGAGCGCGACCGGCACGGCGAAACTGAGGATGCGGATTGCCGCCCTGACCACTGGCGCCTCCCTGCCCGGACCGCCGCCGGCAGCCGGGGCACCGAGGCGCCGGGTGCGAGTCTGCCGCCTTCTAGCAGCCCCGGCGGCGGCGCGACAGGACCCGGGCGCGCGACCTTTCAGACCACCCAGACGCCGACGTCGAGGTTTTCGATGTTGCGGGCGACGTTCTCCGGGCTTTCGGCGAAGAAGACCAGCATGTCGGCGCGGTCGAAGAGGCCGGTCTCGAAGGCGTCGAGCCAGAAGGTGCGGCCGCCGTCGTCCGGGTCGCGCAGCAGCACGTTGTTGAACAGCGCGTCGATGAAGTCCCCGTCGCTCGGGTTCGCACCGAACTTCTCGGCGAATTCCGGGCTGTCGACGAAGAACTGCGCGACGCCCGCGCGGCTGAAGGCGCCGGTGTTGATCGCGTCGTTCCAGAAGATGAAGCCGCCCTCGTCCGGCGTGCGCGCGAAGGCCGCGGCATAGGTGCGGTAGATGTAGCCGAGATCGGCGCCGCCGGCATCGAAGATGAAGGCGCCGTCGTCGAACTCGGCGCGCTCGATGCCGATCAGCAGATCGGTGCCCTGGGGGCCGTCGAAGGCGACGCCGTCGCCGGCGAAGGCGCGCTCGGCCTCGCTGCGGGTGCCGGCGAAGACCACGGTGTCGCGGCCCGCGAGCCCGTCGAAACACTCGTTGGCGGCGCTGCCGGAGAGCTGGTCCGCGGCGCCGGTGCCGCCGATCCCGGCGCAGTCCGCATCCGTGACGATGACCCGGGCCTCGGCGACGGCGAGCCCGCCATTGCCGTCGCGCAGCGCGTAGACGAAGCTGTCGACCCCGGCAAACCCCGGATCCGGCGTGTAGATGACGCGGTTCTCCACGATCGCCGCGGTGCCGTGCTCCGGATCGGTCGGGATCATGTCCAGGGTGAGGGCATCGCCGTCCGCATCGGTGTCGTTGGCGAGCACGTCGATCCCGGTCGGAAGGCCGGCGGCGGTGCCGAGCATGCCGACGGTGTCGCGGCCCGCGACCGGGCCCGCGTTCGGCGTCGCGTCGGTGCCGTTCTCGATCGAGAACACGCCGATCGAGGCATTGCCCGCGGGATCGCGCACCCGGTAGAGGAACGAGCTGGTGTCGTTCGGAACCGCATCGATGCTGTCGACATCCTCGTCGAGATCGATGGCGAAGACCATCTCGCCGCCGATCTCGAGATCGAAGGTGAGGAAGCCCTCGTCGTTGACCGCGGCGGCGAGGACATCGATCAGGTCGCCCTCCGCCAGCTCGGCGACGGTCATGCCGTTGACGGAGAAGTCGGGCGGCGCGACGCCCTCGCGCTCGAGCCGGGCCCGCTCCGCATCGCCGTCGAAATCGAAGCCGAGGAAGCTCAGGAAATCGCCGCCGGTGTCGTCGGAGAGGGTGCCGATCCCGCCGTTCGAGAAGGCCAGCGCCGCCCCGAGCGAGAACTGCGCATCGAGCGGGCTGGCCACCGGGTTGCCGGTGTCCCAGCCGAGATAGCCGATGCGGCCGGTCTCCGCGGCAACCCCGTCCGAGAAGGTGTAGGACAGCAGCACCGGGCCGTTGTAGTCGGGGTCCGGGCTGTATTCGAGAACATCGCCGGAGCGGGAGACCGTGCCGAAAGCCGGCTCGTCGATCTCGACCGAATAGCCCGTCGAGATGCTGAACCCGCCGAAATCGAAGGCGTAGAACGCGCCCAGGTCGAAGCCGAAGCCGTCTGCAGTCGCGCCCGCGCCCGCTGCGGCCGCGCCTGCGCCGCCCGAGTTCGGCCCGAGAAAGGCATCGCGGCCCGCCGGCAACGAGGCCTCGCCGGCATCGATGGTGACGGTGACGCTCGCGCTGTCCGTGCCGCCCATGCCGTCGGAGACGGTGTAGGTGAACATGTCCGCGCCGCTGAACCCGGCGGCCGGGGTGTAGCGCACCTGGCCGCCCTCGATCGCCGCGGTGCCATTGGCCGGGCTGGTCACGCTCACGATGGTCAGCGCATCGCCGTCGCCGTCGCTGTCATTGCCGAGCACGTCGATCAGCGCGGCGGTCTCGAAGGCGGTGCCCGCGCTGTCGTCCGCCGCCACCGGCGCCGTGTTCGCCGCCGCCGCCACCGTGACCGTCACGGTCGCGGTGTCCGACCCGCCCATGCCGTCGGAGACCGTGTAGTCGAACATCACGCCGCCGCTGAACCCGGCGGCCGGGGTGTAGCGCACCTGGCCGCCCTCGATCGCCGCGGTGCCGCTGGCCGGGCCCGACACGCTGGCGATGGTCAGCGTGTCGCCGTCGGCGTCGCTGTCGTTGGCGAGCACGTCGATCAGCACGGCGGTCTCGAAGGCGGTGGACGCGCTGTCGTCGCTGGCCGCGGGGGCGGTGTTCATGTCCTCAGTCAGATCGCCGGCAGCGATGGTCTGGTCGGTGAAGGCGAAGCTCTCGATGTTCTCGAAGCGGTCGGTGCCGAGGGCCGAGACGATGACCACCGCGGCGCCGTCGAAGGAGACCTCCGCCGCGGCCCGCGTCACCCCGACCAGCGCGGTGTCGGCATCGTCGCCGCCGTCGAGGGTGTCGTCGCCGGCGCCGCCCTCGAGGGTGTCGTCGCCGAGCCCGCCGCTCAGCGCGTTGGCGCCGCTGTTGCCGGTGATCAGGTTGTCGGCGTCGTTGCCGGTGCCGTCGAGATCGGCGCTGCCGAGCAGCGTCAGGTTCTCGATGTCGTTCTCGGAGAACTCGTTGCCCGGGCCGACCAGGGTCTTGAGATTGCTGCTGATGGTGGAGCGGACCTCGTCGATCTCCGGCGCGCTGTTGAACTCCACCGCGATGTCGCCGGGATCGTCGACGAAATAGACGTCCGGGCCGCTCTGGCCGGTCATGAAATCGGCGCCGGGGCCGCCGTCGAGCGTGTCCGCGTCGCCCGGGCCGCCATCGCCCGGACCGGCCTGGATGTTGTCGTCGCCCGGCCCGCCGAACAGCATGTCCGACCCGCCGACGCCAAGCACGACGTCGTCGCCCTCGCCGCCGAAGATGGTGTCGTCGGTGTCCGGCACGGAGATCAGCGCACCGCCGCCGGTCAGGCTGTCGTCGCCGGCCAGCCCGTCGATGACATTGCTCTCGCCGTCGTTGCCGGTCAGCGTGTCGGGGCCGGCGGTTCCGGTGAAGTTGCCCATGGTCTGTCCCTTCGCCTTTCGCGCCCGGACAACACCAACAGGCCATCCCAAACTGCATTCACGCGCAGTACCATCCTGACGCCACCCTCACTAACGGCCGATAATCCTGCTCGACAATCAGTCACGCGTCAATCATTCTCGCCTTTGGCTGCAGGCACCCGGAGAAGGGATTCCGTGCGTATCCGGAACTGTCTGGCGGGATGTCTTCTGGCGCTGCTGGCCGGCACCGGCCCCGGCGGGGGGCAGACGATCGAGCTGCCCGATCTCGAGGACGACGCGCTGGAGCGGAGCGGCATCGCCAACATCCTGCCCGCGCTCGGGCTCTTCGGCGTGACCCCGGGCGCCCGGCTGGCCCGGCTCACGGTGGATGCCGATCCGCTCGGCCCGATCGATGTCGATCTGCTGCGGCTGCCGCTGTCGCACGAGTTCGCGCCGGTCTGGCGCGGCCTGCGCCCGGTGGTCCAGATCACCTTCGGCAGCTTCGACATCGACAAGCGCGCGCAGGTGGCGATCATCCCGGCCTTTCCCACGGGGTTCGACGTGAGCATGAGCGGCGAGATGGTCGTCGCCGGGCTCGGGGTCACGGTGCCGCTCGGCAGCGCCACCACGCTGCGGCCGATGCTGCTCGGCGGCTATGCGCGGATCCGCTCCGAGGCGACCACCTCGGGCCCCTTCTCCGGGCTGCTGCTCGCGGTGGTCGACGGGATCCTCGCCGATGCCCGCCTCGAGAGCCCGGTTGCCGGCGCCTCGCTGGAGCTGCGGCACAGGGCGGGGCTCGGCGGCGACGTGACCCTCGACGGCGCGCTCGGCCTCGGCGTGCTCTATGCCCCGGTGACGGTGGCGACCGCCCGGGCGATCGACCAGCCGATCCCCTTCCCCGCGGTCTCCGCGCGGATCGAGGCCGATGGCCCGCTCTGGACGCCGGAGAGCGGCCTGGCGCTGCGCTGGCTCGGCTTCGCCGGCGTCAACTATTTCCCCGCGCTGCCGGGCGACATCGCGGGCTTTCCGGCGGCCGCGGAGCTCGGCGGCGGCGTCACGCTGCGCGGCCGCGACATGCCGGCGGGCCTCAGCCTGCGCGCATCGGTGATCCTCGGCGACCGGGTGACCGGCCTGTCCCTCGGCGCGAGCCTCGATTTCTAGGCCCCCGCGCCCGGCCCTGGCCCCGGCCCCGGCTCTGGCCCCGGCCCTGGCCGCCTGCGCCACCGAAACCCCTTTGAAACCGGCGCCGCAGTCCTCATGTTAGCCGGGTATGCGGGAGCGAGATCGGCGGTCGGCATGGGCATCCGGAACCACATCATCTATGACGGAGACTGCCCCTTCTGCAGCTCCTATGTCGGGCTGATGCGGCTGAAGCAGGCGATCGGACCGGTCGCCCTGATCGATGCGCGCGAGGGCGGGCCCGAGGTCGAGCGCGCCCGGGCGCTCGGCTTCGATCTCGACGACGGCATGCTGCTGCATCTCGACGGACGCGACCATCACGGCGCCGACTGTCTCAACCGCCTCGCGCTGCTCTCGACGCGCAGCGGCCTGTTCAACCGCCTCTCGGCCTGGCTGTTCCGCTCGGAGACGCTGGCGCGTGTCGCCTATCCCCTGCTGCGCGCCGGGCGCAACGCCACCCTGATGCTCCTCGGGCGCCGCCGGCTCGGGCCCGCAAGGCGCTGACCCGCCGGAGCGCCGCGCCGGGGCCGGCAGACCGCTGAAGACCGCTGAAGACCGCGCCGATACCCCCGGCCGCACGATGAGGCGCCAGCGAACAGCGCGCTCCGGACCGCCCGACGACCGCCGGCGCTCCCCAGGAAGACCGCCGCGCCGAGGTGGAAGTGGATCGTGCGCCGCCCGCCGCACTACGGCGCCGCGAAAGAAACCCCGGCCAACACCGGGCCTGCAAGACCGCCTCCCCCGGCCGCGCACGAGCGGACATCCGCAATCATCGCCCCCGTTCCGCCAACGATGCATGCTTGCCGTGAAGCGCGATGAGATCGCCATTTTCCTGCCGATCGGAACGGTCGCCGCCGATCCATCGACGCCAGCCGGCGCACGGCCCACCCGGAGGCAAGCCTCCCCAGCACCGGCCGGTCCAGGCCGGGCTCCACCCGGCCGGGGCGACCCAACTTCCCGCACCCGCCGATCCGGCCAATGGCGGCGCGATCGGCGCCGCCGGCGGGCTGGTGGCGCTCGGACACGAGGGGCATCGGCAATCATCGCCCTATTCGGCCAACGATGCGTGCTTGCAGTGGAGTACAATGAGATCGGCGTCTCCCTGCCGATACCTGCCCATCGGAACGGCCGTTGGCGATCCATCAACGCCAGCCGGCAGACGGCCCGCCTGGCGGCACGGATCCCGAGCACCGGCCGGTCCAGGCCGGGCTCCACCCGGTCGATGTAGCCCAACTTCCCGCACCCGCCGAACCGGCCAATGGCGGCGCGATCGGCGCCGCCGGCGGGCTGGTGGCGCCGGCGGCCCGCCGCGGTGCCTCGTTCCGCCAATCGGAGGATGGGGCCGGAGCTTTGTCCCGCACGGAAATCCCGCGCCTTGCCGCCCAAACATCCGGCCCCGCACGGCCAATGCGCGGGCGATCGGCATCCGCGACAAGCCGATCCCGCCCGCTGCCGCCCTGGCCGGCTCCGGCTCACCGTCTCGATACCGGTGTCCGAGCCGCAGGACCGGGGCTGCATCCGCCATCCCGCCGCGCGCCTTTAGGTCAACGCCGCGGCGATCTCCGGCCAGCCGGCGCCAGAGCCCGACCGGATCGGGTTCTTCGCGGCCAATCGCTGCATACCGCTGCGCCCCGGAGCGCCGCTGCACGAAGCCGGAAGTGCGGCGGGATGGCGGGCCGCTGCGCTCGTTCGCACCCCTCCAGTTCGGCCGCTCCGGCGGGGCATCAGCCCCGCCGGAGCCACAGGACCGGGCGAGACATCCCGGCAGAATCGGCGCGAACGGTCCCGCCGGAGGCAGCGGCTTCGGTCGTCCCGATGCGCCTCCCCCAGCGCCGGCGATCTGCCCGCCCCGCCTGGCATCACCGTTCGAGCAGTCGAGCACGGCCGGCCCGGCGGAAAGATCGCCGGCGGTGGCGCGGCGCCGGAGCGTTTCGCAGGATCGATCCTCTCCCAAGGGGAGCGGTGTCGACGCGGAAACAGATCGCGCCTCCGCCCACCGCCAAGGCGCGGATCTTGTCGGCGTCGTTGGCCATGGTGGCACTGCACCACAGAGGTGGGGCGGAGGCAGAAGGGGCCGGAATTCCCGATGCGTACGGCGCCGACGCCTGACTTGTCCTCTCGCTCGCGGCCGGGCGGTGCCTGTCTTGCGCTGTCGGGTGCAGTCCGGGTGATCCGTGGCTGGGTCCGCCCCCAGCACTGACTGGCCGGGATGCGTCAGGGCCGGTGCCGCAGGGCACGTGACGTCTACCCTAAGGTGCTGCGGTTCCCGAGATGCCCCCGGCGTCCGGGAGCCGGGGGCGGGAGCGGCGCGGAATGGGCTGCCGTTTCGGAGAGGGCGGGGGGCCGGCCGGCCATGCGGGAACACGGGCCATCCGTCACTTCGTGCCCGCTGGCCAAGGGACAGGCTTCAGCGGCGAGCCTTGTGCTGGCCCGCGCGGCCTAGCATCGGTCTGGATCGCCGCCGCTTGCGCCGACGTGGCCTCGGCATAGGGCCTGGGTGAAGATGCCGGCGGTCCGGCCGATCGCGGAGCACAGGGCGCCGATGCCGCGTTCGGCCACCCTTTGGAGCAGGGCCTTCGGTTTCGGGAAGGCAGTCTCGGCGGGATTGGACTCCGGGCTGCGGGGCGGAAGGACCGGGAGCCACGCGCCGGCGGCCTGGATCAGCAGCCTCGTCCGCAATCCCCGTGGCTGGGGAGATCGCGCGAGACACCGTCGCGCGGGCGGCGTTCGGGAACGAGCGCGCTCCATGTCGGCCTCGAAGCTGGCGCGGTGACCGGCTGGCGCGGCACGAAGGGGGCCTCCATGTTGCGGGTGGTCGTCCCGGCGGACCTTGCATGGCGCCGGGCGCGCAGCGTCCATGGGGCTTCCAGCGGCCGTCCGGTGTCCCCATCCGGAGGCGTTCACCTCTGCGGCATCGCCCCCGGGTCCGCGCCGGGCCGGTCTTCGCCCGGGTCCCGGCGATGACGTCGCGAATTGGCGGGAGCGAAGCGTGGAGCCGGGCCGGATCGAGGGCGGGCGGGCCTCGAAGCGGTCCCACCACTTCCTCGGGATGCCCGGGCGACCCTGTTCTCCGGCATCTGCGGTCCTCCCTGCCGATTGCCCCGTGGCGGTGGGAGGCGCGCTGTAGCGTGCCTCAACCTGATGCTTGGGCGCGGTGGCGATCGCCACGCTTGGCGCTCGGGCGGTGAGGTCGGGGGTCTCTTCGGGGCGTGTGCGGGTGAGGGCGCCCGGCGGCATGATGCGGCCGGAGCGGCGGTCGCCGGCGAGAGGACCCGGGCGGGGCCTTCCCGTCTCGCAAGCGAGCGGGTGCGAAGGGTTGATGCGGGCGCCACCGGCACGCCCACGCGGGTGTTCGGTGGCAGCGCGGGCGCCAAGGGCTGACACTGGCGGCACCGGCGCAGACCGTGCCGCCACTTGGAGATGTCAGGTGCCGCCCTCCTCGGCAGCTAGGAACCGGATGCGAGGATCGACCGGCAGGGTTTTCGACATGCCTGCCGCCCGCCGCCTCCGGAAGACCGGGCGAACCGGAACCGGGCCCGCGGGTGGACTTCCGTTCGATTCAATCGGATCGGCTCGGGCTCCGGCGCCAGCGGTGCGCCGGAGGGGGCATCGCCGCCCTCCCGGCGCGGTGGTCGCCGCGCCGGAGGGTGCCGGATCGACCGGGGGGCCCTGCCCTCGCCGCCGCTCCCGGGCGGCGCGGAGCGCGGGGCGGCGGCGCGGGTCAGGCGGCGGGCTGCCCTTCGCGGCCATCCATGCCGGTTACCACGGCGCCCCGCTCGATCGTCATCCAGCGCGAATAGAGGCTGCGCTCGCGGTCGAGGCTGCTGTCGCAGATCAGCACCGTCCGCGCCTCGCTGCGCAGGCCGGCGACGATCTCCTGGAAGCGCTCGACCAGCGCCGGGGCGACCCCCTCGAAGGGCTCGTCCAGCAGCAGGAGGCGATCGCCGATCATCAGCGCGCGGGCCAGCGCCACCAGCTTCTGCTGCCCGCCGCTGAGCGAGAGCGCCGGCCGCGACGCCACCTTCGCGATCTCCGGGATCATCGCGTAGATGCCCTCGAGCCGCTCCGCCGCATCGGCGATGCCGGTGGTCCAGCCCGGCAGCAGGATGTTCTCCGCCACGCTCAGCGTCGGGATCAGCCGGCGGTCTTCCGGCATGTAGCCGATGCGCAGCGCCGCGCGGCGGTGCAGCGGCTGGTCGGAGATCCGCGCGCCGGCGAAGTCGATCCGCCCCGCCGCGAGCGGCTGGATGCCCATCAGCGCGCGCAGGAAGGTGGTCTTTCCCGCGCCGTTGTGGCCGATCAGCGCGACCATCTCGCCGGCCTCGATGCTCAGGCTGATCCCGTGCAGGATCGTCACCTTCTGGATCGCGACCGTCAGCCCTTCGACCGCGAGGACCGGTGCGCCGGCCGGTGGCGCGGGCATCGCCGCGCTCATGCCTTCGCCCCGGTCACGAAGCGCCGCACATCGGCATCGGCGAGCACGTGCTCGGGCGTGTCGTCGAGCAGCACCCGGCCCTCGTGGAACACGATCAGCCGGTCCGCATAGCGGCGCACGATCTCCATGTCGTGCTCGACGAAGAGGACCGCGGCGCGCTCCTCCGACAGGGCATCCATCACCAGGTCCATGAAGCCGAACTTCTCCTTTGCCGCGACGCCGCTGGTCGGCTCGTCGAGCAGCAGCACCTGCGGATGGTCGACGGTCGCCATCGCGACGTCGAGCAGCTTGCGGATGCCGCCGGGCACCTCCCCGACCGGCTGCGCGCGGTAGGGCTCGAGCCGGAAGCGCCCGATCATCCGATCCACCTCTGCCTGCGCCCGGGCGTCGTTGGCCGGGCGCAGCGGGTGCAGGAAGCCGCCGCGGTTGGTCCCGGCGACCCGGACCGCCAGCAGCAGGTTCTCGAACACCGTCAGCTCGAGGAAGAGCTGCGGGATCTGGAACGAGCGCGACACGCCGAGCCGGCGGATCCGGCGCGGCCCGAGGCCGGTGATGTCGCGCGTGCCGCAGGTGACGGTGCCGCTGTCCGGGCGCAGATACCCGGTCACGATGTTGACGAAGGTGGTCTTGCCGGCGCCGTTGGCCCCGATCAGGCCGACCACGCCGCCGGCCGGGATCGAGAGGCTGACATCGTCGACGGCACGGATGCCGCTGAACGACCGCGTGAGCCCGGTTGCCTCGAGAGCGGTTTCCATGCCTCAGCCCTCCCCCTGCACGCGGCCCGCCGGCGGCGCCGAAGCGTCTGCCGTGCCCGTCCGCCTGCGCGCGAGCGAGCTGATCCCGTCCGGCAGGAACAGGATGACGAGGAGCAGGAAGCCGCCGAGCAGCAGCTGCCAGGCATTCGGCAGGTATTGCCCGGTCGCCAGCCGCACCGCCTCGAAGACGCCGGCGCCGGCGAAGGCGCCGCTGATGCTGCCGGGGCCGCTCAGCACGGTGATGAAGACGAACTCGCCGGAGGTCGTCCAGTACGCCATCTCGGGGATCACGTGCCCGGAGACGATGGCCACGAGGCTGCCGCCCATTCCCGCCAGCGCGGCGGAGAGCACATAGGCCACCAGGATCAGCCGCCGCGCGCTGATGCCGAGATAGTCGAGCCTGATCTCGTTGCCCTTGACCCCGAGCAGGACCAGGCCGAGCTGCGAGCGCGAGACCAGCCAGAGCAGGAAGCCGGCGGCGCAGGCGATCGTGGCGACGAAACCATAGGCCGCGAGCGAGCGCATCCCGTCCGGCGGCACCAGGCCGAAATAGCTCGGCGCCGGCACGCTGACCCCGTCCGACCCGCCGAGCGAGACCGATTTCAGCAGCGCACCGTAGAGGATCATCGAGAGCGCGAGATTGAACATGGCGAAGAAGACCCCGCGATAGCCCGCCAGCAGCAGCCCGAGCAGGAGGCCCAGCGCCGCCGTCCCCAGCGTCGCCGCCAGCGTCAGCGCGAGCGCGTCGGTCAGCCCCGCCCCGCTGGCCAGCAGCCCGCTGACATAGGCGCCGAAGCAGTAGAACATGCCGTGGCCGAAGGAGATCAGCCCCATGCGCAGCAGCATCACGAGGCCGAGCACCACGAGCCCCTTGGCCAGCGCGATGGTCGCGGTGTAGATCGCCCAGGAGGGCGCCGCCCAGCCGGCCAGCAGCAGCAGCGCGAGGATCGCCGAGGCGACGGCCGCGGCCAGGCCAAGCGCTCGGCCGGCGGGGGCGGGAGATGGGCGCAAGGTCATATCTTTCTCCCCTCGGGCATGCCGAACAGCCCCCGCGGCCGCACCGCGAGCACCGCCGCCATGACGGCGTAGACGATGAAGAGCTCGCCCTCGGGCCAGAGATGCACCGTCGCCGCCCGCGTGCAGCCGACGATCAGCGCACCGAGCGCCGCGCCCTCGACCGAGCCGAGGCCGCCGATCACCACGACCGCGAAGCTCAGGATGATCGCGTTGACCCCCATGGTCGGCGTCACCGCGAGCGTCGGCGCGATGAGGGCACCGGCCAGCGCCGCGAGGAACACGCCCACCGTGAAGGTCCAGAGATAGGCGCGCGAGACGTTCACGCCCATCGCCCGGCAGATCTCGGAATCGTGGATCATCGCCACCACGATCTTGCCCTGCCGGGTCAGCCGCAGGAAGGCGGAGGCGCCGAGCCCCACCAGCGCCGCCACCACGATCAGGAACGCGTCGTATCCGACATAGAAGAGCGGCCCCGCCTCGATCACGCCGAAAAGCGCGTAGGGCTCGGAGACATAGTAGGAATAGACCCCCCAGACCTGCTTGATCAGATCCTCGATGATCAGCGAGAGCGCGAAGGTGGCGAGCAGGATCACGACCTCGTCGCGGCCGTAGAAGAGCCGCAGCAGCACCCCCTCGAGCAGCGGGCCGAGCAGCAGCGCCACGCCGAGCGCGGCGACGATCAGCAGCGGCAGCTGCAGCGCGGCCGGCGGCGTGGCGAAGAGATAGCCGCCGACGAGGCTCGCGCCCGCATAGGCACCGACGGCATAGAGCGCGCCATGCGCGACGTTGAGGATCTTCATGATGCCGAAGACCAGGGTGAGGCCGATGGCGACGAGGAACAGCCAGGCGCCGTAGATCAGCCCGTCGACGAGGATTGTCAGCGCGATGTCCATGGGGTCCCCCGGCTGGGCCGTGGCCGTCGGGTGGTCTGCGGGGCCGGACCGGCCGCCCCCGCATCGGTCCGCATGGCGCGGCTCATTCGCATTCCGCCCCGACCATGCCGCCCTCGATCCATTCCAGCGAGGTGACGCCGGCCGGCGGGTTCACGCAGCGCGCCGCGAAATGCTCGACCTCGGTCAGCTCGAGCCGGCCGAGCTCGTCGTTCCAGGCGGCGATGCCGATCGCCGCGCCCTGGATCGCCTGATGGCCGTCCGCGAGCGCCATCTCGACGGTGCCGGAGGGCGTCTCGAAGACCAGGCCGGCCAGCGCCGCGGCGATCTCCTCGTCGGTCGGCTTGGTGCCGCCGTTCTCCGCCATCGCGATCTCCGCCGCGGTCTTCAGCGCCAGGATCGTCTGCACGAAGCGGAACGGCCCCTGCACGGCCGGGATGCCATAGGCCTCCGCGTAGGCCTCGTAGAACCAGTCCGCGAGCTCGGTGCGCGGGCGCAGCTCGCCGACCGCGCCGCGCCCGCCGGTGATCAGCCCGACCGGCGCCTTCTCGCCCATCCGGGGCAGCACGTGCTCGGCCATGTTGAAGACCACGTGGGAGCGGGCAAACAGCTGCCGCGGCCCGGCCTGCAGCAGGAAGGCCTCGAGATCGCCGCCCCAGAGGCTGGAATGCACCACGTCCGGCTTGGCCCGCATCAGCACGCTGATCTGCGAGCCGTACTGGCCGGCCCCGGGCTCCGGGAACAGCTCCGGCCCGATCTCCACCTCGGGCATCAGCAGCGTGAGCGCGGCGGTGAAGTCGCGCCAGCTGTCCTGACCCCAGGAATAGTTCTGGTTGAGGCCGGCAACGGTCTTGGTCTCCGGCATCGTGCGCTTGATGTAGTGGGCCAGCGCCACGTTATCCATCGTGGTGTGCGCGCCGGCGCGGAAGACATAGTCGTAGGACGCCTCCTCGAAGAGCCGGGTGGTGCCGCAGCCGGAAAAGATCGTGACGGTCTGCAGCTCGTCCGCCACCGGCGCGATCGCCAGGCAGTCGCCAGAGCCGTCATAGCCGAGCACGGCATCCACCTCCTCGCGCTCGACGAGATCGCGGTAGCGCTGGATCTGGACCTGCGCGCCGCCGCTCTCGTCGATCTGGACGAACTCGATGGGCAGGCCGCCGATGCCGGTCTGCCCGTCATAGGGCGCCGGCACCTGCCCGGCATTCAGCGCCTCGACCATCAGCACCCCGCCGTTCATCGACGGCACGCCGAAGGCGTCGGCCGCCGGGCCGGAGAGGAAATTCACGAGGCCGATCTTGAAGGTCTCCTGCGCATGGCCCGCAACGGGCGCGAGGCTCAGCGAAGCCGCAATCGCTGCGGCCAGCGATAGGGATAGGCGTTGGTCGGTCATGTCACGTCCCTCTCTGCTCCGGTTTGTCGTCGTCGCCGTCCTCAGGCGGTCTCGTTCTCACGCGCACGCCAGATGACGGGCCAGAGATCGCTGTCAAGCGGTCCGCCGGCCTCGATGTCCGGATCCCACATCATCTTCTGGATGTTGGGATGCGGCTGATAGGTGGCATCGTCGCCCGCCCAGCGCGTGAGATAGGCACGCCGGCGGCGGTCGCTGCGCGAGTTTCCGGGCGCGCCGTGCACCAGCAGCCCGTGATGGATCGTGCAGTCGCCCGGCTCGAGCTCGAAGCTGACAAGGTCGAGCTCGTCGCGCATCGCATCGATATCCGGCACCTTGGGCAGGTCGATCTTGTACTTGTCGTCGCCGGCGAAGGCGGGCGGCTTGAACCACTGGCCCCATTTCTGCGAGCCCTTGACGTATTCCACGGCGCCGCTGTCGGCCGAAACCTCGTCGAGCGCCAGCCAGAGCGTGCAGATCTGGTTGCCCCGCACCGGCCAGAACGGCACGTCGTTGTGCCAGGGCGTCGCCTCGGAGGTGCCCGGCTCCTTGATCAGGAACTGGTCGAAGAAGATGTTGACCTTCTTCGATTCCATGACCGTGCCGGCCATCTCGGCGGTGGGCAGGTCGTGCAGCGCCGCCTTGGCCTTCTCGTTGAAGGTCCAGAGGAAGGTATCGAAGAAGAAGCGGCCGGTGCCGCCGGGCTTGGTCAGCTCCTGGTGCAGCGGGCCGGGCTTCGCCATGTCCTCCTCGGCGAGCTCGCGCAGCATCTCCACGGCATCGCTGTTGAAGAAGCCGCGCAGCACGACAATGCCGTCCTCGCGATAGGTCCTGATCTCGTCCTTGGTGATCTCTCGATGCAGCTGCGCCATTTCCCGCGCCTCCTTTCCGTGCTTTCCGGTCCCGCCCGCCGGGCCCGTGCCGGCCGGGTCCATGCCGGACTTCCTGACGAAACCGTAGCCACGGCCAAAAATCTAATCCAATGATTTGATCATATATGTTCGATCTGTATTTCCGATTTTAAGGCTTGCATGAAGCTGTGCCATTCCGGCGGTCACAGGCACAGGGTTCGGAGCTTCTCCCGCAAACCTTTGGCGATTTCCGGTTTCACCGGCCTGTTCCCGCTCCCGGCCGGAAACGCTGGACAGATGGCAGGATCGAATCCATTGATCTAGGCAGAAGCATGGAATGAGGCTGTCCGATGGATCTTCGCCAGCTCGAAACCTTCCGCTGCGTTGCGCGCCTCGGCTCCTTCACCCAGGCCGCGCACCAGCTGAACACGACGCAGTCCAACGTGTCGCTGCGGATCGCCGATCTTGAGCGCGATCTCGGCGTCGAGCTGCTCGACCGGTCGCGGCGACAGGTCCGGGTCACCGCGAAAGGGCGCGACCTGCTGCGCTATGCCGCCGAGATCGCGCTCCTGGTCGACGAGCTGCAGATGACCGTGGGCAACCCCCGGAGCATCTCGGGATCGCTGCGGATCTGCGCCGCCGAGCTCATCGCGCTGACCTGGCTGCCGGCGCTGATCGCGGATCTCGCCAAGCGCTATCCGCGCCTCGAGATCGACCTCGAGGTCGGGCTCAGCGGCGACGTGCCGGACAGGCTGCGCAACGGCGCCATCGACATTGCCTTCGTGCCGCTCGCCGAGCAGCCGGAACCCGACATCGCCGCCGAGGTCCTCTCGACCATCCGCTTCGGCTACCACTGCGCCCCGGATTTCGAGATGCGCGCCGGCCCGCTCTCGCCCGACGATTTCCGCGCGCTGAGCGTGATCAGCCTCGGGCCCGGCTCGACGATCTCCAGCATCGAGCAGCGCTGGCTCGGCCAGGCCTCGCGCCAGCCGCAGCATCTGCAACGGTCGAACTCGATGGAGATCAGCGCCGGCCTGATCCGCTCGGGCCTCGGCGTCGGCCTGTTGCCGATCGACTTCTACCGCGACGAGAGCCGCAACGGCCGCCTGCAGGTGCTGCAGGTCGATCCGCCGATCCCGCTGATCCCGTTCTATGCGCTGCATCTCGCGGCGGGCGCGCCGCCGATCATCGACACCATCAAGGCGATGGCGCGGGAGGCCTCCGCCGATCCCTGGACCCGCTAGAGCGGCGGCGCACCGGTCCCGCCGGCACCCCTAGCGCAGGCGCGCGAACGGGTTGCAGAGCGGGGCCGTCTCCAGCGCGAGATAATCGATGGGATCGCCCGACTCTCGCCCGTCATAGCTGGAGGACAACAGGAAATCCGTGACGACGCGGCGGTCGTAGCGCTCGATGCGCGCGAGATCGCCAGCGGGCAGAGCACCGCGGAACAGCGGCAGGAGGTACAATCCCGATGCGACCGCCGATCGCAGCTTCCAGTTCGACGCGGTCATCGGGGCATAGTCCCGCGCGAAGGCTGCCGCCGCGCCGCGCGCCAGCGCATCGTCCCCGACATGGTGGCGGACGATCGCCTCAAGGATCGCCTCGATATCCGTGAGCGCATAGCGGCCCGCGACGCCGGCGGCAGCCGCGGCGGCCACCAGTCCGATCCCGTTGGTCAGGAAGCTGCGCCGCGTCGTCCTGCCCATTCAGCCCGCCCCGAACAGCCTGCGCGCCGCGCGCAGGGACCAGGCCGCCGCCGTCAGGCTCGGGTTGCCCGCCGGGGCCGTCGGGAAGACGCTGGTGCCGACGACGCTCAGATTGCGCACCCGATGATGCAGCAGATCGCCATCGACGATGCTGCGGCCCGGGTCGGTTCCGGCCGGGGTGGTGCACTGGACATGCGCCTCGGACGGCCGCGCCACCGGTTCGGACACGCGCTCGAGACCGAGGCCGGCGAAGATCTCCGGCACCGCCCGCAGCGCGGCCCTCAGGCCGTCCTCCGCATAGGCGCCGTGGGTCGCGTGGTGGATGACCGGCAGCGCATCCCAGTCCTCCGGCACCTCGACGAAGTTCCGCTCGCTGCGCAGAGCCTCCGCGATGACCATCAGGTTGAGCGTGTTGAGATGCCTGCCCCGCTCGAGCCGCAGGCCATGATGCTTCCAGCGATTGTCGAAATAGTAGGCGGCGGCGGCGTGCGCCCGCCTGTGCGCGCCGTCGAGGAGCCGGATGTTCTGGCCGGTCGCCGCCGTCCCGCCATCGACGCCGGAATGCGCGGCGAGCTGCACCTCGACATTCGCCCCCATCTGCTCGGCGATGCCGCGGCCGAGCTCGGGATGCCCGAGCCCCGAGCGCTGCAGGATCGCCGGGTTGCAGATCGCGTTGGCGCCGAGCACGACATGGTCGCCCGAGACCGTCTGCCGCCTTCCGCGCCGCTCGAACACCACCCTGCGCGCATGGCCGGCCTCGAGCTCCAGCGCGAGCACGTTCGCCCCGGTGAGGATGCTGATGCGCGCGTCCTCCAGCACCGCGGGCAGGCCGTTCAGCGCCGTGAACTTCGCGTCCTGCGGACAGAGGCGGCACTCGCCATGGGCGCAGCACTGTGCCCGCAGCGCACCGATGCTGTCGCGCGCCGCCGGCAGCGCGAGCTGCATCGGATCGCGCTCGCGCAGCGCCATGTCGATGCCGGAGCCCCGGAAGGCCGGCAGCGGATAGGGACGCGAGCGCCGGAACGGGCCGACACGGTCGCTGTCGCCGGCAATGCCGATGATCTCCTCCGCCGCGCAGTAATGGGGCTCGAGGTCGTCATAGGAGATCGGCCAGTCCTCGCCCCTGCCGTAGAGCCGGCGCATCCCGAAGTCGGAGGGATGCAGGCGCGGGGCCTGGCCCCACCAGCACAGCGTTCCGCCGCCGAGGCCGATGGTGAAGTTCCAAGGCTTCTCGCCCTCCAGCCGCCGGTAGTAGCGGTCCGCCGAGGTCGGACGATCGGGGTCCTCGGGATCGGCGGAATTGCTCCGCAGCGCGAGCTGGCGCGCATGTGGCAGATAGGCCCCGCGCTCGAGCAGGGCGACCCGCGCGGTCCGCGGCAGGTGCCCGAGGCACTCCCGGAGATAGAACAGCGACCCGAACCCGCTTCCGACAACCACGAGATCGTAGCTGCCCCGGATCATCGCGGACTCCACGATGTTGGGTATCGGCTCCCGGCTCACCACACCATCTCTCGAACAACGCGCATGTGTGAATATACTATGAACCGTACGATCTCCGAACCGGAGATCTCCGGCTCGCTTCGGCCGGAGGCGCGCGCGGGGTGCGCCATGGCGCGCCCTTGGCATGCCGCGGCGGGCCCAAGGAGGGGACGGGCGGGCCTCGCCTGCCGCGGCACGCCCAGCTTCCAGATGCCGGCGCCTTCGCCCGGTGCTGCCCGGACGCCCCGCCGCCCGCATCCCATGCAGCCCCAAGTGTGACTCCCAAAGGCCCAGCGCGCGAACCTTCGCCGGTCTCCCCGGCCACGCCACCCATGATCTTCGGACCGAGCCGCCTAGGCCGGTCGCAACCGTTCCGCTGCGGAACACAGTCGCCCGGGCGGGCGGCGTGACCGTCGCCCTGATCCTTTGCAGTGAGGCGCATGGGCGGCGAGGTGGCCGACCTCCAGTGCAGGCCGGGCTGGCGCGGAGGGGACATGCGCCGGAACATGCAGGGTATCGCACCGTTCCATAGCGGCGCCCGGGCAGATGGCGGAGGCGACACGCCGACGGGCGGTTTCGGCGGTTTCGTCCCGGGCGGCCTGCCGGCGCCGGGGTGGCATCGGTGGATGGTGGCAGCCGTCCCCGCCGCGACCGTGTCGCCGGCACGCTCTGGCAGAGGCGAAGCCGGACATGCCGGGCACCAGCGCAGGCCGCTTCATCCGCAGCCCGTCCGGATCGGCACCCGCCACCGCGGTCGCGCGAAAGCCGGCGCCACATGGGGATGCCGTGACGCGGGGCAGCCTGACCAACTGTCCTCCCTGCCCGAGCCGGTGGAAGGCGGCCATCGGTGTGCCGACGGTCGGTTTCCCGGCTTGAGACCGGCTGCCGTCAACAGGCCGATTGTCAGGGTGGCGCTCTCTCGACGCTCTCGATGGCCGGCCTATTCGCGCTTCCGGGCTTGCGAGATACCGTGGCCTGCGACGGGACGTCCGGCGGCCTCGGCGCCCGGACGGAACCGCTACCGGCCGCGTCGCGGTCAGAGCAGCATGGCGGCCAGCAGCGCGGCGGCGACGGCCAGCAGGATGGCGTTCAGCGTGTAGGGCAGGAGCAGCCGGAAGCCCGCCTGCGCCTCCTCGCCCGAGGCCGAGATCAGCGCCTGCCCCATGGCGAACCGGACCGGGCTGATCGCGGTCAGCGCGCTGCCGGCGAAGACCGCGGCGGCGCCGACCCACGGCACCACCTCCGGGCCGATCCGGAGCCCGGCGATCAGCGGCATGGAGAGGGCCCCCGCCCCGGTGTTGCTGCCGGTGAGATAGCCGCCGAAGGCGCCGGCCAGCGGCACCAGCGCCGGCGCCGCCGCCCCCACCGCGCCGGTCGCCTGCCCCATCAGCGCCGCCGAGATCCCCGAGCGCACCATGATCCAGGCCATGCCGACCAGCAGGAAGGTCATCGCCGCCGCGCGCCAGCCGCGCCGCAGCATGGCGCGCAGGCCCGACACGACCGCGCCGCGGCCACCGCGCCGCCAGGACACCGCCGCGCCGATCAGCAGCAGCAGCAGCGCCGGCGACATCAGCGGCGCCAGCGCCGAGAGCCCGGCGAAGGGTGCGAAGCGCAGCGTCTCCAGCGCCTCGCGCAGCGGCGGCAGGAAGCGCGTCGCCGCGAGCAGCAGCACCAGCGCGACATATGGCAGGGCGGCGCGCGGGTCCGGGCGATCCTCCCGCCCCGCCGCAAGATGGCGCAGCAGGAGCACCGCGCCGAGCGCGGCCAGCGCGGCGAACTCGATCGGCATCGCGAGGCTGGCCAGCACCAGCAGTGCCGAGAGCCCGCCCAGCGTCGCGCTCCACTCGATGCGCTCGCGGCGCGACGGCGCGAACCCGGCGCCGCGCGCCACCCGCCAGAACAGCGGCAGGATCACCGCGACCGCGACCGTCGTCAGCAGGGCGCAGCGCAGCGCGAGCGCCTCGACCGGGATGCCGGAGATCTCCGCGCTGATCCGGGTGCCGACGCCGAGCGCCCCCCAGGGCACGAGGAACTGGCTGAACGCCGCCAGCGCCAGCGCCCGGCCGCCGGTGACACCCAGCCGCACCACCCCCGCCAGGGCGACGACATAGCCGACGCCGAACCCGGTCGCGGTCTCGAGGAAGGGGCCGATCAGCAGGCAGCTTCCGGCCAGCGCGCCATGGCTCGGCGCCGGACCGGACGACACGCCGCCCCCGCCCGTGCTTTCGGCGAAGAACAGCCCCGCGAGAATGACCAGCACCGCCGGCAGGGCGATCCAGAACCCCGCGAGCAGCCCGGCCACGGCCTCCGCGGCGCCGGTCTCCACCGGCGCGGCCACCACGGCGACCACCGCCGAGAGCGCCGTCGCCAGCGCCGCCGCGGCAACCGGGCTCGCGCGCCGCGACACGAGTAGCCCGACAAAGAGGATTATCGGACACAGCCATACCAGGATCATCGGCGCCTCTCCCATCCCTGCCCCGGCAGGCTCGGCAATTCCCGGAACATTTCAATGGAACCATTGATGATTTTTTCTGCTCGCGCCCATCACGAGGCCGGCCGAGGCCGGTTCCGCTCCCGATCGCCGATCCTGCGGCGTCCGGTGCACCGAACGCCATCGGCGCCCCTGCGGAGCACGGAGGTCGCGTGGCGGGCCGATGGGGCGATCCGCCGGACAGGACGATGCTGGCTGGCCTGACCCGGGCCAGCAGGGCACGGGCGCTGCGCATCGGCGACCGCGGCGGCGCGCGACGGCAATGGCGCCGGGCGGGCACGCGCCTCGCAGGGAGGGCTCCGCGGCTGCCTCCCTGCGCATGGTCGGCAACCGCTCCTGGCCTCCGCCCCCGGCGCCCCCGGGCCGTCGCAACCGGCGGCTGCCCGGCGGCACATGTCATCGCCGGGTCTATGCGACCGGCGCCGCCCCGGCCCGGTGAAACAATCGAAACGCCGCCGCGCCGTCAAACCGATACCCAAGGCTGCCAGATTCCTGCGGAACGGCCCGCGGGCCGCGAACGGATGGAGATGACCAATGCCAGCACTCTCGGAAGGATCGACCGGCAGCCCGGTCAGGAAGCTCCAGATCGACCTCAACAAGGTTCTCGCATCGGGACTGAAGGCGAACGGAACCTTCGACGGGAAGACGAAGGACGCCGTTGTCCGGTTCCAGAAGAAGGCCGGGCTGAGCACCAGCGGGACCGCGGATACCGGGACGGTCAAGGCGCTCAAGAGCCATGTCAGGGGGCTCGACTGGCCCCATGGCGACCCCGCCGCCGACAAGGCCTCGATCTCCGACGCGATCGAGGATGTGAAGCGGAACGCCGCCGCCGCGAAGGCGAGCTTCGGCAAGGCCGAGCAGGCCTGCCGCGCGGCCGCGGATCTGCTGAAGAAGAACGGCGCCGGCCTGGCGACGGCCGCCACCGAAGCCGCCGCGAAATGGGGCGAGGAGGTCAGGCTGCTCGAGGAGATGGCACGGCACAGGAAGGACTTCGACGCCGCCCGGAAGGCGCATGATCTGGCGCGCCAGCAGGAGATCCTCGCCAAGGCCAGGGCGCTGGAGGCCAGGCTCAAGCCGCTGGCCGACAAGGGCTATGCCAGCTTCGAGGAGATGGGCCGGCTGGCCACCGCCGGCAAGGCGGCGATCAAGGGGCTCGCCAAGCTCGACGCGAAGAAGGCCTGAGACCGGCGCCCGGCCGGCACGTCAGCCGGGCTTGAGCGCGGCCAGATACTCCTCGCGCAGCCGGCGCTTGAAGAGCTTGCCGTTGGCCTCGCGCGGCAGGCGTTCGCGGAAGTCGATGCTGCGCGGGCACTTGATCGCCGACAGCCGTTCGCGGCAGAAGCGCATGAGCTCCTCCGCGAGCGCCGGCGAGGCCGATGCCGGCTGTGCAAGCTGTACCACCGCCTTGACCTCCTCGCCGAAATCGGGATTGGGCAGGCCGAAGACCGCCGCGTCCAGCACCGCCGGATGCGACAGCAGCGCGTTCTCGGTCTCCTGCGGGTAGATGTTGACCCCCCCGGAGATGATCACGAAGGACTTGCGGTCGGTCAGGTAGAGATAGCCGTCCGCGTCGAGCCGGCCGATATCGCCGAGCGTGGTCCAGCCCCGCGCGTTGCGCGCCGCCGCGGTCTTCTCGGGCGCGTTGTGATACTCGAACTGGTGGCCGTTCTCGAAATAGATCTCGCCCTCCGCACCGACCGGCAGCGGCTCGCCCTGCGCGTCGCAGACATGGATGACGCCGAGCCGCGCGCGGCCCACCGAGCCGGGATGCGCGAGCCATTCGGCGGTGTCGAGCGCGACGAAGCCGTTGTTCTCGGTGCCGGCATAGTACTCGTGCAGGATCGGCCCCCACCAGTCGATCATCTGGCGCTTGACCTCCACCGGGCAGGGCGCCGCGGCATGCACCGCCATCTGCATCGAGGAGAGGTCGAAGCGGCGGCGCTCCTCCTCGGGAAGCTTGAGCATCCGCACGAACATCGTCGGCACCCACTGGCTGTGGGTGATGCGGTGGCGCTCGATCAGCGAGAGCGCCGCGACGGCGTCGAACCGGTCCATGATCACCGCGCTGCCGCCCATGCGGATCGTCACCATGGTGTGGCGCAGCGGCGCCGCGTGATAGAGCGGGGCCGGGCAGAGATAGCGGGTCTCGGCAGCGTAGCCGAAGAGCTCGGTCAGCAGGTCGACCAGCATGCTGCGCCGGCCCGGCTTCTCCCCGGTCAGCGCCCATTTCACCCCCTTGGGGCGGCCCGTGGTGCCCGAGGAATAGAGCATGTCGAGGCCCTGCGCCTCGTCCTCGATCGGCGTGGCGGGGCAGGCTTCGAGCGCCGCCTCCCAGCGCGCCGCGCCGGGCAGGTCGGCGCCGACCGCATAGAGCGCGCAGCGCCCCTCGAGCGCCGGCGCCAGCGCCTCGAGCCGGTCGGCGAAGCGCTCGGAGGTGATCAGCATGCGCGCGCCGCAATCGCCGACGATATAGGCGATCTCCGGGGCGGTCAGATGCGTGCCGATGGTGGTGTAGTAGATCCCGGCGCGATCCGCCGCGAAGCAGATCTCCAGGAAGTCGCGGCGGTTCTCCATGAGGATCGCGACATGATCGCCCTGCCCGATGCCGGCCCGGCGGAACAGATGGGCGCCCCGGTTGGCGCGCGTCTCGAGCTCGGCGAAGGTGACCCGCTCGCCGGTTGCGCTCATGGCGAAGGCGACCGCCTCGGGGCGCTGCCGGGCATGGACCCGCGGGTCGCAGGAGATCTCTGCGGAAGACGCCTGCATCGGATCAGAACCGGATCACGGTCTTGCCGAAGCCGCCGCCGCGGCGCAGGTGCTCCAGCGCATCGCGAAGCTCTTCGAAGGCGAAGCTCTCGCCGACCACCGGGCGCAGCCCGTGCTGCGAGATCGCCGCCAGCATCGCCTCGAAGCCCTCGCGATGGCCGACCGTGACCCCCTGCAGCCGCACCTGCCGGGTCACGACGAGGCCCAGCGACGCCTCGAGCTTCAGCCCCGACAGCACGCCGATCAGCGAGATCGTGCCGCCCGGCCGGATCGCCTTGAGCGAGAGCGGCAGGGTCTTCTCGCCGCCGAGCTCGACGATGTGGTCGAAGCCGCCGCGATCGGCGGTGATCGGCCGGCTCGCCTTCGCCCAGTCCTCGGTGGTGGTGTAGTTGATGGTCTCGTCGGCGCCCATCGCGCGGACCCGCGCCAGCTTCTCGTCGCTGGAGGAGATCACCGTGACATGGGCGCCGCGCAGCTTGGCGAAGGCGAGCGCGAACAGCGCGACGCCGCCGGTGCCCTGCACCAGCACCCGGTCGCCGGGGGCGAGCCGGCCATAGGTCGAGATCGCGCTCCAGGCGGTGAGGCCGGCGCAGGGCAGCGTCGCCGCCTCGGCATCGGTCAGATGCTCCGGCACCCGGCAGACGCCCTGCTCCGACAGGCAGACGAGCTCGGCCATCACCCCGTCGCGCGGGCCGCCGAGGCCCGAGGAGAAGGCCGCGGGCGAAGGCTCGCCGGCGACCCAGTTCTGGAAATAGCTCGGGCAGACCCGGTCGCCCACCGCGGCGCGGGTCACGCCCTCGCCGATGGCGACGACCTCGCCGACCCCGTCGGACACCGGGATCAGCGGCAGCTCGCCCGTGGCGCGGCCATAGCCGCGCTCGGGCACGATCAGGTCGCGCGCGTTGAGCGAGGCGGCCTTCATGCGGATCAGCACCTGGCCCGGGCCGGCCTCGGGCGCCGGGCGCTCGGCGAGCCGGAGGTTGTCGATGCCCCACTCGCCCTCGATCTGGAATACGCGCATTGTCAGTCCTCTTCGGTCAGGGCGCCGGCGCGCGCCGCATCAGGCGATGGACGCGCTCGAGCAGCATTTCGGTCGATCCGTCGGTCAGCGTGGCGATCTCCGCCGCCGCGAGATGGCGGGAGAAGGGATGTTGCGGCCGCAGGCCCTCGGCGCCCATGAGGTGCAGGAGCTCCGGCAGCTGCCGGCGGCAGGTATCGACGGCGGCGATCTTCGCCTGCGCGGCGGCGAGCTGCGCCGGGGCGCCCCGATCGACCGCCGCGACCGCCTCGGCGGTGATCGCCCGCGCAGCCGCCAGCGCGACCCCGGCGCGGGCGAGCGCCAGCCGCCAGGCCTGATGCCCCGCGAGCGCCCGGCCGAAGCTCCGGCGGCTCTCGCCATAGTCGCCCGCCGCCTCGATGGCCGCGCCGAGCATGCCGCAGCACATCGCCGCGACATAGGCCCGCGCGCCGTTGATCTCGTCGAGGATCGCGCCGAAGGCCTGCCCCGGCGCGAAGACCACGTGATCGGCGGGAATGCGGACCCCCTCGAGCCGGAACCCGCCGGTGCCCATCGAGGTCTGCGCAAAGGGCGCGTCGAGCGGGTAGCGGCTGCATCCGGGGCGGTCCAGCGGCACCAGGAAGGCGCCGATGCCGTCACGGTCTCCCGGCTCGCCGCACTGCGCATAGACGATGGCGAACGCCGCGTGCCGGGCATTGATGACCCAGCACTTCTCGCCGTCGAGCCGCCAGCCCTCGCCGTCGCGCCGGGCGGTGGTGGAGATCGACGCGAAATCCGACCCGGCGCCCGGCTCGGTGAGCGCGGTGCAGGCGCTCGACCGGCCCGAGAGCAGATCGGGCAGCAGCGGCTCCCACACCCGGCGCTCGGCGCTCGCCACCAGCCGCAGGGCGACGTTCTGCGTGTTGACGACCGACATGGCGAAGCCGAAATCGGCGCGCGCGAGCGTCTCCGCCGCCCGAGCCTTCGCGGCGAAGCCGAGGCCGAGCCCGCCGGCCTCCGCCGGCACCTGGATGCGCATCAGCCCCAGCGCGCCCGCCCGCCCGAGCAGGGCCGGATCGGGCGCCGCCCCCATCGACCAGGCGGCCGCCGCGGGCGCCACCTCGTCGCGCACGAAGGCCCGGACGGCGGCCTGCAGTTCCGCCTCCGTCATCGCCGCCCCGCGATCCGCGCGCCCAGATCCTGCGCGAGGCCGACGATGCCGCGCGGCATGAAGATCGTCGCGAGCACCAGCAGCAGCCCGTAGATGATCAGGCGGAAGCTGTCGGCAAAGCGGAGGTATTCCGGCAGGAAGATCACGATGAAGGCGCCGATCATCGGGCCGGCCAGCGTGCCCGATCCGCCGACGATCACCGCGAGGATCGCGTCGAGCGACTGCGCCACGCCGAAGACCTCGGGGTTGATGAAGCTCTGGTAATGGGCATAGAGCGCCCCGCCGAGCCCCGCGAACATCGCGCTCGCGACGAAGGCGAAGAGCTTGTACTTCCACGCGGCGACGCCGAGCGCGCCGACCAGATCCTCGTTCTGGCGGATCGCCATCAGGATCTGCCCCACGCGCGAGCGCACGATCGCCCAGGCGATGCCGGTGGTCAGCACCGCCACCGCGAGCACGAAGTAGTAGTAGACCTCGCGGTCGCGGAAGTTGAGCGCCTCGAGCCACCCCGCCGGCTTGGGGATGCCGGTGATCCCGGCCTCGCCCTGGGTCAGCTCGGTGAAGTTGAGCAGGACGATGAAGATCACCAGGTTGAAGGCGAGCGTCACGATCGCGAAGTAGTGCCCCTTCATCCTGAGGCTCGGATAGCCGACGATCAGCGCGAAGACGGCGGTCATCGGCGGCGCCAGCAGGATCGTGAGCCAGACCGGCAGGCCGAGATGCATGCCCATCAGGGTCGTCGAATAGGCGCCGATCCCCATGAAGCCGGCGCCGACGATGGAGACATAGCCGGTATAGCCCTGGATCAGGTTCTGGCCCTGGCTCACGATCAGCCAGATCAGCGCCAGGATGCTCAGGTGCAGGTAGTACTTCACCGAGATCAGCTGCGGCAGCGCGATCAGGACGACCAGCGCTCCGGCATAGAGGAGGGAAACCGCGATCCGGGTCATGATGCCTTGCCCAGCAGGCCCTGCGGCCGGAACAGCAGGACGAAGATCATCACCAGGAAGGCGATCACGTCCTTGTAGGCCGAGGAGACGAAACCCGCGGCCAGCGACTCGGTGATGCCGAGCACGATGCCGCCGACGATGGCTCCGGGGATCGAGCCGAGGCCGCCGAGGATCAGCACCGCGAAGCCCTTGATCACCAGCCCCTCGCCGATGCCCGGGGCGATGGCGAAGAGCGCGCCCACCATGATGCCGGCGGCGACGCCGAGCGCGGTGGACATGGCGAAGACCACCAGCGGGATCGTGCGCACGTTGACGCCCATCAGGATCGCGGCGTCGCGGTTCTCGGCCACCGCGCGGATCGCCTGCCCGGTCTTGGTGCGCTCGACGAAGATCGTCATCGCCGCGATCAGCAGCGCCGCGGCCAGGATCACGTAGAGGCGCAGCTCCGGCAGCGTGACGCCGCCGATGTTGAAGACCCGGTCGAAGCTGGTGGGGATCACCACCTGCTCATGCCCGAAGAACTCGAGATTGAGCCCCTCGACCATCATGGTGAGGCCGAGCGCCACGATGAAGGCGTTGATGTGGCTTGCCTTTCGCACCGGCCGGTAGGCGAGCAGCTCGATCGCCATGCCGAGCACGACACCGGCGGTGAGCGCGACGGGGATGGCGATCACGAGCGGAATGCCCTGCCCCGCCACCAGGAAGAAGGTGAGGTAGCCGCCGAACATCGACACCGAGCCATGGGCGAAATGCGCGATGCCAAGGATGCCGAAGACCGTGGTGAGCCCGAGGGCTATCAGCACGTAGACGCCGCCTATGGCGATGCCGTTCACGATCTGCTGGAGGATCTCGATCATGGGATGTCCATCTCGGGCGTTCTGCGGGCGGCCCCGGGCGGGCCGCCGCCGGGGCGGCGCGGAGAGGCCCCGCGCCGCCCGTTGCCGGTCAGTCGAGGGTGCTCAGGAACTCGGAATAGGCGACGGGGTCCGACGGCAGGTCCTGGACGAAGGTCCAGTTGCCGTCGCGCCACTGGAAGGCGCCGTTCGAGGTGTAGGCCTGGCCGTTGCGGTCGAACATCTTCCCGTCGATCGGGAGGTACTGCATGACCACCTCGTCCGGCACCGCCAGCTCGCGCAGCGCCCTGGCCACCGCCGCCGTGTCCTCCACCGTGCCCGCCGCCTCGAGCGCATCCTTCAGCGCATAGGTCTGGTCATAGGCATAGGGGCTGCTCGGCGAGGGGGAGATCCCGTATGCCGCGGCGTAGTTCTCGTGATAGGCGATGCCGTTCTCGGTGGCCGAGAGCAGCGTCAGCTCGGTCGGGCGCAGGTCCCAGACCCCTTCCATCTGCTCGCTGGTGGCCACGCGCAGGAACTGCTCCTCGCTGCCGCTGGTGAAGCCGTAGCGCGGCAGGTCGAGGCCGAGCTCGACCGACTGGCGATAGATGAAGGCCGCCGGCTCGACATAGCCCACGACGAGGAGCGCATCGGCTTCGAGGCCCCTGATCTTGGTGAGCTGGGGCGTCATGTCGCGATCCTTGAGCGCGAAGGCCTCGCGGGTGACGATCTCGCCGCCGGCCTTGTTGAGCTCCTTCTCGAAGGCATCGACATAGCTGGCATAGAAGCCGACATCGAGCGCCCCGAGCACCGCGACGCGCTTGTGCCCCTTCGCCGCCACGAAGGCCCCGGCGGCGGCGCCGGTATAGTCGGCCGGCGGGCGGGTGCGCGTGAGGTTGGGAATCTCGCGGGTGGTGATCGAGCGCTCCGCGGCATTGCCGACGAGCATCACCGCGTCCTCGTACTCGATGAACGAGGCGACCGCGCCGGTGGCGCCGGAGCAGCAGAAGCCGAGGATGTATTTCACCCCGTCGCGGTCGATCAGCTTGCGCACCGCGTTGGTCGCCTCGGTGGGGTTGCCCTTGTCGTCATAGGCGATCACCTCGAGCATGTAGGTCTCGCCGCCCACCGAGATGCCGCCGGCGGCGTTGATCTCGCTGGCCGCGAGCTTCACCGCATTGGCCTGCGGCAGGCCATAGACCGCCGCACCGCCGGTGAGCGCATCGCTCACGCCGATCGCGAGCGTCTCCTCCGCAAGCACCGGCTGGGCGGCGATCAGGGCCGCCACCGCGGCGCCCGCAAGGGTCGATATCGTGCGTTTCATTCCGTCTCCTCCCATTTCTGGCATCCCTTTGGCGGGATGTCCGTCGATCTTCGTCGGTCTGGTCTCAGTGCCCGAGATAGGCCTTGGCGACATCGGGATGCGACTGCAGTTCCTGCCCGGTGCCCTCGAGCACGATCTCGCCGGCCTCGAGCAGATAGGCCCGGTCGGCGAGGCGCAGCGCCATCAGCGAGTTCTGCTCGACCAGCAGGATTGTCATGCCCATCTCCCTGATCCGCCCGAGCGTCGCCGCGACCTCGGCGACGATCTTGGGCGCGAGGCCGAGGGATGGCTCGTCGAAGATGCAGAGCTTCGGCCGCGCCATCAGCGCCCGGGCGATGGCGAGCATCTCCTGCTCGCCGCCGGAGAGCGTGCCGGCGGCCTGGTGCGCGCGCTCGCGCAGGATCGGGAACATGTCCATCATGCGCTCGAGATCGTCGGCCTGGCCGTCGTCGGAGCGCGCATAGGCGCCCATGCGCAGGTTCTTCAGCACGCTCATCTGCGGGAAGACCTGCCGGCCCTCGGGGCACATCGTGACCCCCTCCCGCACGATCGCATGGCCGCTCAGGCCGCCGATCTCGCGGCCGCGCAGCCGGATCGTGCCGGCCTTGGGCGCGAGCAGCCCGCAGATCGTCTTGAGCGTCGTGGTCTTGCCGGCGCCGTTCGCACCGATGAGCGCGACGCACTCGCCCTCGGCCACGTCGAGATCGATGCCGTGGAGCACCTCGATGGCGCCATAGCCGGCGCGCAGTCCGCGAACCTCCAGCATTCAGGCAGCCTCGCCGAGATAGGCATCGACCACCGCCGGGTCGGCGCGGATCTCCGCCGGGGTCCCGTCGGCGATCTTGCGGCCGAAGTTCAGCACCACGATCCGGTCGCAGATCTCCATTATGAGGCCCATGTGGTGCTCGATCACCAGCACCGCGGTGCCGCTGTCGCGAATCGCCCGGATCGTCTCGCCGAGCGCGCGGCGCTCATGCGCCACGAGGCCCGCCGCCGGCTCGTCGAGCAGGATGACCCTGGGCTGCGAGGCAAGGGCCGTGGCGATCATCAGGAAGCGCTGCTCGGCCGAGGAGATCGTGCCGACGACCCGGTCGGCAACCGCCGTGAGCCCGGTCAGCGCGAGCGCCTCGTCGACGCGGGCAGCCGCCGCCGCCTCGTCGCCGCCGCCGCGGCGCCCGAAGATCCAGGACAGCGGCCCGGATTTCAGCGTCACGTCCGAGCCGAGCGCCACCTGCTCGCGCACGGTGAACTCGGGAAACAGGCTGGCGGTCTGGAAGGTGCGCGCGAGGCCCTTGGCGACACGGGCATATTCCGGCAGGTGCTGGACATGGTCGCCGCCGAGCAGGATCTCTCCCGAGGTGGCGGGAAAGACGCCGCAGAGCACGTTGACCGTGGTCGACTTGCCGGAGCCGTTGGGCCCGATCAGCCCCAGGATCTCGCCGGGGCGCACGTCGAAGGACAGGTCGTCGATGGCTCTGACGCCACCGAAATGCTTGCTCAGCCCGACCGCTTGCAGGACCGCGGTGGTCATCCGTTCCTCCCATGTCTCCGCATCTGACGTGCGATCCGGTCACGCTAGCCCGTGGCAGCCTTCGCCAGAAGCGCAAAGATTTGCGCAATCCATCGAAATTTTCGATATCATGGATGCTCCGCCGGCATCGCTGCCCGGCATGAGGCGAAGGTCCGGGCCCATGGAAACCATCCGAAACCTGAAGTCGTTGCAGGTCTTTCAGCTCGCATACGTCCATCAGAACGTCTCGCGGGCGGCGCAGGCGCTCAACACGAGCCAGAGCTCGGTCAGCTACCACATCAAGAAATTGGAAGAGGAACTCGGCGTCGTGCTGTTTCGCCGGACCGCCCGCGGGCTGGAGCCGACCGATGAAGGCGCGGCCCTCGCCGCCGATGTCGAGCAGGGGCTCACGGCGATCCGCTCCGGGCTCGAGCGCACCCGGCAGCGGGCCAACACGCTCAGGGTCGCCGTGCTGCCGATGTTCGCGAGCCGCTGGCTGTCGTCGCGGCTCGGCGGGTTCTGGGAACGCCACCCCGGCCTGCAGCTCTCGATCCAGAACCACAACAACAGCTATGCCCGCATGGAGAACCCGCTCGGCTTTGCCGATCTCGGCATCCAGTGGGGCCAGGGCGCCTGGCCGAAATTCGCGGTGCACCGCCTCTGGCCGGAGCACCTCGTGGTGGTGTGCAGCCCGGACTATCGCCGCACCCGGCGCCTCGAGCGCGCCGAGGACCTCGCCCGGTGCACGCTGCTCCATGTGGACGACACGCGCATGTGGGAGGAATGGCTGCGCAATGCCGGGCTCTCCCTCTCGCCGCAGCAGCCGCAGATGATGCTGGAGGACCGTCATTTCCAGCTCAGCTCGACGATCAACGGGCTCGGCGTCTCGCTGTTCGCCGCCTGGCTGGTGCAGGAGGAGCTGAGCGACGGCCGGCTGATCGATCCGTTCGACCGCGCCTGGAGCACCGCCTTCTCCTACAATCTCATCCATCCGCGCGGAGCCGGATTGTCGAAGCCCGCCCGCGAGTTCCGCAACTGGATGCTGGCGCTCTGCGAATGACAGCCGGCCCCGCGGCGCCGTCGCATGGTGACGTGAGGCCGGAGGCTCGCCCGTCCGCAACGATGACGCAGTGCCATGGAGGCGCGCCCCCGCATTCTCGCCGGGAGGCCCGGACGAGATGACCCGCTGACGCACAGCCCCAGTCAACCGTGATGGGCGAGGCCGCCGGGTCGGGGATGCAAAGGCGCCCGGCGCCGCGCCCCGTCCACGAGGGTCCCGAGGGTCCGGCCCATCGCAATCGGCCTGCGCTGCATGGTGCGGGCGCAGGCATCGCGCGGCCTGGCGGTGCGGTGGACCCGCGGCCTCCCGGTGCCGGTCGGCAGACCCTTCGTGTGCGGCCGGCTCGGTGCCCGGCCGTGGGTGCACGGCAATGCCATCGGCGTCGCCCCGATCATGGCATCGGAACGGGCGACGGCTCCGACTGCGGCATCGCCGGGATGGATGCGGCCCCCTTCCGCATGGCGGAGCGAAACACGGACGGCTGCGCCTGCCGCGCGATGTGTCGGCACGGGACAACCGGCCGGTGACCATCACCGACGGGCAGCCCCGCAGCCGCCTCAGACGGGCCGGCCGGCGGCCGGGAACGACAGCCTCGGCGACACGGTGCAGGCCAGAGCGGAGGGTGCCGTGGCCATCCGTTCGCCCCGGCAGTGCCGGAACGACGGGGAAGCATCCGGACCCGCTGGCCCCCCGGCGAGAGCCGGTTGATCCTCCTGCGTCTCGGCGGACCGCCCGCTCCCTTGCTCGATGGGCCCCGGCGGCCGGGAGAGATCGCGGCCGCCGCGCCAAGCGGTCGGACAAGCTGCCCGGCCCTTGGTGCAGAGGCGCCCCCTCGCATGGGGCGCGATCACCCGCCGAGGCCCTCCGCTGCCCCGTCAGATCCAAACGCCTTGCCGCAGGCTAGGGCCGCGGCGGGCGCCTGGTCGCATCGCATGTTGCGGTGCTGTCTTCCGACGCGCAGCCGGTCTCGGCCACGTGGCACCCGAGGATCGCGTTCGCACCGGCGGCGCCCGCGTGATAGTGATAGCCGATGCCGTCCGCGTCGTGCCCGTTGCAGGCGTCCAGCCCTTCCGGCGCGCGGCCGTCGCCCGTCAGGTGCGGGAAGATCGCGTAACCGTCCATGGCGATGCCGATCTCGGTGCCATGCCCGGCCTCGGCTGTGCCGCGAGCCGGATCGGAGCCATTCGGCGCGCCGGTCAGGCAGTCGGTCACCGCGTGGTAGTGATAGCCGGCATGCAGGTTCACATGCCCGCCGCAATCGTCAAGCGGCGCGATCGTATAGGCCCCAAGGATCGCCTCCACCGGCGCAGGCCCGTCGAGCCGCACGCCGTTGCGGGCAAGGCCGGCCGGGCCGCGCAGGCGGCGCGGCGGCCGGGAGACCGGCACGGGCTCGAGCGGGATCGTGTAGGTGCTGACGGCATCCTCCGGCATGTATTCCGGCAGGCACTGCACGCAGGTATTCCGATAGGCCGGATCCACATCCGGGCGCGCTGCGGCCTGGCATGCCTCGAGCGTCCCGGTGAAGCGGACATCGCCGGTCTCTGGGTCGTAGAGCTGCCAGTTGCTGTCGCCGTAGCGCTCCGCAAGCGAGCGGATGAACGCGCCGTCCACATCGACCATCCCGCCATCCGCGAACCAGATGCCGCCCGCATCCGCGCCGTCGCCGACATGGGTGGGGCACCACGGCCCGGGCGTGTAGTCCTGCGGCGTGGGGGTCACGGTGATCCTGAAGCAGCGCGTCCGGGTCCCGCCCGACAGCGTGCAGTCGACGATCTCCGGACCGGAGAGGATGTCGGCCGGCGCGAAGAACGCGGCGATCCGGCTCAGCCGGTCGTCATGCGCGCTGGCCGCGGTCGACAGCGCGATGGCGCCGGCGACCGCCAGATATCCGACCCGCTGGAATGTTCTCATCTGCGTTTCCCCCATTCTGCGACCGGGCGGGCCGGGCTAGCGCCGGCGCGGGGCGGCCGCGGCCAGCGCCGCCTCGGTGTCTTGCGCGGTGACGTCGTAGCCCGCAGCGCCGAGGCAGGCCGCGATCTTCGCCGCATCCGGTCGCGGCGGCCGCTGTCCTGGCTGGGGGCGCGGGCCAAGGCAGCCCATCAGATCGGCCTCGGACACCGCGAGCGTCGCGGCCATCCTCGAAAAGTCGGGCTTTGGCGGGCGCTGCTGCGCAGCGGAGGGGCCTGCGGCCAGCGACAGGCCGCCGAACAGGATCATCGCCGTACAGACGGTCAGGGCTCTCATGGTGTTCTCCTTTCAGTGCTGCGCAGGCCGAACGGTGCCGCCCGCTGTCGATCTGCCGGCCCGCGGATGCCTGCGGGCTGGCGGACCGGGCGGCCGGGCCTACTCTGGCAGCGCTCGGGGTCTCGCCCGCGGGGGGCGGGCCGACCTTGCGTTCGGCAGACAGTTAGTATGCTAACTGTCAATATGCAATGCGACCGGCATGATTTCCATGGGCTGCTGCACAGCGCACAGCTTGTCGAGGCGGAGCTGCGCCGGCATCTCGCGCCGCTCGGGGTCCGGCCGCGTCAGGCCCGGATGATCGAGGCGATCGGCCGGCTCGGGGCGGTCTCGCAGGCGGTGCTGGTACCGGAGTTCGGCGTCACCTCCGCGAGCATGAGCACGATGACCGACCGCCTGCTGGCCGCGGGATACGTGACCCGCACGGTCGATCCCGCATCGCGCCGGAAGAACCGGCTCGGGCCGGCCGGCAAGGGGCGCGCCCTGCCCGCCGGGATCACCGCGGCCTGGGACGCGACCGACGAGACCATCCGGGCGGTGCCCGGCGCAGACGCGGCCGCCTTCTCGGGCCTCGCCCGCAGGCTGCGCGACGGCCTCGGCGGAAGGCCCCCGGGCGGGCGGATCGCGGAGCGTGCCGGCAGCAGCGCCGACCGACGACAGCGCCTGGCCCGGCGCCCTCGCGCTCCGGCGCCCGCGGGCGCTAGTCCATCTGTGCCGCCGGCAGGATCTCCTGCCAGCGCAGCGCCCGCGCGGTCGCGAGCGCGTGCTCCACCGCCGCCGAATGCCGCCGGCCCGAGCGGGTCACCACGCTGACCGTGCGCGTGACCACCGGATCGACGATCTGCCGCGTCTGGATGCCCCGCATGATCGGCAGGAACTGCGGCATCAGCGTGCAGCCGAGGCCGCTCGCGACCATCGACTGCACCCAGTCCTCGCGCTCGGTCGAGTAGCGCACCCGCACGCCCCTGTAGGGCAGATCGATCCCGAGCCTGCGGAAATTGGAGGGAAACTCGCAGTGCAGGCGCTTGACATAGTCCTCGCCATCAAGCTCGGCGAGCGGCACCGCGTTCATCGCCTCGAAGCGGTGGCCGGGGGCAAAGGCGACGAGATAGGGCTCCTCGTAGAGCTTCTCGGCGCGCAGGCTCGGGGCATAGCTCGGCTGGGTCATCAGCGCGATATCGATCTCCGCGTTCTCGAGCGCGGCGGCGATGTCGGCGCAGTGGCTCTCCCAGATATCGAGGTCCAGGCCCGGCGCGCGCTCGGCCAGGGCGCGCAGGAAGTTGACGAGATGGCTGGCCGAGATCGTCGAGATCACGCCGATCCGGAGCCGCGTCTCGGCGGCGGCATACTTCTCCGCCTCGGTCCGGGCCGCATCGGTCGCGGCATGGGCGGCGGCGAGATGGGTCTGCATCAGGCGCCCGAGATCGGTCAGATGCGTCAGGTGCCGCTCGCGCCGGAAGAGCTGGCCGCCGAGCTCCTCCTCCAGCTTCGAGATGGCGCGCGAGAGCGTCGGGACCGCGACATCGCAGGCCTCGGCCGCCCGCGTGAAGTTCAGCGTCTGGCAGGCCGCCAGGAAATACCTGATCTGACTGAGCTCCATCGGCACCTCTGGTCCCACCGGCCGCCCCGTCGAGCCTAGGCAGGGCGCTCCGCCTTAGTCAACGCGCAACGATACGTTAGCCGCCGCGGCATGGCCGAGCGGGCCCGGAAACGCCACATTCCGATCAGTCGAAACACGGCGCCGGACCGCGGCGCACCAGTAAACCGAGAGGAAAACGCCCATGGGAAAGTATGACAAGCAGATCAAGGAGGCGAACAAGATCGCCGATGGCTGGCTGAAGACGTCGCAGGAGGCCGAGGAATTCTTCATCCGCATCAAGAAAGAACAGGTGAAGTGGGAGAAGGACGAGATCAAGCGGATCGAGGGGCTGGTGAACGCGAAGGACCCGGCGGCCCAGGGCCGGATCGAGCAGACCCGGATCTGGCTCGCGGACTACCGGAAGGAATGCGAGAAGACCTACAAGGAACACGGCAGTTTCGTGCGCGGCGAGCCGCGGCGCGGCTCGGCGGGGATCTGCGAGAAGCTCAAGCTGAAGCCGCAGGACGACGCCTACAAGGCGGTCATGGACGCGATGAAGAAGGTGCTCATCAGCCACACCAAGCAGTTCATGACCACGGAGAACGCCTGGAGCAAGGATCTGGAGCCGCGGCTCGACCTGCTCGAGTCCAAGCTCGACACCCTCGAGAAGCTGGCCAGGGGCGCGGAAGGTCAGATGGACGCCTATGGCAAGCAGCTCGCCCGCGACCTCAAGAAGTACAAGTCCGACATGGAGAGCGCGGTCAGCGCCCTGAAGGCCGACCAGATCGAGAAGAACATCAAGGACATGACCTCGGACCGCGAGGGCTTTCTCGGCGGCCTCGAGAAGGCGCGCCGGGACGCCTACCAGCTCTGGACCGACCGGATCGCCATTGCCGATCGGCTGAAGGAGCTGGCGGTGAAGAACTACAAGCGCATCCTCAAGTCGATCCCGCAGGACGTGCGCGACAAGCCGATGTTCGCCCGCGCCCTGAAGATGCTCGAGCTCGCGCTCAAGGAGGCCGCGAAGGCGCTGAACGAGGTCCAGGGCCGGTTCAAGACGGCGAAGGCGACCTTCGAGAAGATCTATCCCGAACTGGTCTGATCGCCGCCGCGGCGCCGGCGGGCCTCCCGCCCGGCGATGCGGGAGGCCGCGCCCGATCGGCCCTGCCGGCGAGGCCGGGCCGACACGCCCCCTGCCCCGCCGGAGCGGCCGGCGCCCCGGCGGATCAGGGCTGCGGGCGCATGGCGAGCCAGACCAGGAAGCCGAAATAGCCGAAGACCAGGAGGTTCAGCACGGTATCGACGAGGTTGCCGCTCATTGGTCGTTCTCCCGCCGCAGCGACCGGAACAGGCACAGCACCAGTATCGGCACGATGAAGATGAAGGCGATCGCCGACAGCGCGATCACCGAGCGCACCAGCCCGATATCGCCGACCAGGATCATCGCCAGCCCCAGCGCACCCAGCACCGCCCCCCAGATCAGGCGCAGGCGCACCGGCGGGTTCTCGTCGCCCTCGGTGGCGAACATCGCGAGCACGAAGCCGGCGCTGACCACCGAGGTCACGACGAAGAGGAAGGCGGCAAGGATGGTCGCCCCGCTGGTCAGCGTAGCGAGCGGGAACCGCGCGAGCAGGGCGAAGGTGGTGGCGTCGAGGCTCTCGAGATTGACCGCGGCGAGCGCGCCCTCGATGCGCAGCGAGTCGTAGAAGCCGAGCCCTCCGAAGACCCCGAACCAGATCAGCGAGAACAGCGTCGGCGCCAGGATCACCCCGGCGAGGAACTCCCGGATCGTCCGCCCGCGCGAGATCCGCGCGATGAAGACCCCCACGAAGGGCGACCAGGCCAGCCACCAGATCATGTAGTTGAGCGTCCAGCCCTGGAACCAGCCGACGACATCCTCCTCGAGGAACTCCGCCGTCGCGAACCCGGCGGGCAGGACATGCGCGAGATAGCGGCCGAAGCCGGTGACGATCGCGTTCATCAGGTAGGAGGTCGGCCCGAAGACCAGCAGGTAGAGCATCAGCCCGATGGCGAGGGCCATGGCGATGTTGGAGAGCCGCGCCATGCCGTCGCCGAGATCGAGCCGGAGCGGGATCGCGAAACCGATGCACATGGCCGCAAAGACCGCGGCGGTCAGCCCCGCCGAGGGCGCGATGCCGAACATGCCGGCCAGCCCGGTCTGCACCTGGAAGACCCCCATGGCGAGCGAGCCCGCAAGCCCCACCGCGATGGCGACGATGGCGAGCAGGTCGAAGATCCAGCCCATCGCGCGGGTCCAGCGCGCCTCGCCGAAGCTGTCGCGCACCGGCGCGCTCAGCAGCAGCGGCCGGCCGCGCCGGAAGCCGAAATAGGCGATCACGAGGCCGACCATCCCGTAGATCGCCCAGGCATGGAAACCCCAGTTGAGATAGGTGACGAAGAGCGCCATCCCGGCGGCCCGCGACGGCGGCGCATGGGCGCCGAGGGTGGCGAAATGGGTCAGCGGCTCGGCGGCGCCATAGAACAGCAGGCCCACCCCCATGCCGGCGGCGAACAGCATCGCGATCCAGGACGGCGTGGAGAACTCCGGCTCCGATCCCTCCGGCCCGAGGCGCACCCTGCCGAGCGGCGAGAGCGCGAGATAGATCGCGGCGAAGAGCAGCCCGCTGGCCGTCAGCATGATGAACCAGCCGCGGCTCTCGAACTGTGCCCCCACGATGGCCGCCGCGCCGGCGCCAAGCCCCTGTGGGTCGAGGATGCCCCAGAGGGCGATCGCCGCGCTCAGCGTGAGCGCGGTCATGAGCATCGGGCTCGCTTTCATCCGGACCGTCCCCTCTTCTCGGAAATTCGTGCTTTGATGCGCGGCGCCGCGTACCGCGCCTTCGGCTCGCGCCACACTGCCCGAAGGAGCGGAGACGCTGCAACGATGGCCGGCGCGGCGGATCGCCGGCGCGTTTCGGTTGCGCGCGGGTCTTGAAGATGCAGCGCTGCCCGTTTCAACTGGTGGCACCGGCACGGGATGCTACCGCCCTGCCGGAGCGGCGGCCGGGGACCCTCCGGCACGCGATGGAGCGCCGGTCGACGGCCGGATGATGCAGGGAACGGCGAAACGGGCCTCCGGCCGGGCAGCGGATGCCCGCCGAGGCGCCAGGGAAACGCATGGAACATTATCTCGTCTACATTGCCCTCGCGATGCTGCTCTACTGCATGTTCTCGGCGAGGATCGGTGCCGCCGGCATCACGATGCCGATGGTCTGCCTCGCGCTCGGCGTCGTCCTCGGGGTCGGCGACCTGGCGCTCGACATGGAGCGGGCCACGACCTTCCACCACCTGGCCGAAGTGACGCTGGCGCTGCTTCTCTTCGCCGACGCGACGAGCCTGCGCGGCAAGACCCTGAACCAGATCAGCCAGCGGACCCGGCGCATGCTGCTGCTGGGCCTGCCGCTGGCCATCGGGATCGGCGCCCTGGTCAACCTGCTCGTGCTGCCGGGCTGGCCGATCTGGGAGGCCTGCCTGCTGGCCGCGCTGCTGGCCCCGACCGATGCGGCGCTCGGGCAGTCGATCCGCTCGAACGAACGCATCCCGCAGACCCTTCGCGACGCGATGAACGCCGAGAGCGGGCTGAACGACGGCCTCGCCCTGCCCTTCGTGATCTTCTTCGCCGGGCTCGCGGCGGGCACGGCCGACCCGGCTCTCGGCGATGCCGCGCTGCTGTCGCTGGTGGCCACCCAGATCGGCACCGGCGTCATCGTCGGCCTGCTGGGCGGCATCGCCATCGGCAGGCTGACCAATCTCGTCGCGGCACGCGGGCTGATGGAGAAGGATCTCGGCCAGGTCGGGCTGCTGCTCTTCGTCGGCTTCATCTTCTTCGCCGCCGAGCATGTCGGGGGCAATGCCTTCGTCGCGGTCTTTGTCGCCGGGATCGCCTTCGCCAATGCCGCGACGGTCTCGGTGCTGCCGGCGCGCCACTTCCTGGAGAGCGACGGGCAGTTCCTCGCCATGCTCAGCTTCTTCTTCATCGGCGCGCTGTTCGTTCCCGAGGCGCTGGCGCTGCTGACGCCGGGCGGCCTGCTGGTGGTGGTGCTGTCGCTGCTGGTCGTGCGCCCGCTCGCGATCTGGATCTCGCTGATCGGCACCGAGACATCGGCCAGCGAGCGGCTCTTCTATGGCTGGTTCGGGCCGCGGGGCCTCGCCACGGCGCTCTTCGCGGTCTTCGTCGCGGTGGATTTCGGTAGCCTGCCCCTGCTCCGCGAGATCATCGCGATCGCGATCACCGCCGTGCTGGTCTCGGCCTTCGCGCATGGGATCACCGCCAAATACGCGCCGGAGATCTTCCGGCTCGGCGGCGATCGTGCGCGCGGCGGCTAGCCCGCAGGCCGGGAAGGCCGTCATGCCGGCACCTCTGGTGCCGGCGGCGGCAAGCCGGGTCAGGCCGTGATCCTCTCGCCCTTCGATGCCTGATAGGCCTGGTAGTAGCCCCGGGCGATCGAGCGGATGGCGCGGCCGATCTCGGAATAGGCATCGTCGTCGAGATTGGCGAAGGACACCCGGGCCGACCAGTTCGGCGCGGCGAAGCCCGAGCCGTTGAGCAGCACGATGCCATAGTCCTCGGCCAGCCGGAACGGGATGTCGAGCGGGTGGATGTTCTCCTTCACCCAGGTCGCCACCTCGTCGCCGGCATATTTGCGCAGCCAGAACTCGAGATCGACGATGCCGTAATAGTAGTCGAAATACGGCCCCGGGTTCGACTCGATGCCCATGCCCTCCACCAGGTTGCGGAACCGCCGCTGGCAGATCGCGATGCAGGACTGCTGGTAGATCTTCTCGCTGTCCATCATCTCGACCAGGCCGAACAGCGTCATCATCACCTGCTGGGGCAGCGAGAGGCCGGAGGTGTGGTTGAGCGCCACGTCGCGGCTGTCGGCCACCACGCGGTCGATGAACCTGACCTCGCGCGGCTTGGGCGTGAGCGCCCGGTAGCGGGCGTCGAGCTTCTCCTGGATCTCCTCGGGATGCGCCTGGATCTTCTCGTCGAAGATATTGTCCTCGGCCACCGCGATCACCCCCAGCCGCCAGCCGGTGCAGCCGAAATACTTCGAGTAGGAATAGACGCCGATGGTGTTGCGCGGCAGGTGGCCGAGCAGCGACTCGAAGCCCGGCACGAAGGTGCCATAGACGTCGTCGGTCAGGATCATAAGGTCGGGGCGCCTGGTCTTCACGAAATGCACGAGCCGGCCGATCGCGTCGGGGTCCATGGCGGCGGCCGAGGGGTTGCCCGGGTTGACCATGAACAGCGCCTTGACCTTGGGGTCCTCCAGCGCGGTCAGGTCCTCCTCGGTGAGCTGGAACTTGTCCTCCTGCTCGGCATTCACCCGGATGCAGTGCAGCCCGTAATCCTCGAGCTCGGGCATCTCGAGATAGGGCGTGAAGATCGGCGTGCCGAGCGCGATGGTATCGCCGGCGTTCAGCAGCCGCTGGTTCTTCAGCGCCTTGAAGATGTAGCACATCGCCGCCGTGCCGCCCTCCACCGGGTAGAGGTCGAACTTCATGTCCGGCCGGTGGCCGGCGCACATCGCCCACATCAGGTATTCATGGGTGATGATCTCGTTGTGGTGCAGCGCGCGGTCGGGCACCGGATAGTTGTCGCCGATGATCGAGTCGGTCAGCTCGTGCAGGAAGGCGTCGGCGTCGAAACCGAACTTGCCGATGGCGAACTCGACCGCGTCCGAGAGGGTGCGGGCGGGGGGGATGCCCTCGTCCACGTCCCGGTCCTCCTCCTGGAGCGCGATCTGCTTGCCGACCCATCGGGTGAACCGGGCATGGGCGCCCTCGCGCGGCGGCATCCCGGCGATGCCCGCAACCGGGTCGTCATAGCTGCGCCTGGCTTCGGTGAGCGCGAACTGCCCGAGCAGGAAGAACGCCTCGCGGGCGCGCGTCGCGATCCAGTTCGGGTTGCCGCGGCCGGCGTTGAGGAAGGCCTTGGCGGAGTGTTCCGACCCCGCGCGCGCGAGCTTGATGAGCTCGTCCTTGATCTCGAAGGGGCTGAGATGCGCGAGGCTCTCGTAGTAGCTCGTGCCGAGCCTGACGCTGCCCATCTCGCTGTCCTGATGGTCCATGCCGATTTCCTCCCCCTGTTTGCAAGTTCGCAGCGAACAACCGTTCGCATCTGACATCCGTGCCGTTGTGCAGGGGTGGCGGCCGGAAAGGGCCGCCACACCCCGTCAGACCGTGAGCACGATGACCGGGCCAAGCAGCGTCAGGATGACGTTCGCAATGGCATAGGGCACCGTGTAGCCGAGCACCGGAACCTCGTTGTCCGCCGCCTGCACCGCCGCGTTGAGGCCGGCCGTGCAGGTGAAGCAGCCGGCCAGGGCGCCGCAGATCACCGCGGGGTTCATCTTGAGCACGAACCGCGCGTAGTACATCGACGCGATGATCGGAACGAGCACGCTGACGATCGACAGGACCGGCAGCAGGAGCCCCTGTTCCTTGAGCAGCGCCCAGGCCTGCGGCCCCGTACCCAGCCCGACGCAGGCGATGAAGACCGCAAGGCCGAAATCCCTGAGATGGAGCGCGGTCGGCGTCGGCAGGCCACCGAAGGTCGGATGCCGCGAGCGGAGCCAGCCGAACAGCAGCCCCGAGATCAGGCAGCCGCCGCCGGTGTGCAGCGCCACCGGCGCCCCGGCGATCTCGACCGTGACCATGCCGATCAGGATCCCCGCGATGATCCCGGTGGCGAGATAGACATAATCCACCGCGATGCCCTGATCGACGGCATAGCCGACCAGCGGCACGACGTTGTCGAGCGCCTGCGGCGTGCCGTAGAGGCTGACCACGTCGCCGGCCTCGAGCTGCATTCTCGGGCGCGGCACGAGGATGCGTCCGGAGCGGGAGATCTTCACCACATGGACGCCGCGGCGCGCATCGGGATCGATCTTGGCGCGCACCGCCATGATGGTTTCCCCGATCAGCGCCTCGTTCGTGAGAACGATGGTTCGGGTCTCGCCGACAAGATCCAGGCCCCGGGTATCGGTGGTCTCGACGCCGATGAAGGCGCCGGCCTCGAGCAGCTCGCCGAGCCGGCCGAACAGGGCGACCCGGTCGCCCACCGCGAGCCGCTGGTCCTTGGTCGGCTCGACCTGCCGGCCGCGCCGCACGATGCGCTGGACCGTCACGAAGCCGCCGAACTTCTGCTCCAGCGCCGAGATGTCGAGCTCGGTCGCCTCCGGGTTGGAGATCTCGAAGGCCCGGGCGACGACGCCCCGGAGCGCGGGTTCCTGGGTCGGGCCGAGGTTCTCGCCGCTGTCGCCGAGTGCCGAAGCATAGCCGCCGGCCTCGGCCTTGAGGTCGATCCCCATCATCTTCGGCGCGATCACGCTGACGAAGAACACCACCAGGGTGAAGCCGAAGAGATAGGTGACCGCATAGGCGACGCCGATATTCGACTGCATCGCCGCCACCTCGTCGCCGGGAAGCGTCAGGTGCCCCAGCGCCTCGCTTGCGGTTCCGACCGCCGCCGACTCGGTGATCCCCCCCGCCAGCAGCCCCGCCGCGGTTCCCTTGTCGAGCCCGAAGAGCTGCGCCAGCCCCCAGATCGTCAGGAAGATCAGCAGGCTCGAGAGCAGCGACAGGTGGACGAGATTGAGCGTGCTGCGCCCGAGGCTCGCCACGAAGCTGGGCCCGCTGACATATCCCAGCGAGTAGATGAACAGCGCGAAGGCCATTGTCTTGATGTTCGGGTCGACCTCGACCCCGATCTGGCCGACCAGGATCGCCGCGAACAGCGTTCCCGGAATGCCCCCGATGGGGATGCCGCCGATCTTGAGCCGCCCGATGCCGAAGCCGAGCGCGACGCAGACGAACAGGACGCTGATCGCCGATTCCTCGAAGAAGCCCTTGATCAGTTCCATTCCATGTCCCCCGCCTCTATGCCCCGCCGCACCGGGACCGTCCCGTCGGCGGGGCCGCCCTCGGGACAGCGACCGGTGCCAGGAACCGCCGGCCCGGCCCCGTATCGCGGCAGGGCGCGGTCGGACCCGGCAGGCGCTTCCTGACCCCGGACATCGACCGTCAGTCCTTGATGTCGACCGGGACGATGTTCAGCCCCTTGATGCTGAGCTCGCTGACATCGCCCTCGACATGGGTGATCATGATGGCGATGTCGGCGTCCGGCTCGCCGGCCACCTCGCCGGTCTCGTGGTTCACGACCATGTAGGAGGAACTGACATCGCTGGCGGCGACGAAGTCGGCCAGCACGTCCTCGTTCATGAACATCAGCACCCGGCTCGATGCCTGCGCTCCGGAGACGAAGCCGAGCGAGTTGCGCTCGCCGAAATAGTAGCCGTTCTTGCGGAACTCCCCGGAGCCGTCCCTGACATAGAGGACGCCGAACGCCTTGGTCTCGCCGAGCAGGAAATAGTTCGCGGTCTGGACACTCGGGAAGATCAGCAGGCCATGGGCCCGCCCGGCATATTCCACCGCGGTCGGGCTGCCGGCGCGGAGCTGCTGCACGAGGATCTCGGTATCCGCGTCGAGCTGGTCGATATCGGCCTTCTTCGCGGTGAAGGGGTGCGGCTTCGGCATCGAGTAGTGCGACTGGGTCGGATACTGGATCGACTGCGCTCCGGCGGGCACGGCCTGCATGGCCAGGGCCGCGGCAAGCGCCCCGGCGAGGAGGCGCCCGGTGCGCTGAACCCGGGCCGCCTTGTGCGAAGCGATCAGGAAGGAAGGGGACATGTCTGACTCCGAGCTGTGTCCAACGTGGAGGGAAGGGAGCCGGGGTGTCGGACGCTCGCCCCGGATCTCGTCGGACAGCGCCTGTGCCGGCGCCGTCCCGGTCGGGTGAATGGCCGCGCGACCCGGCATGACCGTGGCGGCGCGCGTCTTCAGAGGGTCATCAGCACGATCACGAGGCCCCAGAGCGTCAGCAGCGTGTTGCTGACGGCATAGGGCACCGTGTAGCCCAGCATCGGCACGTCGCTCTTGGCGACCTCGCCGACCATCGCCACCGAGGCGGTCGAGGTGCGGGCGCCGCCGCAGCAGCCGAGGTTGATCGCATCGTCGAACTTGAAGACGTATTTGCCGAGATAGGGCGCGGCGAGCTTCGGGATCGCGGTGGCGATCACGCCCCAGACGAAGAGGCCGATGCCCGCCTCCTTCAGCCCCTCGATGAAGGTCGGGCCGGAGGAGAGGCCGACGATGGCGATGAAGACGTTGAGGCCGACCGAGTTCATGAACCACAGCGTCGGCTGCGGCACGTTGCCGATCTGCGGCTTCACGGTGCGCAGCCAGCCGACGACGATGCCCGCGATCAGCGCGCCGCCCGAGGTGCTGAGGGTGATCGGCACGCCGCCGATCGGCAGGACATAGGCACCGATCAGGCCGCCGACCAGGATCGAGAGACCGACCAGAACCATGTTCGTGGTGGTCTGCGGCCGGTCGGCAAAGCCGACCTCATCGGCGAAGCGCTCGACATTGGCCTTCGAGCCGGCGACGCGCAGGATGTCGCCGCGGTTCACCTTGGTGCCGGGCAGCACGGGAATGCTGACCGCGGCCGACCCGCGCCGGATCGAGTTGAGATAGACGCCGCGGGTGTAGGGCTCCTTCGCGATGTCGATCAGCTCGCGCCCGTCCAGCCCCTTCTTGGAGACCAGCACGTCGACCGCCTCGACCGGAACGTCCAGCAGCTCCCGGTCGTCCACCTCCTCGGCCTGGCCGAGCAGGTCGATCAGGATCTCGCGCCGCCCGGCGACGGCAACGACGTCGCCCGCCTTCAGCACGGTCTCGTCGGTCGGAGACACCAGCTCGCCGTCGCGGCGCAGGCGCTCGATGAAGATGCGCTCGCCCTCGGCAAGCCGCTCCATCTCGAGCCGGGTCTTGCCGACCGCGGCACCGCCTTCGCGGACGCGATAGGCCCTGAGTTCGCGGGCCCGCCAGGCGCTCACGTAGTTGGAGTCGCTGGCGCTGCCCTTGAGCACCTCGCGCTCATAGCGCTTGCAGGCCTCCTCGATGTTCGTGCCGAGCATCTTCGGGCCGAGGAAGGCAAGGATCCAGCCGGTGCCGATGGTGCCGAAGAGATAGGTGATGGCATAGGCGACCGGGATCAGGTTGGTCTGCGCCTTGGCCTCCTCGGGTGACAGGCCGGAATTGTTGATCGCGTCGGTTGCCAGCCCGATCGAGGCCGAGAGCGTCTGCGAGCCGGCGAAGAGCCCGGCCGCAAGGCCCGGGCCATAGCCCGCGATGGTCGCGGCCAGGAAGGGCGCGAGCAGGCAGAGCACGCAGATCAGCGCGGCGAAGGCCGCCTGCGGCGCGCCGTCGGTCGCGATGCCCCGCACGAATTGCGGTCCGACGCCGAAGCCGACCGCAAAGAGGAACATGATGAAGAAGATCGACTTGATCTGGCCAGAGACCTCGATGCCGATCTGGCCGATCACGACCCCCGCCAGCAGCGTGCCCGTCACGGCGCCGAGGCTGAAGCTGCCGAAACGCACCGCGCCGATCCAGTCGCCGACGGCCAGCGTCAGGAAGATCGCGATATGCGGATTGTCGCGCAGCGTGTTGAGAAGATAGTCCCACATGGCGTCGCCCTCGTTGTTTGCGCCGGATTGCTCAGCGAGCGGATTTGGCCGTGACGGCCTCGATCCGGATCAGCCGGAGACCCTTCTCGCGGTTGAAGCCGTGGATCTCCTTGACGTCGAGCTTGCGCATGAAGTCGATCGTCTCGTGCGTGATGACCTGCCCGGGCACCATGATCGGGAAGCCCGGCGGATAGGGGATCACGAAATTGGCCGAGACCATCTCCGGCCCCTCGGCCAGCCGCCGGTCGCATTCCTCGCCGAACAGCGGCACGTATTCGCAGGCCGCCGGGTCATAGGCGGCGAAGAACGCGGTCCGCATGTCGCCCTCCACCGTCATCTCGCCGGCATCGCCGCGGAACGCGTCGTGGAAATGCGAGAAGTCCGGCAGGTCCGGCACATCCTCCATCAGCGACTTGACCCGCGCGAAGAAGGCGACCCGCCCCGCCTCGCCGCCCTCGGCCAGGCGCTTCTCGATGGCGTTGGAGATGTCGAGCAGCACCCGCAGCAGCTGGGCGATGTCGCTCCGCGTGTTGTTGATGTTGGACTGGAGCAGCACCGAGTTGCGCGAGGTCTTGTTGAGCTGGATGTCGTAGTCGTCCGCCAGCAGCTTCTTGAACTCGGTGCCGTCGAAGCCGGCGGTGCCGCAGACCAGCGTCATCCGCGTCGGGTCGAGGCAGAACTCGTCCTCGTTCATGCTGCGGATCTGGTCGGCCCAGGTGGTTCCGGGCGTGAGGAAATCCGAGAAGCCGGACTGGCGATAGGATGCCGGCACCATCTCCTCGGCGCCGAGCACCTTGAAATACTTCGATATCAGCGGGTGCGAGTTGATCTCGCGGCGGATCGACAGCGAGATCTCGATGGCGTTCATCACGAGGCCGTAGCCCTCCAGCTCCATCTGCCGCCGGGCGATGTCGAGGCTGGCGATGAGCTGCTGGTTGGGGCTGGTCGAGGCATGGGTGAAGACCGCCTCGCGGAACTGGCTCTCGACCGTGTGATAGTCGACATCCTTCACCAGGATCATCGAGCCCTGCCGGAGCGAGGACATCGACTTGTGGGTCGAGTTGGTCTGGTAGACGCGCAGCCGGATCTGCCGCGGGTCGGGGATCAGCCGGGTCGCCAGCAGCGTCTCCCGCGAGGGGTTCTCGCCGAGCTCGGCCTGCTGGGTCTCATAGGCCGCCACCGAGGCCGGATCGTGCATCCAGGCCTCGATCGCCGCCGCCGCCCCCATCGCGGTGCGCGGGCGCAGCACCGGCGAGAAGCGGGCGAAGCCGAACCAGGCCTCGTCCCAGAGGAAGACGAGATCGGGCTTGATCGCGAGGCATTCCTCCATCACCCGGCGGGTGTTGTAGATGTGTCCGTCGAAGGTGCAGTTGGTCAGGTCCACCATCCGCACCCGGTCGAGCCGGCCCTCCGCCTTCAGGTCGAGCAGCGCCTGCTTGATCGAGGCCAGCGGCACCGCGCCATACATCGAGTATTCCGTCATCGGGAACGCCTCGACATAGAGCGGCTGCGCGCCGCCGAGCACCATGCCGTAGTGGTGCGACTTGTGGCAGTTGCGGTCGAGGATCACGATCTCGCCCGGCGCCACCACCGCCTGGTGCACCATCTTGTTCGAGGTGCTGGTGCCGTTGGTGACGAAGAAGCAGCGGTCGGCGCCGAAGGCCCGGGCCGCCATCTCCTGCGCCTCCTTGATGTTGCCGGTGGGCTCGAGCAGGCTGTCGAGGCCGCCGGTGGTGGCGCTCGACTCCGCGAGGAAGATGTTGAGCCCGTAGAACTCGCCCATGTCGCGGATCCAGTCGGACTTGAACACCGACTTGCCGCGCGCGATCGGCAGCGCGTGGAAGGTGCTGATCGGGCGCGTGGCATAGTGCTTCAGGTTGTCGAAGAACGGCGTGCGGAACCGTTCGGCGACGCCCTCGAGCACCGAGAGATGCAACTCGAGCATCTCCTCGACCGAGTAGAGCACGCGCCGGAGCGCGCCGGCCTGCGGATGGCCGGCGAGGGACTCCACCTTGCGGTCGGACAGCAGGTAGATGTCGAGCTCGGGCCGCAGGCGCTTCAGCTCGCTGGCGAGCCCGAGCGCGAGGTCGCCCTCGTCGACATCCGCCGCGTCGATGCCGCGCGCGGCGATGACGCTGCGGAGCACGGGCGCATCGTGATGCGAGGCGAAGTCGAAGCCCTCGTAGATCGTCACGGCGGCGATCCCGGGGTTCATGATCGCCGCGCAGATGGCATCCTCGAAGCTGCCGACGGGCACGGTCTCGTAGATGAAGGCATCCTCGGAGCGGCGAAGCTTGCGCAGCTCGGCCGACTGCTGCGCGCCGCGGGTCCCGCCATGCGGGCTGACCAGCAGCATCTCGAAGAACGGCCGGTGCTGCCCCCCGGAGCCATGCGCGGGCAGGCCGAGATCGGGCATCCGGTCGGCCGCGGACTCGGCAACGTCCCAGTCGCCCTCGTCATGCTTGTAGGAGCGGGTGACGACGGCCTGCGAGACGCGCTCCGCGAGGTTCCGGAAACCCTCGGCCGACCCGGCGGCCAGACGATCGCGAAGCGTCGCCATCAGCCGCGCGCCGGGATAGGCATGGAACTCCTCGAGAACCACGATATCGGCAAAGGCCCGCTCGACCGCGGCCCGGTCGGCCTTGCCCGCGGCCCAGCGCCGCGCATCGGCGGTCAGCCCGCGCCAGGCATCGGCCCGGGCGGCGGGCATCGAGATGAAGTGGTCGATGCGTGTGTGCGGTCCCGTCGAAGACGAAAGGTCGGCGGCTGCTGATGTCATTGATCTCTCCCTTTCGCCCGCTCCGGGCGCCGATACGTCGCCTGCAGTCCGGTCAGATGGTCCGCCGTTCGGGAATTGCGCCGCCCCGGCGCAATGCCGCCGCACGCAGAGACACGCGCCAAGCGCCGCGACAGGCAGATCACTGCCCTGCCCGCAGGAGACACCTGAACCGGGTGGACGCTACCGGCCCCGCACGTTCCGATGGAGGGTGCGAAAGGTAAGTTACGGTAACGGTGGGGCGGTGCGGCGCCGTGTTCCGGCGCCCGGGGCGGCTCCGGTCAGCGCGACGCGGCAGGGGCCGAGAGGCCGTTGACCACCTTCTTCTCGGCCGAGGCGATCACCGCGGAGAGATCCCCGAGCACCGCGGCCGTGATCTCCGGGTGGATGCTCCGCGCCCGGAAATCCGCCTCTGCCCGTTCCGGATAGCCGGGATGCATCGCCAGCAGCCGGCCGAGCGTGGCCCGCGCCTCGCACATGCGCCCGAGCCGGGCGAGCACCGCCAGCTTGACCAGGGGGACATAGACGATGTCCGGCGCCTCGATCCGGCAGACTTCCCGGAGCGCCGTCTCGTGGCGCCCCTCCATGTAGTGGTAGAGGAAGAACCCCATGCGGTAGGTCGAGGGCTGCGTCGGGTTACGCAGATAGGATTCCTGCAGCAGCGGGACCGCCTGCGCCCAGTTGCATCGCACCGCGTGGCGCGAGCCGAGCTCGACGAGGATGCCGGTATCGTGGGGGTTCAGCACGCGCCCGGTCTCCAGCGCCTCGAAGCTCGCCTCGATATCCCCGGAAAACCAGCAGACGGTGCCGAGCGCGTGATAGCTGCGGCTCGACCGCGGCGCCAGCTCGACCGCCCGGTGCGCGAGGCGCCGCGCGCGCTCCATCGGATCGAAGGTGGCCTTCCCGAGGCTCAGGCCGAAGCGCGACGCGTTGGTATAGAGCAGCGAGAGGCAGGCATGGGCCTCGGCATAGTCCGGCTCCCGGGCAACCGCCTCCTCGAGCCGCCGGCGCGCCTCCTCGAAGCGCGCATTGTCGAAGGTCCGCCAGTACTGGTAGAAGAGCTGCACCGCCTCGAAGGCCCGCAGGCAGTCCGGCGGGCGGCCATCGATGTCCTTGGCCCTGTGGCTGTAGATCACCCCGAAGGGCGGCGCGAGGGTGCGCACGACGCTGGCCGCCACCCGGTCGCGCAGGGCGATCCACTGGGCCGGATGGTGCTCCTCGTCGAAGCTCTCGGCCCAGACGAAGCGCCCCGTATGCGCATCGACCAGCACGGTCTCGAGCAGGATCCGGCCATCGGCGACGGTGATCGAGCCCTCGAGGATGAAATCCACGTCGACCGGCCGGTCCGCGCCCTCGGCGCCCCGCTCGCCGTCGGCGTGCTGCACGGTCTCGGCGCCATAGACGAGAAGATCCGTGAACCGCGTCAGCCCGACGATCAGGTGCCGCCGGAAGCCGCGGGCGAACCCCGGCGCGGCGCTGGCGCCTTCCTCGTCGAAGGGCGCCACCATGATCGAGGGACCCGGCGGGCAGAGCCGCACCCCGCCCGTGCCGGCCGCCTCGCCGCCGGATGCCGCGCGCTCCGACCGGGCAATCTCGGGAAACTCGAAGGTGGCGATGTAGGAGCCCTTCGGGATCGTGATCCTGACGGTATCGTCCACGCCGCCGGTCAGGTAGTAGTGCTCCAGCGCGCGCCGCAGCCGCCGTGCCTCGATCCGCACGATCGGGTCGATCTGCGGGTCGAACTCGGCGCTGCGGCCGAACACGCAGGTCGCGATGCTGTAGGCCTTGATCCGGTTCTCCCGCCCTTCGAGCGTCTCCTCGACGACATAGCGCAGGAATCGCCTGTTGCGCTCGGTCACCTCAAAATCCGGCGACGCGAGTATCCGCTCGAGCCCGTCGCGAACGCGATCGCTCAGGGTATCGGGATCCGGACTGGCCATCTGCTGCGTTTCCAAACCGCTAAATCGATTGAGTTTCGAGTTTCCAGCGCCCGCCGGGCGTTATAGCAAATCGGTCCGCTATTCTGAACAGCTTTGTCGGGAATCCGCGCGGTTACGGTTACGTACTTATGATCGGGACCCGGTCCGGCACAGCATCGGAAACCGAGGGAGCTTGTCAACGGTTTCCCAGGAAGATTGTCGGGTGACGCCAATGGATGCGAATGATCGGGACGTCGATCTTGAGCCGACCTTCAAGCGTTTCCCCCAGGACAGGGCGATGCTTGCATTGCTGATCCGGACCAATGCCGTGGTCCGGATCATGTGCGAGGAGCACGCCATGGCGACAACGGCGCTTGACCACTTCGAGCAGGCACCCGATGCCGAACGTCGCCCCGAGGTCGCGGAGTACCGGGCGCTGAAGGCGGAACTCGAGGTGGAACTGGAGACGGTGATTCAGGATGCAAGACAGTTGCGGCTCCCTGGCGAGCCAGGCCGGAAATAGCGCGGTGCCGGCCGGCGCGGCGCATCCGATACGCGGCATCCGGCGCCTCGCGCGGGCGGGGATGCTCGCGGCGCTCATGCTTGCCGCCGCGGGCGTCCAGTCCGTGCGCGCCGAGGTCCGCGCGATCTACGAGACCGGCGGCAGGGCCCTGTTCTCGATCGCCGTGCCGGATGGCTGGGTCGTCGCGACCGGCAGCGGCAGTGAGGAAGACGGCGTGCCGCGCATCCTCGGCATCACGCCGGAGGGAGATTTCTCGCTCTGGATCGGTTTCCTCTCCCCCGAGGAGCCGCGCGACATCAACGAGGCGGAGGCCTATGTGCGGGACCTCGGAACGAAGCTGGTTGACGACAGCCGGGTCGAACGCGTGGCCGACGGCGAGCTCGGCGTCCTGCCGGCGCGGCTGTATCTCGGCCAGGGCACGCGCGCCGGCGCGCCGATCGATATCGGCGTCGCCATCGCGGCGCTGCCCGGGCCCCGCGCCGTGATCGGCGTGATCGTCGGCGAGAACGGCGCGCGGGAGGTCTATGACCTGGACATCGCGGCGATCCTCGGCTCGCTCGTACCCGTGGAGGAGAACCGATGACCCGGCTGGCCCGCGCGATCCTGTTGGCCGCCGGCGGCTGCCTGCTCGTCGCCGGCTGCGCCGTGGAAGGCGGCGGAGGGGTATATTACGACCCCTACCCCTATCGTTCGGGGATCTACATCCACCACCACGACTACTACGGACGCGGCGACCGGCCGGACCGACCGCCGGCGGCCCGCCCGCCGGCGCGGCCCACGCAACTGCCCTCGCACGCCGGACGCGGCGGCGGGCGCGGCCGCGGGGGCCGGCGCTAGGCCGAAGCCGGTTGCGGGACTGCACCGACCCGCCTATTCTGGGCCGGTCGGGCAGCCGGTCCTTGTCGGACTGGCCTGCGCCCTGACGCAGTTCAGGTTTCAGCGGCTGCCGGCCGGCCGGTGTCCGACAGATCTCGGCGGCATCCCCGCAATGCTCCATGACTGACGCAGGTGGACCGGTGCTCGACAGGCTGACCCTGGAAGGGTCGGGCTGGCTGCTGGTCCCGCTCGGGCTCTATCTCGCGGCGCTCGGGCTGATCGCGGCGGTCGCGGCGAGGCGCAATGCGCATACCGTCGAGGATCATTACATCGCGAACCGGACCGTCGGCTATGCCTGGCTCGTGGGGACCACCGTCGCCAGCCTGTTCAACGCGCTGGCGATCACCGGCACGCCCGCGCTGTTCTACTCCGGCGGCATCCTGTTCCTCCAGCTCTTCCCGACCGTGCTCGGCGTCACGATCCTGATGTGGACCTTCGGAACCCGGATCGCCTCCGACGGCAGGCGATGGGGGGGTGATCACCCAGGCGGAGTATTTCGGGCGCTGCTACGACTCCCGCACCGTGCATCTGCTGGTGACGCTGGTCGGGCTGATGACCCTTCTGCCGTTTCTCGCCGTGCAGATCGCCGGCGCGGCGAAGATCCTGTCCGGCGTCGTCGACCGGCAGATCTCCTATGACGCAGCCGTCCTGATCTGCGTCGCCTCGATCTGGGCCTATGTCCATTTCGGCGGCGCCAGGGCCGTGGTCTGGACGGACGGGCTGCAGGGCATCATCGTCGCCGGGATCCTCGGCATCTCGGCATGGCTCTTCGTGGACTGGGCCGGCGGCGTCTCCTCGGGCCTCGACCGGGTCGCGAGGGCGATGCCCGAGAAGCTCGTCTTCAACCGCGAGAACGGCCCGCAGTTTCTCGACCAGATGCTGTCCTGGACCTTCGCGGTGTTCCTGTTCCCGCACATCTTCCAGCGGCTATTCATGGCGCGGGCGCCCGAGACGATCCGCCGGACCTCGATCATCAGCGGTGCGATCATGCTCGTGATGATGGCCTGCATCCTCGTCATGGCGATCTTCGCCACTGCCGAGCTGCACGGCACGCTCGACGACCCCGACGAGCTGATCGTCGCGATGTACCGGCAGCACTGGCGGGAGGGCGGCGTGATCCTGATGATCGCCGTGCTCGCGCTGTCGATGAGCACCATCGACAGCGTCGTGCTCTCCGTCGCCTCGCTCGCAACCCGGGATACCCTTCGCGGGCAGCTGCGCATCGACCTCTCCGCCGCGACCGAGCTTTCGCTGGCACGCTGGATCTCCCTCGCGCTGCTGGCGCTTGCGTCGCTGGTGGCCCTGCAGGGGATCGGGCGCGATGCGATCGCCCCCTGGGTGACCCTCGGCGCCAGCTTCTGCACGCTGCTCCTCTGGCCGCTGATCGGATCGACATGGGCACGCGGAACCGCGGCGGCGGCAATCGCCGGGATGGCGATGGGGTTCGTCGCGATCTGCCTTGCACGGTTCACCCATCTCTGCGAGGGCCTGCCGTTCGGGTTCGCGACATGCGGCTTCCTTGTGGGCGGCACGTGCTTCCTTGGCACCTGCCTGCTGCAACGACAGCCCGTGCGCTCCTGATCCTCCCGCGACGGCCCCGCGGCGTTCCAGGCCCGGCGGGCGCCTTCGCCCGGCCGGTCGATGCGGGTCCCTCCCCCGCCGAGCGGTCCGCTTCGCCGGAGCGCGCAGGCGTGCAGCCGACGGGCCCGGCGGCTAACGCTCCTGCTGCGGCGAGGATCGTCGCGACGCGCGACGCGGTGGACGGAGACGAGCCGAGCCGGGCCGCCGATCTGGCGCCTCGGAGGCCGAGAGCCGGCGCGACAACGCCAGGAAGCGAATGGAGCGCGCAACGGACCAGTCCGCTCGACCAGCGCCGGCGATACGGGACGGGGCGGAACCGTCTCAAGGTGGCCCGAGGCGAGGCGATGCCGGAGCCCCTCGCCCGAGACGGGAACCTGCCCCGCCTGCTGCCGAGGATGGCCAATCTCCCCAGCATCCGGCGGCTCACCGCGACGGAGGCCGTGATCGCGGCCGATCCGGTCTCCTCCCCGTGGAGGCCCCGGCCGGATCAGCCTTCCGTGGGGTGCAATGCGATGCCTGCTTAGCCCCCTGGTGCGGCCCTGGGGTCTCGCCAGCCGGGCTCCGGGGGCTGCCGGGAAGCCCCTCGCGATTCACAACGCCCGGAAATCGCTTTGGCGGGCGATCCGGGCGCGAACGTCGTTCCGGTCATGACGGGCGGCGTGAGCCGGCAGGGACGGACCCGCGGGATCTGGATGCCTTCCGGTCCTGCCCGGCGGGGACGCGGGCGGGCCCGTGCGGCTGGCGAGCGGATCGGCCGCGAGATGAAACCGGCTCCGGCCCGTGGCCGGAGCCGTGCGCTCGCCATTGGCAGGCGGATCAGACGCTGTCGTCGTCCGGGTACCAGTCGACCAGCTGCACCTCGGCGGCGTCGCCGACGAGCTGGGCGAACTTTCCGGGATCCTGCGTGCCGCCATCGCGGCCACGGTAGTGGTAGGGGTAGACGAACTTGGGCCTGAACTCGGCCACGGCGCTGGCCGCCGCCTCGTCGGTCATCGTGAACGGCAGGTTCATGCAGACGAAGGCAAGGTCGATATCCTTGAGCGCCCGCATCTCCGGGATGTCCTCGGTGTCGCCCGAGATGTAGATCCGGAAGCCGGGCATGGTGAGGACATAGCCGTTGTCGCCGCGCTCCCTGGGGTGGAACTTGCTCGCCGGATCCTTGTTGTAGGCCGGAATCGCCTCAATGGTCGCGCCGACGGCCTCGATGTTGCCCTCATGGCCCAGAACCCGGGCGCGGCCCTTGAGGCCGTCATCCAGCAGGTCCATGACATCCTGATTGGTGATGATCGGCGCATCGCCCAGGGCGTTGAGCGTGTCGGCGTTGAGATGGTCGCCGTGGCGATGGGTGACAAGGATCAGGTCCGGCGCAGGCTTGTCGGCAAAGGCCGCGGCATCGCCCACCGGGTCGACATAGATGGTTCCCGACGGCGTGGTCAGCACGAAGGTGGCGTGGCTGATCGGGTGCACGCCGATCTCGCCGTCGCCGGCCTTGAAGCTGTGCACGGCATGGCCGTCCGCCGAAGCGCGGAACGGGAGCATGATGATCGTGCCGGTCGCCGCGGCCGTGACTAGGAATTCGCGTCTGGTCGAGGTCATGAGATATCCTTCCCGTTGTTTCGCCAGCATCCTTGCGATCTTTCTCTGAAAAACAATGTGGGCGAGCCCTGCATCCTGTTCGCACGGAAAACTGGCAAGCGACAACCGAGTTCACTGTTCACGCGGCAGTCCGTCTCGCGATCGGCGCCGCGCATGGGCTGCCGGCCACCAGGGCGCCCGGCCTCGGGCAGATCGAACGGCCCGAGCGCGCATTGTCCTCCAGTCCGGCCCGCATGGGAAGGCAAATCGGTGCCCGCTCGCAACGTGCCGGGCCGGCATGGTCATCCCCTTCCGAAACGCTCGAGCCAGCTCTCGCAACGCTCCGCGTCCCGCGCTTCATAGGCGTCCAGCGCCTCGGCCGGGCTCATGTCGAACCGGGTCTCGGCATCCTCGCCAAGCGCGGTCAGGCGCATGGAGTACCATGCCGTCACACCGCCGGGTGGCGGCGCACCGAACACCGGAAACGCGGGATCGCCGCCGCCATCGCTCAGCCAGCCGCTCGCGAGCGACGGGTCGAGCGCCATGGCGCGGGCGAGGCCGACAGCATCCGCCGCGCCGTCCCCGACGGCTGCCGCAGCCTGCTCCCTGGTCCCGAACCCGCCGGTCAGCATGATCGGGACCGACGTGACCGCCCGGGCGCGGCGCGCGAAGTCGATGAAGTAGGGTCCCGACCTGGATGCACCGTCCGAGCTGGAGGCGGCGCCGGGAAAATAGGTGCCGCCGCTGACGTCGATGAGGTCGATGGAGGTCCGGTCGAGCAGGTCGACCACCTCCAGCGCCTCGGCCTCCGTGAGCCCGCCAACCAGCCTGTCGGTCGCGTTGATCTTGATGCCGACCGGGAAGGACGGCCCAACCGCCTGCCGCACGGCTTCGATCACCTCGCCGATGATGCGAAAGCGCCGCTCGATCGGGCCGCCATAGGCATCGGTCCGGCGATTGAACAGCGGCGACAGGAACTGGCTGAACAGGAAGCCGTGGCCCGCATGGAGCTGGACGCCGCCGAAGCCGGCCTCCTGCGCCAGCCCCGCCGATCGGGCGAAGGCATCGGGCAGCGCGCGGATATCCTCCGGGGACATGCCCTCGCATCGGAGGCCGCCGACATCCAGGGGAGACGGCCCCCTGGGCTCGCTGATCGGCGCATGCGCAAGCGCACCGGCATGGCCAAGCTGCGGCCAGACCTGCGCACCGCCGGCCGACCCCCGCTTCGCCAGCGCCCGGAGGGCAGGCATGTCGGCGCCCGGCCCGAGAACCAGGTTGCCGGGCTTCTCGGGATACCGGGGACTGCCTTGCACCTCGCCGATGATCGACAGCGCCGCGCCGCCTTCGGCCCAGCGTTCATAGAGCCGCATCTGCGCCTCGGTGGGGTTCCCCGCGCCGTCGCCGAGGGAATCGGACATCGCCGCCTTGATCAGACGGTTCTTGAGCCGGACGCCGCAGGGCAATTCCAGCGGCCGGCCCAGAATGGCATTCGGATCATCATCGCTTGAATTCATGCCCTCGCCTCGTCCGGGTATCGCGTTTCCGCGGTGTTTCGTTCGCACGCCCCGGCCTTGGCCGCCTGCGCTCGGGGCCGATGCTTCAGGAGTTCGCCCTGCATGGCGTTCAGGAACGCCCGAATTGCCGCTTCATCGCGCCGGCAGAACGGCCACTGCCCGCGGCGCTCCGCCGTCACGAAGCCGGCTTGCCCCAACAATCCCATGCAGGTCGAGATCCTGAACTGCGAGAGCTTTGCCTTCTCCCGGATTCGGGCGACCCAGACGCCGTCCAGGCCGGCATGCTCCGGCAGGGCGGGCGGAAAGTCGGACCCGCCCTTCAGCCACTCGAGGACACGGCGGCGAACCGGCTTGTTCAGCGCCGCAATCGATCTCTCAAAGTCCATATATCTCGAGGCACGGCATATCCCCCCGTCGCGGTCCAGAGGCCCATCGAGCGTTTCCGCGGGCGATCAATCGGTTCGGCGCGCGATAGCGGCCGGACGGGCGGACCGCGCCGCCAGGGAGCCGCGCGCCGGGCCGGGACTGACCGGCCCGGCCTCTGCCGGCGCGCCATGCCCTCTCGCGGCGCATGCTGCGGGCCGGGCCGGCCCGGTGCCCGAGCGGCCGGGACCGGACAGGGAGCGGCCGGCCTCGGCCACTCCCCCGGGCCATGCCGCAGCGCGGGTCTCAGTACCGGCGCGAGACCCGGCGGGCGGTCCGGCGCGAGGTGCGCCGGGCGACGCCGGCATAGGAGACCGGCGTCAGCGGACGGCCCACGACCGCATGGGCCTCGGGCGCGATCGCCCCCGAGATCACCGTCAGCGGGCCGGTCCGGCCCTCCTGGCCGCCGTTCATCGCCTCGGCGGCGACGAGCGCGGCGAGGCCGCCGGCGAGAATGCCGATCTTGATGCTGAGCTTGCGGGTCATCGCTTCATTCCTTCGGTGGATTCGGGCATGAGAATGTCGAGATCGGGAAGCTCGGCGAGATCGGCCTTGCCGGCATCCGCCGGCGCCTCGAAGACGAAGGCGCCGTCCGCGATCTCGGGAGCGTCGTTCCAGTTGGCGATCTGGAGCTGGTACTGCGGCGCCGCGGCCAGCCATTTGCTGGTGACGACATAGCGGCACGGATAGGGCTTGTCGCCGACCGCGACCCAGAGCTGGAAGTCGACATCGTCGGTGCGGAAGGCGAGGTGCTCGCATTCGACGCCGCCGACCGGGCCGCTGCCGAGATAGAGCGCCTTGGTGATCGGCTCGCTCAGCTCCTCGGCAACCGTGGTGATGAGCAGATCGGCGCCGGGCATGGCGATGCCGTGCTCGTGGGCGTTCTCGACGAAGGCGTCCAGCGAGGCGGGCGCCGCCTGCTGGGCATAGGTGCCGATCCTGCGCCCGTAGAGGGTCAGCGTCTCGCCATCGGAATTGAGCAGGATGTCGGAATGCGCGCCGGTGCGGCTGACGCGGAACTTCTCGGGACGGTCGAGCAGCATCGAGCCTGAGGCCGGGAACTGGAGCTTGACGCCCGCCGTGGTGACCGCCTCGAGCGAGACCTCGAAGTCGAAGCTCACGGTGTCGAGCCCGGCGAGGTAATCGGTCATCCCGGCGAGTATCTCCCGCGCGGCGGAATCGGCCGCGGCAAGATCCTGTGTGTCGGATTGCGCACCGGCCGCGTGCGGCAGGGCGAGCCCCGCCATGAACGCGACGAGTGCCGTGGTCTTTGTGAACATGATGGGTTCCCCTATCGTTTTGCCGGAAAACGGCCGGCCGGTCGTTCGAGCGGTTCAATACCCTCTTCGCGGTGCTCCGGTGATCGGCGGGCCGGCCGGAAGAGGCAGTCTCGGCGGCCGGAGCGGACGCAGATCCGCACTAGCACAAATCGGAACGGTTGTCGGCGTCGATCTCATGCCCGTATCTTCGGCGCCGCACGGACACGCCGGATGACGCGAGAGCGGCCGATGGCCATCGCGCCGCCGAGGCTTGTCCGGACCTCGCGGCGCCTGCGAGAGCCCATCAGAACGCCGTTCTGCCGGCAGGGCCGGGCTGTGGCCCCGCATGAGCCGCAGCGCGCAGCTGCTCGGCCACACGCAGGCGCAGACAACGCTGCGCTATGCCCATCTGCACGATGCGGCGCAGCGCCGTGCCTCGGCCCGGTTCGACCGCTTCGTCAGCCACACGGAACAGGCGGCGGAGTAGCGCCCGCGGCAGCACAGGCCCGAGCGGCGCGCCCCACAACGCAGGCCGCTCGGGCCTGTGCTGTCGGGGGCGCGTCAGGCGCAGCGCTCCCCACTTGCCGGCGCCGCTGCTCGATGTATGACTCTCACGAGAGATGCAGGAGACCGGACCGCCATGGCCGACCCCAGCCAGACGACACCCGCCGAGGAGATGACCGCCGCCGAAGTCGTCGCCTTCCTCGATCGGGTGGTGCAGGGCTACAAGGGCCAATACGCCCCGCTGGACCGCGCCCTCGGCATGTATGTCCAGGCCCGCACGCTCGGCTGGAAACCGCTCTACCTCATGCGCGACAAGCGGAAGATCCAGGAAGCCGAGGCAATCCTCGGCATCGCCTTCCGCGAGCACTTCCCCGAAACCGGCCCCTGCCCCGACAAGTCGATGTCCTGGCGTCTCGCCAAGAAGGTCAGCAGCTTCTGGCGGGCCGTAAGGGGCGACTACCCCAACATCAGGTCTTCAGAGCTTGAGGACGTGACAAAGGTGCGGTAGTGGTTTCAGAAGACCTACTTTGAGGGCAGGTAACATGAGACAGCGATCACTCATCAGCAGCCGCCATTCGGCAACCGCAGGCCCAACTTTCGAGAGGATTGCCGATCGCACCTAACGCAATGGGCCATTCTGTTAAGCAGCCTGGCCTACGGTGCACATTCTATGGTCATCCGGTCAGCCGTCCCAACTTGATCCGGTCACAGATTCCGGGCTCCATGGTCACCTTCGCGGTACTCGACGAGTGCCTGGCAAAACGATAGAATTCACCATAGCATCAACCGCTGTTCCGGCGGAGGCTACAAATTGATATAGGCTCGATGACCCAACCCGATGCAGTAGAGGACGATTTTGCTCTCGAGGCAAACTTCATTGAGCAAGCTGAGTACCTAGAGAAAGCTCGCTTTTTGCAGCTTTTAACAGAGCATCCAGACGAAGAGACGATAATAAAAAAGCTCACTGGAGGTGGTGCAAAGCTCCTCATAGGCCCTCGCGGATGCGGCAAGAGCACCCTCTTGCTGAAAGCTTACTATCTAATCGTTGCACAAAAGACTATAAACACTCTACCAATATATGTGAACTTCAAGCTTGCGCTGAAGGTTGAGCCCTTATACCACAAAGGCCCCAACGCTGCGTTTTGGTTTAGGCGTTGGTTATTTATAAAAGTACTTCTCTCCATTCACAATACAATCGCTGATGCTGTGGAAATGGAGGTTGGCAACGCACTTCCCAGCAAACTGGTACTAGAGCGCGCTCTATCACGCGTCGAGGCGGGTCGATCAACAGACGAAGAACTAGACGATTACGCGCTGGATAAGGTTCATGGCGCTATAGAAGAAATACTTTCTCTAAATGACATGTCTCGTTGCGTGCTTCTAATGGATGATGCTGCTCATGCGTTTTCAGAAAAACAACAAGAGGACTTTTTTGATTTCTTCCGCGAGATCAAATCAAAGAGAATTTCCCCAAAAGCCGCCGTTTACCCAGGTGTGACATCCCATTCTCCGTCCTTCCACGTTGGGCATGACGCAGAACGCGTTGATGTCTGGGTGCGCCCGTACGGATCGGATTATGAACGATATATGATCGATATGGCCAGGCGTCGGTTTGGCGACACGCCCCATGACTTCTTTGAGACCAGCAGCGAAGAGCTCAGCCTCTTGGCGTACTCCGCTTTCGGGATTCCTCGCGCCTTCCTCAGTATGATTCGTGCAATTGCAGACAGCAAAAACTCATATATCAGTAGCGAACAAAAATTGCAGCGCAGAAAAGTTCTCGAACTTTCGCGTCAAGGCCGCGACATGTCCCATGCCACTTTTGCTTCTTTGGGATCTAAACTGCCTGCTTACAAAGCATTTATAGAGAGCGGAAGTAAAATATATCAATCTATTCTCTCTACGTTGAAAGCCTATAATACGGGTAAGCCGCTCCCGCAGCATGGGCTTCAGTTTGGTATGAAGTCACCTATCTCACCCGAAATCGAAAAGACGCTCGGCTTTTTACAATATAGCGGACTCGTAATGCCTGCAGGAGATACGATGCGAGGTGTGAAAGGCACTTATGAGCTATTTGATATTCATTTTGGCGATCTTATAGCTGAGAATACAATTGTTGGCCGTCGAACTAAATCAATATCTTCGTTTCTCGAAGTGCTGCGAGGAGTGAAGCATCAAGCTTGGCCTAGGATTAACGATGCCAGCCTCATCAATACGGCGCACCTTGGCGATGCCCCCTTCGCTTTGGCGCTTCCGGCGTGCCAAGTTTGTGGCACGGAACGCCCCAGCGAAAGCGCGCGCTTCTGCTCGAATTGTGGTGCTCAGCTAAAATCAGCATCAACATATGAAAGTTTAGTTTCCCAAAATATATCTGTTCTTCCAATATCAAACCGCATGAAGAAGCGTATTAAGGAAAACTCTAACATCCGGACAGTTCGAGATATATTAATTGATACGAGCCGAGACCGTCTTAGAGGTATAAAGTACATCGGGGAAATCAGAGCCGCAAAAATAATTAGTGCAGCCGAGGAGCATATCTCATAATGGTGGAGATTCACGACTACGTGAATGAGCCGCCACAGTCGACTCGTATGGCTGGATTGAGCGGCATGTTTAGTGAGGTATCAATTGTATCACCTGTAGATCAGTATCTCAGAAGCGCTCGATCGCTTATTGCCTACGGAACCGACAAACGATTGAGGGAGAATGACTTTTTAGGCCGCTTATTGCTTTTAGGTGTGATTTCGGCCTCGGAAAGCTATTTTCGCTCCATATTGGCGCATTGCTTGGAGATGTGCCCTGTCTGCAAGAAGGCGGCGGGGGAGAAATCGGTGAACCTGGGTGGTGCGCTTTGGCATGGGCAAAGCGGATTCAGCCGTAGCGCTTTTGAACATCTATCATTTTCGTCTGCTGATGAATTGAAGAAAGCCACCAATGGGTTTCTCGGCGTTAAACTAGAGGATGCTAAATTTAGACAGCCATTGGAAGAATACGAAACAGTATGCCAATTGAGGCACGGCATTGTTCACAATGATGGAATCCTGCCGGGGCGGAATGCTGTGCAATTGGGCGTGGAGGGTCAGAGGAAACCCATGGCGATTAACGTGGATTTTGCGAAGTTACAGGAAGCGGCAGCGGTAATCGAAACGCTCGTCGTATCCGTGAACAGGGAACTTTTTTCAGTGATGTGCAAAAGATGGGCGATTGACTGGCGTCAAGGGATAGATTGGGATGAGAACGAAGAGTTAAAGCTCTTCAAGAACATATGGGCCGCATTTGATTGTAAAGAGGAAAAAAAGAGGCGGACAGGAAGATCTCGATTGACATTCTCGAGATGTCTCCACGCAACAAAAGTACAGTATGCGTTGATATAATCGCTGACGCTAAGGCAATGCTGGCCGAGAAATCAAAACCGAGCTGGTCATTTTACAAAATTGGCAAGAGTGTTAAGGCAGCTTTGACGTTCTACGGGATCACCTCCCACTGGATTGCTCACCCCTGCCCTCGACGGTCCCGTGATGTTCAACGTTTTCCGGGGATAGCGTTAAACATTGGAGCGCGAGCCTTCGCGCACCGCGGCGGGCGGGATGGTGTCTCCACACCGCTGTCCGGCTGCTCGGCGCAGCCGTAGGCCGCTCCTGGCTTGCGTCGTCCGCCCGGCTCCGATCTTGAGAGCGTGTTTCCTCCCACCTATCTGCCTGTGAGCGGTTATTCACTCACAGGAGTATCCGATGAATCGGAAGGATGCGGGGCTGCTGACGGCGAGCGAGGCGGCGGCGTTGCTCGGGGTCAGCGAACGGACGTTGCGGCGGTGGGATCAGGCGCGGTGTGGCCCGCCAAGATCGGCTGCCGGACGGAAGCCGATCTACCGGCTTGACACGGTGCTTCACTGGCTCAAGCGGCAGGAGCGGGGAACGG
>NZ_BSYI01000028.1 GCF_030270585.1 Paralimibaculum aggregatum
GTCCGGGCGCCACGCCCGATCCCTCAGCCAGGCCGGCACGGACCATGCCAGCCTCGGACAACCGCACCACCGCCCGCTCTGCACAGGCCGCCGGCCCATCCGCCTCGCCAAGGGCCCCTCCCGTCGCAGGGACCAAGTGAGCAAATGGCTCGGGACATTGGACAAAGGTCATCATGTAGCCAGCCGGGATTGAGGATCGGGTCGATCCGCGCCAGCACATGTCGGCACAAGATCGCCGGACATTCGTTCACGTAGCAAAACGCAGACGAAGACAAGGACTCCAGCTGCATTTCTCCTTACCACCCCAGAATCCGTGAGCTCTCCGATATCCTCGGATGTATCCAGTGGATCGGCGACCGGCGTCGTCTTCAGCGGCTCCGTGCAGCAGTGCGGCCTACGCACCTGGAAGACATGCGCGATGACTGCGTTGAGGCCGGTGTGGACGGTGCTGGTCAGCAGCTTGGGGTCGGTCGGTTCGAGCGCCGTCTCCGGGGGCGTGCCGGGGCTCGGACTGTCCGGGCGCTTGTGCCGCTTCGGCGTCCGCAGGTTCGGTGCGATGGGCCGGGTGCGAGGCTCCGGTCGCTGTCAGCGTTCCGAAACGTCGTGCGAATCTCTACCCGCTATCGGTGGCGCCGGACGGCGGTGGCATTTCGCGGCGGGTTTCGGCGGTCGCCGCCTCCCTTGGGTTGCATCTCGACGGTCATTCCGCTTGTGCCGATCATGGTCCAGAAAGTTGCAAAGAGCCTCGGATGTCCTGGCCGGCACGACCGGAGCGGCCATCACGACCGAGCTCAGCGGGGCGAGCTGCGCCGCCGGCGGCCTATCGCGCCGGGCCGGTCCGCGCCGCCGGAAGGGGCAGCGTCACCGCCGCACGCAGGCCGCCGCCGGGGCGCCGGCTCAGGGCCACCTCGCCGCCATGGGCGCGGAGGATCGCCCGCGCGATGGGCAGACCGAGCCCGACCCCGCCGGTCTCGCGCGAGCGCGAGGGCTCGAGCCGGGTGAAGGGATCGAACACCCGCTCGAGATCGGCCTCGGGAATGCCGGGGCCGTCGTCGTCGACCAGGATCTCCGCCCGGCCCGCCTGCACCCGGAGCTGCACCCGCGCGCCGCCGCCATAGCGCTGCGCGTTCTCGAGGATGTTGCGCAGCGCCCGGCGGAAGGGCATCCGCCGCAGCGGCACGGTCACGGGCCCGGACGCGGCCAGCGCGATGCGCGGCCCGGTCTCGGAGAGTTCGGCCGCGAGGCCGGCGAGCTCCGCCGCGAGGTCGGTCTCCTCCATCGGCTGGTCGGTGGAGACGCCGCGGGCGAAGGCCAGCGTCGCCTCGACCATCTCCTGCATCTCGTCCAGCGTCGCCACCATGCGCTCGCGGGTCTCCTCGTCGTCCACCATCTCGGCGCGCAGCCTGAGCGCGGTGATCGGCGAGCGCAGGTCATGCCCGAGCGCCGCCAGCATCCGCGTGCGCTCGGCGATCATGCCGGCGAGCCGCCCATGCATCCGGTCGAGCGCCTCCGAGAGCGCCCGCACCTCGCGCGGGCCGCCGCGGGGCATCTCGGGCGGCGGGCCGTCGAGGCCGAAGCCGTCCGCCGCCGCCGCCAGCCGCCGCAGCGGCTTGGTGATCCGGCGCAGACCCAGCCAGAGCGTCACGAGGATCAGCAGGAGCGAGAGCAGCGAGGTTCCGAGCACCGCCGGCCCGAGCTGGAAATCCGGCCGGTGGAACCGCGCGCGCACGTTCAGCCATTGCCCGTCCGACAGCGCCAGCGACAGCCGGAGCTCCGTCGGCTGCACGCCCATGGCGCGCAGCCGGTCGCGCAGCCAGCCGCCGCGGTGCTCGTGATCCTCGCGCCGCCAGCGCCGGATCGGGGCGAGCGCCTCCTGCGCCCGAAGCTCGCGCGCGCCCTCGAGCAGCGTGCGCACCCGGCTGCGCACCGCCTCGAGGCCGGACTGGTCGGCCTCCACCAGCGGCCGGTCGGCGAGTTCGTAGCGCACCGCGCGCGACCGTGCGGCGACGAGGATGCCGGGCCGGCTCGCCGGTGGCGCGATCTCCAGCGCCCGCGCCACCGCGGCCACGCGCTCTGCGGTCTCCAGCCGCTGCGCCGCCCTGACCGCCGCGCCGCGCTCGTCAGCGAAGAACCAGACGCTCATCACCTGCGCCGCGAGGAAGGCGCCGAGGATCAGCAGCGCGAGCTGCCCGGCAAGGCTGCGCGGGAGGAGCCGCATCACGTCACCTCGCGGACATCCGCCGCGAGGCTGTAGCCGCCGGAGCGGATCGTCGCGATGATCTGCGGCTGCGAGGGATCGGCCTCGATCTTGCGGCGCAGGCGGCTCACCTGGTTGTCGATGGTGCGGTCGAAGACATCCGCGGTGCGTCCGCTGGTGATATCCAGCAGCTGCTCGCGCGAGAGCACGAAGCGCGGCCGCTCGAGAAAGGCGGTGAGCAGCTTGAACTCCGCCGTGGTGAGCGAAACCTCGGTGCCGTCTTCCTCGCGGGTCAGCGCGCGGGTGTCGGTATCGAGCACCCAGCCGGCGAAGGCGAGGCGCCGCCCGCCGAGATTGCCGGCCAGCGGCTCCGGGCGCTCGCTCCGCCGCAGGATCGCCTTGACCCGGGCCAGCAGCTCGCGCGGGTTGAAGGGTTTCGGCAGGTAGTCGTCGGCGCCGATCTCGAGCCCGACGATGCGGTCGGTGTCCTCGGTCAGGGCGCTCAGCATCAGGATCGGCGGCCCGCCGGAGGCCGCGAGGCGCCGCGCCGCCGAGAGCCCGTCCTCGCCGGGCATCATCACGTCGAGCACCACGAGATCGAAGCGCCCGGCACGGAGCTGGGCATCCATCTCGACGACATCCTTCGCCGCGCTGGCGCGCATCCCGTTCTTCTCGAGATAGCGCGTCACCGCATCGCGGATCTCGCGATGATCGTCCACGACCAGAATATGGGGCACCCGGGCTTGCTCGCTCATGACCCTGAGATAGCGCGGCAGGCGGGCCCGCGGGAAGGCGTTGCGTCGCACTCCGTCGCAACCGGGCGGCCTGCGACAGAGCGTTACAAATCCCCGCCTCCGCCGGCACATTCCTGCGACAGGCCGGGCCCATCTCATGCCCATCGAAACACCAACCAACGAGGTGAGATGATGAAACGTTCCAATATCCTGGCCATCGGCGTTCTGGCTGCCACCGCCGCGATCGGCGCCGTCGCGATCCCCGCCTTCGCGCATTCCGAGAAGGGCTGGGGCGGCCCGGCCGCCCATGGCTGGATGGACGGCCCGCGCGGCGAGGACCGGGCCGAGGGTCGCCGCGGCCACGGCCATGGCGAGCACCGCCGGATGAAGCATCGCGGCGGCCACGGCCCGATGGGGATGCGCGCGCTGATGAAGAGCCCGATCTACCAGTCGTTCGACACCGACGGGGACGGGCGGGTGACCGCCGCCGAGGCCGAGGCCGGGATCACCGCCCTGCATGCCCGCCACGACGCCAACGGCGACGGCCAGATCGACCCGGCGGAGTTCTCGACGCTGTTCGCCGAGGTCACGGCGGAGTTCCAGAAGCGGCCCTTCGCGATGCTCGACGCCGATGGCAACGGCGAGATCAGCGCCGAGGAGATGTCGTTCCCGGCGGAGATGGCGGCCCGGATGCAGGCCTGGCGCGATGCCGGCCCGAAGCATGGCCCGAGGGGCGGCCCGCGGCATGAGCGCGGCGCCGAGGAGTAACCCGGCACCGGCCTGAAGCAGGACGGCCGCCGGCAGCTGCGCCGGCGGCCGCAAGGATCAGAACTTCAGCCGCTCCAGCACGACATCCTCGCCGCCGCGGATCTCGGCAAGCTGGAAATCGCGGCCCAGCACCATGCCCTCGGCATCGAACTCGATGCTGGAGCTGGCGCCGGAATAGTTGATCTCCTCGCCCGCCCGGATCGCCGCCAGACCGTCGGTGACGTTGTAGACGGTGCGCTTGCCCTCGCCGGTGGTGACCTGCCAGATCGCCTTGGCGACCGCGGCGGTGTCGGTGGTGCCGGCCTTCTCGATGGCGAGCAGCAGCGTGCTCATCTGGTCGCGCCCGGCGGTGCCGAAGGGGTGCTGGACATTGCCGGTGTCCTCGAGCCCGGCCTCCTTCAGATACTCGCCATAGGCCGGGCTCTCGAGCGGCGGCACCGGCAGGCCGTGGATCACGCCATCCGCCGCATCGCCCACGGCCTCCTTGAACTTCGGCCCCACCGAGAGGCCGGTGGTGATCACCGCGCCCTCGTAGCCCTGGCGGTAGAGCTCCTTGTAGACCGCCGTGAAGTCGGTGACATAGGAGGGGATGAACACCGCATCCGGCTCGTCCTCGATGAGGCTGGTGACCTCCGAGCGATAGCTCGCCTGCGCGGCGTTGTAGTAGAGCGGCTCCTTGATCACCTTGTCGGCGCCGACCACCGCGGCGAAGGCATCAACCATCGACTTGGTGAAATCGTTGTTCAGCGCCATCAGCCCGTAGCTGCCATAGCCGCGGGTCACCGCCAGCTTGGCGATCGCGTCGCCCCAGACCGGCGAGAGCGCCTGGAAGTTGAACACGAGGCCCTTCTCGTCCGCCATCGGGATGTCCGAGGAGGAGGAGGTGCACATCTGGATCACGCCCGCGGTCTGGCATTTCGGCATGATGCCGAGCGTCACCGAGGAGGACCAGGTGCCGAGGATGCCGACCACGCCGTTGACATTGATCAGCTTGTCGGCGGCGCGCACCGCGGTCTCGGGGTTGGTCTCCGAGTTCTCCTGGTAGAGCCGGATCTGCCGGCCGAGCACGCCGCCCTGCCCGTTCACGAGATCCGCCACCCGCTTGTGCGAGGCGGTGATGTTCGGGCCGAAGGGGCCGCCGCCGCCGGTGTTGGGGGTGAGGCTGCCGACATTGATCTCGGCCCCCTGGGCCCGCAGGATCGAGGGCGCGAAGACCGCGGTGGCAGCGCCGAGCTTCAGCGCGTTGCGGCGCGTGAGATTGATGGCCATGACTGGATGACTCCCGTTGGTTGCTTCAGGATTTTCGTTGGAACTTGTTGCGGTAGCGCGGTTCGGGGATCAGGCCCTGGGGCCTCAGATGCAGCGTCACGATCAGCAGCACGCCGATCAGGATGATGCGCCCCGCCGAGAGCTTCTCGGCGTCGATCCAGGGCGCGATGTCGCCGATGAAGCGGCTGCCCTCGAGCAGCACCATCACGATGCCGGCGCCGAGCAGCAGCCCCCAGTTGTTGCCGGCGCCGCCGACGATCACCGACATCCAGATGAAGATCGCCACCATCGGCAGGAACACGTCCGGGCTGATGTTCTGGACGTAATGGGCATAGAGCGCGCCGGCGAGGCCCATGATCCCGCCGCCGATGGCGAAGATCCGGATCTTGTGGCGCAGCACCGCCTTGCCGAGCACCGAGGCGACCAGCTCGTCCTCGCGGATCGCGCGCAGCACCCGGCCCATCGGCGCGCGCCGGATCGTCTCCGACAGCGCGAAGGCCACCGCCACCGCCAGCACCACAAGCCCGAGATAGAGCAGCGGGTAGTTCTCCACCGAGACCCAGCCGGCGAGCGGCTGCTCGGCGATGCGCAGCCCGCGCGGGCCCTCTGTGATCTGGTCCTCGTTGAGGATGATGAGGCGCACGATCTCGCCGAAGCCGAGCGTGACGATGGCGAGATAGTCGTCGCGCAGCCGCCCCGAGAGCAGCGCCAGCGCCGCCCCTGCCGCAAGCCCGGCCAGCACCGCGACCATCATCGCCAGCCCCACCGGCAGCCCCAGCTTGGACGAGAGGATGCCGCTCGTGTAGGCACCGAGGGCATAGAACCCGGCGATGCCGAAATTCACCATCCCCGTCATGCCCCATTGCAGGTTGAGCGCGATGGCCAGCAGCATGAAGAAGCCGACGAAGGTCGCGAGCGAGACGATATAGGCGAGCATCAGGCGGCCCTCACTTCTTGATTTCGGGCTGGCCGAACAGCCCCTGCGGGCGCAGCAGCAGGAAGACGGCGATGATCAGGAAGCCGACGGCGATCTTGTAGGTCGAGGGCAGCACCAGGATGGTCAGCTCCTCCGCCATGCCGACGCAGATCGCCCCCACCAGCGCCCCCATCGGCGAGCCGATGCCGCCGAGGATCGCCGCGGCGAAGATCGGGATGGTGAGGTTCCAGCCGATCAGCGGCTCGATCACCAGGTCGAGCCCGGCAAAGACCCCGGTCAGCCCGAAGATCGCGCCGGCCAGCGCGCAGGTGCCGGCGGTGATCCAGCGCAGGCTGAGGCCGCGCACCTGCGCCAGCACCGGGTTGTCCGCCACCGCCCGCATCGCCTTGCCGAAGCGGGTGAAGCGCAGCACCACATGCACCGCGACCGTGATCGCGAAGGCCAGCATCAGGATGTCGAGCTGCTCCGGCGTGATCCGCGCGCCCATCACCTTGATCGGCCGTTCCAGCGGGATGTCGAAGCCCCGCACGTCGGAGGCGAAGAACAGCCGCACGAGGTTCTCGAGGATCAGCGAGAAGGCGATGGAGACCACCAGCAGCGTCACCGGCTCCTGGTTCCTCAGCGGCGCGAAGACCACCACGTCGCTCAGCCAGACCACCAGCGCCGTCACCGCCATGGCGAAGAGCGTCGCCGCCACCAGCGGCCAGGCGAAGATCACGTTGGCGGTATAGGCCATGAAGGCGCCCACGGTGATGTAGCCGCCGATGGCGAAGTTGGGAAAGCGCAGCACCCCGAAGAGCAGCGTGAAGGCAATGGCCGGCGGGGCGATCAGCGAGGCGTTGACCAGCCCGTTGACGAAGAGCTGCAGGTTCATCGGCGGGTCCCCAGATAAAGCTCGGATACGTTCTCGGAGGCGAGCAGCGCGCTGGCATCGTCGATCAGCGCGATCTCGCCGCCGGCCATCACCACGCCCCGGTGCGAGATGTCGAGCGCTTGGATCGCGTTCTGCTCGATCATCAGCACGGCGACGCCGGTCGCATTGACCTTCTTCACCGCGGCGAACATCTCCGCGACCATCTTGGGCGAGAGCCCGGCCGAGGGCTCGTCGAGCAGCAGCACCGAGGGCGCCACCATCAGCGCCATGCCGAAGGCGACCATCTGGCGCTGTCCGCCGGAGAGGTTGCCGGCGCGGGTGCCGAGATGGACGCGCAGGTCCGGAAAGAGCTCCAGCACCCGCTCGCGGCGCTCGCGGACATGGCCGCGATCGACCCAGCCGCCGATCGTGAGGTTCTCGTCCACCGTCATCTGGCGGAACACGTTGGCCTCCTGCGGGACATAGGCCAGGCCGAGGCGCGCCACCTCCGAGGGCGGCCGGTTGGCCACCGTCTCGCCCTTGATGCGGATGTCGCCGGCCGAGCAGCGCAGCACCCCGGCGATGGCCTTCAGCAGGGTCGACTTGCCGGCCCCGTTGGGCCCGATCACCGAGACGATCTCCCCCGCCGCCACCCCCAGCGAGGCGCCGAAGACGATGTCGATCTTGCCGTAGCCGGTCGAGACGTTCTCGACCTCGAGCAGCGCTTCGCTCATGCCGCACCTCCGAGATAGGCGTCGAGCACCTGGCGGTTCTGCCGGATCTCGTCGAAGCTGCCGGAGACCAGCGTGCGGCCCTCCGCCATCACCGTGACGCTGGTGCAGAGGCTCGCGATCAGGTCCATGTCGTGCTCGACGATCAGGAATGTCTTGCCGTGGTCGTTGCGCAGCATCTGGATCATGTCCGAGAGGGTCTTCATCAGCGCCGGGTTGACGCCGGCGCCGGGCTCGTCGAGCAGGATCAGCTTGCTGTCGACCATCAGCGTGCGGGCAAGCTCGAGCAGCTTCTTCTGCCCGCCGGACAGGTCGCTCGCGCGGTTGTTCTCCACATGCTCGAGCTTGGCGATAGCCAGCACCTCCTTGGCGCGGTCGAAATGCCGGCGCTCGATCTCGTCGACCTCGCGGCGGCGGGTGAAGAGCGGCAGCAGATCCTCGCCAAGCTGGACCTGTGGCGCCACCAGCAGGTTCTCGAGCACCGTCATCCGCGAGAACTCGCGCGAGAGCTGGAAGGTGCGGAGCATCCCCAGCCGCGCCCGCTTGCTCGGCGAGAGCTTGGTGATGTCGGCACCGTCGAAGACCACCCTGCCCCGGCTCGGCCGCATCACCCCGCTGAGCAGGTTGAAGAAGGTGGACTTGCCCGCCCCGTTGGGGCCGATCAGCCCGACGATCTCGCCCTCGCGGACGGAGATGCTCATCCGGTCCACCGCGACGAAGGCACCGAAGTTGCGGCTGACCTCCGTCGCCTCGATGATCGGGCGCGGCCCGGCTGGCTGTGATCCTGTCAAGCGTCGTTCTCCGATGTCCTGGTGGCGTCCTCGGCGACGACCCGGTCGAGCACGCCCTCGAGATCGAGCGCGCCCTTCAGGATCAGCGTCACCATCTGGCGCAGCGCCACGGCCACCTGCGGGTCGTTGCGCATCATGTTCTGAATCCGCAGGCCGCGGAGCAGCGAGGTCAGCATGTTCATCGCGAGGCCGCGCTTCTCCTTCGAGAGATTGCCCGCCGCGAAGAGGATTTCCGCCGCCTCGTCATAGCTTTCGAAGAGCTTCTCCACCGAGGCATCGACATGCAGCAGGATGCGCTCCTCGGCCCGTGCCGCGATGATCATGTCCATGGTCACCGAGACGTAGTTCTCGGTGAACGAGCGCTCCCAGAGCGCATCGACGAAGCCCTCGAGATCGACCTCGCCATCGACGTAGCGCCGGCAGATCCCGCGCGTCGAGGCGATCGAGGTGTCCCACATCTCGCGGGTGGCATCGATCACCAGCTCGGTCTTGTCCCTGTAGTGGTGCATCAGGGCGCCGCGGGTCACGCCGGCGCGCTTGGCGATGTTGACGGTGGTGGTGTTGGCGAGCCCGATCTCGGAGATCAGCTCGATCGTGGCCTTGCGCAGCTTCCGGCTGGTGATCGCCGAACGCTGCTCCTGCGTCAGCCGCTTCGCATCCGTCATGCCCGCCCCTCCTGTCGCCGGTCCGGGTGGCCCGATCCAGAAAAGATGCATTCATGTATGTATGTATTGCAAGCGTTTTTCTGCTGCATATGCGAGATTCCCTCCGTCATCCCCGATATGCCCGTCAGGTCAGGGCGTTGACCGCCCCGGCAATCCGCGCGCTGGCGCTGCGCAGGGCCTCGGCGGGGGCCGCGGTGGAGATCCTGAGATGCGGCGAAAGCCCGAAGGCCGCCCCGGGCACGGCAGAGACGAAGTGCTGCTCCAGCAGGTAGCGGCAGAAATCGGTGTCGCTCCCGATCACCTCGCCGGCGGGCGTGCGCCGCCCGATCACCCCGGCGCAGCGCGGATAGACATAGAACGCCCCCTCCGGCACCAGGCACTCGATCCCGTCGACGGCGTTCAGCGCCGCCACCACGATGTCGCGCCGCGCCTCGAAGCTGCGCGCGCGCCCGGCGAAGAAATCCGTCGGCCCGGTCAGCGCCGCCACCGCCGCGGCCTGCGAGATCGAGCCGGCATGGGTGCAGCTCTGCCCCTGCACGGTGTTCATCGCGGTGACGATCTCCTGCGGGCCGGCGGCATAGCCGATGCGCCAGCCGGTCATGGCGAAGACCTTGGAGACGCCGTTGACCACCAGCACCCGCGGCTTCAGCGCCGGTGCCACCTCGAGGATCGAGGCGAAGCGGTGACCGTCGAACATCAGGTGCTCGTAGATGTCGTCGCTCAGCACGTGCACATGGGGGTGGCGCGCCAGCACCGCCGCCAGCCCGGCGAGATCGGCCCGGGAATAGACCCCGCCCGTCGGGTTGCTCGGCGAGTTCAGCAGGAGCCAGCGGGTGCGCGGCGTGATCGCCGCCTCGAGCTGCTCCGGCGTGATGAGAAACCGCTGCTCCTGGGGGCAGTCGACGATCACCGGGCGGCCCTCGGCCACGGCGACGATGTCGGGATAGGACGACCAGTAGGGCGCCGGCACGATCACCTCGTCACCGGGCGAGAGCGTCGCCATCAGCGCGTTGAAGATCACCTGCTTGGCGCCGTTGCTCACCGTGATCTCGGAGAGCGCGTAGTCGAGCCCGTTCTCGCGGGCGAGCTTGCCGCGGATCGCCTCGCGCAGCGCCACGGTGCCGGGCACCACGGTATAGCGCGTCTCGTCCGCCCCGATCGCCGCGATGGCCGCCGCCTTGACGTGGTCGGGGGTGGTGAAGTCCGGCTCGCCGATGCCGAGATCGATCACCGGCTTGCCCTCGGCGGCAAGGCTGCGGGCCTTCTGCACGAGGCCGAGGATCATCGAGGGCCGGACCGATCCGAGGCGTTGCGCTTGCATCATCCGTCTCTCCCTGTTTCCCCGGCCTCGCGCGGATCAGTGCGCGGGTCAGTGAGCTGGGCCGGCGGGGGCCGGCAGGCCCTCGATCATCACGTTGACACAGGCCGGCTTGCCGCTCTGCACCGCGCGGGCCAATGCCGCGTCGAGCTCGCCCGGGTCGGTGACGAACTCGCCATGCCCGCCCATCGCCGCCGCGGCGAGGTCGTAGCGCGCCGCGCTGAGCTCGCAGCCGATGGTGCGCTGGGGGCCATAGTTGCGGAGCTGGATCTGGTGCTCGGCGTTCCAGCGAAGATCGTTCCCGATCACCACCACCATCGGGATACCCTGGCGCGCCGCGGTCTCGAACTCGGCGAAGTGAAAGCCGGCGGTGCCGTCGCCCATCAGCGAGAACACCGTCGCCCCCGGCCGCGCATAGCGCGCTGCGATGCCATAGCAGAGCCCGCCGCCGATGGCGCCCGAGACGCCGTTGATCACCCGCGCCGGGGCCTGCACGCAGGCCTGCGACCACTGGCCGAACTCGCCGCCGTCGCAGATCAGCACGGCCTCCGGAGCCGCATCGATCTGGCGCTGCACCGCGGCGCAGAGCGCGGCAGGGGAGATCCGGCCCTCCGGCACCTCTGCCGTCGAGCGCGCCGCCAGGAGCTTCGCCGCCTCGTCCCGCCAGGCGGCACGGGCGCTGCCGGCGCCGGTGTCGAGAAGCTGCCGGGCGACATCCCGCGGATCGGCCGCGACGCATTGCGCGAGCCGGTCGCCGAGATTGCGATGCGCGCGGTCGCGCTCCTCGGCGCTGGCCTGCACCACGTGCCAGCGGGCGGCGGCGTCGAAGAGCCTGGTGCTGCCGAAGCCGAGCGTGAAATCGACCTTCTTGCCGAGGCTCACCACCAGATCCGCGCTGGCGAAGAGCTGGCCGATGGCGCCGAGGGCCGGGTCCTTGAGCCCGCGCGGGCTCTCCATCGGCACCACCGGCGCGTCGAGCGCCCCGGCGAGGGCCGCGAGCGCGTCGAAGCGGGTCGCGGTCAGCACCGGCCCGGCCAGCACCACCGGGCGCGCCGCGCCGGCCAGCGCCGCCCGCAGCGCCGCCAGATCACCCGCGCCGGCCGGCATCGGCTCGCGGGCGAAGGCGCTCTTCTGCGGCACCGCGCCTTCCCCCGCATCGCCCTCGACCACGTCGAAGGCCAGCGCCATGTGCACCGGCCCCGGACGGCCCGACTGCGCCAGCCGCAGCGCCCGCGCGGTGTCGCGCCCCATGTCGGCGGCACGCAGCGGGCGGATCGAGAGCTTGGCCAGCGGCCCGGCCATCGCGGTCTGCGGCATCTCCTGGAAGGCGCCCATGCCGTCCTGCGCCACCGGGCTGTCGCCGGTCAACAGCAGCACCGGCGTGTCGCTCTCGAGCGCGGTGAAGAGCGGGCCCATGGCATTGGCCATCCCGGCACCGGCGGTGACCATCGCCACCGCCACCTCGCCGGTGAGCTGGGCATGCGCCTCGGCCATGTAGAGCGCCGCCGCCTCGTGGCGGGTGTGCACGATCTCGATGCCAGCGTCGATGCAGGCGTCGTAGACCGGCATGATCTGGTTCCCGGAGAGGGAGAAAATCCGCGTGACGCCCGCTTCGGCAAGCGTCTTGATCAACAGGTCTGCGCCTCGCATCGTGCCGTTCTTCCTTGTCATTCTCGGTCTTCCCGGTTGCAGGGTGGGGCCGCGGCGCCGCCCCGCCCGGGGCGGTGCAGGCGGCCGCAGCCGATCACCCGCCGCCCCGCCTTGCAAGCGGCAATCGGGCGGTCAGTCCCAGACCTCGTCGTCGCGGTACCAGGCATCGACATCGAAGGCGATGTTGTCGCCGAAATAGTCCACCGTGGTCTCGGCCGGCAGCGTCTCGCGGGTGTAGGTCGTGGTCGCGGCCTCGAGGCGGCGCACCCGGGGCTGGCCCTCGAGCCATTTCTCCACCGGCAGCAGGGTGCTCTGCCGCTGCACCACCTTCCAGCTGTAGTAGTGGTGCGGCACCACCACCTTCGGCGCCAGGCGCTCGAGCACCGAGGCGACCATCGGATGGCCCATCACGTGCTGGCTGTCGTCCACCGGCATCAGCAGGATGTCGATCTCGCCGAGGCGCTTCCAGACATCCTCGGGCGGATTGTGGCGGTTGTCGCCCCAGTGCAGGATGCGCAGGCCCCCGGTCTCCACCACCACCAGGTTGTTGTCCCAGGAGCGGCAGTTGTTCGGCGGATCCAGCACCTGCTTGTTGAAGTAGCTGTTGATCTTGTTGAAATCATAGGTGCCGTAGCTCGCATCGGTGGCGTGCTTGTCCGGGATCGTGCGGATCGCGAGATCGCCGACCTCGTAGCGCCCGATCGGCCGGTCGAGCAGCACCGAGGCGTCGAGCCGGTTCAGCGCGTCATGGTCGTAATGCGCATGGGTGGCGACGCCGATATCGACCTTGGTCAGCGGGAAATCCTTGAAATACCAGTTCCAGTAGCCGGTCGGGTGGTTGCGCCAGGGGTCGAGCATCACCGTGATCCCCGCCGGCGTGGTGATCCGGAAGGCCGAGGAGGCGAAGAAGGCGAGCTCCACCGGCCCGTCCTTCGGCGCCGCATCCTGGAGCTCCAGCATCCGGTTGTGGTTGGAGGAAAATCGCCATGCGGTGAGGCCGTCGTCGATGCCCATTTCCGTCTCCCTTGGGGTGTCTCGCTCGGGTGAGACTGGCACGGGCCGAACAAAGATACAATCATGTTTGTTTGTTTTATGGAGGGGCGCGTCAGCCCCCCTCCGCGGCGGGCGCATCCTCCTCGGGCGGCAGCACGCGGAACCCCGCTCCGAGCCAGGGCGCCGCGGCGGCCACCGCCGCCACTGCGGTCTCCGCGAGCATCCCGCGCAACGCGTCCGACAGCTCTGCCGGCAGCGCCCCCAGCGGGCCGCGCCGGGCCATCAGCGAGAGCCGCCGCGCGAAGCCGGGAAACGGGTTCGGCGCCAGCGACACGCCGCCATGCGCCTGCCCCGCGCTCAGCCAGCAGAGCGGGGTGACCAGCGCCCAGCCATCGAGCCGCGCCACGCAGCCGAAGAGCGCCTGCGTCGAATGGCAGATCACCCGGCGCGGCGGCGCGGCGCGCAGGCGGTGCAGGTGCCGCTCGGTCTGCCGGCCCATGAAGAGCGCCTCGGAAAAGCGGATCATCGGCGCCGCCATGAGCCCCGGCAGGGACACGCCGCCCGCCACCAGCCGGGGCGCCGCGGCCAGCATGTAGGGGTCGCGCAGCAGCGGATGGCGCTCCACCCAGTCCGGCGCATCGCCCTCGTCGGCCGCGATCACGAGGTCCACCGCCCGGTGCCCCAGCGCGTCGATGTTGAGATGGCTGGGGCCCGAGCGGATCTCGATCTCGCAGCCCGGCAGGCGCGCCGCCAGCAGCGCCGCGAGCGCCGGCGTGATCTCGCCGTCGAGATCCTCCACCACGGCCAGCCTGAGCCGGGGCAGCCGCGCCAGCGCCAGCGTCGCCAGCTCGGAGCGCGCCCGCTCCGCCTCGCCGAGGATCGCCGCCGCGCGCCGGGCAAAGACCTGGCCCGCCCCGGTGAGCGCCAGCGGCCGGGCCGAGCGCTCCACCAGCCGCGCGCCGAGCGCGGTCTCCAGATTGGTGATCTGCTGCGACACGGTCGACGGGCTCGCCCCGAGGCGGCGCGCGGCGGCGGCGACGGAGCCCTCCTCCATCACCGCCACGAAGACCTCGATGCCGCGGAGCGTCAGCCGTCCGCCCTCGGGCATCAGTGGCGCCTTCGCCATCCGCGCCTCCCCCGCCGCGCCGCGTCAGATGCTGCGGGCGAGCGCGGCCACGGCGCCGGCGATCTCGTCCTCGGTGTTGTAGACATGCGGCGCGATGCGCAGCATGACCGGCAGGCCCCGGCGCTCGCTGTCGAGCCGGGTGCTGGCCGGGTCGGAGGCGCCGATCACGAAACCGGCCTCGGCCATGCGCGCGACCACCGCGGCCGGCTCGGCGCCCTCGACCGTGAAGCTGACGATGCCGCAGGGCGCCGGCCCGAGATCGCGGACCGTGACCCCCGGCACCGCCGCCAGCAGCGCCCGGCACCGCTCGGCGAGCTGCCCGATCCGCGCGGCGATGCGCACGATCCCGATGGCCTCGGCATAGTCGACCGCGGCCCCGAGGCCGGCGCGCAGCGCATAGGCGTTCTCCCAGGTCTCGAAGCGGCGGGCGTCCGGGCGGAGCGCGTAGCGGTCCCGCGCCACCCAGGGCGCGCCGAAATGGTCGATCATCGCCGGCTCGAGGCGCTCCAGCCAGCGCCCGGCGACATAGAGGAACCCGGTGCCGCGCGGCCCGCGGAGGAACTTCCGCCCGGTGGCCGAGAGAAAGTCGCAGCCGATCGCACCGACATCGATCGGCAGCTGGCCCGCCGCCTGGCAGGCGTCGAGCAGATAGGGCACGCCGTGGCGCCGCGCCACCGCGCCGACGGCGGCGGCCGGGTTCACCAGCCCGCCATTCGTCGGCACCCAGGTGATCGCGATCAGCCCGACATCGCCGTCGATCATGGCCTCGAGCGCCGCGACGTCGAGCGCGCCGGAGGCGTCCGACGGCACCACCTCGATGCGCAGGTCCTCGCGCTTCGCCCGCTGCAGCAGCGCGACGTAGTTGGCGGCATATTCCGCCTCGCAGGTCAGGATCCGCACGCCGCGCCGGAGCGGCAGGGCATAGAAGGCATGGCACCAGGCAACGGTGGCGTTCTCCAGCAGCGCGATCTCGCGGGGCTGCGCGCCGACAAGCCGGGCGACGCTGGCATAGACCGCCTCCAGCGCCTCCGCCTGCATGGCCGCCGCCTCGTAGCCGCCGTGCTCTGCCTCGAGCCGGGTATGCCCGATCACCGCATCGACCACCGGCTGCGGCATCAGCGCCGAGCCGCAGGCCAGCAGATGCACCGGCCCGCCGATCCCCGGCGTCTCGGCGCGGATCCGCGCGATGTCGAGCTCCTGCGTGCCATCTGCTGCCATTGCGGCCTCTCCGTGCTGCCCCGCTCCTGCATAGGAGGCCGGCGGGGCCGGCGCAACGCGCACCGCTCGACAGCGGCGCCCGCAGGGGCGAGTATCGCGCTGGCAGGACGCGTCATCCCGGGAGGCCAGAGATGCCGAAGACCATCGCGCTCGTCGCGCATGACCAGCGCAAGGATGCGCTCGTCGCCTGGGCCAGGACCCACGAGGCGGCGCTCGGCGCGCATGCGCTCTATGCCACCGGCACCACCGGCGGGCGGATCAATGCCGAGACCGCGCTCTCGGTCACCGCGCTGAAGAGCGGGCCGCTCGGCGGCGATGCGCAGATCGGCGCGATGATCGCCGAGGGCCGGCTGGACGCGCTGGTGTTCTTCATCGACCCGCTGACCGCGATGCCCCACGATGTCGACGTGAAGTCGCTGCTGCGCCTGGCGATCCTCTACGACACGCTGCTCGCGGTGAACGAGGCCTCGGCCAACATGCTGCTGCGCGGCGGGCTGGCCGACTGACGCGTCCGGCGGCGGCTCAGCCGCCCTGCACCCAGCGCGCCGGCCGCTTCCCGAGAAAGGCGTCGATGCCGTGCGCGGCCTCCTCGGTCTCCCAGGTGTCCGCGAGGCGCCGGATGGTCTCGTCGATCACGCCGGCGTCGATCCGCGGCCCGAGCGCGCGGGCCAGCGCCTTGGCCCGGCCCACCGCCCCCGGCGCAACCGAGAGATAGGGCGCGATCTCCGCCTCGACCGCGGCATCGAGCCCGGCCTCCGGCACCGCGCGGGCGAGGATGCCGAGGTCCACCGCCTCCGCCGCGCCGAAGACCCGGGCCGACATGAAGACCCGCCGCGCCCGGCCCTCGCCCATCCGTGCGATCACATAGGGCCCGATGGTGGCCGGGATCAGCCCGAGCCGCGTCTCGGTCAGGGCGAGCCGGGTGCCCTCGGCCGCCAGCGCCACGTCGCAGACGCAGGCGAGCCCCACCGCGCCGCCGAAGGCGCCGCCATGCAGGCGCCCGATCAGCGGCGTCGGCATCTCGTTGAGCGCGCCCAGCATCTCGGCGAGCTTGCGCGCCTCGGCCATGCGGGTCTCGCGGTCGGCCTCGATCTGCGCCTGCATCCAGCCGAGATCGGCGCCGGCGCAGAACACCTTGCCCCGGCCCGAGAGCACGATGGCGCGGGTCTCCTCCGCCGCGCCGAGGCTGCGCGCCATGTCGGTCAGCTCGGCGATCATCGCGGCGTTGAGGGCGTTGCGCTTGTCCGGCAGGTTCAGCGCGACATGCGCCACGCCGCGGTCGTCCTGCCGGATCTCGAGGGTCTCGTAGTCGCTCATGCCGCGCTCCTCAGGGTGTTCGCGAAGGCCGCCGCGGCGGCCAGGCGCCGGGGGTCGATGCCGGTCTCGAAGCCGCGCATGGCGAGCATGGCGACCACCGCCTCGGTGGCGACATTGCCCTTGGCGCCGGGGGCATAGGGGCAGCCGCCGAGCCCCGCCACCGAGCTGTCGAAGACGCGCAGGCCCCGGTCGAGGCTCACGCCGATGTTCTCGAGCGCCCGGCCGCGGGTGTCGTGGTAGTGCCCGGCCAGCCGCGATGCCGGCACCGCCTCCAGCACCGCGTCGAGCATCGCGGCCACGGTTTCCGGCATGCCGGCGCCGATGGTGTCGCCGAGGCTCACCTCGTAGCAGCCGAGCCCGATCAGCGCCGCCGCCACCTCCGCGACCCTGCCGGGCGGGGTCGGCCCGTCATAGGGGCAGTCGGTCACGCAGGAGACATAGCCGCGCAGCGGGATGCCGGCCGCGCCCGCCGCCTCCGCCACCGGGGCGAAGCGCTCGAGACTCTCGGCGATCGAGCAGTTGATGTTCCTCGCGCTGAACCCCTCGGAGGCCGAGCCGAAGATCGCCACCTCGTCGGCGCCCGCCGCCCGCGCCGCCTCGAAGCCACGCAGGTTCGGCGTGAGGGCGGCATAGGAGACGCCCTCGGCCCGCGCGATTCCGGCCAGCACCTCGGCGGCATCGGCCATCTGCGGCACCCATTTCGGGCTGACGAAGCTCGTCACCTCGATCCGCGCGAAACCGCAGGCCGAGAGCAGATCGACGAGGCGGATCTTGTCCGCCGCCGCGATCTGCACCGGCTCGTTCTGCAGCCCGTCGCGGGGCGACATCTCGAAGATCGTGACGCGCTCAGCCATCCTCGGGCTCCAGCGTCAGGAGGAGCGTGCCGTCGGTCACCTGGTCGCCCACGGCGGCGAGCACCTCGGCCACCCGCCCGGCCCGCGGCGCGCGCAGCGTGTGCTCCATCTTCATCGCCTCGAGCACGAAGAGCGCCTCGCCCTCGGCCACCTCGGCGCCCGGCGCGGCCGAGACCAGCTTGACCAGCCCCGGCATCGGCGCCGCGATGCTTTCGCCGCCGGCCTTCTCGGCTTCCGCCCCGGTCAGCGCGTCGGGCAGCCCGAAATGGAAGCTCCGCCCCTCGGCAAACACCGAGATCCGCGCCGCCTCGCGCAGCACATCCGCCCGGAGCTGGCGCGTGCCGAGATCGACCCGGCAGGCATTGCCCCCGATCGGGGCGACGCCGAGCGTCACCGCGCCGCCCTCGCCATCCACCGTGAAGCGCCCGCGGCCGAGCCGGGTGACGCGCTGCTCGATGCGCCCGGCCGGGGTCTCGAGCGCGACATACTGCTTGGCATCGGTCCAGTGCCGCCAGCCGGCCAGCGTCTCCCAGGGATCGCTGCCGACCGGCTCGTGCAGCAGCCCGAGCCCGCCGAGCGCCGCCAGCGCCAGCACGTGAAGCGGCGCCGCGGCATCCTCGGTGAGGCTCGCGAGGTCGCGCCCGATCAGCCCGGTATCCACCTCGCCGCGGGCAAAGCCCCGATGCGACGCGAGCCGGCCGAGGAAATCGAGATTGGTGACCGAGCCGGTGACATGGCAATCCGCCAGCGCCGCCGAGAGCATGTTGAGCGCCGCCGCGCGGGTCGGGCCATGGACGATCACCTTGGCGATCATCGGGTCGTACCACGGGCTGATCTCGTCGCCCTGGCGCACGCCGCTGTCGATCCGCACCGGCGCCCGGCGGAACTCCGCGGCCTCGGGGAAGGAGAGATGGTCGAGCCGCCCGGTGGCCGGCAGGAAGCCGCGGCCGACATCCTCGGCATAGACCCGCGCCTCGAAGGCCCAGCCCTCGATGCCGAGATCCGCCTGCGCCACCGGCAGCGCCTCGCCGCTGGCCACGCGCAGCTGCAGCTCGACGAAATCGAGCCCGGTGATCGCCTCCGAGACCGGGTGCTCGACCTGCAGGCGCGTGTTCATCTCCATGAACCAGAAGCCGTCCTCGCGCAGCGGGCCCGAGCCGTCGGCGATGAACTCCACCGTGCCGGCGCCGACATAGCCGATCGCCTTTGCCGCCTCCACCGCGGCCCGGCCCATGGCGGCGCGCACCGCCTCGGGCATGCCCGGCGCCGGGGCCTCCTCGATCACCTTCTGGTGGCGGCGCTGCAGCGAGCAGTCGCGCTCGAAGAGGTGCACCGCGTTGCCGTGGGCGTCGCCGAAGACCTGGATCTCGACATGCCGCGGCTGGGTGACGAACTTCTCGATCAGGCAGGCCGGGTCGCCGAAGCTCGCCTGGCCCTCGCGCTGCGCGCCCTCGAGCGCGGCGCGGAAATCCGCCGCCCGCTCCACGAGGCGCATGCCCTTGCCGCCGCCGCCGGCGCGCGCCTTGATCAGCACCGGATAGCCGATCTTCCCGGCCTCCGCCGCCAGCAGGTCGGGGTCCTGGCTCTCGCCGTGATAGCCCGGCACCACCGGCACGCCGGCCTCGACCATCAGGCGCTTGGCGGCGTCCTTCAGCCCCATGGCGCGGATCGCCGAGGCCGGCGGGCCGACGAAGACCAGCCCCGCCGCCTCCACCGCCGCGACGAAATCCGGGTTCTCCGAGAGGAAGCCGTAGCCGGGATGGATCGCCTCGGCGCCGGTGGCCAGCGCGGCCTCGACGATGCGCGCGCCCTGCAGATAGCTCTCGGCCACCGCGGCCGGGCCGATATGCACCGCCTCGTCGGCCAGCGCGACATGCTTGGCCGCGGCATCGGCGTCGGAATAGACCGCGACCGTGCGCACCCCCAGCCGGCGGGCGGTGGCGATGACCCGGCAGGCGATCTCGCCGCGATTGGCGATCAGGATCTTCTTGAACATCGCCCGCTCCTCACATGCGGAACACGCCGAAGCGCGTCTCCTCGATGGGTGCGTTGAGCGCCGCCGAGAGCGACAGCGCCAGCACGTCGCGCGACTTGCGCGGATCGACGATGCCGTCGTCCCAGAGCCGGGCCGAGGCATAGAGCGGGTGCGACTGCTGCTCGAACTGCGCGATGGTCGGGGCCTTGAAGGCGGCCTCCTCCTCGGCCGACCAGGCGCCGCCCTTGCGCTCGATGGCATCACGGCGGACGGTGGCGAGCACGCCCGCCGCCTGCTCGCCGCCCATCACCGAGATCCGGGAATTCGGCCAGCTCCAGAGGAAGCGCGGCGAATAGGCCCGCCCGCACATGCCGTAATTGCCGGCGCCGAACGAGCCGCCGACCAGCATGGTGATCTTCGGCACCTTCGTGGTGGCCACCGCGGTGACCAGCTTGGCGCCGTCCTTGGCGATGCCGCGGCTCTCATAGGCCCGGCCGACCATGAAGCCGGTGATGTTCTGCAGGAACACCAGCGGGATGCCGCGCTGCGAGCAGAGCTCGACGAAATGCGCGCCCTTCAGCGCCGACTCGGAGAACAGCACGCCGTTGTTGCCGATGATCCCGACCGGCATCCCCATCACATGGGCGAAGCCGCAGACCAGCGTGGTGCCGTAGCGCGCCTTGAACTCGTCGAAGCGCGAGCCGTCGACCAGCCGGGCGATCACCTCGCGGATGTCGTAGGGGGTGCGCAGATCCGCCGGGACGACGCCGAGGATCTCGTCCGGGTCGTAGGCCGGCGGCTCCACCGGGGCGCGCTCGAGCTGCGCCGGCTTCACGGTGTTGAGATGGCGCACCGCCTGGCGCGCCAGCGCCAGCGCATGGGCGTCGTCCTCGGCGAGATAGTCGGCGACGCCCGAGAGCCGGGTGTGCACGTCGCCGCCGCCGAGATCCTCGGCCGAGACCACCTCGCCGGTCGCCGCCTTCACCAGCGGCGGGCCGGCGAGGAAGATGGTGCCCTGCGCCTTGACGATGACGGTGACGTCCGACATCGCCGGCACATAGGCCCCGCCGGCGGTGCAGGAGCCCATCACCACCGCGATCTGCGGGATGCCCATCGCCGACATGTTGGCCTGGTTGTAGAAGATCCGGCCGAAATGGTCGCGGTCGGGGAACACCTCGTCCTGGTTCGGCAGGTTGGCGCCGCCGCTGTCCACCAGGTAGATGCAGGGCAGCCGGTTGGCCTCGGCGATCTCCTGCGCGCGCAGGTGCTTCTTCACCGTCATCGGGAAATAGGTCCCGCCCTTCACGGTGGCGTCGTTGCAGACGATCATCGCCTCGCGCCCCTCGACCCGGCCGATGCCGGTGACGATGCCCGCCGAGGGGCTGGCGCCGTCATACATCCCGTGCGCCGCGAACATGCCGATCTCGAGGAAGGGCGAGCCCGGGTCGAGCAGCCGCGAGACGCGCTCGCGCGGCAGGATCTTGCCGCGGCCGACATGGCGCGCGCGCGGCCCCTCGCCGCCGCCGGCCACCGCCAGCGCCGCCGCCGCGTGGACCTCGGCCATGGCGCGGGCATGGGCCTCGCGATTGGCCGCGAAGCCCTCCGACCGGGGCGAGGCCGTGGACTTGAGGACCGCCATCAGCCCATGGCCCCGACCAGCTCGCGCCCGATCAGCATCCGCCGGATCTCCGAGGTGCCGGCGCCGATCTCCATCAGCTTGGCATCGCGGAACAGCCGGCTGACCGGGGTCTCGTTCATGAAGCCGGTGCCGCCCATCGCCTGCACCGCCTGATGCGCCACCACCATCGCCTCCTCGGAGGCATAGAGCACGCAGGCCGCGGCGTCCTGCCGGGTCACCTCGCCGCGGTCGCAGGCCCGGGCCACCTCGTAGGTATAGGCCCGCGCCGAGTTCAGCTTGGTGTACATGTCGGCGATCTTGCCCTGCATCAGCTGGAAGCTGCCGATCGGCTGGCCGAACTGCCGGCGCTCCGCCACATAGGGCATCACCTCGTCGAGGCAGGCGGCCATGATCCCGGTGCCGATGCCCGAGAGCACGACGCGCTCGTAGTCGAGCCCCGACATCAGCACCCGCACGCCGCGGCCCTCCTCGCCGAGGATGTTCTCGAAGGGCACCTCGACATCCTCGAACACCAGCTCCACCGTGTTGGAGCCGCGCATCCCGAGCTTGTCGAAATGCTTCGACTGGCTGAAGCCCGGCATCGACTTCTCGACGATGAAGGCGGTGATGCCGCGCGAGCCTGCCTCCGGATCGGTCTTGGCATAGACCACCAGCGTGTTGGCCTCGCCGCCATTGGTGATCCAGAACTTGTTGCCGTTGAGCACGAAACGGTCGTTGCGCTTCTCGGCGCGCAGCTTCATGCCCACCACATCGGAGCCGGCGCCGGCCTCCGACATCGCCAGCGCGCCGACGCTCCGGCCCGAGATCAGGTCGGGCAGGTAGCGCGCCTTCTGCGCGGGCGTGCCGTTCAGCTTGATCTGGTTGACGCAGAGGTTGGAATGCGCGCCGTAGCTCAGGCTGACGCTGGCGCTGGCCCGGGCGATCTCCTCGGTGGCGACCACATGCGCCAGATAGCTCATGCCGGCGCCGCCCTCCTCCTCGGGCACGGTGATGCCGAGAAGGCCGAGTTCGCCCATCTCCTCCCAGAGCGCCGGCGGGAAGCAGTTGGTCCGGTCGATCTCGGCGGCCATCGGCTTGACCCGCTCCTGCGCCCAGCGATGCACCGTCTCGCGCAGCGCCTCGACATCCTCGCCGAGATCGAACTTCATCGATGCCGTGAACATTCCCCGGTATCCTCCTCATGCCGACGCGCCCGCCGGTCGGTCGTTGCCTGGCCCTGCCGGGGCCGCGCCGCCCGGCCCCGTGCCGGCAGAGGATTGCATCATCGGGCGCCCCGGCCAAGGCGTCGCGACATGGCAACGGCGCGCGAAAGGTTGCCCGCGCGCACCCCGCCCCCATTGACATTCATGCCGCGATGCATCATTTCGGGCCCCAGACGCCGCGCTGCCGCGTGAGCAAGCCGCGCCCGGTCCCCGGGTGCCCGGCGTCGCCTCATCTCGAGCTCCCCATCACGCAGGGTTCACCACACGAGGCCGGACGGCGCGGGACACGCTCGCCCAGTCCGAGGTCTCGCCAACCCTCGTGCGCCGCGCATCCGCGGCCCGAAAGGATTGACATTGTTCGACTTCGACATGCTCGGCCTCGCGCCGGCGCTGAACGACGCGCTCGCCCGTTCCGGGTTTACCGAGCCCACCCCGATCCAGAACCAGGCCATTCCGCTGGCGCTGGAAGGCCATGACATCCTCGGCCTCGCCCAGACCGGAACCGGCAAGACGCTGGCCTTCGGCCTGCCCATGATCGACCACCTGCTGGCCCAGCCCGGCAAGCCCGCGCCGAAGACCGCCAAGGCCCTCGTGCTCGCCCCCACCCGCGAGCTGGTCAACCAGATCTCCGAGAGCCTGCGCGGGCTCTCGGCGAGCACCCGGATCCGCGTCGCCACCGTGGTCGGCGGCCAGTCGATCGGCCGCCAGATCGCGGTGCTCAGCCGCGGCGTCGACATCCTCGTCGCCACCCCCGGCCGGCTCATCGACCTGATGGACCGCGGCGCGGTGGATCTCTCGACCGTGCGCCACCTGGTGCTCGACGAGGCCGACCAGATGCTCGATCTCGGCTTCATCCACGCGCTGCGCAAGATCGCGCCCAAGCTCGGCACGCCGCGCCAGACCATGCTGTTCTCGGCCACCATGCCGAAGCAGATGGAGGAGCTGAGCCGCGCCTATCTCAAGGACCCGCGCCGGGTCCAGGTCTCGCCCCCGGGCAAGGCCGCCGACAAGGTCACCCAGTCGGTGCATTTCGTCGACAAGGCCGCCAAGCCCTCGAAGCTGCGCGAGATCCTCTCCGCCGACATGGACGCGCTGACGCTGGTCTTCGCGCGCACCAAGCACGGCGCCGAGAAGCTGATGAAGGGCCTCGTGGCCGACGGCTACAACGCCGCCTCGATCCACGGCAACAAGAGCCAGGGCCAGCGCGACCGCGCCATCAAGGCGTTCCGCGACGGCACGGTGACGGTGCTCGTGGCCACCGATGTGGCGGCCCGCGGCATCGACATCCCCGGCGTCGCCTATGTGGTGAACTACGATCTGCCGGAAGTGCCCGACAGCTATGTCCACCGCATCGGCCGCACCGCGCGCGCCGGGCGCGAGGGCGAGGCCATCGCCTTCTGCGCGGCGGACGAGATCGACCTGCTGCGCCAGATCGAGCGGCTGATGAAGGTCGAGATCCCGACCGGCAGCGGCACCCGCCCGGCCGATCATGTCAGCGGCAAGCCCGTGCGCAACAGCGGCCCGGCCCGTCGCCGCGGCGGCGGCGGCGGTGGCGGCAAGCCCGGCGGCCATGCCGCGGCGAAGCCCGATCACGTCAAGGCCCGCCGCCCGCGCCGGCGCCGCGTCGCGGCCTGACCGGCGCCCCCCGCAACGGGTACGAGAACGGGCGCGCCCTCAGCCGGGGGCGCGCCCGTCCTTGGTTCCGGCCCGCGGCCCGGTGTCGAAGCTCGAGCGGCGCAGCACCGTGGCCTCGGCATCCACCACCAGCCGCAGCGCCCGGCCGCCGTGGCAGAAGGTGAGCCGCCAGCGGCCCGCGCCCGCGCCGGCGCCGCGTCGCGGCCTGACCGCCGCCGCCCGCAACGGGTACGAGAACGGGCGCGCCCTCAGCCGGGGGCGCGCCCGTCCTTGGTTCCGGCCCGCGGCCCGGTGTCGAAGCTCGAGCGGCGCAGCACCGTGCCCTCGGCATCCACCACCAGCCGCAGCGCCCGGCCGCCGTGGTAGAAGGTCAGCCGCCAGCGGCCTTCGTCCTCGCCGATGCCGCGCTCGCTGCGGCTGGTGATCGCGCCGCTGCGCATCATCCGCGGCACCGCCGCTGGCTCGAGCCCGAAGAACCCGGCCAGCAGCTCCGCCTCGACGGTGAAATCCGCCCCCTCGCGCGCCACGCTCGCCATCGCCCGCTCAGTCCCGCCAGTAGCGGTTGGCGGCGGCGATCGTGGCGAAGTTGGTCGCCACCACCTGGCTCGCGGCGATCAGCGCATCCGCATCGCCGGCATAGCCCGGGCGCAGCGCCTCGCGCATCGCCGGATCGGGCTGGGTGAACTTCACCGCCATGCGCGAGAGCTTCACCGCGAGATCATAGCCCGCCTGCGGGGTGGGCGTGACGAGGCTGGGCAACCAGTCATCCATCTTGGGGTCTCCCTTTCCGTGATCGGGTCAGGCTTCGGTCGGCGCCGGCAGCGCCACATCGGCGAGCGTCGCGCGGTCGAGCTGGGCGAGGAAGGCGGCCTCGGCCACGCGCAGCCGGGCCTTGAGCCGGCAGCAGCCGTCGATCGAGCAGGCGCCGCCGGCCTCGCCGAAGCACTCGACCAGCGCCTGCCCCTCCTCGAGCAGCCGCACCAGCTCGCCGAGCCGCAGCTCGCCGGGCGCCCGCGCCAGCACCGCACCGCCGCCGCCGCCGCGCCGGGTCTCGACGACCCCGCCCCGCGCCAGCCGCTGCATGATCTTGTTGAGATGGTGGCGCGAGAGGCCGAACTCCGCCGCCAGCTCGGCGGTGGAGAAGGCCCGGTCCGGCGCGCTCGCCAGCCGCATCAGCATCCTCAGCCCGTAGTCGGTGAAGGAGGTGAGCCGCATCGGGGCCTCCATTGAATTGGTATTTACAATGCTTATTACGCGGACTAGACAGGATTGCAAGCCATAGCCGCGAGGCCACCATGACCCATGCCCCGTTCCCCGAGACGATTCCCGAGACGATCCGCTCCGCCCGGCCCGCCGCCACCGCCGCGCTGATGGCCGAGACCGGGCTCGACGAGCCGCGCCTGCGCCGGCTGGTGCACCGCTTCTACGACCGGGTGCGGGCCGACCCGATGCTCGGCCCGGTCTTCGCCGCGCGGATCGCCGACTGGGGGCCGCATCTGGCGAAGATGGAGGCGTTCTGGTCCTCCGTCGCGCTGATGACCGGGCGCTATCACGGCAAGCCGGTGGAGCGGCACGCCGATCTCCCGGTCGACTGGGCGCATTTCGAGCGCTGGCTGGCGCTGTTCCGCGAGACCGCCGCCGAGACCTGCCCGCCGGAAGGCGCCGCGCTGGTGATCGAGCGCGCCGAGCGCATCGCCCGCTCGCTGCACATGGCCGTGCAGGATGCCCGACAAGGGCCCGCCGGCATTCCCGTCCTGCGCTAGAGGAGCCCTGCCGATGCCCCCTGCCCCGCCACTCGACGACCCGCTGCCCGATCCGCGCGACCCCGCCGGCGGACGGCTGCGCACCCCGGTCTGCGATCTGCTCGGCTGCCGCTGGCCGGTGCTGCTGGCGGGCATGGGCGGGGTCTCGCACTGGGAGCTCGCCGCCGCGGTGGCCAGGGCCGGCGGCTACCCGACGCTCGGCATGGTGCGCGAGGACCCAGCGCTGATCGCGCAGGAGGTGCTGGCGCTGCGCCGGGCGACCGACCGGCCCTTTGCCGTCAACCTGATCCCCGCCGCCACCGACCCGGCGCTGCTGGAGGCGCAGCTCGACCGCTGCATCGAGCTCGGCGTGCCGGCCTTCTCGTTCTTCTGGGACGTGCGGCCGGAGGCGATCCGGCGCGCCAAGGATGCCGGCTGCCTGGTGCTGCACCAGGTCGGCACCCTCGAGGCGGCGCGCGAGGCCGAACATGCCGGCGCCGACCTGCTGATCGCGCAGGGCATCGAGGCCGGCGGCCATGTGCACGGCCGCATGGGCGCGCTCGCGCTGGCCGCCGGGATGATCGCGCAGAGCGCGCTGCCGGTGGTGGTGGCAGGCGGCATCGCCGACGGGCGCGGGCTGGCGGCGGCGCTGGCCATGGGGGCGGCCGGGGTGCAGTGCGGCACCGCCTTCCTCGCCACCGAGGAATCCTTCGCGCATCCCTATCACAAGGCGCGGGTGGTGGAGGCGACCGCCGCGGACACGCTGCTGACCGATGTCTTCGTGCTCAACTGGCCGAAGGGCGCGGCGGTGCGGGTGCTCGCCAACAGCATCACCGAAAAGCTCGACGGGCGGCTGATGGGCCACGATCCGGCGGAGCTGCCGCGCGAGGCGATCGCCTGGGACGGCGAGCTGCCCCGGCTGCGCTACAGCACCGACTCGCCGCTGCGCACCACGCGCGGCGATCTCGAGGCGATGGCGCTGTTTGCCGGCCAGGGCGTCGGCGCGCTGCGCGACATTCCCCCCGCCGGCACGCGGCTGGCCCGGATCGTCGCCGAGGCCGACGCCCTGCTGGCCGGCGCCGCCGAGCGCCGCCACGAGCGGGAGCCGGTGCGATGACCGGGCAGAAGCCGCAGGCCGCCGGGGACCGCGCCGGGGATCACGGCGGGGAAGGCGCCGGGGCCGGCGAATGCGCCTCCCCGCCCTGCTATGCTGCGGAGATCGACCCGGGCTATTTCGACCCGCCGGCGGCGCCGGAGGACATCCCCGCCTGGCGCCGGGCGGAGCGCAGGCGGCTCCGCGCCGCGCGCATGGAACTCGCCGTCGAGGCCCGCGCCGGGATCTCGGGCGGCCTGATGCGCGCGCTCGAGGCGTTTCTCGAGGCCCGCCTCGACGGCGCCCGCGGCCGCGTCTTCTCGGCCTACTGGCCGATCAAGGGCGAGCCGGATCTGCGCCCCCTGATGCACGCGCTGCACGAGGCCGGCGCGCTGGTCGCGCTGCCGCTGGTCGAGACCAAGGCCGCGCCGCTGGTGTTTCGCCGCTGGACGCCGGAGACCCGCATGGTGCGCGGCGACTGGAACATCCCGGTGCCGCCGCCGGAGGCGCCCGCCGTCACCCCCGAGATCGCGCTGGCGCCGCTGGTCGGCTGGGACAGCCAGGGCTTCCGCCTCGGCTATGGCGGGGGCTATTTCGACCGGACGCTGGCCCGCGAGCCGCGGCCCTACACCATCGGCATCGGGGTCCAGTCGGCGCGGCTCGCCACGATCCATCCGCAGCCGCACGACATCCCGCTCGACGCGATCGTCACCGAGGCCGGGCTCCAGGTGCTCCGCCGCGCACCCTGAAGCCGCCGCGGCATCCCCTCCCGGGCGTGGCACGCAGAAACCGGTTGAAAGCGCGCCGCCCCTGCGCTCAATTGCGTGAACACAAACGACCGCCCAAGGCGGTTCACATCCGGGAGGAAGGGATGAGGAAATTCTTCTGGGGCGGCGCGCTCGCCCTCGCGCTCGCCGTGCAGGCGTCCGCAGGCCATGCCGCCGATCTCACCGCGCGCATCTCGCTGCAGCTGCCGCTGAAGAGCCATCTCGGCCAGAACCTGCTGATGTTCAAGCAGGAGGTCGAGGAGAAGTCCGGCGGCGCCATCGAGGTCGAGATCTACGACAGCGCCCAGCTCTACAAGGACAAGGAGGTGCCCGCCGCGGTCGGCTCCGGCGCCATCGAGATGGGCGTCGCCTCGCTCACCCGCTATGTCGGCGACATCCCGGCGGTGGACGTCTTCTACATGCCCTTCCTGTTCAACACCGACGAGAAGGTGCGCGCGGCCGTGGCGCCGGGCAGCCCGATCCGCCAGCCGATCGACGAGGCGATCGCCGGCACCGGCGCCACCGTGCTCTGGTGGCAGGCCTATGGCGGCGCGATCCTGCTGTCGCAGGGCGGCCCGCTGAAGACCCCGGCCGACATGGAGGGCAAGAAGGCCCGCGTGTTCGGCAAGACGCTCGGCGATTTCGTCTCCGCCACCGGCGGCGCGCCGACGCTGATCTCCGGCTCCGAGCAGTATCTCGCCTATCAGCGCGGCACCGTGGATATCGGCATGACCGGCGTCTCGGGCGTCAAGTCGCGCAAGCTCTGGGAGGTGATGGACACGATCACCGTCACCAACCACGCCGATATCGAGTTCATCGTGGTCGCCAACACCGAGTGGTGGAACGGGCTCACCGACGAGCAGCGCAGCATCCTCTCGGAAGCCGCGCGCAACGCCGAGACCCATGTCCGCGACGAGATGGCCAATATCGAGGCCGAGGCCTATGCCGCGGCGGAGGCGAACGGCATGGCCGTCTATCGCCCGACCGAGGCCGAGATCGCGGCCTGGAAGGCGGCGGCGCAGCCGGTCTACGACGCCTATCGCGAGAAGGCGGGCGAACTCGGCGCGCAGCTTCTCGACGCCGCCTCCGGGCTCTGAGGCGCAGATGCCCGTGATCGTCGTCGCGGCGCCGGCCGGTTCTCCGGCCGGCCCGGCACGCCGCGGCGCCGGTCGCGCCTTGCCTGCCCGGGGCCGCCCGGGCAGCGCCGCAGGCCGAGGACCCGCCCCATGCCGATGATCCTGTTCCGCGCCTTCGTGACGCTGCTGGCGCGCGTCGCCTCGGCGCTCTTCGTGCTGGCCGGCGCGATGCTGACCTACGAGGTGATCGCGCGCTACTTCTTCACCGCGCCGACGATCTGGGCGGCCGAGCTCAGCCAGCTCTGCCTGATCTGGGGCACGCTGGTCGCCATGGCCTGGTGCCTGCGCGAGCGCCGCCACATCCGCATCACCGCGGTGATCTCGCTGCTGCCGCCGGGCCCGCGCCGGGTGGCCGATATCGGCGCCATGCTGGCGGTGGCGCTGTTCTCGGCGCTGGTGGTCTGGAAGGGCTGGGAAATCTTCCTCGACAGCTTCGAGCGCGGGCGCACCACCGGCTCGATGCTCGACCTGCCGAGCTGGGTGGCCGAGCTGGCGGTGCCGGCCGGCTTCGCGGTGCTGCTGGTGCAGGCGCTGATCGAGGCGACGCGGGCCCTCCGCGGCGAGGTGATCGAGGAAGGACACGTCTCCGAATGACCGTCGCGCTGATCCTGCTTGCCCTCTTCGGGCTCCTGCTCGCCGGGGTTCCGGTGGCCTTCGCGCTCGGCGGCATCGGGCTCGGCATGCTGCTGGCCGGCGGCTTCTCGCCGCTGATGGCGCCGCAGGCGGTGCTCTCCACGCTCGACGGCTTCATCCTGCTGGCGGTGCCGCTGTTCCTGCTGATGTCCAACGTGCTGCTGAAGGGCGGCGTCGGGCGCGACCTCTTCGCCGCGGTGCAGGCCTGGGTCGGGCACTGGCCGGGCGGGCTTGCGGTCGCCACCATCCTGTCCTGCGGCATCTTCGCGGCGATCTCGGGCTCCTCGGTGGCGACGGCGGCGACCATCGGCACCGTGGCGATCCCGGAGATGCTGGCGCGCGGCTACGAGCGGCGCTTCGTCTACGGGCTGCTGGCGGCGGGGGGCACGCTCGGGATCCTGATCCCGCCCTCGATCCCGATGATCGTCTACGGCTTCGTCACCGAGGAATCGGTGATCGCCCTCTTCCTCGCCGGGATCGGGCCGGGGCTGGCGCTGGTGGTGCTCTTCATCGGCTTCTCGATGATCTATGCCGCGGTCAACGGCATGGGCCGCAGCGAGGCCGCGAGCTGGGAGACCCGCCGCGCCGCCACCATCCGCGCGCTGCCCTCGATCGCGCTGGCGCTGCTGGTGATCGGCGCGATCTATACCGGCGCCGCCACCCCCACCGAGGCCGCCGCCATCGGCTTTGCCGCGGCGCTGCTGATCACCGGGCCGCTGCTCGGCACGCTGACCTGGCCGACCTTCCGCGAGGCCGCCATCGAGGCGATGGCGACCACCGCGGCAATCCTGCTGATCGTCGCCGGCGCCAAGGTCTTCGGCAAGGCGATCGCGCTCTACCGCATCCCGCAGGAGATCTCGACATTCATCGGCCAGGTGATCGAGACCCCGCTGGCCTTCGTGGTGGTGGTGGCGCTGGTGCTGCTGGTGATGGGGCTGGTGTTCGAGGCGCTCTCGATGGTGCTGATCATGACCCCGGTGCTGCTGCCGGCTGCGATGGCGCTCGGCTTCGACCCGATCTGGTTCGGCGTCTTCATGGTCATCATGGTCGAATGCGCCCTGATCACGCCGCCGGTCGGGCTCAACCTCTACGTCATCCAGGCGGTGGCGCGGACCACGCTCGGCGATGTCGCCCGCGGCGTGCTGCCCTTCCTCGGGCTGATGTTCCTCACCGCGGCGCTGCTCTTCGTCTGGACCGACCTCGCCCTCTACATCCCCTTCAAGCTCTGAGAATGCCATGACCCCTGCCGACCGTCTCCGCGCGCTCCTCGCCGAGGACCGCCTGCTGACCATGCCCTGCTGCTTCGACGCGCTCTCGGCCAAACTGATCGAGCAGGCCGGCTTCGACCTCACCTTCATGTCGGGCTTCGCCGCCTCGGCGAGCCGCATCGGCGCGCCGGATCTCGGGCTGATGAGCTATGCCGAGGTGCAGGACCAGGCGCGCAACATCTGCGAGGCGGTCTCGCTGCCGCTGATCGGCGACGGCGACACCGGCTACGGCAACGCGATGAACGTCCGCCGCACGGTCGCCGGCATGGCGCGGGCCGGCTGCGCCGCGGTGATGATCGAGGACCAGGTCGCACCGAAGCGCTGCGGCCACACGCCGGGCAAGGATGTCGTCGGCCGCGAGGAGGCCTTCGACCGGATCCGCGCCGCGGTGGATGCGCGCAACGAGGGGCCGGACATCCTGATCCTCGCCCGCACCGATGCGCGCCACACCCTCGGGCTCGACGAGGCGATCGCCCGCGCCGCCCGCTTCGCCGAGCTCGGCGCCGACATCCTCTTCGTCGAGGCGCCGAAGACCGAGGCCGAGATGCGCCGGGTCTGCGACGAGCTGCCGGGGCCGAAGATGGCCAACATCGTCGAGGGCGGCGAGACGCCGGATCTCCCCGCCGCGGTGCTCGAGGAGATCGGCTACCGCATCGCCGCCTATCCGCTCAGCCTGATGGCGGCGGCGATGAAGGCGATGGTCGAGACGCTGGAGAGCATGGCCGCCGGGCACCCGCGCGCGCCGCACCTGATGGATTTCGCCGAGCTCCGCCGGCGCATCGGCTTCGACGACTACTACGCCCGCTCAGAGGCCTACGCCTCCGCCGCCCGCCCCCGCTGAGCCACCTGCAGCGCCGCGCCCCCCGCCCGCAGAACGCGCGCTCCCGCGCGAGCCCGCGGCAGCCCGTACTCCCGACCCCGGGGCGCGGCCCGTCTCCCCGCCCCAAGGCGCCGCCCGCCTTCCCGGCCCAAGACGCGCCGTGACCGCCGGGCCATCCCGGTCTGCCGCGCCGTGGCCATGCCGGTTCGGGTTCGGTCAACGGAGCGCCCCACTTCGGCGACTCGTGGTGCGGGCTGATGGCGCGCGTACCGTGCCGCCCTGACTGGCCCGCCGGGCCTGTCGAGCCATCCCGGTTTGCCCCGCCGCGCCATGCCGGTTCCGGTCCGGTTCAGCGGAGCGCCCCGCTTCGGCGACTTGAGGCGTGGGCTGGCGATGCGCGCACCGTGCCGCCCTGATCGAGCGTGCCCGCCGGGCCTTCCCGATCTCCTGCGCCGCGCCATGCCGGTTCCGGTCCGGTCGACGGTGCGCCCCGCTTCGGCGACTGGAGGTGCGGGCTGGTGGCGCGCGTACCGTGCTGCCCTGACTGGTCTGCCGGGCCTGGCGGGCCTTCCCGTTCTCCTGCGCCGTGGCCAAGCCGGTTCCGGCCCGGTTCAGCGGAGCGCCCCGTTTCGGCGACTCGAAGCGCGGGCTGGCGATGCGCGTACCGGGCCGCCCTGATCGAGCCGTGCCCGCCGGGCCATACCGATCTACCGGGCCGCCCCGCGTCGGTTCCGGCCCGGTTCATCGAAGCGTTCCGCTTCGGCGACTTGTGGCGTGGGCTGGCAGTGCGCGCACCACGCCGCCCCAACTGGCCCACCGGGCCTGCCGAGCTATTCCGATTGGCACCATCGGCGGCCATGCCGGTTCCGGTCCGGTCAACGGCGCGTCCCGCTTCGGCGACACGCGGTGCGGGCTGGTGGCGCGTGCGCCGTGCCGCCCTGGCGGACGCGGCGGGGGCGCCGGGGCTGCCGGGCGTCCTCGCCCCCCTCCGCCGGGGCCTTGCCCGGGGCGGGCGCGGGGCCATGCGCCGCGGCTTTCCCTCGCCCTGCGGCTCTCGATGCCGCCCTGCCCCGCCGGTGCGGCACCGACAACCGTACAACCATGGCGGCATAGCCTCCCCAGAATCCGCCACCACCGGTTGATCCTCTTCCACCGGGGCAGCCGATCCAGCAGACTGGGGCCGGGGACGAAGCATGAGCGAGGACGACATGACCACGGAAACCGACACCCTCCCGCCCTTCGCGGCGATCGACGGGTTCATCGCCTATGGCGAGACGGGCCCGGCGGCGGCGGCGGGCGACTGCCGCCTGCTCGCATGCGCGCCCGGGGGCGACGCCGCCGAGGCCGCGCGGGTGCTGGGGCGGACGATGGAGCTGGCGCGGCATCTGGCACCGCCGGGCTTCGGCGGCGGCGTCGCCGCGCTCTGGGAGGGCGGCGCCTGCCTGGTCCAGCCGGCCAGCGGCCGCGGCGTGCTCGGGGCGCGCGGCTTCAATCTCGGGCTCGCCATGCGCGGGCTGGCCGAGGGCGCGCCGGCGGGCACGGCCGATGATGCGGCCGGGGATGCGCCCCAGGCGGAGACGCCGGACGCGGAGGCGCCGGTTGCCCTGCCGCCCGGCCCGGAGGCAGCGCTCTGGGAGCTGGCCGACCTGATCGAGCGGACCGAGCTGCCGCGCCGGTTGCGGATCATGCTCGGCGACGACGCGCTGACCCTTGCCATTGCCCGCGGCGCGGCATGGGGCGACAGCGCGGAGGCGCAGCTTTCCGGGCTCGCGGCGCGGCTTCGCGCGGCCCTCGGCTCGGGCGCGGGCCTGCGCTATCGGCTCGAGCCCGACCCCGGTGCGGCGCATGCCGGGCCGCCGGTCGATGCCGCCGCGCTGTTTCGCGGAGCGCATGATGCGGGCCGGAGTTCCGAAGAATCATGGGCGTTCAATGCCGCGGGATGGCCGGATAGCGTCCCTACAGATGCACAGTTTTCGCGCATCCGTAAAGAAACGTTACAGGCGAACAGGGTCAGGGCCTGGGCGAAGTTCGTTTCCGTGCAAACGTCTTTTCGATTCGGGTTGCTGACGCCCGGCGCCGCGATTTGTCTTGTTGTGGTCGGCGATGGCGACGGTACGGTCCGGATACGGAACCCCGCCGCGCCGAAGATTGGTTAATTTTCGGTTAACGTCGCAAAAAACAATTCTCGTGACAGGCCGAACCCGTCAATCCAAGATGGTTTCCGTGGGTGAGATTCAACCGGAAGTAGGGCCACCGGGCCGGGGCGGTTCCATGCCGGGCGCGTGGAATGACCGGCCGTTGCGGCCCTGCGCCCCGATTGGATTGCGGAGAGCGTCATGTCCGGAACGGGCGACAGAATTGCATGTGCAGGATTGGGCCGGGAGCGGCACCTCGCCGCTCTCGGGGAGCGCCTCGAGGCGCTGGGCGAGCATCTCGGCAAGCTCGAACGGCTGGTCGACGGCGAGCACCGCGAGAAGGTGCTGCAGACCGGCGCCGCGCTGCGCCGGTTCTCGCCGGTGGTCAATGTCGTCGGCCAGATCAAGGCCGGCAAGACCGCGCTGATCAACAGCCTCGCCGAGTCCGGCGGCGTGCTGCCCACGGATGTGAACCCCTGGACGGCGGTGGTCACCTCGCTGCATCTCAACAGTGCCGAGACCGCCGGCGAGGCCGCGGTGTTCCGCTTCTTCACCGCCGAGGAATGGGACCAGCTGACCTGCGAGGGCGGGCGTGCCGGGCTGCTCGCACGCTCCGCCGAGCTCGAGACCGAGCTGGCCACGCTGAAGCGGCAGATGGCGGAGGTCCATGCCAAGGCGAAGGCCCGGCTCGGGCGCAATTTCGACATGCTGCTCGGCGCCGAGCACCGCTTCAACAGCTATGACCGCGCGCTGATCGAGCGCTATGTCTGCCTCGGCATGGACGACGGCGAGGCCGGCACCCGGCGCGGCCGCTTCGCCGATCTCACCCGCTCGGCCGATCTCTACATGCAGGCGCCGCGCTTCGGCGCGCCGATCACCCTGCGCGACACGCCCGGCGTCAACGACCCCTTCCTGGTGCGCGAGCAGGTCACGCTGCGCAGCCTCGGCGACACCCAGGTCTGCGTCGTGGTGCTGAGCGCGCACCAGGCGCTGAGCACCACCGATCTCGCCCTCGTGCGCCTGCTGACGACGATGAACGACAACCAGATCCTCGTCTTCGTCAACCGCATCGACGAGCTCGACGACCCGGCGGCGCAGGTGGCGGAGATCCGCGAGCGGATCCGCGACACCTTCGCGATGCGCCGGATGGCGGCGGAGGTGCCGGTCCTGTTCGGCAGCGCGCTCTGGGCCAATGCGGCGCTCGGCGGGAGCCTCGATGCCCTGCCGCCGGCCAGCCGCCGGACCCTCGCCGCGGCGATCGCGCGGGATGGCGCGGCGGACCCGGCGGCGGGCCCGGCAGCGGGGCACACGGCGGGGCAGGACGAGATCGCCGCCGCCTGGGCCGCCTCCGGCGTGCCGGCGCTGCAGGCCCGCATCGCGGCGCTGATCGAGGCCGGCGACGGGCGCCGCCAGGTGCGCACCCTGGCCGGCCAGGCGCTCAACATCGCGCGGCAGGCCGAGGCCCGGCTGCGGGCGGCGCCGCGCGACCCGGCGCGCGAGCCGAACGCGCTCGACACCGAGGCGCTGTTCGCGCGGATCAACCCGATGACCGCCCGGCTCAACGGCCGCATGGAGACCATCACCGACACCGCCTGGATCGCCCTGCAGCGCGAGCTCCACCGGCTGATCAACGCCTATGCCGAGCGCGAGTCGGCGGCCTTCGCGGCGGCGCTCGACCGGCAGGGCCAGGTGCCGGAATGGACGCCCGACCCGGTGGCCTTCCGGCAGTCGCTCGGCACCGCCTACTACGCCTTCCTCGCCGAGGTGCAGGAGCAGACCCAGGCGCTCTACGACGAGGCCGCCCGCGAGATCCGCACGCTCTACGGCCTGGTCCTCGCGGAGGGCGCGATGCCGGCGCGGATCGAGCCGCCGCAGGTGCCCTTCACCGCCGCCCCGACGACGCTCGGCGCGGCGCTGACGGTGGACATGAGCTCCGGCTGGTGGACCGGCTGGTTCGCGCGCTTCCGCTCGAGCCGCACCAAGGCGGCGCAGCTCGCCCGGCAGATCCGCACCGAGGCCCGCGGCGTGGTGCAGGGCCTCGAGGAGGGGCATATCGGGCCGGTCTTCCGCGACTACCGCGCGGTGCTCGCCGACTTTCTCGAGGAGCACTGCGCGACGCTCTACGACCTGGTGCCGGATGACGGGCGCGGCGAGCAGACCGGCACCGGCCGCTGGCTCGGCCGGCGCGCCGCCGACAAGGCGCGGCTGCTGGTCATCGCCGAGCTGACCGCCGGGCTCGAGGCGCTGTTCGACGCGCCCGGCCGCCCCGCCCCGGCCGCGGCCGAGCCGCTGAAGGCGCTGGAGGCGACCCGATGAACATGCTGCGGAGCGTCTGCCCCGGGGCGCCGCCGGCGGCCGCGGCCGACCGGGCCCGGCGCATCGCGCGCTGGCTCGAGAGCCCGCCCCGCTGCGCACTGATGGGCGAGTTCAGCGCCGGCAAGTCGACCCTGCTGAACCTGCTGCTCGGGCGCGACGCGGTGCCGACGCGGGTGACCGCGACACAGCTCCCGGCGCTGCGCTTCGGCCATGGCGAGACGGTCCGCGTGCTGCGCCGCGACCACGACGGCAGCCGCCGCATCATCGCGCCCTCGGAGATCCCGGCCTGCGGGCACCGGAGCTGCGCGATGCTGGAGATCACCGCCCCCGACGCGGTGCTGCGCGACTGCACGATCTTCGACACGCCGGGGATCTCGGACCCGATGCTGGCGCATGACGTGCTGCCGCGGGTCGCCGGCGCCAGCCGCTTCGTGCTGTGGTGCACCAATGCCGCGCAGGCCTGGCGCCAGACCGAGAAGGAGCGGTGGCTGTCGCTGCCGCCGCGACTCAGGGCCGAGAGCGTGCTGGTGGTGACCCGCGCCGACATGCTGAGCCCGGCCGATGCCCGCAAGGTCCGGGCCCGGCTGGAGCGCGAGACCGCGGGGCTGTTTCGCGATGTCGTCTTCATCGCAACGCCGCGCGCCACGGAGGCCCTGAACATGGCAGATGAGGAGAAGCGCCAGTCGGCCTGGGCCGCGAGCGGCGGCGAGGACCTGTTCGCGGCGTTCCGGACCTCGATCGACCGCGCCAGGGCCTGGCGGCGCGAGCTTCTGAAGCGGCGCGGCCCCGCCGGCCGCGACCTCGGCCCCGCCGGGGACGACCTCGGCCCCGCCGGGGGCAATGCGGCGCCGGGCATCGCGACACCGGGCGATCCGGCACCGGACGATCTGGCGCCGGGCGATCTGGCGCCGGGCAATCCGGCACCGGGCGATCTGGCACCGGGCGATCTGGCACCGGGCGATCTGGCGCCGGGCGATCTGGCGCCGGGCGATCTGGCGGCGGGCAATCCGGCACCGGGCAATCCGGCACCGGGCGGTCTGGCGCCGGGCAATCCGGCACCGGGCGATCCGGCACCGGGCAATCCGGCACCGGGCGATCCGGCACCGGGCGATCTGGCGCCGGGCGATCCGGCACCGGGCGATCCGGCGCCGGGCGATCTGGCGCCGGGCGATCTGGCGCCGGGCGATCTGGAGCCGAACGACCGCGCACCCGGCGATGCGCGCAACGGGTCCGCCTCCGCACCGCCGGAGCCGCCCGCGCCCGCGCCCCCGGCCAGGCCCGAGACCCCGCCGCTCGCGGCCTGGGACGCGATCTGTGCCGAGACCGCCGGGCCGCCGGAGATCGACCGCATCCGCGCCGCCGCCGCGCGCTTCGCCGACAGCCTGGCGCGCCGCACCGATGCCGAGGCGCCGCCGATCCGGCTGCTGCGCCGGCTCGTCGACCTGCGCGGCGAGGGCGATCTCGACGGGCTCGATCCGCAGCGGCTCGCCCGGCAGCTGCGCCGCGAGATCGCGACGTTTTCCACGAGTGACTGGCGCGAGCCCGGAGCGGCCCGCGCCGACACGGAGACACCTACCAGGAGGGGTGCCGAGGGAGTGGCTCCTGGCATGGACGACGGCAGACAAGGAGTGAGAGATGCCTAACGAAATGACGATGTCGACCAATATTTCCGGTCTGAACGAGATCGCCGGCTTCATCGGCGCCTGCCTCGTGGACAGCGAGACCGGCCTGATGCTCGGCTCGGAGGGCGGCGGCTCGCGCTTCGACCTCGAGGCCGCCGGCGCCGGCAACACCGAGGTGGTCAAGGCCAAGCTGGCGACCATGCAGGCGCTCGGCCTGAACGACACGATCGAGGACATCCTGATCACGCTCGGCAAGCAGTACCACCTGATCCGGCCGCTCTCGGCCAACCCGTCGATCTTCATCTATGTCGCGCTGGACAAGAAGGCCGCCAATCTCGGCATGGCGCGGATCCAGGTGAAGAAGGTCGAGCAGACCCTGCGCCTCTGACCCCCGGCGCCCCCCGGCGGGCGCCCCGCGGCCGGCGCCCGCCGCCCCTGCCGCCCGATGGCAGAGCGGCCCGGCGCCGGCCGCCACCGGCGCCGGCTGGCACCGGACCGGGCCGGCACCGCGGCAGGCTGGCACCGCGGCAGGCTGGCACCGCGGCAGGCTGGCACCGCGCCGGCTGGCACAAGGGCGGGCTGGCACAAGGGCGGGCTGGCATATGGGCGGGCTCGCACGGGCCGGCCCGGACCGCGATCCGCCCGGCCGCCCGGTCGGTCATCCGGCCCGCGGCCAGGTATGTGGCCCGGCCGCCGCCCCGCGCCGCCAAACTCCCTCCCGCCACATCGGCGGGCAGAAGGCATGCCTTGCCGCATGACCAGGAACAGACCCGGCCCGCCCGCCGGCCCGCGCCATCGAAGACCCTCCCGCCGCAACGGCGGTCAGGAGGCATGACTGGCCGATGCGGCAAGCCTCCGGCCCGCCGCGCCGCACCTGGTCCGGAGCACTGGCCGCACCGACCGGAAAGATACCCGACCCGCCCGTAGTCCGGGGGAACCCGGAGCCCCCCGCCGCCACCCGTATGCACCGCATGACCCCGCCCCGCCGCGGCGCCGGGCAAGCCGATGGCCACACCGCCCGCCGCCAGCCGATCCCCATGGCCCCGCGCTAGGCTCCGCACGATCGGCTGATACCGGCGGCCCACCCGGCCCCGGAGGCCGCGCTTCCGCAACGCCGGGCAAGTTGTTGGCCGCGCCGCCCGCCTCCAGCCGATCTTCGTGGCTCCGCGCGAGGACCTGCAAAGACGGTGGATACCGGCGACCCACCCGGCATCGGAGGCCGCAAAGGCGTCCCAGACCGCTGAGCTTCCGAAACGCTGGGCAAGTCGGTCGCCGTGCGCCTGTCGCCAGCCGATCACCGTGCCTCTGCGCGGGGCCCCGTGCGGTCGGCGGTTACGGGCGACCCACCGGGCGTAAGAGGCCATGAGCCCGTCCCCGACCGCCGTGCTCTTGCAACGCCGGCCAAGCCGGTGGCCGCGCTGCCCGCCGCCCGCCGATCTTCGTGGCCGCACGCGGGGCCCCGCGGGATCCGCGGATACTGGCGACCCACCCGGCACCGGAGGCCGCGAGCCCGTCCCCGACCGCCATACTTCCGCAATGCCGGCCAAGCGGTGGCCGAACCGGCCGCCGCCAGCCGATCTCCGTGGCCCGGCGCGAGGCCCCGTGCGGTCGGCGGATACCGGCCGCCCAACGGGCAGCGGAGGCCGCGAGCCCGTCCGCGACCAGCCTCGCCGCCGGGCGCGCAGCCGCCCCCGCGCGGTCGCGCCGCATCCGCCTCACGGTCCCGCCGGACAGGCAGGGGGTATTCGCGGCAGCGGCGCGCAGGGGCCCGGAACCGGTCAATGCGCAGGTTGCCGGTCTGCGCCATGGGCGACGGGCGGGCCGGGTGGGCGCCGCGGGAAAGCCCTTCAGCCCATCGGCGACCGCGACGGGGAGGCCCTGAGCCCGGATCCGGAGCGCGTGCATTGCCGGCTGTTGGACCATCGGCCGCCGCGCCCGGCAGCCCGTCGGCGGGCGGTGGCGGGAGAGGCGGCGCCGCTCCTGCCCGGCGCGCGGCACGGTGTCCTCGGGTCGGGGCACGGGCACGGGCACGGGATGCGGGATGCGGGAAACCCGTCGCCAGCGGGCCCGCAACGCCGCAGCTTCGGAGCCGATGCCTCAATTCCGGGCCGATCCGGGCGCATCCGCCGCTGGCGGGCCGCAGGCCGGGATGGCGGGCAAGGCCCGGATGCGCCGGAGCAGCGCCGCCGCCTCCCGCGCCGCGGGCGCCGCCTGCCCTGGCCGAGACGCCGGCCGGCGCACCCGGCGGACCCGCGCTCCGGGTTACCTCGCGGCGCGCAGGCGCTTGCGTTCCTCGAACTCCGCCGTGACGTCGCGGAGCACCGCGATCACGCCCTCCAGCCCGCCATCCGGCCCCGGCATCGGGATCATCGAGAACTGGACCGAGATCCGGCTCCCGTCCTTGCGCAGGGCCGGAACGGAGAGCAGGTCGCCCGCGCCGTAGCGGCTCTCGCCCGTCTCCATGGTGCGCGCGAAGGCGCTCCAGTGCCGCGCGCGCTGGCGATCGGGGATGATGATGTCGAGCGAGCGGCCGGTCGCCTCGCCGGGCGTGAAACCGAAGATCCGCTCCGCCCCGGCATTCCAGAACCGGATCACGCCGCCGGCATCCGAGACCACGACCGCATCCGGCAGGGCATGCAGCAGCAGCGCGGCGATCCGCTCCGGCGTGAAACCCCCGGCCGTCATCGCGCCGCCCCCGGCCCGGAGCGGCACCGGCCCGCGCCGCGAGGGAGCCGCACCGGCGCGGCCCCCGCGGGAGCGGTGACTGGCCGGGACGCAGCCACCGGGCACGCCGGTCGGCGCGCATCCGAAGGGCCCAAGGGGCGGCGCTCGATCCGCCGGCACGCGATCTGGCGGCACATGTTCAGGCAACGCACGGTCAGGTGGCGTGCGATTGGGTGGCGTGCGGTCCGACGGCACAAGGTCGGGCGACGCGCGGTCAGATGGCGTGCGATCCGATGGCACGAGGTCGGGCAACGCGCGGTCGGGTGGGGTTCAACCGGGCGACGCGCGCTCCGACGGCATGTGTTCAGGCAATGCGCGGTCAGGTGGCGTGCGATGGGGTGTGCGATCTGACAACCCGAGGTCGGGCGGCGCGCAGTCAGATGGAGCGCAATCAGACAGCGCACGGTCAGGCAGCCAACGGACGGGCGACCAATGGGCGAGCGGCGCTTGATCAGGTGGCGAGCGATTGGGCGCTGCGCAACCAGGTTACGTGCGGTCTGTCGGACAATGGTCTGCCGGCGCGAGGTCAGGTGGCGCGCGGTCAGGCGGTGTACGGACAGGCGGTGTATGGTCAGGGGACGCGCGATTGAGCGGCACCTGGACGGGCGGCGCGCGATTGGGTGGCGCGCGATCCGGGGGCGCGCGACCATGTGGAGCGCGGTCAGGGGGTGCGCGCCGCGCGGGTGCGGGGTCGCGGCGTGTCTGGACGGGCGGCGCGTGGTTGGGTGGCGCGTGATCCGGAGGGGCGCGGCCATGTGGAGCGTGGTCAGGGGGGGTGCGCCGCGCGGGTGCGGGGTCGGGTGGCGTCCGGCCGGGCGGCGCCCACACTGGCGGGGTGCACACTGGCGGGGTGCGCACTGGCGGGGCACCATCCGGCGGTGCACCATCCGGCGGGGCGTGGTCCGGCGGTCCGGGGCGGCGCTGCGGCTTCGGGCGGGGTGGCGGCGCGCCGGGCCGGTGGCGGCGGGCCGGTTCCGCGCCGGCGTCCGGTCCCCGGCGGGGCCGGGGGTGGCGGCGGCCCGGCGGCGCCGTGCTCGCGGGGTCATGGCAGGCTCCTGTCCGCGCCGATCTGCGGGTCCGGCGGCGGCGGCGCGTTGCCGGCCTCGAGCTCGAGCAGGCGGACCCCGCAGCGCAGGATCCGTGCGGCGACCGCGGCCTCGCCCCGGCGCGCCGCGGCATCCACCACGATCGCGGTGAGCGCCCAGATCACCCGCCGGTCGCCGTGGCAGCGGCTCGCCGCCACCAGGCCGGGCCGGATCGACGCGATGCAATCGGCCATCAGCATCATCCGGCCGGCGTCGAAGGCCGCGCCCCCGCCGAGCCAGAAGGTGCCCTCGACGACGTCCTGTGCAGCGACATCCGCATCCATCCGACCCTCCTGCCGGCCAGCGCCCGGTCGGCCCCGATCGCCGACAGCTTCCGGATAAACCATTGGCCATAATCGATAAAGCGAATATTAATGGATTTTTATATCGCGATTCCCGATAGGTTCTGTATGGATACCGAGCTCGCCCGCACCTTCCTCGCCGCGCATGGCTCCGGCAGCTTCGTCGCCGCCGCCGAGCGGCTGCATGTCACCCAGTCCACCGTCAGCGCCCGGATCCAGCTGCTCGAGGCCGAGCTCGGCTGCGTGCTGTTCACGCGGAACCGGGCCGGCGCGCGGCTCACCGATGCCGGGCGGCGCTTCCACAAGCATGCGCTGCTGCTGGTGCGCACGGTCGAGACCGCGCGGCACGATGTCGGGCTGCCCGAGGGGATCCGGGCGAGCGTCTCGGTCGGCGCCCGGATCGGGCTCTGGGAGGGGCTGATGCTGGGCTGGCTCGGCGAGGTGCGGCGCGCCCTGCCCGACATCTCGATGCGCACCGAGATCGGCCTCGAGGCCGACCTGATGCAGGGCCTGATCGACGGCCGGCTCGATATCGGGGTGATGTACACGCCGCAGCGCCGGCCGCGGCTCGAGATCGAGATGCTGCTCGAGGAGCGGCTGGTGCTGGTCGCCTCGCCCGGGCCGGAGGCCGGCGCGCGCTATGTGCATGTCGACTGGGGCCCGGAATTCGACGCGCAGTTCAGCGCCAGCTTCCCCGATGCCGGCGGGCCGATGCTGTCGGCCAATATCGGCTGGCTCGGCCTGCGCTACCTGCTGGAGAACGGCGGCTCGGGCTATTTTCCGCTCCGCCTAGTCGGGGACCTGCTGGCGCGCGGCACCCTGGTGCGCATCGCCTCGGCGCCGGATTTCGTGCTGCCGGCCTGGGTCGTCTATGCCAGCGACCGCGACCGCTCGGTGATCGACGCGATGATCGGGCTGCTGCGGAGGCGGGTCAGGGAGGGCAACGCTGCCGCCTGACCCCGGGCGCCGCGCCGCCTCGCTGCCGGATCTGCCCCGCGGCCAAGAAACGCCAACATCTTCCGCTTCGGTCCGAAATATAGACGCTGTGCCGGCCCGAAAATCGCCGCCGCGGCTGCCGCCGTTTCGGCTCTGCCGCCGGTTCCGGCAGGCGGAATTCGCGGTCGTTGCAATTTGCGCTTGGTATTTTTGCGCACCGGACATAGCGTGTGCGCCGGCAGGGCATATGAAACTGTTTGGTTTGCGCGTTTCTTGCCGGCCAGATCCTCAGTCCTCAGTCCCCAGCCCCGAGCGCCCGGTCGGGAAAGACCCGTCCGGAGAACCGAGTAGGCAACCGACGAGGAGACGTCATGGCGGAATTTCTTGTAACCACGGGCGGCGACACGACCGACGACAATGACGGTGTCCTCAGCCTGCGCGAGGCGGTCGCGGCGGCCTTCGGCACGGCCGAGGCCGATACCATCAGCTTCGCCGACAACGTCTCGGTCGCGACGCTGAACGCGGAGCTGTTCATCGGCGCCGAGCAGGATCTGACGATCTTCGGCGACCAGGACGGCGACGGCGCCGCCGATGTCGCGATCAGCGGCGGCGACAGCACGCGCCACTTCAGCATCGACGCCAATGGCGCGCTGACGCTCGACACGCTGCGGCTGACGAACGGCTTCGCGTCCACCTCCACCGCCAGCTCCGGCGGCACCGGCGGGGCCGGCGGCTCGGCCGCCGATGCGACCGGCTCGATCGTCAACGCCGGCACGCTGACGATGCTGCGCACCGTGATCGACGAGACCTCGAGCGCGGCCGGCAGGGGCGGCGCGGGCGGCAGCGGCTCGCGCGGCGCGGATGGCGGCGACGGCGCGGACGGCAGCGGCATCGGCAGCGACGGCAGCGACGGCGGCCGCGGCGGCAACGGCGGCCGCGGCGGCAACGGCGGCGACGGCGGCGATGCGGCGAGCATCATGAACCTGGCCGATGCCAGCATGTCCGTGCTCGACAGCGCCATCGGGTCCGCGGTCTTCGCCGAGGCCGGCGATGGCGGCGCCGGCGGCCGCGGCGGCACCGGCGGCAACGGCGGCGACGGCGGGCGCGGCGGCAGCGGCGCCTCGATCTTCTCGAGATCGGGCGATGGCGGCGACGGCGGCACCGGCGGCAATGGCGGCAATGGCGGCACCGGCGGCAATGCCGGCGACGGCGCCAACGGCATCCTCAATTACGGCTCGCTGACCCTGCTCACGCCCTTCGCCGCGGGCTCGCTGTTCAGCGACCCGGCATCCGGCGGCAGCGGCGGCAGGACCGAGGGCAACGACGGCGAGCCGGGCGCCGGCGGCCTGCCCGGTGCCAACACGCTGGGGCCGGTCGGCTCGGCCGGAAGCACCGGCGGCGCGGCGAGCGACGGCGCGCCGGGCCAGGCCGGCGCCGACGGCGCCTTCGCCACCGGGATCCTCAGCTTCGGCGAGGTCACCGGGCCGGAGGAGAGCGTCCAGACGCTGCTCTACGTCCACCCGACCGAGGAGCGGCGCACCGCCGACGACATGATCGTCTTCAACGTCAACCGGATCGGCTCGGTGGATGACGAGCTCACCGTCGCCTACACCGTCGAGACCGAGGCCGGCGCCGAGGTGATGTCCGGCACCGCGACCTTCGACGACGAGGACGAGAACGCGCTGACGCTGTCGGCCGATGTCGCCGGCTTCTCGAGCGACAGCTACATCGTGACGCTGGGCGCCGTCGAGGTCGTCGACGCCGGCGACGACGGCGAGGCCTCGGTCGGTCTCGGCACCGCGATGCTGGAGATCCCGGGCCTGCGCGTCGGCGACGGGCTGAGCGTGATGGAGGCGCACCGGGTCGCCTATCTCTACGAGGCCGGGCTCGACCGCACCGCGGATACCGGCGGTGTGAACTTCTGGATCGACGCGCGCGAGGGCGGGCTCTCGCACCGGGCGCTCTCGCAGTCCTTCCTCGACTCGCCGGAATTCGAGGCCAGCGCCGGCGGCCCGGACGAGGACCTGACCGACCGCGAGCTGGTCGAGCTGCTCTATCGCAACGTGCTCGACCGCGACGGCGAGGAGGGCGGGATCCTGTTCTGGACCGAGGTGCTCGGCCAGCCCGGCTTCGACAATGCCGACCTGCTGATCGCCTTCGCCGACAGCCCCGAGAACATCGAGGGCTCGCCGCAGGTGATGGACCTGACGGAGGTGACGCCCGGCGAGTGGGATTTCGTCGTCTGACCCCGCACACCGGCCCCGGGCACCGCGCCCCGGGGCCGACGGCACCGGCCGGCGCCTTCCGCTCCCGCGCCCGTGCCCCTGCCGGCACCCCGCCCGGCGCCATCCGCCCCCGCGGCCGGTGCCCATGCCGGTGCCGGCACCCCGGCCGGCGCCATCCGGCCCTGCGGCCAGTGCCCGTGCCAGTGCCGGCACCCCGCCCGGCGCCATCCGCCCCCGCGGCCAGTGCCCGCGCCAGTGCCGGCACCCCGCCCGGCGCCATCCACCCCCGCGGCCAGTGCCCGCGCTGGTGCCGGCACCCCGCCCGGCGCCTTCCGCCCCGCGGCCGGTTCCCGCGCCGGCGCCGGCACCCCGGCCAGCACACACCCGCAATGGCCGCCGCAGGCCCGCAACGACCGGCCGCACAGCGCATCGCCGCCCCCATCCTCCCGCACGCTGCGCCGCAGCACCCGCCCCGCCCCGGGCCACCGGCGAAAGCCCCGGCCATCCGCCCCCCCACACCGGGCCACCGGCCACCCCCTCCCACACCGGACCGCCGATCGACCATTTCCGCACCGGGTGGCCAACCAGCCCAATCGCGCACCGGGCCATCGACCGCCCCAATCTAGCACCGCGCCACCAGCCGCCCATCCCATACCGAACCGACGGCCGACCCCTCCCGCACGGGACCGCCAACTCTCCCTCCCACGCCGGACTGCCTGCCGGCCCATCCCATACCGGGCAGCACGCCGGCCCATCCCATACCGGGCCGCCAGAAGACCCCTCCTGCACCGGATCGCCAGCTGCCTCTTCCCATACCGGGCAGCAAGCCAACCCTTCCCCAGCGGGTCCGTCAGCCGCCCCATCTCAAACCCGGCCTTCTGCCGGCCGTTGCCGCGCAAGGCCACCGGCCAACCCTTCCCGCGCCGGGCCAGCACCCTGTCCTTCACAGGCCGAGCCGCTCGCCACGCCTTCCTTTCCGGGTACCCGGCAGACCCCTACCGGGTGGGCCGCTGGACAACCCTTCTCGCACCGGGCCAGCGTCCGGCCCTTCACAAACCGAGCCGCTGGTTAGCGCCTTCCCTACGGGGCCGCTGGCTGGCACCTTCCCTACCGGGCACCCGGCCGATCCCTCCCGCACCAGACCGCCGGACAACCCTTCTCGCGCCGTGCCACCGTCCGGCCCGTCTCAGACCGAGCCGCTGGCCGACACCCTCCTTACCGGGCACCCGGCCGACCCCTCCCGAGCGGGCCCCCGGACAACCCTTCTCGCGCCGTGCCACCGCCGGCCCTACACATTGCCGGGCCGCTGGTTAGCGCCTTCCCTACGGGGCCGCTGGCCGGCACCTTCCTTACCGGGCACCCGGCCGATCCCTCCTGCACGGGCCGCCGGACAACCAATCTCGCGCCGGGCCACCGCCCGGCCCTCCACAAACCGGGCCGCTGGTCGGCGCCCCCCGCGCCCGGCACCCGGCCAATCCTTCCTGCACCGGGTTGCCGGACGACCCATCTCGCGCCGGGCGACCGTCAGGCCCTTCACCAACCGGACCGCTGGCCGGTGCGTTCCGCGCAGGGCGCCCGGCCAGCCCTTCCCGCGCCGGGCTGCCAACCGGCTGCCTTTGCGCCGGGCCGCCGAGCGCCCCTCCTGCACGCCGAACCCGGCGCCGAAATGATTGCCTTCGCGCCTGCCGCCCGGATCGGCACCCGGCGGGATCGCCTGCCCCGCCTCAGCATCCCTTCGGCCGGCAGCTCGCCCCCGCTGCAGATCGGCAACCCGCTCGGTCGTCGCCGGGCCCGCCGGCTGCGCCGGCCGCGGTGGCCTGCATCGCCGGCGCGGGGCAGCCGATCGCAGGCGCGGTGCCCATCGGAGGGCGGGCCTTCAGATGAGGCGCGCGCTACCCGGACGCTGCCGCCGCACCGCTTCCGAGCGCGCGAGGCCGTGGCGGACCGTCACGCCTTTGCGGGCCCGGTCGACCCGGACGTGCTCCCCGGGTTCCGGGCGGTGAGCGACGTCCGATCCGCTGGTGGAGAAGGACGGCCGGGTGGCAGGAAGGCGGAGACGGCACGGCGCCGCTTTCGAGGCGCAGGCGGCGCCGGAGGCGATCCGGGGCGAGGCGAGATCGCCGAGCTGGTCATGCGGCACGGCCTGCACCCGGCGCTGATCGACGCCTGGCAACGGCAGGCCATCGCGGACCTGGCCGCCGCGGTCTCCGGCAGGGCCGAGGCCGCCGCGGCCGAACGCGAGGGCGAGCTCGGGACGCTGCTGGCGAAGCTCGGGCGGCTCGTGGCGGAGCGCGATTCCCGGCGAAGTCCTCCGGCGGATGGGCCCGGCCCGGCGGCGGAAGATGATCGAGCCGCGGCACGCTCGGCTTTCGGAGCGCCGGCAATGCCGGCCCGTGGGCCTCCGCCGGCCGGTGTTCCGCCGGCCGAGAATGGAAGCAGCCCCGCTCGACCTTGCGCCCATGACATCGCGAAGCGGCGGGCGCGGAACGTCATCGACGCGCAGTGGAACGGGCGCCGGCGAATACCCCGCCATCCGAGGCGTCCGGGCCATGTCGCCGGGCGCGGGCCTGTCCGGCGGCCGATGGCCGGGATGGGCCCGGGCGCGGTTTGCCGGCAGCCGCGGACCGCCAAGCCCCGTCCCGGGCCCAGGACACAGCCATATCCGTCGCGGAAACCGGCGATCGACCGGCCGGGCGAGGCCTGATGCGCCGAGATCGGCGACATCCCGATGCGCCCAGGCCTGCCCTGCCGCGTGGCGGACACGGGCGGGCGCGCCGGCGCGTGCCGGCCCGGCGGCTCTCCGACACCGTGACGGCCGGTTTCCGCATCGCGACCTCGCGGCAGCGATGGCGCATCGTGGCAAGCCGGGGATCGTCTCCCCCGATCGGGGCCGCCGGTTCACGCGCCCGCGGCTCACCGGGGCTCCGACCGCGGCGGGCGTTCGGATCGCCAGGGAGACCGGATCCGGCGGCGCGGCACCGTGCTCATCGCGCGCCCCTGGCGGACCCTGAAGTCCGGGTTGCGGGTATCCCGGCGCCTGCGGGACCGGCTCCGGCGCGCGCGCCGGCATCGGCGGATGGATCGCCTCCGACACCGCCGGGCGGCCCGGTTCGGCCCTCGGCGGACAGAGGCCCCACGAGGCCCAGACCGGCCCCGCGGGCGCCGAACCGGCGGCACGAGGGAGCTCGGATCCGGGAATGGAAAGGCCGCCGGTCTGGCCGGGAAACGGGGAGCCCTCAGCCCGCTCGTGGCGGCCGGCGCCGATCACACCCCCGGCGCCGGTCTGCATGAACGGCTGCAGGACGGCTTCGGCGGCAGCGCGGAGGAGATCACGCTCATCGTGCTCATCGAGGGGCGCGGCGAGGCTGAAGGTGGCCCTGGTCTTCGGCGGTTGCTTCGGTGCCGGGTCGACGCGGCAAGCACCGCCCCCGGCCATGCACCGCGCTGGCCGCTCCGCCTGCACCGCCAGCGCGGTCGGACATTCAGCCACCGCCCCAGGCGCAATCGCATGTGCGTGCCGAACGGGTTTGCTCCAACGGTCATCTCCCGGGGTTTCGGCGGCGGTCTCGCCGCCCCCTCGCGACAGCATTGCCGCCCTCCTGCGGGGGGTCTCGCAGGGGGCATCATCGGCTCGAAGACCGTTGGATCGTCCGGTGATCGCAGGGACAATGTCCGGGCGGGCCTGCCGGCGCGGGCCAGGCCGGGAGCCGGCCCGACTCCCGAAAATCCTGCCGCTGGTGCTGCGGCTCGCCAGCAACGCCGCGACGCGGAGGCATCTCGATATCGGGGGATCATTGGCCAAGCGCTCGGGCCACCGCGCCCTCGCCACGATCCTGCCCCTCTTGTTGCAGAGATGACCATGTCTCAGTCCGAATTGGCGCGAGAATTGTGGCGGGGATATCGCCGTTCTTCAGGGATGAAGACGATGCGCGCGGTTGGCGGGCCGGCTGCGCCTTCCTGTATCGGATATTGCGACTGGAGTTTTCGGCCATTGCGGCGGGCGCGGCGTCGATCCTGGCGCGGATGGCTTCGCCGGTTGCCCGGTCGCCGGGCCGCGCGGAGAGCCGGTCCGCATCCTCGCTGTGGATCACCGTCGTCGCGCTGGGCGCTGCGCGGAGCGCCGCCGCCGCGCACGGAGCGAGCGCGACACCCGTGGCACGCGGCGTAGCGAGGCCTCGAGGCTCGGTTTCCGTGCCCGTGCGGAATGCGTCTGCACGACGCGCCCGGTGAAGCGGGCGGGGTTGGCCGGGAGGCTGTACGCTCGGGATCGTCGAGGCGGCGCGGCAGGCCGCCGTTCCTGCAGCGACTTCGCCCCGAGGCGAAAGCCCGGCCCGAAGGCCTTCTCCATCCGGTGCCGGGCACCGCGCGCGCGGCGAGATACGTCGCGATGGCGGCGGCTCCGGGGAACCGGTAGTTCCCGGGGGGCTGGTCCTGATGCACCGGCATCGCCATGCGCGCCGGAGAGCCGCGCGCGCGAGGTCCCGGCCCCGGCCACGGTGTCGTCCGTCCGTGGCTCCCTTGGGCTTTGGGGGGGCCGTGCGTCCATGCCGGCGCGGCCCGGCGGGGCGGCCCGCGGCAGTCTCCAGATTGCGGAAGTCGCGCTCGGAGCGCGGCGCTGCCCGATCCCCGACATGCGGGGCGTCTGCCGGCCGGTCGCTGCCGGGGTTCCCCCGCGAACCGAGGGGATCTTCGCCCGTCTGATGTTGCACCGATGTCGCGCGGCGATGCCGGGCGTGGCTGGCAACGGTCGATCCCAAGGGGAAATCCCCGCCGCGCCGGTGCGATGCGGCCCGGTCGGACACCGCACCATCGGAGGATCGGTTCTCGGAGGAAATGGGTGGTGGCGGGGGAGGGACTCGAACCCTCGACCTCAGGATTATGAGTCCTGCGCTCTAACCAGCTGAGCTACCCAGCCGCCGTGTGCAGCCGGATACGTCGCCCCGGCGCCCTCGTCAAGGGCCTAGCCGCAGCAAAGCCGCGGCCGCCCCCTGCCCCGCCGGTTCAGCGGCCCCAGTCGCGCTTCGGGCCGCTGTCGAGATGCACGAACTGCGCCCGGCTGTAGGTGCCGACGCCGCCCGCCGAGAGCGATTTCGCCGCCCCGGCGATCTGCCGGATCGAGCGGGTCTTCATCGTCAGGTCCACCGCCATGCCGCGGACATGGTAGGAGTTGCGCGCCACCCCGCGCGAGCGGCGGCGCAGCATCGCGTTGGTCTTCGGCGTGCGGTAGCCCGAGATCACCTCGAAGGGCTCGCCGCAGTCGAGCAGGTTGTGCGTCGCGGCGAGGATGTCGATGGTCGCCGGGGCGATCGGGATCTCCTCGTCCTCGCGCCAGTCCCGCATCAGGTGGCTGATCGCCTCGAGCGCGTCGGGGATGTAGGTCCCCTCGACCCAGTAGGCGGTCTTGATCCACTCGCCGGTGCGATTATTTACGAGATTCAGGGAGCGATACTCGCCCTTGCCGCGTGCCAGTGCCGGTGCGGGCAGAAGGCTGGAGACGCCTGCGCCTGCCAGGCCCGCGAGCACGAATCGGCGCGACACGTTTGCTGTCGTCGATTTTGGATTGTCCACTGCTGGCCTCGTTCCGTCGTCGGTCCCGCCCGCCACTATCCCTGGCGGTGCTTAACAGGTTATGCCACAGCCGCTAGCTGAGGCCAAGTTGCAACAGCGCAACGGCAAAATGCAGCCGCGCCACGGTCCGGTGCGAATTGCCCCGTGCAATGCGGCAGAACTGCCTCTTCAACCGGTATTGAAATGCGGGCTCGCGATTTCGCTATCGCGGATGGTTTGCGATTCAGGTCGCTTTGTGCGATGAACGCTCGGGTAAGGACCGCAGCCAATGTCGCCCCGGGGCAACACAGGTGATGTGATGAGAGCAATTTCAAAACTGTCGGCCGACCTCAGCGCCCCCTCCCGCGGGACGGGCCTGGTGCGCGGCGCGATCTGCGCCGCCGTCGTCGGGCTCCTGGCCTCGGCGCCGCTGGCCGGTGCCCAGACCGTGGCGCAGGGCCTGGCCGAGGGCGCCGCAGCGCCCGCCGCCGCGGCGCCCGCCTATGCGCCGACCCCCCTCTCCGAGGCGCTGGCCGCGGCGCTGGCCGCCCGGCGCGCCGACGACACGGTGGCGAGCTTCTACGCCGCGCGCGGCTACCAGCCGATCTGGCTCGGGCGCGATGCCGGCACGGTGCCGCGGCTGATGGCGCTGATGTCGGCGCTGGAGCGGACCGCCGAGCACGCCCTGCCGGCCGGGCGCTATGGCCGGAGCGCGCTGGCCGCCGATCTCCGCGCCGAGCCGCTGGCCAGCGAGGCCGAGCGCGCGGCGATCGAGCTGCGGCTGACCGAGGCGTTCCTGCGCTATGGCCGCGATGTCAGCTCCGGCGTGCTGGAGCCCGGCAAGGTCGACCGCGAGCTGCACCACAAGCCGATGCGGCCCGATCCGTCGGCGCTGCTGGCCGGCATCGCCAATGCCAGCGACCCGGCGGCGATGATCGGGGCGCTCGCCCCGTCCGATCCCGAATATGCCCGGCTGCAGGCCCGCCTCGCCGAGTATCGCGGGCTCGCCCGCTCCGCCGCCTGGGCGACGGTGGTTCCCGATGGCCGCACGATCCGCCCCGGCGCCCGCTCGGCGCGGGTGACGGCGCTGCGCGAGCGGCTCGCGGCGATGGGCGAGCTCGGCGCCGCGGCCTATGGCGCCGAGCGCTTCGGCGGCAGCGATGGCGCCCGCGTCGCCTCGAACGACATCGTGACCGATGCGCCGCTGCACAGCTCCGGCGACCCGCGGCTGTTCGACCCGGCGCTGGTCGCGGCGGTCAAGAGCTTCCAGGCCCGCCACGGCCTCAACCAGGACGGCGTGGTCGGCCCGGCCACCCTCGCCGCGCTCAACGAGAGCCCGGCCGACCGGGCCCGGCAGATCGCCGTCAACCTCGAGCGGCTGCGCTGGTTCAACCGCGATCTCGGCCGGCGCCACGTGATGGTCAACCTCGCCGGCTTCGAGGTCGCGCTGGTGCAGGACGGGCAGACCATCTTCACCTCGCGCGTGGTGGTCGGCAAGTCGACCAAGCACCGCACGCCGGAGTTCTCCGACGAGATGGAGCACATGGTGGTCAACCCGACCTGGCACGTGCCCGCCTCGATCGCCCGCGAGGAGATCCTGCCGAAGCTGAAGCAGGACCCGACCTATCTCTCGCGCAAGGGCATGCGGCTGGTCGGCGCCGGCGCCTCGGCCGAGGAGATCGACTGGAGCTTCGTCACCCCCTCGAGCTTCCCGGGCCGGGTCAAGCAGAGGCCGGGCGGCGGCAATGCGCTGGGGCGCGTGAAGTTCATGTTCCCCAACAAGTGGTCGATCTACCTGCACGACACGCCGTCGAAATCGCTGTTCAACCGCGACCGGCGGGCGTTCAGCCATGGCTGCGTGCGGGTGCAGAAGCCCTTCGAGTTCGCCTATGAGCTGCTGGCGCCGCAGCGGGCCGATGGCGCGGCCTATTTCGACGCCGTGCTGCGCCGCGGCCGCGAGGCGACGATCCGGCTCGACGATCCGGTGCCGGTGCATCTCAACTACCGCACCGCCTGGGTCGATGCCGCCGGGGTCGACCAGTTCCGCGCCGATGTCTATGGCCGCGACGCGACGGTCTATGCCGCGCTGGCGCAGTCCGGGGTCGATGTCCTGGCCGACTGATCCCGGCCATCGGCGATGAGACGCGCGGCGCCGCCCCCGGGCGGCGCCGGTGCTTTTTGGGCCGCCCCGAGGCCTTCCCTGCCGCGGCCCGTGCCGGCGCCGCTTGCATCCTGTGCAGCCCCTTGGCTACAACAGCGCCCGAAACACCCGGCCGGAAGCCAGCAATGCCCCACAGCGTGAGAGATATCGCCCGTCTGACGGGCCTCGTGGCGGAAGGCGCCCTCGACCTCGAGGTCGAGCGCCCGGCCGAACCGCAGGATGCCGGCCCGAGGGACCTCGCGCTGGCGATGAGCGAGGACTATGCCGCGGCGGTGAAGGCCGGCCAGGCCCGCGCCGCGATCCTCTGGGAGGGGGCGGACTGGCGCGCCCTCGGGCTCGAGGCGGCGCTCTTCGCGCCGCGCGCCCGGGTGGCGCTGGCCGCGGTCGGCGAGATGTTCGCGCCGGAGCCCGAGATCGCCGCCGGCATCCACCCCACCGCGCTGGTCGATGCCTCGGCCCGGATCGGCGCGGATGTCGGCATCGGCGCCTACGCGATCATCGGCGCCGGCGCGGAGATCGGCGACGGCTGCCGCATCGGCGCCCATGCCAGCCTGGCCCGCGGCACCCGGCTCGGCGCCGGCTCGCGGCTCGCCGACGGGGTGCGCATCGGCCTCGGCGTGACCATCGGCGAGCGCGCCATCGTGCAGGCCAACGCGGTGATCGGCGCCGACGGCTTCTCCTATGTCACGCCGGAGCGCGGCTCGGTCGAGAGCGCCAAGCGCGAGGGCCGGATCGAGGACGACGCGCGCAACACCCAGGGGCTGCGGCGGATTGCCTCGCTCGGCGGCGTCGAGATCGGCAACGACGTGGAGATCGGCGCCGGCACCTGCATCGATGCCGGCACCATCGCCCCGACCCGGATCGGCCACGGCACCAAGATCGACAATCTCGTGCAGGTGGGCCACAACTGCCAGATCGGCGCGAGCTGCATGATCTGCGGGCATGTCGGGCTTGCCGGGTCGGTCAAGGTGGGCGACAGGGCGGTGCTCGGCGGCAAGGTCGGCGTCGGCGACCATCTGGAGATCGGCGAGGATGCGGTCCTGGCCGGCGGCAGCCTGGTCGGCAGCAACATCCCCGCCCGCAGCATCTCGGTCGGCGTGCCGGCGGTGCCGCGGGACCAGTTCTTCCGCCGGGAGATGGCGCAACGGCGCCTTCCCAAGCTGGTCGAGCAGGTCAGGGAAATTCGCGCGAAGCTCGGGCTGTGAGCCCGGCAGCGCAGACGGAAACGAGCGGGAATACCATGTCCCGGCCGCCGCAGCGGCCCGCCGGGGCGGACAGGAGAGCGGCATGAGCGACCAGGTGGCCGAGCGCATCGCTGAGATCATCGCCGAGCAGGCGCTGGTCGAGCCCGACCAGATCCGGCCGGAGACCACCCCGGAGGATCTCGGCCTCGACAGCCTCGCGCTCGTGGAGGTGGTGTTCGGCATCGAGGAGGCGTTCGACATCTCGGTGCCCTACAACGCCAACGATCCCGAGAGCACGGATTTCGACATCTCCAACTTCGCGGCCATCGTGACGGGCGTGAAGAAGCTGATCGCGGACCGCGAGGCGTGAGCGCGGCCGGCTCCGATCGTCGCCGGGTCGTCATCACCGGCCTCGGGGTGGTCTCGGCGCTCGGCACCGGCCGGGCGGCGCATTTCGAGGGGCTGCGCGAGGGCCGCGTCGGCATCGGGCCGATCGAGCGCATCAGCGCCGAGCGGCTGATGATCAAGATCGCCGCCGAGGCCAAGGGCTTCGAGGGCACCGACTATTTCGACCGCTCGCAGCTCGCGCTCTATGACCGGGTGACGCAGATGGCGCTGGTCGCCGCGGCCGAGGCGATGGCACAGTCCGGCCTCGAGATCGACGAGGAACTCGGCCTGCGCACCGCCACCATCATCGCCACCGCGATGGGCGGGCTGCACACCCAGGACGAGAACTACTACGCCGTCTATCACGAGATGAAGAACCGGGTGCATCCGTTCATCATCCCGCGGCTGATGGCCAATGCGCCGGTCTCCCAGGTCTCGATGAAATACGGGCTGATGGGCCCGGCCTGGTCGGTCGCCACCGCCTGCTCCTCGGCCAACCACGCGATCGGCCAGGCGATGCAGCTGGTGCGCTCCGGCGCCTGCGACGCGGCGGTCACCGGCGGCACCGAGAGCGTGCTCTGCTTCGGCGGCATCAAGGCCTGGGAAGGGCTGCGGGTGATGTCGAAGGACGGCTGCCGGCCGTTCTCCAAGACCCGCAACGGCATGGTGCTCGGCGAGGGCGCGGCGATCCTGGTGCTCGAGGAGCGCGAGCGGGCGATGGCGCGCGGCGCGACGATCCTCGCCGAGGTCGCCGGCACCGGCATGACCGCGGATGCCGGCGACATCGTGGCGCCGAAGATGGAGGGCGCGGCGCGGGCGATCAGCCTGGCGCTGGCCGATGCCGGGATGCCGGCCGAGGCGGTGGACTATGTCAACGCCCACGGCACCGCCACCGCGATCAACGACCGCACCGAGGCGGCGGCGCTGCGCGCGGCGCTCGGGGAACATGCCGAGTCGATCATGGTGTCCTCCACCAAGTCGATGCACGGCCACGCGATCGGCGCCGCCGGGGCGCTCGAGGCGGCGGCGGTGGTGATGGCGCTGACCGAGAACGTGGTGCCGCCGACCATGGGCTACGAGGAGCCGGACCCGGAGATCGGCCTCGACGTGGTGCCCAATGCCGCGCGCCAGGCGCCGGTGAAGGCGGCGCTGTCGAACTCCTTCGCCTTCGGCGGGCTGAACGCGGTGCTGGCCTTCCGCGGCGCCTGAGGGCGCTGCCCCCCCGGGGCGATGCGGAACGGGTGATGCGGAACGGGTGATGCGAAACGGGTGATGCGAAACGGGCCGCGCGGTTGCGCGGCCCGTGCGGTTTTTCCCTGCTGGCGCAGCGGCTCAGTCGAGATCGTTGAAGGCCGCCGTGAAGCCGCGCAGCGAGATCGTGACGCTGACCTCGCCGCGGCGCGGCGCCACCACGGTCATCGCCGCATTGGTGCCGCGCTTCATCTGGGCGAGGAAGTCGGCGCTCATCGGCGAGCGCATCAGGCAGCCGTTCTGCAGGCAGATGTCGAACGGCGCGGCGCGCTCCTGCCCGCCGTCGATCTTGACCCGCAGGCCGGCCTTCAGCGCGACGCCGAGCGGCGCCAGCACATCCATCGCCGCGGGCACCACCTCGCCGTTCTCGGCCTTCACGTCCTTCAGCTCGCGGATCGTGACGGCGAGCACCTCGTTGCCCTGCGAATCGCTGCCGATCTGGCGCATCGCGCAGACATCGCGGCCCTCGATGCAGACCACGTCCCAGTCGCCATGGGTCGACTTCTTCACTTCCTTGGGAGGCTGGCCGTCCTGCGCCGCGGCGGGGCCGGTCGCGCAGGCGCCGAGGAAGCCGGCGATCAGCAGGGCAGAGAGCGGGGCGAGGGCGAAACGGCTCTTGGGCATCAAGGTCTTAGCCTCCGGGCAAAAGGGGGACGGCAGCGCTTCCGCCGCGCGTGTCGCGGGCACCCTGCCAAGGCTTCGCGCCGAAATCAACCGCAGCCCGCCGCCGGTCTGCCGCGGCATCGGAGCCGCATCGCCCGGACAGCATAAGGGCGCCCCGGGGGCGCCCCTAGCCGCCACGGCGAACCGTGGCTGAATTGCTTCCCTGTCGAACTGGCTTTGCGCCTTGGCCCGAATGGTTAGCAAGTGTTGCGACAAGGTCAACCGGATAGTCCAAACAAATCCGCCTTTCCTGCAGATTTTTTCATCCGCCGAAACGGTATTGCGGAAACCTGGCGCAAATCGCTGCACTGCACGAAAAAAACGGCCGCGCTAGGCACGCGCGACCAAGTCGACAGGGAGGTGGTACGCCGCCGGCCTGCGAGACAAGTGCAGGAGCGGCACCAATTCGGGAACGATCGCCGAAACTAGTTAACAAATTCACCATATCCCGCTATCGGAGTAGGGAAATCGGGTTTGGGGGGCGACATGGACACGAGCTCTGGCACGATCTTCGTCGGCGGCGGCGGCGCTGCCCAGGACACGCCCTGCGTGCTGCGGCTCGACCTCGGCAACCGGCACGGGCTGATCACCGGGGCCACCGGCACCGGCAAGACCGTGACGCTGCAGATTCTGGCCGAGGGATTCGCCCGGGCCGGCACCAGCGTGTTCCTCGCCGATGTGAAGGGCGATCTCTCGGGCCTCGCCGAATCAGGCGCGCCGACCGATCCGCTGCATCCGAAGCTGCAGGAGCGCGCGGCGACCATCGGCCTCGACCCCTATCCCTACGAGAAGACGGCGGTCGAGTTCTGGGACGTGTTCGGCGAGCAGGGCCACCCGGTGCGCACCACCGTGACCGAGATGGGGCCGCTGCTGCTGGCCCGGCTGATGGACCTGAACGAGACCCAGGAGGGCGTGCTGACCATCGCCTTCCATCTTGCCGAGGACGAGGGGCTGGCGCTGCTCGACCTCAAGGACCTGCGCGCCATGCTGACCCATCTCGGCGAGAACGCGCGCGAGGTCGGGCTGCGCTATGGCCGGGTCTCGACCGCCTCGATCGGCGCGATCCAGCGCCGGCTGCTGGTGCTCGAGACCGAGGGCGCGGCCGGCTTCTTCGGCGAGCCGGCGCTCGAGCTGGCCGACCTGCTTGCCCCGGCCCCGGACGGCCGCGGCCGGGTCAACATCCTCGCCGCCGACAGGCTGATGCACTCGCCCCGGCTCTACGCGATCTTCCTGCTCTGGCTGCTCTCGGAGCTCTGGGAGGAGCTGCCCGAGGTGGGCGATCCGGAGCGCCCGCGCTTCGTCTTCTTCTTCGACGAGGCGCATCTGCTGTTCGACCGGGCGCCGCGGGTGCTGGTGCAGAAGGTCGAGCAGGTGGCGCGGCTGATCCGCTCCAAGGGCGTCGGGGTCTATTTCGTCACGCAGAACCCGGACGACGTGCCGGAGGACGTGCTGTCGCAGCTCGGCAACCGCTTCAGCCATGCGCTGCGCGCCTATACCCCGCGCCAGCGCAAGGCGCTGCGCGCCGCGGCCGAGACCTTCCGGCCCAATCCGCGCTTCGACACCGCCGAGGCGATCCGCGATCTCGGCGTCGGCGAGGCGCTGGTGAGCTGCCTCGAGACGAAGGGCGTGCCGGCGGTGGTCGAGCGGGTGCTGATCCGCCCGCCCAGCTCGCGCCTCGGCCCCTGCGACCCGGCGACGCGGGCGCGCATCCGCGCCGCCTCGCCGCTGGCCCGCCGCTATGCCCGCAGCATCGACCGCGAGTCGGCCTACGAGCTGCTCGCCGAGCGCGCCGCGGCGCGGGCCGAGCGCGAGGCGCGCGAGGCCGAGGACGCGCTGCGCGAGAAGGAGCGCGCGCGGGCCGGGCGCGGCAGCGGCCGCAGCCGGCGGCAGAGCCCGCTGGAGGCCGGGGTCAGCTCGGCGATGCGCTCGGTCGGGCGGCAGCTCGGCAACCGGCTGGTGCGCTCGCTGATCCGCGGGCTGTTCCGGTGAGCCTGCGCCTGCCGCTCGATCTCGCGGCGCTGGGGCGCTACCTGGCCGGGACGCTCGGCATCGACGGCCCGCTCGAGGCGCGGCAGTTCTCCGGCGGGCAGTCGAACCCGACCTATCTGCTGGAGGCGCCCGGGGCGCGGCTGGTGCTGCGCCGCAAGCCGCCGGGGGCGCTGCTGCCGAAGGCGCACATGATCGAGCGGGAATACCGGGTGATGGCGGCGCTCGGCGCGGCCGGCTTCCCGGTGCCGCGGATGCGGGCGCTCTGCGAGGACCCGGGCGTGATCGGCGCCGCCTTCTACGTGATGGACCATGTCGAGGGCCGGGTGCTGTTCGACACCGGGATGCCGGGGCTCGCGCCGGCCGAGCGGGCGGCGATCTACCACGCGCTGGTCGACACGCTGGCGGCGCTGCACCGGATCGACCCGGCGGCCGCCGGGCTCGGCGATTTCGGGCGCCCGGGCGGCTATCTCGGCCGCCAGGTGGCGATCTGGGCCGGGCAGTACGCCGCCTCGGAGACGCAGGCGATCCCGGCGATGGACCGGCTCGCGGCCTGGCTGCCGGAGGCGGTGGCGCGGGTGCCGGACGAGACCTGCCTGGTGCATGGCGACTACCGGCTCGACAACGTGATCCTGGCGCCCGGGGCGCCGGAGATCCGCGCGGTGCTCGACTGGGAGCTCGCCACCCTCGGCCACCCGCTCTCCGACCTCGCCTATTTCCTGATGACCTGGCGGTTTCCCGCCGGGCTGCGCTACGGGCTGGCGGAGAGCGATCTCGCCGGCCTCGGCATCCCGCCGCTGGAGGCGCTGGCCGAGCGCTACGCCGCGGCCACCGGGCGCGGCCGGCTGCCGGATCTCGACCTGCTGCTGGCGTTCTCGATCTTCCGCATGGCGGCGATCATCCAGGGCGTCTATGCCCGCGGGCTGGCCGGCAACGCGGCCGACGAGGCGGCGCTCTCGATGGGCGCCGACGTGCCGCGCCTCGCCGCCATCGCCGAGGCCCATGCCGCCCGCGCCGGGCTCTGAGCCGGTCGCCGGGCCGCCGCGCTCCGGGCCACGCTCAGGGCCACGCTCGGGGCCGCACTCCGGGCCAGGCGCCGAACCGCGCTCCGGGCGGGGGCTCTCGGCCACGCGCCGAATCGTGCTCCAGGCCGGGCGCTGGGCCGGGCTTTCGGCTACGCTCCAAATCCCGCTCCGGGCCGGGCGCCGAACCGCACTCCGGGTCGGGCGCCAAACCGGATGCCGGGCCGGGTGCTGGGCCGCGCTCCGGGCCGCGCATCGGGCCGCTCTCCGGGCCGGGCGCCGAACCCGGCTCGGGGCCACGCTCCAGGGCGAGCGCTGGGCCGCTCTCCGGGCGGGGCGCCAAACCGGGCTAGGGGCCGGGCTCCAAGGCAGGCGCTGGGCGGGACTATGGGTCACACTCGGGGGCGGGCGCTGGGCCGCGCCCCGAACTGCGCTCCGGGCCGGGCGACGGACCGGACTCGGGGCCGGGCTCTCGGCCAAGCTTCGGAGCGGGCGCCGAACCGGGCGCCGAACCGTGCTCCGGGTCACGCTCCGGGGCGGGCGCTGGGGCTGGCACCGAACCGGGCGCCGATCCGGGGCGGCGGCGCGGCGACCGCGGCCGGCGGCCGGCGGCGCGGGGTTCGCGGGAACCTTCGGCCCGAACCTGTGCTCCGGGAACTTTTCCGCCGGGCGCGCGGCGCGCATCGGAACCTTTGTCCGTGCGGCACGGACGGCCGGCGCGGGCGAACCTTGCTGCCCGCCCCCCGCGACACCGGGCCAGACTTGACCGGCGCCGCGAAACGCGGGACGAGATCTGCAATCGCTCAACACGGAAGGATGCGGACATGACCCAGGAGCTCACCCATTTCATCGGCGGCCAGCATGTGAAGGGGACCTCGGGCCGCTTCTCGGACGTCTTCAACCCGGCGACCGGCGAGGTCCAGGCGAAATGCCCGCTGGCCAGCACCGACGAGGTGCGCGCGGCGGTCGTCAACGCCCGCGAGGCGCAGCCCGCCTGGGCCGCCACCAACCCGCAGAAGCGCGCCCGGGTGATGATGAAGTTCGTCCAGCTGCTGCACCGCGACATGGACAAGCTCGCCGAGGCGCTGTCGCGCGAGCACGGCAAGACCATCCCCGACGCCCGCGGCGACGTGCAGCGCGGGCTCGAGGTGGCGGAGTTCTGCATCGGCGCGCCGCATCTGCTGAAGGGCGAGTATACCGAGGGCGCCGGCCCCGGCATCGACATGTTCTCGCTGCGCCAGCCGGTCGGCGTGGCGGCCGGGATCACCCCGTTCAACTTCCCCGCGATGATCCCGATGTGGAAGTTCTGCCCGGCGATCGCCTGCGGCAACTCCTTCATCCTGAAGCCCTCGGAGCGCGACCCCTCGGTGCCGCTGATGCTGGCCGAGCTGATGCTCGAGGCCGGCGCCCCGGCCGGCGTGCTGAACGTGGTGAACGGCGACAAGGAGGCGGTCGACGCGATCCTCGACGACGAGGATATCGGCGCCGTCGGCTTCGTCGGCTCCACCTCGATCGCGCATTACGTCTATTCCCGCGGCACCGCGGCGGGCAAGCGCGTGCAGTGCTTCGGCGGCGCCAAGAACCACATGATCGTGATGCCGGATGCCGATCTCGACCAGGCGGTGGACGCGCTGGTCGGCGCCGGCTATGGCGCCGCCGGCGAGCGCTGCATGGCGATCTCGGTGGCGGTGCCGGTGGGCGAGGAGACCGCCGACCGGCTGATCGAGAAGCTGGCGCCGCGCGTCGAGAGCCTGAAGATCGGCCCCTATACCGCCGGCGAGGACGTCGATTTCGGCCCGCTGGTCACCGCCGAGGCCTATCGCCGGGTGAAGGGGCTGGTGGACCGCGGCATCGAGGAGGGCGCCAAGCTGGTGGTCGACGGGCGCGACTTCAGGCTGCAGGGCTACGAGAACGGCAACTTCATCGGCGGCTGCCTGTTCGACAACGTGACCCGCGACATGGACATCTACCGCACCGAGATCTTCGGCCCGGTGCTCTCGACGGTGCGGGCGAGCTCCTACGAGGAGGCGCTCGGGCTGGCGATGGACCACGAATACGGCAACGGCGTCGCGATCTACACCCGCGACGGCGACACCGCGCGCAACTTCCTCAGCCGGGTGAATGTCGGCATGGTGGGGATCAACGTTCCGATCCCGGTGCCGCTGGCCTACCACACCTTCGGCGGCTGGAAGAAATCTGTGTTCGGTGACCTGAACCAGCACGGCCCCGACGCCTTCCGCTTCTACACCCGGACCAAGACGGTGACCTCGCGCTGGCCTTCGGGGGTGAAGGAAGGGGCGGACTTCTCGATCCCGACGATGGACTGAGCCGGGACTGGCGTGAAGGGGTGGCGGGCCGGGCCCGCCGCCTCCCCCGCCCCTGAGATGTCGCGGCGGCTGCGAGGACATCGCAGCCCACCCATGGGAGGCGGCGGCCCCGGCTTAGGCGCGGCGCCAGTTCTCCGGCAGCGGTGCCCGCGGCAGGCCGGGTGGCGGAGCGGGCGGCGGCGACAGTGCCGGAAGATCGGGGAGCCCCCTGCCCCATCCGATCCCCCTCCCTCTACCTCGTCGTCGGGTGGGGCCGTGGCGGCGGCGTTGCCGGCCCGGGCGCCGCGTCAGTTCTCCGGCAGCGGCGGCAGTGCCGGAAGATGGGGAAGACCCGCTGCGCCATCCGATCTCCCGTCATCTCCCCTAGCCTCGTCGTTGGCCGCGGGGGCGGTGGGCGAGGCCCGGCCGCCGTGTCACTTCTCCGGCAGCGGTGCCTCTGGCAGACCGGGCAGCGGTGCGGGTGGCGTCGGAAGACCGCGGAGATTGGCTGACCCGTCCGCTCTCCCGTCTTCTCCCTCATCCTCGCCGTCGGCCGTGGAGGCGGCGAGCCCGGCCCGGGCGCTGCGGAAGTTCTCCGGCAGCGTTGCCTGCGGCAGGTCGGGCAGCCGAGCGGGCGGCAGCGCCGGAAGTCCGGGGAGATCGGCTGCACCATCCGATCCCCCGTCTTCTCCCTCGTCTTCGTCGTCGGCCGGGGCCGCGACTGTCCCTGCCCGGACGCTGCATGAATTCTCCGGCGGCGGTTTCTACGGCGGGCCGGGCTGCGGTGTGGGTGGCGGTGCAAGCGCCGGAAGATCGGGAAGACCCGCTGCGCCATCCGATCCCCCGTCTTCTCCCTCATCCTCGTCGTTGGCCGCCGGGGTGGCGGGCGAGGCCCGGGCGCTGTGTCAGTTCTCCGGCAGCGGTGCATGCGGCGGGCCGGGCAGCGGTGTGGGCGGCGGCGCCAGAACCGGAAGACCAGGGAGTTCGGTTGCCCCGTCCGGTCCACCGCCCCATTCCTTGTCCTCGCCGTCGGCCGGGGCCACGGCGGGCGCGGCCCGGGCGCTGCGGAAGTTCTCTGGCAGGGGTGTCTGCGGCAGGCCGGGTGGCGGCGACAGCGCCGGAGGACCGGGGAGATCGGCTTTCCCGTTCGCACTCCCGTCTTCTTTCTCGCCCTCGTCGTCGGCTGGGGTCGCGGCGGCGGCGGTTCCGGCCCCCGTGCGGCGTCAGTTCTCCGGCAGCGGGGCCTGTGGCAGGCCTGGCAGCGGAGCGGCGGGCGGGGACAGTGCCGGACGGCCGGGGAGATCGGCTGCGGTGTCCGCTCCGGCATCGTCGGCGGCTGCTTCTCCTCCGTCCGGTTCCCCGTCCAAGGCCCCGTCCTCTTCCCCGTGCTCGTCCTCGGCCGCGGCCGCGGCGGCGGCGGCGAGGGCCTCTGGCGAGGGGCGGGCGCGCGGCAGCGGCGTGCTTTCGGGCGCGAAGCTTTCCTCCTCGGGCCGCGCCGGCAGCGCGAAGCCCGGCGCCGCGAGC
>NZ_BSYI01000029.1 GCF_030270585.1 Paralimibaculum aggregatum
GCTCGAGCCGCGCCGCCTCGGCCTCCTCGTCGGCCAGCGCGGCGCCGAGCTGCGTGGCGCGGTCCTCCGCCGCCTCGGCGCGGGCGCGCTCGCCCGTCAGCACCTCCGAGAGCCCGGCGATGCGTGCCGAGAGGGCCGCGATCTGCTGGCCGCGGCGGTCGATCTCGTCCTCCTGCTGATGCAGGCGCCTGTCCTGCCCGAGAATCGTCTCGCGCAGGCTGAACTGGACGATCATGAAGATCGACACCACGAAGATCAGGATCAGCAGCAGCGCCGTCAGCCCGTCGACAAAGCCGGGCCAGATGCTGGAGTCGAACCGTCCGGTGCCGCGCCGCGCGAGCGCCATGCTCCCTCCCCGTCAGCCGCCGTCGCGGGTGCGCACGTCGATCAGGTTGATCAGCGCACGCAGCTCCGTGCGCAGCGCCGCCGTGGTCTCGTGCCGCCCCACCGCGAGATCGTCGGCCATGGCGCGGAGCTGGTGCTCGATGCCGCGCATCGACTGCACGACCTCGCCGTCCATGCCGCCGCCGCCGGTGCGTTCGAGCCCGTGCGCCACCGCCTGCTGGCTCGCGGCGATCTGGCCCGAGGCCTGCTCCAGCCGCTTCAGCGCATTGAGCAGCGCATGGTCGCGGCTCGCGGCCCGGTCGCGCGCGGTGCGCATCTCGTTGAAGAGCTCGGAGACCATCTGCCGCTCGTGGTCGATCTGCCCCGCCATGGCGGCGACGACATCCGCCGCCTGGGCCAGCCGGTTCTCCGCCTCGACACGTGCATTCTCCGCCTTCGCGGCGAACTCGGAGGTCCGCTCCAGCCCCTCGTCGACCCGCTCGAGCAGCGCCACCAGCGCGCCGTCCGGCCCCTCGCCCTCGGAGACCAGCCCGAGGCGGGTGAAACTGGCCAGCCATTCCTCGAGCTCGCGGTAGAAGCGGTTCTGCCCGTGCCCCGCGAAGAGCTCCAGCAGCCCGACGATCAGCGAGCCGGCGAGCCCCATCAGCGACGACGCGAAGGCCGTGCCCATGCCGGAGAGCTGGTCCTCGAGCCCGGCCATCAGCCGCGCGAACACCCCGACGCCGGAAACGTCGCCATCCGCCGGCGCCAGGCTGCGGATCGTGTTGACCACCGCCGGCACGGTGTTCGAGAGCCCCCAGAAGGTGCCGAGCAGCCCGAGAAAGATCAGCAGGTTGGTGATGTAGCGCGTGATGTCGCGCGCCTCGTCGATCCGCACCGCGATCGAATCGAGGATCGACTTGGTGGAGGACGCCGCGAGGCGCTTCTTCATCCGCCCCTCGCGCAGCATCGGCGCCATCGAGGCGACCAGCCGCGGCGGGCGGGAGATGTCGTGGCCCTGCAGCCCGGCCTGCAGGTCGCGCAGCCAGTTCGTCGCGGCGATCAGCTGGCTCACCTGCCAGAAGGTCGCGAAGACCCCGATCACGAAGACCGCGAAGATGAAGCCGTTGAGATAGACATTGGCGAAGAACACGGTCTGGATCTGCGCCGCCAGCACCGTGGCGCCCGTGCTGACCAGGATCAGCACGAGGAGCATCAGGAAGATCTGCCGAGTCGGCTGGGAAAACTCGACCCTGTGCTCCAAGCTCATGCGCGCCTCCCCCCGGAATGCGCCCACAATAGCCGCTGGCGAGGCGAATTCCAGCGGTCATTGCCGCGCCGCGACACCGGCGCGGGCGCCGCGCTGGCACGGGGGAATGCGCGGCGCTGGCTCCCCGGAGGATGCGGACAACCGCCCGCGCGCTTGTTACTCTCCCCTGCCCGCGATGGCGGGTGGGCAATGCGCCGGAAACCGGCCGACAGAGGAGGAGCGCGATGCGGATCGGATGTCCGAAGGAGATCAAGACACGGGAATACCGGGTGGGGCTGACCCCGCAGGCCGCCCGCGAGGCGGTGGCGCGCGGCCATGCGGTGATGGTCGAGGCCGGCGCCGGCGCCGGCGCGGGCTTCCCGGACGACGCCTATCAGGCGGCCGGCTGCGAGATCGCCGACGGGCCGGAGCGGGTCTTCGCCGAGGCCGAGCTGATCGTGAAGGTCAAGGAGCCGCAGGCCGAGGAGCGCAAGCGCCTCTCGGCCGGGCAGGTGCTGTTCACCTATCTCCATCTCGCACCCGACCCGGCGCAGACCCGCGACCTGCTGGAAAGCGGCGTCACCGCGATCGCCTACGAGACCGTCACCGACGATGCCGGGCGGCTGCCGCTGCTGGCGCCGATGTCGGAGGTTGCCGGCCGTCTCGCACCGCAGATGGGCGCCTGGGCGCTGCAGAAGGCCAATGGCGGGCGCGGCGTGCTGATGGGCGGCGTGCCCGGCGTCGGCCCGGCCGAGGTGGTGGTGCTCGGCGGCGGCGTGGTCGGCACTAACGCGGCGCGGGTGGCCGCCGGCATGGGCGCCGAGGTCACCGTGCTCGACCTCTCGATCGACCGGCTGCGCTATCTCGACGATGTCTACCGCGATCTCTTCCGCACCCGATACGCCTCGCAGACCGCCTCGGCCGAGCTGATCCGCCGCGCCGACATGATCGTCGGCGCCGTGCTGATCCCCGGGGCCGCCGCGCCGCGGCTGATCTCCCGCGCCGATCTCGCCGAGCTGCGCCCGGGCGCGGTGCTGGTCGATGTCGCGATCGACCAGGGCGGCTGCTTCGAGACCTCGCGCCCGACCACCCATGACGACCCGGTCTACGAGGTCGACGGCATCGTGCACTACTGCGTCGCCAACATGCCCGGCGCGGTGCCGCGGACCTCGACCATCGCCCTCGGCAACGCCACGCTGCGCCATGTCCTGGCCATCGCCGACAAGGGCTGGGCCGAGGCCTGCCGCGACGACCCGAACCTGCTCGCCGGGCTCAACACCCATGCCGGCAAGCTGACCAACTATGCCGTCGGCCGGGCGCTGGGCATCGACGTGATCTCGCCAAAGCTCGCGCTTTCCATGTGAGGCTTGACCCCTTCCCGGGCGACCGCCATCCTGACGCCTGCGAAGGGGTTTGAACATGTCCGAAGAAGAAGAAGAAGGCCCGAGCGAGGAAGAACTCCAGCAGGCGATGGATGACGCCGCCGCGGATTTCGCCGCAGCATCGCCCCCGGCCGGGGCGCCGCTGCTCGCCGCCCGGATCAGCGACCCGCATGTCTGCCCGATGGTCACCGGGATCGTGCCCCATGTCGGCGGGCCGATCCTGCCGCCCGGCGTGCCGACGGTGCTGATCGCCTGCATACCGGCGGCAAACGTGGGCACCATGGCCACCTGCACCGGCCCGCCCGACACCATCGTGAAGGGCTCGACCTCGGTGCTCACCGGCGGCAAGCCGCAGGCGCGGCTCACCGACATGACCAGCCATGGCGGGATCATCGTGATGGGTGCGCCGACGGTGATGGTCGGCGGCTGAGCCGCCGCCCCCGGGACTAGGCGTCAGGTCTCGGCAAGCAGCTTCATCAGCGGCGCATGCAGCTGCGCATTGGCGGCCAGCACCTCGCCGGTATCGCGCGGCGTCCGCTTGTCCCCCGGCACGGCGCCGAGGGTGGTCACCAGCCCGCCCGCCTCGGCCACCAGGATCTCCCCGGCGGCAAGGTCCCAGGGTTGCAGCTCGCGCTCCCAGAACCCGTCGAACCGGCCCACCGCGACATAGGCCATGTCGAGCGCGGCAGCGCCCCAGCGCCGCACGCCGGCCGAGCGCGGCATCAGCCGGGCGAGGTCCTTCAGCGTCTCCGGCAGGCTGTTCTTCGCACCGAAGGGCACGCCGGTGGCGAACAGCGCCGAGCCCATGTCGCGGCGCTGCGAGACCCGGGCGCGGCGGTCGTTCATCCAGGCGCCCTGGCCCTTCTCGGCGACGAACATCTCGTCCTTCGCCGGGTCGAAGACCACCCCCGCCACGATCTTGCCCTTGTGCTCGAGCGCGATCGACACCGCCCAGTGCGGCAGCCCGTGCAGGAAGTTAGTGGTGCCGTCGAGCGGGTCGACGATCCAGCGCCGGGTCGGGTCGGTGCCGGCTTCCTCGCCGGTCTCCTCGCCGAGCCAGCCATAATTGGGCCGGGCGTTGAGCAGCTCCTCCTTCAGCACCTGCTCGGCCTTGCGGTCGGCATTGCTGACGAAATCGCCGGCGCCCTTGACGCTCACCTGCAGGTTCTCGACCTCGCCGAAATCCCGCACGAGGCCGCGTCCGGCCTTGCGCGCGGCACGGATCATGATGTTCAGCGTCGGCGACGCGGTCGACATATCAGCGCTCCCACTGGGATTGGCGCGGGGGACGGCGGGCGGGGGTGGGCGGGCGGGCCGTCCGCCGTCCCCCGCGCCTCAGGCCTGCCCCGGCTCCAGGAGTTCGGTCTCGACGAAGACGAGCTCGCCCTCGCCGGCATTGATCACGTCATGCGCGACGCCCGCCGGCCGGAAATAGGACCGGCCGGCCACCATCTCCACCCGCGACACCGCACCCGCGGCATCGACGATGTCCACCGGCTGCGAGGTCACCGGGGTGATCACGTAGTCGTGCCCATGCACGTGCCAGCCGGTCGCGGCGCCGGGCGCGAAGCGCCACTCGATCACCCGCACCCGGGCATTCTCCACCATCACGGTGGGCTGCGCCGGGGCGCGCTCAGGCTCGCTCGACATACTCGAAGGTCTCCGTGTTCACGACGATCGCCTCGCCCTCGCCGACGAAGGGCGGCACCATCACCCGCACGCCGTTGTCGAGCACCGCCGGCTTGTAGGAATTGGCCGCCGTCTGCCCCTTCACCACCGGCTCGGTCTCGGCGATCGTGCAGGTCACCTTCTCCGGCAGGGTGACGTTCAGCGCCTCCTCGCCGTAATACTCGATGGTCACGGTCATCCCGTCCTGCAGGAAGGGCCGCGCCTCGCCGAGCAGGTCCGCCGGCAGCTCGATCTGCTCGAAGCTCTCGGTGTCCATGAAGGTGAACATGCCGTCGGTCTCGTAGAGGAACTGCTGGTCCTTCTGCTCGAGCCGCACCCGCTCCACCTTGTCCGCCGAGCGGAACCGCTCGTTCAGCTTGGAGCCGTTGCGCAGGTTCTTCAGCTCGACCTGGGCAAAGGCGCCGCCCTTGCCGGGCTTGACATGGTCGGTCTTGACCGCGACCCAGAGCCCGCCGTTGTGCTCGATGATGTTGCCGCGCCGGATTTCGTTGCCGCTGATCTTGGGCATGGGGACCGCTCCGCTCTCCTCGGGTTGGGGGCGTCTATAGCCGTGCTGCGGCGGGGGGACAAGGCCGCCCGGTCAGCGGCGTCAGGGCCGCGTCACTCCGTGGGCGGCGGCGGGCAGGTGGCAGGGTCGGCCGGCGCGAGACGGTAGGCGGTGCGTTCCGCCCCGGCATCCCGCACCCAGCGTACCTCCGGCATGTCCTCGCCATCCTCCGGCGGCTCGCCGCAGCTGCCCTCGACCAGAAAGCCTCGGGTGCGCAGGATCACGTTGCCGGCAGGCTCCGCCCAGGCCTCGAAGCCGCCGCCATCGCATTCCACGAAGCAGGCCAGCGCGCCCCTGCGCCCGTCGGTGACCTCCGCCCCCTCCGGGCAGATCAGCCAGGCATGGAACAGCTCCGGCGCATCGCGGAATTCGGCCCGCACCTGCGCCGCGCGGTCGGGGCTGCCCGGCTGCATAGGCAGGATCAGCAGCTCGAGCATCCGCACCGACTGCGCCGGCTGCGCCGCGAGATGTTGCGCCGAATAGACCCGGCGATAGCAGGCGCCCGGATCGAGCGCCCCGGCTGCCGCCAGCCCGGGCAGCCCCGCAACGCAGGCCGCCAGAGCCAGGCCCCGGGCCGTTTGCAATCCCGCATGCCGCATGCCAGCCTCCCTCACCTGCGTCGATCCTCGCACGATACGCCCCGCCCGGTCACCACGCGCGCACCGGTCCGCAGCGCCGCGCGGGCGCGACCCCGCCACCGGCGATGCGGCCGACGCGCGGCCCCCGGAGGGTGCTGGAGGCAGGGGCACCGGCATCGACGCGGGGCGCGCCCCGGATCAACCGATCTCGATGCCGAACTGCGCGCCGGTTTCCAGCAGTTGCTCCCAGGCGGTCAGGGCGAAGCTCCGCAGCACCAGGAGATCCAGCGCCTCCTCGCGGCCGAGCACGATCATGCCGACCCCGTGCATCGCCGAGACCGCCACCTGCCCCGCCCCGAACCGTCCGGGCCGCAGATCCAGCGGCAGCAGCCGCGCCATCAGCTCGCCCCGCGCCGAGCCCGCGACCCGGATCACCGTGCGCGCATGGGAGAGCTCGAGCACCGTGCCGTCCTCGCCCGCCACCTCGGGCCGCGCGAGCGCCGGGGCCGGCGCCTCGCTCAGCAGCAGCCATTTCAGCGCCTCGGTGCGCAGCGCGGCCGCCGCACCGCCCGTCGCCGCCCGGCCCGGCTTCGGTGCCGCCTCCGTGCCCGCCGCCGCGGCGACGACCGCCCCAACGGCCCCGACCCGTCCGGGCCAGGCGCCGATCTGCCAGAGGCTCGAGAGCCGCCGTTCGCTCAGGGTCAGCCCCGGCCCGCCCGCGCCGACGATGCCGAGCTGCCGGGGCGCGAGATGCCCCGCAAGCGCCGAGACCCGCTCAACCATGCATCCGCTCCCCCTTGGTATCCAGCCGATGCGCAGGGAACACCCGCGCCCGCACCCGGTAGCCGCGCACCGGATCGGCGATGATCACCTCCCGGTCGGCATATCGCTCCGGCCCGCCGGCGATCATGCCGATGCCGAGCCAGCCGCCGCCGAAGGCCGGGGCCACCGTCACCCCGGTGATCCAGCCGAGCCCGTGGCCCTCGACATGCTCCGGATCGCAGACGATGGCGCCGATCCTGAACCTCTGCGCCGGGTCCACCGGCTCGAAATGCGCTAGCTGCGGGCGATCCTCGCGCGTCAGCTCCGGCCGCCCGGCCAGCACCTTGCCGATGAAGGGCTTCTTCGAGGAGGCCATGCGCCCGAGCCCGGCATCCGCGAGCGTCACGCGCCCGTCGAGCTCGGCATGGGTCACATGCCCCTTCTCGATGCGCAGCGCCCCCAGCGCCTCGACGCCATAGACACAGCCTTCCTCGGCCTTCACCCGCGCCTCGACCGCACGCCAGAGCGCCGGGCCGAAATCCGAGGGCGTGTAGACCTCGTAGGCCATCTCGCCGGAGAAGCTGATCCGCGCGATCAGCACCGGCACGCGGCCGCCCTCGACCGCCACTTCGGTGCGCAGGATGCCCATGAAGGGCAGCGCCTCGTCGCCCATGTCGTCCGCGACGATGGGCGCCAGCGCCTTGCGCGCCCGCGGCCCGGCCACCGCGATGCCGGCCCACTGGTCGGTGGTGGAGGCGACATGCACCCTGAGCTCGGGCCAGCGGGTCTGCAGTAGCAGCTCCAGCCATTGCAGCACCCCGGCGGCCTGCGCCGTGGTCGCGGTCATCAGGAAATCGTCCTCGGCGAGGCGCCAGGTGACGCCGTCGTCATAGACGATGCCGTCGTCGCGCAGCATCACGCCATAGCGGCACTTCATCACCGGCAGCTTGGCGAAGCCGTTGACATAGACCCGGTTGAGCAGCTCCGCCGCATCCGGCCCCTGCACCTGGATCTTGCCGAGGGTGGTGACGTCGACCATGCCGACGGTCTCGCGCACCGCGGTGGCCTCGCGGACATAGGCCTTGCCCAGCTCCTCGCCGTCATGCGCCGGCATGTACCAGCAGCGCTTCCAGAGCCCGGCATCGGTGAACACGGCGCCGGCCTCGGCCTGCACCTGGTGCATCGGGGTGCGCCGCACCGCGCGCCAGTGCTCGCCGCGCGCCCGCCCCGCGATGGCGCCGATCGGCACCGGCGTGAAGGGCGGGCGGAAGGTGGTGATGCCGGTCTCGGGAATGGTCTGGCCCAGCGCCTCGGCGAGGATCGCGAGGCCGAGCACGCCGCCGGTCTTGCCCTGGTCGGTGGCCATGCCATGCGTGGTGTAGCGCTTCATGTGCTCCACCGAGACATAGCCCTCCGCCGCCGCCTGCTTGATGTCGGCGCTGGTGACGTCGTGCTGCAGGTCGACGAAGCTCTTGAGCTTGCGCCCCTCGGCCTTGCTCTCCCAGAGCGGCTGCTGGGGGCCGAGCCCGCCCGGCGCCGGCGCCTCGGGCGCCTGAGGACGGCGGCCGGTCAGCCGCTCCACGGCATCCGCGGCGCTGGCGCGGGCATGGGCGACCGCCTCGGCGGTGCCGAAGACCCCGGCCGCGGCGCCGGTGAGCGTCACCCCTGCCGGCGGCTCGCCGGAGAGGAAGCAGGCCATCTCCTCGTTCCAGACCGGCTTCACCCCGCGATGGCAGACGAGATGGATCGCCGGGGACCAGCCGCCCGCGACGCCCACCGCCTCGCAGGGCAGCCTGCGCCCGGCGGCACTGCCACCGGCCGCGATCTCGAGCTGGTAGCCACCCGGCTTGCCATGCAGCTCCAGCGGCAGATGGCCCATGATGCGCTCGATGCCGGCCTTGTCGGCGGCGGCCGCGACCGCGTCGGAAGCCGCGGCACGGGAATCCACCACCACCGCCTCGAGCCCCGCCTCGGCCAGCGCCAGCGCGGCGCGGTAGCCGTCGTCGCCGCCGGTGGCGATCACCGTGCGCCGCCCCGGCGCCACGGCAAAGCGGCGGGCATAGCGTTCCACCGCGCCGGCCAGCATCACGCCCGGACGGTCGTTGTTGCCGAAGGCGGCCATGCGCTCGATGGCGCCGGTGGCGAGGATCACCGCCCCCGGCCGAACCACCCGCAGCCGCCCGCGCGGCAGCGCCGGGTCGGGGCTCGACAGATGGTCGGTAACCCGCTCGTAGAGGCCCACCACATTGCCGTCATAGAGGCCGAAGGCGGTGGTCCGCGGCATCACCCGCACGCTCTTGAGGCCGGCGAGCCGGGCGGCCACCCAGTCCTTCGCCCAGGCGCCCTCGACCTGCTCGGCCGCGCCGATCAGCCCGCCGCCGAGCGCGAAGTCCTGCTCGACCAGCATCACGTCGAGCCCCTCGGCGGCCGCGAGTTCCGCTGCCGCGAGCCCGGAGGGGCCGGAGCCCACCACCAGGAGGTCGCAATGCTCGTGCACCACCTCATAGGCGTCCGGGTCGGGCTCCCGCGCCGCCGCGCCGAGGCCGGCCGCGCGCCGGATCACCTTCTCGAACTGCATCCAGTGCGCGGTGTCCTTGGTCAGTCCGAAGAAGGTCTTGTAGTAGAAGCCGGCGGCAAAGAACCGGCTCATCAGGCTGTTGACCGCGCCGACATCCATGCGCACCGAGGGCCAGGCATTCTGACCCGAGGCGGCGAGGCCGTCGAAGAGCTCGACCTCCGGCGCCTTGGCGTTCGGCACCCGCCGCGGGCCCTTGCCGAGGGTGACCAGCGCCGAGGGCTCCTCCGGCCCGGCCGCCACGATGCCGCGCGGGCGGTGATACTTGAAGCCGCGGGCGATCACCCGCTCGCCATTCGCGAGCAGCGCCGAGGCGAGGCTGTCGCCGCGATGCCCGGCGAGCTTCTTCCCGTCCCAGGTGAAGGAGAGCTGCGCCGCGCGGTCGATCGCGCCGCCGGTGTTGAGCCTGAGCCCGCTCATGCGTCCTCCTCCAGCGCCGCGGCCATGCCCGGATGGGCCAGCCGCGCGCCCGAGATCTCGTGGGTCAGGGTGTCGCGCTCGACGATCAGCAGCGCCCGGCAGCCCTGGGTGTGGTGCCATATCTCGCTGTGCGGCCCGCGCGGGTTCTCGCGCAGGAACACCGCCTCGAACCATTCCTGCTCCGGCGCGTCGAGCGCCGGATAGGCGACGGTGGCATCGCCCTCGTAGACGAATTCGGTGTGGTCGCGCGGCCCGCAGACCGGGCAGGGGATCCTCAGCATAGCGGTTCTCCTCGCTGCGGGGCGGTGGTGGCGTAAGGCTGGGTCATCCGGCGCTCCCGTCGCTGTGGTCGGAGCGCATCCCGGTGGACCAGGCCACGAAGCCGCGCGACTGCCAGAAGTCGCGGGCATGATCGGCCGATACCTCGAGGCGGATCGGCCTCGCCGGCAGCACCTCCGCGCGTAGCCGCTGCCAGAGCGCCGCGCCCAGCCCGGCGCCGCGCTGCTCCGCCGCGATGGCATAGTTGCGGATGAAGACATGGTCGCCCAGATCGGCCCAGAGCACATAGCCGAGCGGGCGCCCCTCCGCCTCCATCAGCACCGCCTGCTGGGCCGGAACGCCGAGCATCAGCGCGAGCTTGCCCTCGGCCGCCGCAGCGGTCATCGCCGTGCCATGCGATGCCGCCATCCCGACATAGAGCTCGGCCAGCGCTGGCAGGTCGCCGCTCTCCGCCGGGCGCAGCCGCACCGCCCCGGGATCGGTTCCGAGCTGCACCCCCATCAGTGCACCTTGGCCCAGGGGCCGTGGCCCGATTCGTCGATCTGGTAACCGCGGGCATAGCGGTCGAGCGTCAGCCGGCGGTTGGCCTCGTGCGGCTCGTCCTTCGCGATGGTGTGGGCGAACACGTGCCCCGAGCCCGGCGTCGCCTTGAAGCCGCCATAGCACCAGCCGGCATTGAGATAGAGGCCCGGGATATCGGTCTTGGTGATGATCGGCGAGCCGTCCATCGACATGTCCATCACGCCGGCCCATTGCCGCAGCACCCGCACCCGGCCGAGGCAGGGCATGATCGCGAGGCAGTTGGCCATCACGTCCTCGTAGATCGGCAGATTGCCCTTCTGCGCATAGGAGCAGTAGCCGTCGAGATCGCCGCCGAACACCATCGAGCCCTTGTCGGACTGGCTGATGTAGAAGTGACCCGGCCCGCCGAACACCACCACGGTGTCGAGGATCGGCTTCAGCGCCTCGGAGACGAAGGCCTGCAGCTTGTGCGTCTCGATCGGCAGGCGGCCGAGCCCGGCCTTGTGCGCCAGCACCGAGGTGTGGCCCGCCACCGCGAGCCCGACCTTCTCCGCCATGATCTCCCGGCTCTCGCCGCCGCGCCTGACCTCGACGCCGACCACCGCACCGGCCTTCTTGACGAAGCCGGTGACCTCGGTGCCCTGCAGGATATCGACGCCGAGCGCGCTGGCGGCCCGGGCGAAGCCCCAGTTCACCGCATCGTGCCGCGCGGTGCCGGCCCGTGGCTGCACATAGGCACCGAGGATCGGGTAGCGCCCGTCATAGGCGAGATGCGGGATCCGCTTCATCAGCTCGTCGCGGTCCCAGTACTCGCCGTCGATCCCGTTCAGCCGCATGATGTTGTAGCGCCGCGCCATGGCGTCGCGCTGGCCGGGGGTGAACACCAGGTTCACATGCGCCCGCTGGCTGAACATCACGTTGTAGTTGAGCTCGTGACTCAGCGTCTCCCAGAGCTTCAGCGAGTGCTCGTAGAACTCGGTGTTGCCCGGCATCATGTAGTTGGAGCGCACGATCGTGGTGTTGCGCCCGGCATTGCCGCCGCCGAGCCAGCCCTTCTCGATCACCGCGACGTTGCGGATCTTGTGCACCTTGGCGAGGTAGTAGGCGGTGGCCAGCCCGTGCCCGCCGCCGCCGACCACGATCACGTCGTAATAGGGCTTGGGCTCGGGCTGGTCCCAGACCTTGTCCCAGATCCCGGGGCCCTTGAGCCCCGCGCGGATCACCTGCCAGACATTGTATCGCTGCATCAGCCGCGCATCCTCTCGGCATTGGCATCCCAGATGGGCGCATGCTGCACCCGCGCGGGCAGCTTTTCACCGAGCAGCTCGATTTGCCAGGGGCCATCCGCCGCGGCGTGCTCCTTGCCGACATAGCCCATGGCCATCGAGGCGCCGGAATTGTGCGCGAAGCCGCCGGAGGTGACCCAGCCCACGACGTCGCCGTTGAGATAGATCGGCTCGTCGCCGATCACGTCGGCATCCTTCGCCTCGACGACGAAGGTCTTCAGCCGCAGCTTGCCGCCCGCGGCGCGCTCGGCCTGCGCCGCCGTCTTGCCGATGAAGTCGGCCTCCTTCTCATAGGCCACGAAGCGGTCGAGCCCGGCCTCGAGCGGGCCGTAGATCGGGCGGTACTCGCGCGCCCAGCCGCCGAAATTCTTCTCCAGCCGCATGGCGTTGAGCGCACGCAGGCCGAAGAGCCTGAGGTCGAACTCCTCGCCCGCCGCCAGCAGCCGCTCGAAGACCTGGCGCTGGTATTCCGGCTTCATCCAGATCTCGTAGCCGAGATCGCCGGTGAAGCTGACGCGGCCGACCATGCAGGGCGCCATGCCCACCTCCATGCGCTGGAAGCCCATGAAGCGGAACGCCTTCGCCGAGATGTCGGAATGGGTGAGCTTCTCCAGCACCTTGCGCGCATTCGGCCCGGCGATGGAGAGGCCGCAGAGGCCGAGCCCCACCACCTCGAGGCTGACCGAGCCGTCGGTCGGCATATGCGCCTCGAACCAGCGGGCATAGTAGACCTCCGCCATGCCCGAGCCGGCGATGAAGAACTCGTCCTCGGCGAGGCAGGCCAGCGACAGGTCGCCGATCAGCTTGCCGTCCTGCTTCAGCATCGGCGCCAGCGTCATCCGGCCGGGCTTGGGGATCTTGCAGGCCAGCACCCGGTCGAGGAAGGCGCGCGCGCCGCGGCCGCGGACGAAGAACTTCGAGAAGCCCGAGATCTCCATCATGCCGACGCTGTCGCGCACCGCCTTCACCTCGGCCTTCACATGCTCGAAATCGGTCGAGCGGCGCCAGGAGAAGACGTCCTCCGTGCCGTCCGGCGAGAACCAGAGCGGCGCCTCGAGGCCCCAGCTGTCGCCGAACTGCGCGCCCATCTGCGCCAGCCGGTCGTAGATCGGCGTGGTCTTGTGCCGCCGCGCCGCCTGCAGCTCCTCGTTGGGGAACTTGATCGAGAAGCGGCGGGAATAGTTCTCCTGCACCTTGGGGTTGGTGTAGGACATCGTCGCCCAGTCGCCGTAGCGTGCGACATCCATCGCCCAGACATCGAAGCCCGGATCGCCGTCGATCATCCAGTTGGCCAGCGCCAGCCCGACGCCGCCGCCCTGCGAGAAGCCCGCCATCACGCCGCAGGCCGACCAGTAGCCCGGCAGGCCGCGCACCGGGCCGATCACCGGGTTGCCGTCGGGCGCGAAGGTGAAGGGGCCGTTGATGATCTGCTTGATGCCGGCCTTCTGGAAGGCGGGGAAATGCTCGAAGCCGACCTCGAGCGAGGGCGCGATGCGGTCGATGTCGGGCTGCAGCAGCTCGTGGCCGAACTCCCAGGGCGTCACCCGCTCCGACCAGGGCACGCAGGCCTTCTCGTAGGTGCCCATCAGCATGCCGCCGCGCTCCTGGCGGAGATAGAGCTCGCCGTCGAAATCGACCGCGTGCACGACCTCCTTGCCGGTGCTCTCGTTGATCTCGGCGACCTCCGGCATATCCTCGGTGATGAGATACATGTGCTCCATGGCGAGGATCGGGATCTCGAGGCCGACCATGCGGCCGAGCTCGCGCGCCCAGAGCCCGCCCGCATTGACGATGTGCTCGGCGCGCACGTCGCCCTTGTCGGTATGCACGATCCACTCGGCCCGGCCATCGGCCGAGGCGGAGCGCGAGAGCCCCGTCACCATGGTGTGGGTGTGGATCGCGGCGCCGAGCTTGCGGGCCGACTTGGCATAGGCATGGGTGACGCCGGAGGGATCGAGATGGCCGTCGACCACCGTGCGCAGCGCACCGACGAACTGCCGCGGATCGAGCAGCGGCATGTCGGCATGGGCCTCCTCGGGGGTGATGACCTCGGTCTCGATGCCCTGGTACTTGCCCTTTGCGGCGAGGCCTTTCAGCCAGTCGAACCGCTCCGGGGTGGAGGCCAGCATCACGCCGCCGGTCATGTGGAAGCCGGTGGCCTGCTCGGAAAGCGCCTCGATCTCCCGGTAGAGTTCGATGGTGTATTTCTGCAGCTTGGCGACGTTGGGATCGCCGTTGATGGTGTGGCAGCCGCCGGCGGCGTGCCAGGTCGAGCCGCTGGTCAGCTCCGAGCGCTCGAGCAGCATGATGTCGGTCCAGCCGGCGCGGGCCAGATGATAGAGGACGGAGCAGCCGACAACGCCGCCTCCGATGACGACGACCCGTGCGGTGGAGTTCATGGCACTTCTCCCTGAGAGCTTTCTCTCTGTTCAACCGCGAATCCGGGGCGCCCGAGGCCCGAGACGCGTCGTCGCACGTCAACTTTGCGACAGCCGTGCGACAGCACGCGATGCCGCCGGCACCTGAACCCTGCAGCAGGCGGAGGAAGCGCCGCGTCCGCGGTCGCGCCGCTGGTCGCCCGGTCTCCCGCGGCGCGCTGCAAGGGGTGCGCCCGTGGCGAGCGGGCGAAGGCCCGGCCGGGGCGGCATGACCGGGGCCGGAGAAGTGCTGCGACCTGCGCTGGGGAAAGGGCCTCCCAGGAGCGAAGGCCGGCGTCTCAGCCGCTGCGGCGTTCCTCGGCGAGCCGCTGCTCGAGGCGGTGGCGCAGATCGGTGCCGAATCGCGCCTCGAGCGGCGTCAGCCCGCGGATACGGTCGATCCGGAACATGCGGAAATCGCCGCGCAGCTCGCACCAGCCGGTGAGGGTCCAGACCGGGCCGAAGAAGGAAATCAGCAGCGGGCAGAGGGTGCGCGTGGTCTGCCGTCCGGCGAGGTCGGTATAGCCGAAGGCGACCTTCTGCCGCCCCCGGATCGCGGCGCGGAGCGCGGCGAGATCGATCTCCAGCGGCTCCGCATGATGGCGCGCGGGCGCATCGAGCGGCACCCGGGCGGCATGTTCGCGCAGATGCCCGGGCAGCGCGTCGGAGACCTTGGCGAGCGCCCGATCCGCCGCCCGCGTCAGCGCCGGATCGGCCCAGGCGGCGACGATGCGCAGGCCGAGCACCAGTGCCTCGATCTCGTCCTCGTCGAACATCAGCGGCGGCAGATCGAACCCGTCGCGCAGCAGGTAGCCGACCCCCGCCTCGCCGTCGATCGGCAGGCCGGCGGCGATCAGGCTCGCCATGTCGCGGTAGATCGTGCGCTCGGAGACCTCGAGGGCGGCGGCGATGTCGCGTGCCCGCACCACGCCGCGGCCGCGCAGGAGTTCGATGATGTCGAACAGACGGTCGGCGCGGCGCATGGGGCGGTTCCTTCGCTGGCGGTAGGCGGCGGGGCGATGGCGGCATCGGTAGCGAGCCTGGCGGAGGGCTCCTGACGCCATGCTGTCAGGAGCCCTTTGCCATCATGCCCCTGTAACGCCAGACCTGCGAATGGAGAATGCCATGGGCCCCTACTACGACACCGCGCACCGGATTGCCGAACGGCTCGGCGATCGCCGCCCGGAACGCCTGCATCCCGGGCTTTTCGGGGACACCGGGAGCCGCCATACGATGCCCGATCTCTGGACCGGACTCACCGCGCTTTCGGTGCTGCTGCTGGCCGGTGCGGTGCTGTGAGCCGGGAGGCGCCGGGGGAGCCTATTCCTCCCGGCCCTCGCGCAGCAGCCAGCGATGCAGCTCTTCCGCCCGCGAATCGCCCGACTGCAGCGCGAAGACATAGGCATGGGTGCGGTAGAAGGCGGCCGCCGCGGCATCGCCCGCCGCCTCCGAGCTGTCGCCCGCCTCGGCATAGAGGGTGACCAGCCTCGCGGTGTCGCCCGCCGCATGGGCCGCGATCAGGCGGGCATCGAGTAGCGCCCGGGCGCCCGCCGGATCGACGGTAAGCCGCTCACCGGCGAAATCGCGGTCGGCGCCGGGGGCGACGAAGTCGCGCGGCTGGTCGGGATGGGTGGCGCTGAGCGGCGCCGCCTCCGGATCGGCGGGGTCGGACATCGGCGGATCTCCTCGGTTCGGCCTCCGGCGGCGAGCCCTGGCCCTGCCCGGCGGCGAGCGCCGGGCGAGGCCGCTCCGGAGGCGGTGGTCCCGTTCGCTCAGGCCGGTTGGCGCAGCCGCTCGGCCACCCAGGCGTGGAAGCAATGGGTCGGGCTGTCCATCACCGGCGAGAAGCGCCCGCCGTCGAAGCCGCCGGCATGCCGGCCCTTCTGCATCCCCTCGACGACGAAGATGTCCTCCTCGAAGACCTCCTTCCACATCGCCGCGTTGCGCGCCCGCATCGGCGCCCAGTCCTCGCCCAGCACGGCGGTGTCGAAATAGCCGATGGCGATGCGCTCCACGGTGCGCTCCGGCCCCTGAGGGCAGAGCAGGATGGCGAAGGCGTGGTCCTTGTGCACCCCGAGCAGCACGTTGGGATAGAGCGCGACATATTCCGCGCCCTCCTCCCATTGCGCGTCGAGCCCCGCGATCACCGGGAAGCGGCGGCCGTCCTCGGCCAGCATCGGGCGATAGGCCCGCGTCCCCTGGCCGGAATGCGTCCCCGGCGCCTCGATGTTGTAGTGGTCCTCGAGCCGGGAATAGCTGTTGAGGCCGGGATGCACCCAGGGCAGGTGGTAGCTCTCGCAGTAGTTCTCCACCGCGAGCTTCCAGTTGCAGGCGACCTCCAGCTCGAAGGCCCCGTCCGGGGCAAAGGCGAGCGGCCGGTCGAAGGCGGCCCAGCGCGCACGCAGATCCGCGGCATAGGTCTCGAACTCCGGCGCCTTGCCATCGAGATTGACCCAGACCACGCCCATCCAGACATGGCTGCGCACCTCGACGAGGCCGAGCTGCGCGCGGTCGATCGCCGCGTGACGGTTGGTGCCCGGGCCGCCGACATGGGGGGTCGTGCGCAGCCGGCCGTCGAGCTCGTAGCACCAGGAGTGGTAGGGGCAGCGGATCGCCCGCGGCAGCCGTGCCGCCTCCTCGACGAGAATCATGCCGCGGTGCCGGCAGACATTCAGGAAGACCCGCAGCACGCCCTCGCGGTCGCGCGCCAGCAGCAGCGGCTGGCCGAGAAAGCGCACCGGCTTGACGTCGCCGGGCTCGGGCGCATCGGCGGCAAAGGCGAGCCCGGCCCAGCTGGCGAAGAACACGGCATCCGCCTCGCGCGCGAAATGGGCCGGGTCGGTATAGCAGGCATTGGGCAGCCCGCGGGCTTGCTCCACGGGGGCGCTGACGGCGGCGAGATCGCTGTCGGTCACGGTCATCTGGCTCTCCTGATACGCTTGCCTGACGGGGTTCACGCGGGCCCGGAAGCCCGCCGCTTGCCCCGATTCTCGCAGCCAAGGCAGGGAGATGCGCGACCGGCAGCGAACTGCCATGTCGGTTTTCGATCACCGCGGCCGCAACGGAAACGCGAACCGACGCCGGAAACCGCCGACACCTGCGTTATATTGCCGGTGTAACGGAGGAGGACCCGACAGATGACACGCGCGCAGATCACGCGGGCCGTGATGCTGGTCGCCCTCGGGCTCGGGCTCGGCGGCTGCGTCTATCCCGAGCAGGGCTACTATGCCGGCGCGGCCTATGCCGGCGCGGGTTATGTCGGGGATTACGGCCCCGGCTATGGCGACGGCTATGGCCATGTCGGCGGCGGCTACACCGGCGGAATCTACGTCGTGACGCAGCCGCCCAGGGGCTATCGCGGCCACTATCGCGGCTATTACGGCGCGCCGAAGGGCGGCCATGGCGGCTATCACGGCGCGCCGCGGGGCGGGCACAAGGGGGCGCCGCGCGGCCGGCGCGGGGGCGATCCCGGCGCTGGCGCGCATCGCCGCGGCCCGCGGGTCGATGGCGGCCCGGGGCATCGTCGGCACCGGGCGAACACCGGGCGCGGACAGCCGCGGGCCGGTGCCGGCGGCGGCGGCGCCCGGCGCGGGCAGGCCCGGCGCGACCGGCCGCGGGTCGAGGATGTCCGCGGCGTGGGCGCCGATTCGCGCTCGGTGCGCAATGGCGGGCCGCAGTCCGATTCGATAAGGAATGGCGGTGCGCAGTATGACGGGCTCGACCGCGGCGGGCGCGGCGGCGGCCAGCATTTCAGCCTCTCCGGCCGCGACGGGCCGAGCGGGCTGCGCGCCACCCGGCGGGCCAACGACCGGCGCGGCGGCAAGCGCTGAGGCGCGCCGCTCAGCCGGCCACGACGTTGCGCAGGGGCTCGCCGGCCCGCCAGCGCCCGAGGTTCTCCGTGAAGAGATCGGCGAAACGCAGGGGCCAGTCGGCCACGCTGTCGGCCGAATGGGGCGAGATCAGCAGGTTCGGCACATCCCAGAGCGGGCTCTCCGGCGGCAGCGGCTCGGTCTCGGTGACATCGAGATAGGCGCCGCGGAGCTGCCCCGAGGCCAGCGCCGCGACGAGATCCGCCTCCACCACATGCCCGCCGCGCGCGGTGTTGAGGAACATCGCCCCCGGCTTCATCGCCGCGAAGAGCGATGCGCCGAACATGCCGGCCGTCTCGGGCGAGAGCCTGAGATGCACGCTCACCACATCCGCCTCGGCGAGGCTCGCGCGCAGCGCATCGGGCGGGCGCACCTCCGCCGCGCCCGGCACCGGCGCGCCGGAGCGCCGGATCGCGATCACCCGCATGCCCAGCGCCGCCGCGCGCCGTGCCAGCTCGCCGCCGATCGCGCCTGCCCCGACCACGACCAGCACCTGCCCGGCGATCGGCCGGAACAGGATGCCCTCCCAGCGCCGCGCCTTCTGCCGGTCGCGATAGGCGATCAGCCCGTTGTTGAGCGCGATGATCGCGCCGATGCAGGTCTCCGCGAGGAAGGGCGCCAGAACGCCGACGCAGTTGGTCACCGTCACGCGGGCCGGATCCCAGTGCCCCGCCACATGCTCGTAGCCCGAGCCGCCCACCTGGAACCAGCGCAGCGAGGGCGCGCCAAGCACCCGCCGATGATCGGCCTCGGGCAGGCTGCGCGCCTTGATGGTGAAGGCGATCTCCGGGGTCTCGGCCAGCGCGGCGCCGAGCCCCGCCGGCCCGGTCACCGGCAGCAGCCGCTCGCCCGGCAGCCGCGCCGCGAGATGGGCGGCGATCTCCGCCGCCTCCTCGGCATAGATCAGGACGGGCGCCGCGCTCATGCCAGCGTCTCGAAGCCGCCGAAGATCAGCCGCCTGCCCTCGAAACATTCCCGCGCCACCGGGTCCTGCATCCGCGGATCGGCCATCATCTTCGGCAGCGCCGCATCGCGGGCCGCCCTGTCGGGCCAGCGCGTCCAGCCGACGACCACGGTCTCGTCCTCGGAGCATTGCACCGCACGGGGGAAGGAAGTCAGCTCGCCCACCGGCACCTCCGTGCCCCAGCAGACCTCCATCTCCCCGCCGAGCTCGCGCATCAGCGCGCCCACCCGGGCGCAGAGCGCCGCGTAGTCCGCCCGCCTCGCGGTCTTCACCGCGACGACGAAGACATCGACAAAGGCCATCGCGCTCTCCCCGGTCTCAGGCCGCCGCCGCCTGCCCGAAGCGACCATAGAAGCTCTCGCCCCGGGCCGCCATCTCGGCCAGCAGCGCCGGTGGGGCGAAGCGGCCCCCGTGCTCCGCCGCGAGCCGTTCGGCCAGCGCCAGCGCCTCGGCCGCGCCGATCCGGTCGAGCCAGGAGAACGGCCCGCCCGACCAGGGCATGAACCCCCAGCCGAGGATCGCGCCGACATCGCCCTCGCGGATGTCCTCGAGCACGCCCTCCTCGAGCGCGCGCACCGCCTCGAGCGCCTGGATCATCTGCAGCCGCGCGCGCACCGCCTCCGGCGCGGGCTGCGGCTCGGCCGGCGGCCAGATCCCCGCGAGCCCCGGCCAGAAGCCCTGCCGCCGGCCGCGCTCGTCGTAGTCGTAGAGCCCGGCGAAGGCCTTGCGGCCGAGCCGGCCCTCGCCGACCAGACGTTCGAGCAGATCGTCCGCGCCGCCGCGGAGATAGGCCGCGCCCGCCGCCGCGGCGGTCGCCTTCTGGATGCGCAGGCCGAGCTCCAGCGAGGTCTCGTCGACGAGCTGGAGCGGCCCCACCGGCATCCCCATGCCCTTGGCCACATTGTCGATCAGCGGCGGCAGCACGCCCTCGGTGACCATCTGCAGTCCCTCGTTGACATAGGGGATGATGCAGCGGTTGGCGTAGAAGAAGCGGGCGTCGTTGACCACGATCGGCGTCTTTCGGATCTGGCGCACGAAGTCGAGCGCGCGGGCCACCGCGGCGGGGCCGGTCTGGCGGCCCTTGATGATCTCCACCAGCATCATCTTGTGCACCGGCGAGAAGAAATGGATGCCGATATAGCGCTCCGGCCGGGCCGAGGCGCGGGCCAGTTCGGTGATCGGCAGGGTCGAGGTGTTGGTGGCGAAGATCGCCTCCGGCCCCAGCACCGCCTCGGCCTGCGCGGTGACCTCGGCCTTGATGCCGGGGTCCTCGAACACCGCCTCGACCACCAGATCGGCCCCGGCAAGCGCGGCATGGTCGGTGGTGGCGGTGATGCGGGCGAGCGTGGCGTCGCGGGTCTCGCCCGAGATCCGGCGCTTGGTCACCGCGTCGTCGAGGATCTTCGCCACGGCATCGCGGCCGCGCCCTGCGCTGGCCTCGTCGCGGTCGATCAGCACCACCTCGATGCCGGCCTGCGCCGCGGCATGGGCGATGCCGGCGCCCATCATGCCGGCCCCCAGCACGCCGAGGCGGCGGACCTGTGCATCCGGCTCGCCCTCGGGGCGGCTCGCGCCCTTCTCCAGCGCCTGCTTGGAGAGGAACAGCGAGCGGATCATCGCCTCCGCCGTCGGCTCCATCAGCACCCGGGTGAACTGCCGTGCCTCGATGCGGATCGCGGTGTCGAAGGGCACCAGCGCGCCCTCGTAGATCGCCCGGAGCATGGCCTCCGCCGCCGGGTAGACCCCCTGCGTCCTGCCATGGGTCATCGCCGCCGCGCCGAGGAAGAGCTCGAAGCCCTGGGCCGTGTAGGGCGCACCGCCCGGAATGCGGAAGCCCTTGGCATCCCAGGGTTTCACGGCATCCGCCTCGGTCGCCTCGGCGAGCCAGGCGCGGGCCGCCGGAAGCAGCTCACCGGGCGCCACCACGTCGTCCACCAGCTTGGCGGCCCTGGCCTTCTTCGGCTCCGGGGTCTTGCCCTCGAGCAGGAACGGCGCCGCCGCCATCAGCCCGAGCATGCGGAAGAGCCGGGTGGTGCCGCCGGCCCCGGGGAAGAGCCCGACCTTGATCTCCGGCAGGCCGATCTTCGCGCCCGGGCGGTCGGCGGCGATGCGCCGGTGGCAGGCCAGGCCGATCTCGACCCCGATGCCCATCGCGGTGCCGGGGCAGGCCCAGACGAAGGGCTTGCCGCCCTTGCCGGTCCTCGGATCCGCGCCGCCCCGCTCGATCTTGCGCAGGAGCCCGTGCAGCGCCATCACGAAGCCGAACAGAACCTCGGCCGGGCGGCCCTCGGCCGCGGCCTTCTCCCGCAGCGATGCCAGCACGTTGAGGTCCATGCCCCCGGCGAAGTCGGGCTTGGCGGAGGTGATGATCGCGCCCCTGACGCCGGGATCGGCCAGCACCGCCTCCACCGCCGCATCGAGCTCGCGGATGCCTGCCTCGGTCAGCACGTTCATGCGCGCGCCGGGCAGGTCCCAGGTGATCGTCGCGATGCCGTCCGACACCTCCAGATGGAAGATCTCGCTCATGTCCCGGCTCCTCCTTGGCTCCCCGCCGGCCGGCCCGAAGGGCCGGGAGCGGCGTGTGGATATGGTATGGTTTCGGTATCGGTCCGGCATGGCAAGCGGTCAGTTCCGCCGCCGTTCCCGCACCCCGATCAGCCTCCGTCCGTCACCCCGGCCCGGCGCAGGATCTCCGCCAGCATCGCCGCCGGCCCGGCCGCGGCGACCGCCTCCCCGAGGCGGATGAACTCCGCCCCGTCGGCCTCCGACCAACGGTCCAGCATCGAGCCGTCCTCCGCCGCGATCATGATCCAGAGCCGGCGCTCCGGCTCCCCGCGCCGCGCCCGGACCCGGCCCTTCAGCCGCACCGCCGAGCCCGGCCCGTGCTCGACCAGCCGGAGCGGCAGCCGCCCGTCGGCCTCGGCGAGCCGCGCGACCTCGGCAAGGGGATGCGGCCAGGGGATTGCCCGCACCGCGCTCAGACCCGCTCGATCACGGTGGTCGCCCCCATGCCGGAGGCCACGCAGAGCGTCGCGAGCCCGGTGCCCTGGCCGGTGCGCTCCAGCTCGTCGAGCAGCGTGCCGAGGATCATCGCCCCGGTCGCCCCCAGCGGGTGGCCATAGGCGATCGCCCCGCCATTGACATTGACTCGCGCCGGGTCGGCGTCGAAGGCCTGCAGGAAGCGCAGCACGATCGAGGAGAACGCCTCGTTGACCTCGATCAGATCGATATCGCCGATCGCCATGCCGGCGGCCTTCAGCGCCTTCTCGGTGGCCGGCACCGGGCCGGTGAGCATGATGGTCGGGTCGGTGCCGACCCGTGCGGTGGAGACCACCCGCGCCCGCGGCGTCAGCCCGAGCCGCTCGCCGGCCGCGCGGCTGCCCACCAGCACCGCCGCGGCGCCGTCGACGATGCCGCTCGAGTTGCCGGCATGGTGGACATGGTGGATGCGTTCGAGATGGGGGTATTTCATCAGCGCCACCGCGTCGAAACCCGGCATCACCTCGCCGAGCTCGCGGAAGGCGGGCTTGAGCGCGCCGAGCGCCTGCATGTCGGTGCCCGGCCGGGGATGCTCGTCACGCGCGAGGATCTCGATGCCGTTCGCATCCGTCACCGGCACCAGCGAGCGGTCGAGCCGCCCCTCGGCCACCGCCGTGGCGGCGCGGGCCTGGCTCTCCACCGCATAGGCGTCCACATCGGTGCGCGAGAAGCCGAATTCCGTCGCGATCAGGTCGGCGGCGATGCCCTGCGGCACGAAATGGCCCTTGAAGGCGAGCATCGGGTCCACCGCCATCGGAAAGCCGTCGGAGCCCATCGGCACGCGGCCCATCATCTCCACCCCGCCGGCGACATAGAGCTCCCCGACCCCGGCGCGGATCTGCGCGGCGGCGAGGTTCACCGCCTCGAGCCCGCTGGCGCAGAACCGGTTGATGTGCAGCCCGGGGATGCGCTCGTCCCAGCCGGCGGCGAGCACCGCGGCGCGGGCGATGTTGCCGCCCTGCTCGCCCACCGCGGTGACGCAGCCCCAGATCACGTCCTCGATCTCGGCCGCCCCGAGGTTGTTGCGCGCGGCCAGCGCCTGCAGCACCCCCGCCGAGAGCGCCACCGAAGTGACCTCGTGCAGCGTGCCGTCCTTGCGGCCACGGCCGCGGGGGGTGCGGATCGCGTCGAAGATATAGGCGTCGGTCATCGGTCCTCCTCAGGCGCAGGGGTTCCGGGGGCGGGGATGGCGGCCTGCCGGCTGGCGATGCGGGCCGGCCCGGTGCCGGAGAGCCCGCCGGGGCGGGTCTCCTGCGCCGGCCAGCCATCGGCGAGCTGCAGCCAGGGCACGCGGCTCTCCACGCCGTAGTGCAGCTCCGGCGTCACCGCGCCGGGATCGTCGAGCGCGCCGATCATCAGCTCCACCACCTCCGAACCCAGCGGCGCGTAGAACAGCGGCGTGCCGCAGGCGGCGCAGAAGCCGCGCTCGGCGACATCCGAACTGGCAAAGCGCGCCGGCGTCCCCTGCCACTCCACCCCGCGGGCGCCGACCAGCGGCGCGAAGGCGCCCCCGGTGGCCCGCTGGCACATCCGGCAGTGGCAGATACTGGCCCGGCCGAGCCCGCCGGTGACGCGGAAGCGCACCGCGCCGCACTGGCAGCCCCCGGTCACCGCGCCGGCCATCTCAGCCGGCCCCCGGCAGCGGATGGCCGGGCATCAGGTCGTAGGGATGCGCCCAGCCGGGTTCCGCCTTCAGCCGCTCGCGCCAGGCGGCGAGATTGGGATACTCGGACCAGTCCACCGGGTATTCGCCCTCGTAGAAGAGGTAGCCCGCGCAGGAGAAATCCGCCGTCGAGAGCCAGTCGCAGGCGACCCAGTCGCGCCCCTTCATATGCGCGTCGAACACGCCCAGCGCCTTGCGTGCCCGCCCCTCGCAGAATCCAATCACCGCCGGGTCGCGCTTCTCCTCCGGCAGGAAGCGGGTCAGGAAGCGCCAGGTGCCGAGCATGCCGGAGAGCCGCTGGTTGTCCCAGATGATCCAGCGCAGCGCCTCGCGGGCATTCTCCGGGCCGGGATCGAAGACCCCGAGCGAGAGCGCCAGATAGTCGAGGATCACGCCCGACTGGCTGAGCACCTGCCCGCCCATCCGGTCGTGCTCGAGCACCGGCACCTCGCCCATCTCGTTCAGCGCCAGGAATCCCGGCGTCCGGGTCGCGCCGTTGAAGAAATCGACCCAGACCGGCGCCCAGTCGGCCTTCGCCATCGCCAGCATCAGCGCCGCCTTGTAGGCATTGCCCGATTGGGCGAAGCAGTGCAGTCGGTACTCGGCCATCGCTGTCCCCTCAGTCTCGCTCGGGTTTCTCCGGCGCGCCGTATTCGGCGATGAACTCCCGGAACGCCGCGTCGAGCCGCGCCGCATCGGCATAATCGTCCAGCCGCTCGAGAAGCACCACCAGGAGATAGCTGTTCGAGAGCCCGTATTCGGCATTGAGCGCCCGCAGCCGGGCATGGGCCGCCCCGGTGAGGCTGGCCTGGAACCGCTTCGGCTTCTCCAGCCGCTTCGCCATGGCGCGCCTCCCTCCTTGTCTCGTCCCGCACCCGGCGCCGGGTGGGCGATGCCCGGTCCCGGCGCCAGGGCGGGGCGGGCGCGGCATCAGAACGACGCGGCCGGCAGGTCCATCACCGGCTCGGCGCCGGTCTCGATGCGCGCGAGGTGCAGCTTCGTCGCCGGCAGCACCCGGCTCATGTAGAACCGCCCGGTGGCCAGCTTCGCCTCGTAATAGGCGGTGTCCTCCGTGCCCTCGGCCAGCGCCGCCGAGGCCGCCTTGGCCATGCGCGACCAGACCAGCGCCATGCAGACATGGCCGAAGAGGTGCAGGAAATCCACCGCCCCGGCGAGCGCCGCATTGGGGTTCTTCATCCCCGCCTGCATGAAGAACATCGCCGCGCGCTGCAGATCCTTCGAGGCCTCCTTCAGCGGCCCGAGGAACTGGTGCGCCAGGTGCAGGTCATCCTCGTTGTCGCGGATGTAGCCCTTCACGTAGTCGAAAAAGGTCATGATCGGCTTGCCGCCCTTCAACCCCAGCTTGCGGCCGACGAGATCCAGCGCCTGCACCCCGGTGGTGCCTTCGTAGACCATGGCGATGCGCACGTCGCGCACCAGCTGCTCCACCCCGGCGTCGCGGACATAGCCGGCGCCGCCGAGGACCTGCTGCGCCACGGTGGCGCTGCGGAAGCCCTCGTCGGTGAGGAACCCCTTCACCACCGGGGTCAGCAGCGCCACCATGTCGGCGGCGCGCTCGCGCTCGGCGGCGTCCGTGTGGCGGTGCTCGGCATCGTTGAGCATGGCGACCCAGGAGAGGAAGCCGGTGCCGCCCTCGGTGAAGGCCTTCTGCTCGAGCAGCATCCGGCGCACATCGGCATGGACGATGATCGGGTCCGCCGGCCCGTCCGGGTTCTGCGCCCCGGTGACCGCGCGGCCCTGCAGCCGCTCGCGCGCGAACTGCACCGCCTGGTCAGAGGCCGCCTGGGCCACCGCGAGCCCCTGCATGCCGACGAGCAGCCGCGCCTCGTTCATCATGGTGAACATGTTGCGCAGGCCCTTGGTCTCCTCGCCGACCAGCCAGCCGGTGGCGCCGTCATAGGCCATCGCGCAGGTGGCGCTGCCATGCAGGCCCATCTTGCGCTCGACCCCGGTGCAGCGGACCGCGTTGCGCGCGCCGGGTCTGCCCTCGGCATCGGGCAGGAACTTCGGCACCACGAACATCGAGAGCCCGCGGGTGCCCGCCGGCGCGCCGGGGGTGCGAGCGAGCACGAGATGGACGATGTTTTCAGCGAGATCGTGCTCGCCGCTGGAGATCCAGATCTTCTGCCCGGTGATCGACCATGCGCCTTCCGACCCCGGCTCGGCGCGGGTGGTGATCAGGCCGAGATCGGTGCCGCATTGCGGCTCGGTGAGGTTCATCGTGCCCATCCAGGCGCCGCTCGCGAGCGGCGGCAGATAGGTCCGCTTCTGGGCCTCGGTGCCATGGGCGTGCAGCGCCTTGTAGGCGCTGTGGGTGAGCCCGTGATACATCATGAAGGCCATGTTGGCGGCGGAGTTCAGCGTGCCGACCGCGAGGCCGAGCACCGAGGGCAGCCCCTGCCCGCCATAGTCCGGGTCGCATTCCAGCGCCGGCCAGCCGCCCTCGCGCAGCATGTCGTAGGCGGCGCGGAACCCCTCCGGCGTGGTCACCTCGCCATCCTCGCCGAGGCGGCAGCCCTGCGCATCGCCCACCGCGTTGAGCGGCTGCAGCACCTCGCGCGCGATCCGTCCCGCCTCCTCGAGCACCGATCCGGTGAAATCCGGCGTCAGCTCGGCATAGCCGGCGATGCCGGTCTCCTCCTGGAGCTTCAGCACCTCGTGCAGGACGAAGCGGTAGTCGCGCAGCGGCGGGCGGTACTCGTACATCGCGATCTCCCCTGGCGGCATGGCGCCGGCCGTGTCCGCAATGGCCCGGGTTGGCCCGGTGCCCCGGCAATCATGCCGTGTCGTTGGCCCGCCCGGGGCGCTGGCGGATGGCTGGCCCCGGGGCGCGGGCGGCCGGCGTGTCGGGAAACCTCGCCGGATGGGCGCCGCCTTGGCGCCCGACGGGCGTCAGGGTGCGGTCTTGCGCGCGGTCTTGGCGGCGAGCAGCGCCTCGATCTGGTCCATCTGCGCGTCGAGATCGACCAGCGCAGCCTCCAGCTCGTCGCGCTTGGCGGCGAGCTCGGCACGGTGGCGCTTGGCGGCGGACAGGGTCGCGGAGAGCTGCGCGACCTGGCCGTCCTCACGGTCGTAGAGGTCGAGCAGGTCCTTGATCTCGGCCAGCGAGAAGCCGAAGCGCTTGCCGCGCAGGATCAGCTTCAGGCGTGCCCGGTCGCTGACGGTGAAGAGCCGGCGCTGACCCTGGCGATGCGGCGCCAGAAGCTCCTTCGACTCGTAGTAGCGCAGGGTGCGCGGGGTGACGTCGAATTCGTCGCACAGCTCCCGGATACTGTAGGTGCGATCGGGCATGTCGTTGGGTCTCCTTGTCCTCGATTGGCGCTGACATGGGACCCGCTGACGCCAGGGTCAAGCGGGCCGCCGCCCGATGTCGGCGCGAAATTAACATTACGTCGCGTGATCCAGCACAGACAAACTTTACCATGCGTCTAGTATGCGAACTGCCGCGACGACGGCAACCATTACGTGAGCGCCACCGTGCTGGCCAGAGCAAGGCAGCCATGCTACCGGGGCCCCTTCAAAACCACGGAGGCCGCAATATGGCGGATCGCGAGGAGGACACGCTCGCCGCGTTCATCGGCGCCGGCGGCAGCTTCGAGGACGAGGGCGAGTTGCTCACCGCCCTGCCCCACAGCCGCGAGATCGGCATGCGCCTGCACGGCGCGAAGGACGGCGTGGCGCTGCTCTCGATCCCCTATGACGAACGGCTCGTGGGCGATCCGGAGACCGGCGTGCTGCATGGCGGCGTGATCACCGCGCTGCTCGACACCGCCTGCGGGCTCGCGGTGATGGCCTCGCGAACCCGGCTGACGGCCACCGCGACGCTCGACCTGCGGATCGACTACATGCGCCCGGCGACCCGCGGCTCGGCGGTGCGCGCCCGGGCCGAATGCTACCGGCTGACCCGCTCGATCGGCTTCGCCCGGGCGGTCGCCTTCCACGAGGACCCGGCCGATCCGGTGGCCTCCGCCGCCGGCGCCTTCATCCTCGAGCGGCCGAAGGAGGACGCGGCATGAACGGCCTGGCCGAACGCGAGGCGGCGCGCGCCCAGGCGCTCGCCCGGCTAACCGAGGCGGTGCCCTACAATCGCCATCTCGCGGTGCGCTTCGACCGGCTCGGCGACGAGCTGACCGCGCGGCTGCCGTTCCGCGACGACCTGGTGGGCAACCCGCTGCTGCCGGCGCTGCATGGCGGGGTGATCGGCGCCTTTCTCGAGATCACCGCGCTGATGCAGCTGGCCTGGGACCAGGCGCTGGCGGCGATGGATGCCGGCGGCGACACGGCGGCCGAGATCGCCGCCGGGCGCTTCCCGCCGATGCCGAAGACGGTGGACATCACGGTGGACTACCTGCGCCCCGGCCGCCCGCGCGAGAGCTTCGCCCGCGCCCGGGTGCAGAAGGCCGGGCGGCGGGTCGCGCATCTCCATGTCGAGGCCTGGCAGGAAGAACGCCTGCGCCCGATCGCCATGCTGCGCGGCAACTTCCTGATGCAGGACTGATCGCAGAGGCGGCGGCGGCGCCGCGCCGAAACGCCTCCGCTGACAAGCCCCCGCGCCGGTGCTATGGCTCGGCCCCGGATCCGCGCGCAGGAGGAGGAGCCCATGGCCGCACAGCCCCAGATCGAGCTTCGCAACATCTTCCCCACCCCCATCGCGATCTTCCACATGCCCGATGCCGCGCGCCTCAACGACGCGCTCGAGGCCGCGATCCTCGCCAAGGAGGCCGAGACCGCCTCGGTGCACCACTCCAACTGGGGCGGCTGGCAGAGCCCGCACGACCTCGATGTCTGGGGCGGGCCGGAGGCGGTCGCGGTGATCGAGACGGCGCAGCAGATCGCCGGCAAGCTCACCTGCGACCGGCAGGGCCGGCCGGTCGCGCCGCGCTGGGCGATGAACGCCTGGGCCAATGTCAACCGGCAGGGCCAGGGCAACGAGTTCCACACCCATCCCGGCGCCTTCTGGTCGGCCACCTACTACGTGCGCGACGGCGGCGTCGCGGCCGATCCGTCGCTCGGCGGCGAGTTCGAGATCGCCGATCCGCGCGGCATCGCGCCGGCCATGCTGGCGCCGCAGCTCACCATCGCCACCCGCGGCGCCGGCTCGATGGGGGTGAGCGAGACGGTGCGCCCGGTCGAGGGCATGCTGATGCTGTTCCCCTCCTGGCTGTCGCATGGCGTGCGGCCCTACAACGGCGACCGGCTGCGCATCTCCATCGCGCTCAACCTCACCCCGATGCCGTGACCGCGGCGGCCGGCCCGGCCCCCGCCGAGCGGGGCGCCATCACCCATCGCCGGGTCGCCGCCATCGCGCTGCCGGTGGTGCTCTCGAACGCCACCGTGCCGCTGCAGGGCGCAATCGACACCGCCATCGTCGGCAATCTCGGCGAGACCGCCTTCCTCGCCGCGGTGGCGATCGGCGCGGTGATCGTCTCGCTGCTGTTCAACTCGTTCAACTTCCTGCAGATGGGCTGCTCCGGCCTCACCGCGCAGGCGCTCGGCGCCGGCGACTTCGGGCGGGTGCTCAACACCGGGCTCCGCGCGCTGCTGCTGGCGGCGGCCATCGCGCTGCTGCTCAACCTCGCGCGGCCGCTGATCCTGCCGGCCGGGCTGGCGATCTTCGAGGGCTCGGCAGAGGCCGAGCGGCTCGCCGGGGCCTATGTCTCGATCCGGCTCTGGGGTGCGCCGGCCGAGCTCGCCAATCTCGCGCTGATTGGCTGGTTCACCGGGCAGGAACTCACCCGGCGGCTGTTCGAGCTGCAGGCGGTGGTCTCGGTGGTCAACGTGGCGCTGAATTTCCTCTTCGCGGTCGGCCTCGGCTGGGGGGTGGAGGGGATCGCCCTCGGCACCGCGCTTGCGGCCTATGCCGGGCTCGCGGTCGGGCTCTGGCGGCTGCGCCGGCGCGCCCGCGAGATCGCACCGGCAGGCTGGCGGCCGGATCCCGCCCGGCTGGCCCGCCGCGACGAGCTTGCCCGGATGGTGGCGCTCAACCGCGACATCTTCATCCGCACGATCTGCCTCACCGGCAGCTTCGCCTGGCTCGCCCGGCTCGGCTCGACCCAGGGCGATGCGGTGCTCTCGGCCAATGGCGTGCTGATGCAGTTCGTCAACATCGCGGCCCATGCGCTCGACGGGTTCGCCATGGCGGCGGAGACGCTGGTCGGCCAGGCGCTCGGCGCCGGCGACCGCGCCAGGCTGCGCCGGGCGGTGGTGGTGAGCGGCACCGCGGCGCTCGGCCTGGCGGCGCTCTATGCCGCCGTAGCCACGCTCGGCGCGGAGTCGATCATCGGGCTCTTCACCAATGTGCCGGAGGTGCGCGAGGTGGCCCTCGCCCATGCCTTCTGGGCCACCTGCCTGCCGCTGGTGGCGGTGCTCGCCTACCAGCTCGACGGGGTCTTCATCGGTGCCGCCGAGGGCCCGGGGATGCGCAATGCGATGCTGATCTCGACGCTCGCCTTCGTGCCGCTCGGCTGGGGCCTCACCGCTGCGCTCGGCAATCACGGGCTCTGGCTGGCGCTCTGGATCTACATGGCGATGCGCGCCCTGACCCTCGCCCTGCGCTATCCTGCGCTTGAAATGCGGGCTGAAGGCGTTCACCTTTCCCCATGACTGGTATTCCAATTTGCGCTGGCATACACTCGCGCAAAAATCTGGGATGTAAGGCGGGGTGCATCATGAAATGGATCGTCATGCCAGCAATGCTGGCGGGTGTTTTTGCGTTTTCAGTCCCGGCCGCCGGCCAGCCGCTGAATGGCTGCTGGCATTACAGCGATGGCAGCGTTTTCTCCACCGTGTGCTTCAATGGCAGCGCCGGCGGAACGTTCAATCTCGAATATGCTCTCGAGGATCCGAACCAGGGGCTGGTCAAGGGCTCCTGCAACGGCGTCATCGAGGTCAGCGAGATGGCCGATCCCCGGGTGGTCTTCTCCGTGCCCTATCAGGAGGACGCCTGCCGGCAGGAGGATCAGGTGTTCCGCGTCGCCAAGCGCGACTACACCTGCGAGCGGACCGACGCCCGCAAGATGCTCTGCAACCTCACCGTCTATTACGACGACGGCACGATCTTCAGCGAGGCCGTGGATATCGAATACGCCCGCTGAGCCCCGGCTCCCGCCCCTGCCGCACCCGGCGGCCAGGGTTCAGGCATCCCGGCCCACCGCATCCGCCAGCGATCCGACGCCATCGGCCTCCAGCAGCCCGGCGAGGTCGCGGGCAATCTTCCCCGCCAGCGACAGCCCCTCATAGGCGAGCGCCGTGTAGAGCTGCACCGCACTCGCGCCCGCGCGGATCTTGGCATGGGCATCCGCCGCGCTGGCGATGCCGCCGACGCCGATGATCGGCAGCCGCCCGCCGGTGAGCCGGTAGAGCGCCCGCACCACCTCGGTCGAGCGCGCCATCAGCGGCCGGCCCGAGAGCCCGCCGGTCTCCACCGCCAGCGGGCTCGCGAGCCCCTCCCGCGCGGTGGTGGTGTTGGTGGCGATCAGCCCGTCGAGCGGCAGCGCCCGTGCCACCTCGGCGATGTCGGCGAGTTCTGCATCGGCGAGATCCGGCGCGATCTTCAGGAACACCGGCTTCGCGGGCCCCAGCCCGGCGCGGCGCTCCAGCACGCCCTCGAGCAGCCGCTCCAGCGCCGCCCGGCCCTGCAGTTCGCGCAGCCGCTCGGTGTTGGGCGAGGAGACGTTGACGGTGAAGAAATCTCCGAAGGGATAGAGCCGGGCCAGCACCGCGGCATAATCCGCCGCACGGTCGTCGCTGTCCTTGTTGGCGCCGAGATTGACCCCGATCACGCCGGTCACGCCGGCGCTGCGGGCGGCCTCGAGCCGGCGCGCCACCGCTTCCATCCCGTCATTGTTGAAGCCGAAGCGGTTGATCGCCGCGCCGTCCTCGCGCAGGCGGAAGAGCCGCGGGCGCGGATTGCCGGGCTGCGGCCGCGGGGTGACGGCGCCGATCTCGGCAAAGCCCGGCCCGGCGCGCAGGATTGCACCGATGGCCGCCGCGTTCTTGTCGAAACCGGCGGCGATGCCCACCGGGTTGGGCAGCTCGAGCCCGGCCAGCCGGGTCGCCAGCCGCGGCGCCGTCACCGGGCCGCCGGACGGCCCGAGCCCCGCCGCCAGCGCCCGCAGCGCCAGCCCGTGCGCCCGCTCGGCATCGAGCAGGCCGAGCGCCCGCAGCCCCGCCCGCTCGAGCGCGCTCATGCCGTCCCGTCGCGCGCGCTGGCCCAGCCGGGAATCGCGTGGCGGCCGTCCGGCCCCAGCGGCAGGGGCTCGGCACGGGCCACCGCCTCGGCCCGGAGCGCGCCATAGAGATGCGGGAACAGATCGCCGCCGCGCGCCGGCTCCCATTCCAGCGCCGCCTCGACCGCCGCCACCGGCACCGCGAGGAGCCAGAGCCCGTCCTGCCCGGCGAAATGCTTCGCCGCCGTGCCCGGAAGCTGCGCGGCGGTGCTGAAATGGATGAACCCGTCGGCAATGTCGGCGGCGGAGCCCTGGAAGGCCCCGAGCCGGCGCAGCTCGTCGTGTTCGTCCTCGGTCAGGATCTTGAAGATCTCGGTCATCGCGGGTCTTAGATTACGACGCGGGGCGGCAGGTCAACCCTGCAATCCGGCGCAGGCCCCTCAACCCTGCGGCGTTATGCCGGGGCGCGCCTTCGCCTTGGCCGCCAGCAGACCGAGCCGGCGCTCGCGCTCGAGGATGAAGAGCCCCGCCGCCACCACGATCGCGGCACCGGCCAGCACCATCGGCTCGGGCACCTCGTCGAAGATCAGCCAGCCGATCAGCAGCCCGTAGAGCATCGAGGAATAGTCGAAGGGCGCGATGGTGGAGGCATCGGCATGTCGGTAGCTCTCGGTGACGAAGATCTGCGCCACGCCGCCGAACATCCCCGCGGTGACCAGCAGCGCCCAGCCCGCCGCGGTGGGCCATTCCCAGCCGAAGGGCAGCGTCGCGAGGCTGGCCAGGCTGCAGCTCACATGGAACCAGAACACGATGGCCAGCGTCGGCTCGGTGCGGGTGAGCCAGCGCACCTGGATCTGCGCAAGCGCCATCAGGAAGGCGGCGACGAGCATGCAGGCCGCCCCCAGCGCCGCGCCCTCGGCCAGCCCGTCGAGCCCGTCGGCCCGGATGATGGTGAGCCGCGGCCAGACCATCACCACGACCCCGGCGAGCCCCACCGCCACCGCCGTCCAGCGGTAGAGCCGCACCACCTCGCCGAGCAGCAGCACCGCCAGCCCGGTGGCGATCAGCGGTGCCGCGAAGCCGAGCGCGATGACCTCCGGCAGCGGCAGCAGCCCGAGCGCGGCGAAGGACAGCCCCATCGCCGAGCAGCCGATCAGCCCGCGCCAGAAATGCCCGCGCAGGTTGCGGGTGGTGAGCGCGTCGCCCATCCGCCCGGTCCAGGCGGCATAGGCGAGCACCGGCGCCAGCGCCACGAAGGCGCGGAAGAACACCGTCTCGCCCGCCGGCACCTCGACCCGCGCCGCCTTGATGCAGGCCGCCATCACCGAGAACAGCGCCACCGAGGCAAGCTTGAAGAGGATGCCGCGGACCGGGCGGACCTGCGCCGGCACGACCACGGATTGCTTGTTCATGGCCGCGCCTCCCCGGTGGCGGCCTGCCCCGCGGCGGCCTGCACCTGCGCCGCCTCTCCCGTCGCGGCCCGCGCCGGCCCGAAGGCGACCCACCAGCCGAATCGGCCGGCCAGCGCGCCATAGAGCGCGAAGACCGCCGGCGTCAGCAGATGGCGATAGGGCAGCGCCAGGAGCTCCACCGTCTCCGGCGCCATGCCCCGCTCCAGCAGCCAGAGCACCGCGGCGCCCGGCGGGCCTGCCTGCAGCAGCGCCATCCAGAGGAACACCACCCCGCCATAGGTCGCCGCGCCGAAGCGGGTGGCGCGGGCGCGCGTGACCGGCCCCTGCCGGGCGATGCGCGCGAGCAGCGGCGCGACCACCGCAAAGGCCAGGATCAGCGCCACCGGGAGCCCCACCAGCAGGCCCTGCCAGACCAGCACGGCGCCGAAGCGCGGCAGCAGCCCCCAGCCGCCGACATGCATGACGAAGAACCCAGCCGCCGCCAGCGCCGCCGCCGCCAGCCCGCGGGCGACCCGACCGGGCACCCGGCGCCAGGTCCATTTGCCGCGCCAGTGCGCGATGGCCACGTCAGAAGAGCGGGACATCGCCGGCCTCCGGACAGCGGACGAAGGTGACCCCGCCGGCGCCGTCGACGCGCTCGAGCACATGGGCATCGCGCGTGACATAGCGCAGCCGCTGGTCGCGGCCGAGACGCTCGTTGAAGATCCGCACCGAGCCGTCGCCCTCATAGGCGAGGATGCGCCCGCTCGCCCCCGGCACGGCATTGCCATAGGTGACGGTCAGATGCTCCACCCGGCCGCCCTCGACGCGGATCCGCACCCAGACCACGCCGCAGCGATGCAGCCGCGGATCCGCCCAGTCCCCCGCGATCCAGGCCGCGAAGGCGGCGGCGGGCTCGGCGGCGCGGGCTGGCGCCGGCGCCAGCGGCAGCGCCGCCAGCAGAACCAGCCCGAGCATCGCCGCGGGCCGCCGGCCGAAGGCACAGAACCAGCCGGTCTGCGCGCCCATGGCGCCGATCAGCGCGGCCCCGGCCAGCGTTACAAGGATGCTCAGCGGCATGGCCAGCCAGAGCGGCAGCACCAGCCCGGGCGGCGCCGCCTCCCCGGGAACACGGCCCCCGTGGCCGAGGAGGAGCAGGGCGAGGATCACCGCCCAGAGCCCGAGCCCGACCCGCAACATCCCGCGCGCGCCCCAGCGCAGCACCGCCGCGCGGGTCAGCCGGCCCTCCGCACCGCGCCGGCGCAGCATCCGCGGCGCGCAGAACAGCGCGGGCAGGACGGCGGCCGCGGCCGCCATCACGCCGAACCCGAAGGGATCGCCAAGGGTTTCGAACAGGCTCACCGCCATCACCACCGGCACCCACGCGCCGAGGAGGATGCCGCCCCGGGGCAGCCGCCCGAGCGGCGTCGGCCCGGACGCGCCGGTCGCTCCGGGGCGCGGGGTGGGCGGGTGGGCGCGCCCCCGGAGCGATGGCGCGTCCGGGCCGGTCATGCCGGCAGGTGACCCTCGGCGCGGGCCCAGGCATGGGTGGCATCCAGCGCCTCGGGCAGCGGCGCCATCATCTCCTCGATCTCCGCCTCGGTGATCACCATCGGCGGGCAGAAGGCCAGCGTGTCGCCGAGGCTGCGCAGGATCACCCCGCGCGCCAGCATCTCCTCCATCAGCCGCGCGCCGACCTTGCCGGGCTGGGCGAAGGCGGCCGGGCGGCCGGGCTCGGGGCTGAGCTCGAGCCCGCCCATCAGCCCCGCCCCGCGCGCCTCGCCGACGAGGGGATGGTCCGCCGCCGCCCGCAGCCGCGCCTGGAAGACCGGCGCCACCCGCCGCACATGGCCGACGATGTCGCGCCGCTCGTAGATCGCCAGCGCTGCCAGCGCCACCGCGCAGCCCGCCGGGTGCCCGCCATAGGTGAAGCCGTGGCCGAGCGCCGGGTTGCGGCTCGCGCCCTCCTCCACCGCCTCGGCCATGCGCCGGTCCATCGCCACCGCCGAGAGCGGGAAATATCCCCCGGTGAGCTGCTTCGCCATGCTCATCGAGTTGGGCGCGATGGAGAAGGTCTCCGAGCCGAACCAGTTCGCCGTCCGGCCGAAGCCGCAGATCACCTCGTCGGCCACCATCTGCACGTCGTATTTCCGGAGCACCGCCTGCATCGCCGGGAAATAGCCCTCCGGCGGCACGATGACGCCGCCCGCGCCCATCACCGGCTCGGCGATGAAGGCGGCCACGGTCTCCGGCCCCTCGGCAAGGATGGTCTCCTCGAGCTCCGCCGCGAGGCGCGCAGAGAACTCCGCCTCGGTCTCGCCGGGCTCGGCCTCCTTCCAGTGATGCGGGCAGCGCAGATGCCGCACGAATTCGAGCGGCAGGTCGAAATCCTCGTGGTTGAGCGGCAGCCCGGTCAGCGAGGCGGTGGCCAGCGTCACCCCGTGATAGCCGCGCTTGCGGGAGAGGATCTTCTTCTTCTCCGGCCGGCCGAGGACGTTGTTCATGTACCAGATCAGCTTGATCTGGCTGTCGTTGGCCTCCGAGCCCGAGCAGCCGTAGAAGATCCGCGCGGCCTCCATCGGCAGCAGCTCCTTGAGCTTCTCGGCAAGCTCGATCGCCGGCTCGTGCGTGCGTCCGCCGAAGAGATGGTAATAGGGCAGCCGGGAGAACTGCGCCTGCGCCGCCTCCACCAGCTCGGCATCGCCGAAGCCGAGCCCGCAGCACCAGAGCCCCGCCAGCCCCTCGACATAGCGCCGGCCGGCCTCGTCGGTGACATAGATCCCCTCGCCCGAGGCGATCATGTGCGCGCCGGTCTGCCTCAGGCTGGCGGCATGGGTATAGGGGTGAACGAGCGCCTCGATGTCGCGCATCTGGGCGTTGGTGAGCGTGTCATGGGCCATGGGCGATCTCCTTCGCCACCGGTTCTACGCCCGCCGCCTTGCCGCGCCAAGGCGCGCCCACGTGATGGATGCCATCACGGATTGTCATGGGCGCCTGCGCATGCCACGGCTAGGATGCCGGAAAGGGGAGGCCGCCATGGCGCAGAAACCGAAGCTCGTCGGCATCAACCACGTGGCGCTCGAGGTCGGCGACCTCGACGAGGCGCTCGAATTCTACGGGCGGTTCTTCGACTTCACGCTGCGCGGGCGCAGCGAGACCATGGCCTTCATCGACATGGGGGACCAGTTCCTCGCGCTCAGCCAGGTCGCCGCCCCGACCCGCGACGCCGAGCGCCATTTCGGCCTGGTGGTCGACAACCGCGAGGGCCTGCGCGCCCGGCTCGAGGCGGCCGGGGTGGAGATCGTGACGGAGAAGCGGCTCGATTTCCTCGACCCCTGGGGCAACCGGGTGGAGATCGTGCCCTATGCCGACATCCAGTTCCTGAAGGACCGGGCGGTGCTCGCCGCCCTGGGCACCGGCATTGCCAAGACCGAGGCCGCGAAGGCCGAGCTGGCGGAGAAGGGCATCACCGCGCCGGACGACGCGTGACACCCTGAGCCGGGGCGCATGCGCTACTCCAGCGCCCCGGCCAGCGCCTCCAGCGCCGCCTGCGCCGCCACCGAGTTGCCGAAGCGGTCGAGCGGCGGCGACCAGGCCACCGCCACGAAGCCCTGCGGCAGCGCGGCGCTCATCCCCGGCGGCTGCACCGCCACGATGCCGCCGCCGACCCCGGATTTCCCCGGCAGGCCGACCCGGAACGCGAACTCGCCGGACTGGTCGTAGAGCCCGCAGGTCCGCATGATCGCGCGCAGCCACCTGGCATGGTGCCCCGCGGCGCAGGCGCCCTCGCCCTGCGGCGACACCAGGAACCCCGCCGCCCGCGCCAGGTCGCGCGCCGAGATCGCCAGCGAGCAGGCCCGGAAATAGGTGTCCGTCACCGCCTGCGGGTCCTGCCGCAGGTTGCCATAGGCGCGCAGCACATAGGCGATCGCCCGGTTGAGATCGCCATGCATGCGCTCCGAGGCCGCCACCTCGGCGTCGTAATGCAGCTCGGGATTGCCCGCCAGCAGCCGCATCTGCGCGCGGAACGCCGTCTCGAGGTTCCAGCGGTGGGTCATCAGCGCGTCGGTCACCACGATCGCACCGGCATTGATGAAGGGGTTGCGCGGGATGCCCGCCTCGGTCTCGAGCTGGATCAACGAGTTGAAGCGCATTCCCGAGGGCTCGCGCCCGACCCGGCTCCAGAGCCCGTCCGGCCCGTCCGGCTCGAGCCACTCCATCGCCAGCGCCAGCGTGAAGAGCTTGGAGATCGACTGGATCGAGAAGGGCGCATCGGCCTCGCCCGCGACCCATTCCTGTCCGTCCGCGCTGCGCAGCACCAATGCGAAGCGGCCGGGATCGACCCGCGCCAGCGCCGGGATGTAGTCCGCCACCTTGCCCTCGGCGGCGCGCGGGCGGGCCTCGGCGGCGATGCGGTCGATCAGCTCCTGCATGGGGGCCTCCGGGCAGCAGGGGGCGGGGCACGGTGCGCCCCGGCTCCGAGAGATCGCATGTCGCCCCGGCCGGCACAACCGGGCCGGCTCAGCCCCGCTTCAGCGCCTCGAAGGGCGCGTCGAACACCGCCCGGCAGAGCCGGCTGTCGCGGCTCGCGCCCCAGCGGTCATAGACGGCGTTGGCGGCGGCGTTCTCCGGCCCGGCGACCCACCAGAGATAGCGTGCGCCCACCGCCTCGGCGCGGCGCGCGAGCTCGGCCACCAGCGCCTGGGCAATGCCCTGCCGCCGGGCCGGCGCGGCGACGTAGAGATCGGAGAGATAGAGCCCGCGCGTGGCATAGGCGGTCTCGTAGGACGCGGTATAGAGCGCATAGCCGATCGCCGCGCCGCCCTCTTCGGCGACGATGAGCCCGATCCCCGGCTGCCCGATCAGGTCGCGGCAGACCGCATCCGCCGTCATCAGCCCCGGCCCGCCCTCGGTGATCGCGGCCAGCGCATTGGCCATGGCGGCGATGCGCTCGGCATCGGCCGGAACGGCGTCGCGGATGATGCGGCCAGCGCCGGGGTTCTCCTGCATCGCTCCGGGATAGCGCATCGCCGGGCAGGGTCAAAGCGGCAGCTGCCGCGGCGCGCCGATGCCCGCCGCCATCACGCCGGCGGAGACGAACTCCATCCGCCGGTGCCGGCGCTGCGCCGCGGGTTCCTCCGCCGGGGCATGCGCGAACACCTCGCCATGACCACCCGCCCCGAGGGCCGCGGTCACCCCGGCCGGCAGCGCCCGCGAGCCGCCCCGCCCGCGATGCTCTCCATGAACAAGATGGTGGTCGACAGCGCGGCCCAGCGGAGAGATCCGATGGAATCTCCTGTTCCCTCTCCATCGTCCAGGACGAGGACGGTCCCGTCCCGCAGCCGGCCCTCCACGGCCGGCTCGGAGCACTCCGGGTCGCGCCTCGCAATATGGCCAGATCCACCGCAGTTCAGGCCGAACGATCCGGTCCGACCCCGCGGCTCGCGCCAGCCCTCCACCGGGAGACGACGCCGCGATGAGCGCGCCGAGGCCAACCCCCAGCGCCGAAGCGATCCGCTCGAGCTGCGCCAGCGTCCGCGCCGCGCCCTCGATGCGTAAGATCGAGGCACAGGACGTCCGGCCAGTTCGCCGCGCCGCTCCTGCGATGGCCTGCGCGCCTCCCGCAATTCCCGGATCCGAAGCCGCCTCCCGCGCTGCCCCCGGACGGCCGCCCCGCGAAAGAGCATCGCCCCGGCGCATACCGGCCGCAACCGGGCAGGCGCGGCCCCCGGGCCGCGCGACGCGGGCATGGCAGTGCGGGGTGGGCGGGCGGGAGCCGGGCCATGCCCGCGTTCCCCCCCGGCACGCGAAACGGGCCGCCCCTTCCGGAGCGGCCCGCCGCGTGTCCCTCGGATCTCCCGGGGCGGCGGGCTCTGATGGCCCGCACATCCCCGCCGCGTCCCGGGCCCGAAGGCCCGGGCGCAGATCACATCATGCCGCCCATGCCGCCCATGGCGTCCATGCCGGCACCCGCGTCCTTCTTGTCCTCGGGCTTGTCGGCGATCATCGCCTCGGTGGTGATCAGCAGGCCGGCAACCGAAGCGGCATCCTCGAGCGCGGTGCGCACGACCTTGGCCGGGTCGATGATGCCCTTCTCCATGAGGTTGCCATACTCCTCGAGCTGCGCGTCGAAGCCGAAGTTCGGATCGGTCGACTCGAGCACCTTGCCGGCGACCACGCCGCCGTCGAGGCCCGCGTTGATCGCGATCTGGCGCAGCGGCTGCTGCAGCGCGCGGCGGACGATGCCGATGCCGGTGGTCTGGTCGGCATTGTCGCCGGTCAGGCCGTCGAGCGAGCGCGAGGCATGGATCAGCGCCACGCCGCCGCCCGGCACCACGCCCTCCTGCACCGCGGCGCGGGTGGCGTTGAGCGCATCGTCGACACGGTCCTTGCGCTCCTTCACCTCGACCTCGGTGGCACCGCCGACGCGGATCACCGCGACGCCGCCCGCGAGCTTGGCCAGGCGCTCCTGGAGCTTCTCGCGGTCGTAGTCCGAGGTGGTCTCCTCGATCTGGCTGCGGATCTGGGCGACGCGCGCCTCGATCTCCGACTTGTCGCCATGGCCGTCGACGATGGTCGTCTCGTCCTTGGTGATGCGGATCTTCTTGGCGGTGCCGAGCATCTCGGTGGTGACGTTCTCGAGCTTCATGCCGAGATCCTCGGAGATCACCTGGCCGCCGGTCAGGATCGCGATGTCCTGCAGCATGGCCTTGCGGCGATCGCCGAAGCCCGGGGCCTTCACGGCCGCGACCTTCAGGCCGCCGCGCAGCTTGTTGACCACGAGGGTGGCCAGGGCCTCGCCCTCGACATCCTCGGCGATGATCAGCAGCGGGCGGGAGGACTGGATGACCGACTCGAGCAGCGGCACCATCGGCTGCAGCGACGAGAGCTTCTTCTCGTGCAGCAGGATGTAGACGTCATCGAGCTCGGTGATCATCTTGTCGGAGTTGGTGATGAAGTAGGGCGAGAGGTAGCCGCGGTCGAACTGCATGCCCTCGACGACCTCGGTCTCGGTCTCCAGGCCCTTGTTCTCCTCGACGGTGATCACACCCTCGTTGCCGACCTTCTGCATCGCGTCGGCGATCTGGCGGCCGATCTCGGTCTCGCCATTGGCCGAGATCGAGCCGACCTGGGCGACCTCGTCGGAGCCGGAGACCTCGCGCGCCTGGGCGCGGATGCCCTCGATGGCCTTCTTGACGGCGAGATCGACGCCGCGCTTCAGGTCCATCGGGTTGGCGCCGGCGGCGACGGCCTTCAGGCCCTCCTTCATGATGCCGTGGGCCAGCACGGTGGCGGTGGTGGTGCCGTCGCCGGCCTCGTCATTGGTGCGCGAAGCGACTTCGCGGACCATCTGCGCGCCCATGTTCTCGAACTTGTCCGAAAGCTCGATCTCCTTGGCGACGGTGACGCCGTCCTTGGTGATCCGGGGGGCGCCGAACGACTTGTCGATGACCACGTTGCGGCCTTTCGGGCCGAGGGTCACGCGAACCGCGCTGGCGAGGGTCTCGACGCCGCGCATCATACGCTCACGGGCGTCGGTATGGAATTTCACGTCTTTCGCAGCCATGGGTCTCTCCGTTTCAGAGAACAGTCTCGATGTTCAGTGGTCTGATCCCGGCGGGGCTCAGGCGGCTTTCGCGGCGGCCGTGTCGGTCATGATGCCGAGGATGTCCGACTCCTTCATGATCAGGAGCTCCTGGCCGTCGATCTTGACCTCGGTGCCCGACCACTTGCCGAACAGGATGCGGTCGCCGGCCTTGACGGCCATCGGGATCAGCTCGCCGCTGTCCTTGCGGGCGCCCTCGCCAACGGCGATGACCTCGCCCTCCTGGGGCTTCTCCTTGGCGCTGTCGGGGATGATCAGGCCGCCGGTGGTCTTCTCGTCGGACTCGATGCGGCGGACCAGCACGCGGTCATGAAGCGGAGTGAAGTTCATCTGAGTTGCGCTCCGTGTTGCAGATGGCATTGGCTTGGCCGGGCCGGGGCTCCGGCCCTGTTAGCACTCACCGATGATGAGTGCTAACATCGCTGGCCTAGGTACGGATCGTGCCCCGGGGTGTCAAGGGTCAAGCGGCGCAATCATGGCGTTTTTCGTCGATACGCCGCGGCCGGCCCCGCGCCTCCGCGCAGCCTCGGCACGAAGGCGGGACCCGTGCGGAGCTAGGCAGCCGCAACTGCCGGCGCAACCCCGGCAGGGCGAATCGGCCGCCTGCACCTCGCGGCTCGCGCATGGCGCCCGGCGCTGTTAGACTTCCCCGGCTTGCATCCTGTGCCGACCAGTGGAGCCCGTGTCATGCGTCTCGCCCGTCGCTTCTCCATCGCGCGCGCCGCGCTGGCCGGTCTCGCCATGCTCGCCGCGGCGCTGCTGCCGGGAGCGGTGGCCGCGAAATGCGGCGGCACCGACCTGATGGCGGCGCTCGCCCGCGAGGACCCCGCCGCCCATGGCCGCATCCTCGCCCGCGCCGCCGAGGTGCCGAACGGCGAGGGCCTGTTCTGGCGCGTGGTGGCGCCCGGCGGCGCGGTCTCGCATCTCTATGGCACGCTGCACAGCACAGAGGCGGCGGCGCGCTGGCTGCCCGGCCCGGCGATCTCGGCACTCGGCGATGCCCGGCTGGTCATGGTCGAGCTCACCCCCGAGGAGCAGCAGCGGCTGGAGCGGCGGATCTCCAGCGACCCGCGCTTCGCCGTCGACATGGAGGGGCCCGGCCTCTCCGAGCGGCTGGCGCCGGAGGACCTGGTGCAGGCCGAGGCGGTGCTGGCCGAGCGCGGCATGTCGATGTCGGTGGCCGAGAAGCTCAAGCCGTGGCTGCTGATCTCGACGATCTCGGTGCCGCTCTGCGAGAAGGCCGAGCTGGCCAAGGGCAAGCGCCTGCTCGACGACGCGATCGCCGCCGAGGCGCGGGTCTGGGGCATCCCGCTGCGGGGGCTCGAGAGCTATGAGGAGACCTTCGCCGCCTTCGACGAGCTGAGCGATGCCGAGCTCACCGGGCTGCTCGTCGACGGGCTCGCCTCGAGCGCCGACGAGGAGGACCTGCGCCGCACCCTCGAAACGCTCTATGCCGAGGGCCGAATCGCCGCGATCCTCGAGTTCAACATCTGGCATGCGAGCCGCCACGGCCGCAGCGACAACCCCCGCGCCGCGGCCGAGGCGCTGACCCGCGCGCTGATCTTCGGGCGCAACCACAACTGGATGCGCCGCCTGCGCCCGGAGCTCGACCGCGGCGCGGTCTTTGCCGCCTTCGGCGCGCTGCACCTGCCCGGCAGCGAGGGCATCGTGGCGCTGCTGCGCAGGGCCGGCTACCGAGTCGAGCGCCTCGACCGGTGACCGCGGCGCACGCCGGTCAGACCCCGGTCAGGCCATCGCGCCGAGCAACAGGCTGAGCACGGCCCCCAGCGTCAGCGGCCACCGGAGCCGCGGCCACCAGCGCGGTGCGCCGCCCTCCTGCGCCAACGCCAGATCCGCCGCCAGCAGCAGCGAGAAGCCGAGCGCCAGCGCGGCGCAGGCCATCGGCACGTCGAAAAGCAGCGCCACCCAGGCATAGAGCGCCGGCACGACCGAGACGACGAGCTTCTTCGCCGTCGGCTCGGGTGCCGCGCGAATCGATTCGAAACCCCAGCGGCAGCCCCCCATGAAGGAAAGGATCAGCGCGGCATAGCTCGCCAGCGCCGGCCCGGTCCGGAAGGTCAGCGGCATCGGCAGCAGCCCGCTCTCCACCGCCCAATGCGCCGCGGCGAGCCCGAAGAAGGGCAGCAGCCCGGCGCCGCCCAGCCAGGCAGCCGAGGCCGGCACCCTGTCGGACACGTCCTGCGAGCCTTCCGCCGGGCGGGAGACGCCGCCCCCGCCGTTGCGTTCGTCGGCCTGCCGTCCGTTCCGCATCTCAGCACCCCTCGTCCTGCACCGCCGCCTCGCCCTGCTGCGCCGGTCCGTCACCCCCCAGTTCGCCGGCTTGAACCACACGCCGGCCCCCTCAGATTAATCCGCAGGGCCGATGTGTCGACAGGAACCTCAACCATGATGAAACCCGATTCGCGGGCCGCCCGCATCGTCTACTACGACGGCGATTGCCCCGTCTGCCGCCGCGAGATCGGCTGGTACCGGGCGATGCGCGGCGCAGGCGGCATCGCCTGGATCGACATCGCCCGCGCCGATGCGGCGCTGCCCGAGGGGCGCGACCGGGCGGCGCTGCTGCGCCGCTTCACCATCGCCCGCCGCGACGGCCGCCTGGTCAGCGGTGCCGAGGCCTTCGCCGCGCTCTGGCGGGGGCTCGGGCCGACGCGCCTGCTCGGCCGCCTCGTCGATCGCCAGCCGTTCCGCGGGCTCGGCGAACGGCTCTACCGGCTGTTCCTGCGGCTGCGCACCGCCTGGCGCTGAGGCGGACCGCGGCAGCGCGCGCGGCGGATGCGCCGGGGGCGCTTGCGGATGCCGGCCCGCTCCCCCATTCTCTGTCTGCGGCCGGATGCCGGCCCTGGGCCGGGAGACCGCCCGTTCGCAACCCGCCCGCAGCCCCCGGGAGACCGACATGCGCCGCATGGCCCGCCTCTTTTCCAGCCTCGCGACCCTCACGGCGATCCTCTGGTGCGCGCTCTGGTTCTGGGGGCGCGACGCGATCAGCACCCAGATCGAGGGCGAGATCGACCGGCTGCGCGCCGGGGGGCTGGGGATCAGCGTCGGCGAGCGCTCGATTGCCGGCTTCCCCTTCGCCTATGCCGCTCGCTTCGAGAACCTGACCTTCACCGACCGCGCCACCGGGCTGCGCACCGAGCTGCCCGAGATCACCTCGATGGTGGCGATCGCCGATCCGGGCACGCTGGTCACCGAGCTGCCGGCGGAGATGACCGTCACCGTCGCCGTGCCGCCAGGGCTGCGCGACCGCTATCCGGGGCTCGGGGCGGAGCTGGCGCTGGCGATCACCTCCGAGGGGCTCGCGGTGGAGACCGATCTCGCCGGCGACGGTGCCGGCGGCCCGGGCGCGCGCTCGTCGATTCGCGCGGTCCGGCTCGAGATCGCCCCGGCCGTGGCGCTGGAGGGGCTCGACTTCGCGCTGCGGATCGAGGGGCTCGCCGGTTCGCTCGGCCGGGCTGCCGCCGATGGCGGCGACGGCCCCGGCGCGGCAGAGCTCACCGCCCGGCACATGGCGCTGCACATGGTCGAGACGCCGCCGGGCGCCGCTGCGGAAACGCTGACCGCCGATCTCGCGCTCGCCGATGTCACGCTCAAGGGCGCGGCGCGCCGGGCCGATCCGGCGGCGCTCGGCGCGCTGTTTGCGGGGCTGCGCCCGGGCGAGGCGGCGCTCGAGCTGGTGGCGGGCGCCGTCACCGGCGCGCTGGAGATGGCCAGCCCGCCGGTTGCCGCGGCCGGGGCCCGCGCCGCGGATGGCCGGATCACGCTCGATGCCGGGCGGTTCGCCGGCCGGCTGACCGTGCAGGGGCCGGACATCTCGACCGAGCTGGAGACCGAAGCCCTGAGCCTTGCCCTGGCACCCGCCATGGCCGACGATCCGCGCCGCGGCGAGATCCGCGCCAGCCGGCTGCGAATCGCTTCCGATGCGCCGCAACAGGCGGGCACCGGGCCGCGGCCGGTGCGCGTGCTGGTCGAGGCCGAGGGGCTGGAGCCCGCGCCGGCGCTCTGGAACCGGATCGACCCCGAAGCCGTGCTGCCGCGCGAGCCGGGCCGCATCGCGGTGGAGATCGACGGCACCGGCCGCCTGCTCAGGCCGCACGAGACCGTGCGCCCGGGCGAGGCGACGCCGCTCGAGATCGGCAATCTCTCGGTCCGCCGCTTCGACGTGGCGGCGCTCGGCGCGCATGCCGCGGCCGAGGGCGACATCGAGTTCCTGCAGCCGATCTACGAGCCGCGCGGCGCCGTCACGCTCCGGCTCTCCGGCGCGCTCGGGCTGATCCGCCGGCTGCACGGGGCCGGGCTGCTCGACGAATCCGAGGTGCAGTGGCTGGCCACCATGGCCGCCCTCTACACCCGCGGCGGCGCGGGCCCCGACGAGCTGGTCACCGAAATGGTGTTCGACGCGGAGGGCACCCGGATCAACGACAGCCGGATCGACTGAACCGCGCGCGCCCGCCCTGCCCTCTGCGCCCTCTGCCGGCCGCGCGCGGTCGGCCTAGCTCTCGAAGCCCTGGCGCCGCGCATTGGCCTCGGCCTCGGCGCGGGTCGCGAAGCCGCGCGAGGCGGCGCCGACGACCCGCCCGTTGCGGGCATAGCGGCGCCAGCGAAATGCGCCCCGCTTGTCGATGTAGAAATCCCATTTGTCCGAAGGCACCGGCCCCCGGTTCATGTTTGCCTCGCAATCGCTGCGGGACACGTACCCCTCCGACGATGCGCCGACGACACCGCCTTCGCCATCGATCCGCCGCCAGCGGTAGTTCCCCCGCTTGTCCCTGAAGATCTCGAATCTATCCTCCCCGGCCGCCATCAAATCCCCCCGGATTGCCGATTACTACCTTTATTACTTCTGGCAAGAACCATACACCGATTCGCCCGGTTTCGGCCTGCCGAGAGTCAAGGACGGACCCCGCCCGGCAGGCCCTCAGCCCGCCGCCAGCGCCTCGATCTCGGCATGCAGAACGGATGGCAGATCGACCCCCTCGGCCAGGCTCCGGGCCCGGTTGGCGAAGCGGCGCTGGCCGGGAAGGCGCGCGCCCTCCTGACCGGCGATCGCGGCCAGCAGCGCCTCCGCGCCGTCGCTCCGGCCGCCGAGGCGTACCGGGTCGAGCGCCAGGATCAGCTCGCCGCCGGGCTGCGGCCCGCCCATGGTCGCCGCGGCGCCGCATTCGAGGCTGGTGACCTCGCCGAACAGCGGCCCGGCCAGCAGATCGACCATCAGCGCCACCAGCGCCCCCTTGTAGCCGCCGAAGGCAAGCTGCGCGCCGCCATCCAGCACCGCTTTCGGATCGGTGGTGGGCCGGCCCTCGGCGTCGATCCCGGCGCCTTCCGGCAGGGTGTGCCCGTCGCGCGCATGAAGCATGATCTCGCCGCGCGCCATCGCCGCGGAGGCCTGGTCCCAGACCAGCGGCGGGCCATCGGGCCGCGGCCAGGCGAAGGCCATCGGATTGGTCCCGAAGACCGGCACGCGCCCGCCCGCCGGCACCACGTTGGGCGGCGAGGAGGTGAAGGCCAGCGCCACCAGCCCTTGGTCCGCCAGCGCCTCGACCTCCGGCCAGAGCGCGGCGAAATGCACCGTGCGGGTGAGGGTCAGCGCCGCCACCCCCTGCTCCCGCGCCGCCTCGGCCAGTGCCGGCAGCCCGAGCGCCAGCGCGAGCGGCGCGAAGCCGAGCCCGGCATCGACCCGCACCGCGCCCGGCGCCGGGCGCGAGAGCACCGGCTCGGCCCTTCCGTTCACCACCCCGCCCTTCAGCAGGTCGACATGCCCCTTCAGGCGGAACACCCCGTGGCTCGCGGCGCCGTCGCGTTCGGCGGCGGTCATGTTGTCGGCCACCGCGCCGGCCATCGCGGCGCTGCAGCCGTGGCGCTCCAGAACCTGCACCGCCAGCGCCCGGAGCGCATCGAGGCTCAGCCGCACCGTCTCTCCCGCCGTTTCCGTCATCGCCCGGTCCCTCTTCCTGCCGATACCGCGCCCGAGCCTAGCCCCGGCCCGCCGGCAAGGGTAGCCCCGGCGCCGGGTGATACCGGGGGTTGCGATGCCCGCCAGATCGGCTATGACGGATGCCATGTCCGTCCCGGCGCAACAGCTCGCCCTTCTGGCGCTTCTTCTTACCGGCCCCTGAGCGTGCCCGGACTGTCGGCGCGCGCGCTCGGGGGAGTGTTGGACGCGCCGCGAGACACCCGAAGCCAGAGAGCTCAGACATGACCGATAACGTGACCCCCGAAACCGGGACCCAGGGCGAAGGCCCGTCCGCGGATGCCGATGCGCGTGCCCGCGTGAAGATCTTCGACACCACGCTGCGCGACGGCGAGCAGTCGCCCGGTGCCTCGATGACCCTCGAGGAGAAGATGGAGATCGCCCGCCTGCTCGACGAGATGGGCGTGGACATCATCGAGGCCGGCTTCCCGATCGCCTCCGAGGGCGATTTCGAGGCCGTGACCGAGATCGCCAAGGCCGCCGAGCGCGCCGTGATCGCCGGCCTCGCCCGCGCCAACCGGCGCGACATCGACCGCGCCTGGGAGGCGCTGCAGCACGCCAAGCACCCGCGCATCCACACCTTCATCGGCACCTCGCCGCTGCACCGCGAGCACCAGCTCTCGATGTCGAAGGCCGAGGTGCTGGAAAAGATCCGCGAGACCGTGACCCATGCCCGGAGCCTCTGCGCCGACGTGCAGTGGTCGCCGATGGACGCCACCCGCACCGAGCACGACTATCTCTGCGAGTCGGTCCGCGTCGCCATAGAGTGCGGCGCCAGCACGATCAACATCCCCGACACCGTGGGCTACACCGCGCCGCGCGAATCGGCCGAGCTGATCGGGATGCTGCGCCGCGAGGTGCCGGAGATCGACCGCTGCACGATCTCGACCCACTGCCACAACGATCTCGGCATGGCGACCGCCAACGCCCTGGCCGCGGTGGAGGCCGGCGCCCGGCAGATCGAATGCACCATCAACGGCCTCGGCGAGCGCGCCGGCAACACCGCGCTCGAGGAGGTGGTGATGGCGATGCGCACGCGGGCCGACATCCTGCCCTATGCCACCGGAATCGACACCCGGCGGATCATGGCGGCGAGCCGGCTGGTGGCGCAGGTCTCCGGCTTCCCGGTGCAGTACAACAAGGCGATCGTCGGCAAGAACGCCTTCGCGCACGAGTCGGGCATCCACCAGGACGGCATGCTGAAACATGCCGGCACCTTCGAGATCATGGCGCCGGAGGATGTCGGCCTGACCACCTCCAACCTCGTGATGGGCAAGCATTCCGGCCGGCACGCCTTCCGCACCAAGCTCTCGGAGCTGGGGGTCGAACTCGGCGAGAACGCCATGGCGGATGCCTTCGTGCGCTTCAAGGCGCTGGCCGACCGCAAGAAGGAGATCTTCGACGACGACATCTTGGCGATCGTCGAGCAGTCGGCGGCGGAGGCCCATGCCGAGCGCGTCAAGCTCAAGTTCCTGCGCGTGATCTGCGGCACCGAGGCGCCGCAGAGCGCTGACATCACGCTCGAGATCGACGGGACCGAGCATCGCCACACGGCCACCGGCGACGGCCCCGTGGATGCCTGCTTCAACGCCGTCTCGGCGCTGGTGCCGCACGAGGCGGCGCTCGAGCTCTACCAGGTGCATGCCGTGACCGAGGGCACCGACGCGCAGGCCACCGTCAGCGTGCGGCTGCGCGAGCATGGCCGCTTCGCCACCGCCCAGGCGTCGGATACCGACACCGTGGTGGCCTCGACGCGGGCCTATGTGCAGTGCCTCAACAAGCTCATGGTGCGCCGCGCGAAGAGCGCCCCGGGGGAGAGCGTCGCGGTCTGATCCGCGGCGCGCCCGCGGCGCGGAACCGCGATACGGATTCGGTGCGGGCGGGAGGCGATCTCCCGCCCGTTGCCGTTCCGGGCCCGGAATTCCGCGGAAGCGCGCATCGTGCTAGATTTCCGTTAGGTTAATTCGGATTGGAGACCGCCATGGCATACAAGCCCTCCGACCACCCGAAGAAGTATGACAGCCGCAACAAGCAGTTCGCCAGCGCACAGAAGGCGACGAAGGACCTTGTCACCACGGCCACCGACAGTGCGGTGAGCCTCGACAGCTGGGTCACGCAGATGGACACTTGGCTGAAGGCCAACCGCAAGAAGCCGAAGGAAGCCCGCGACGCCGCCAAGGCGCTGAAGGATCTCGACGCGACCGATGCTACGCTGTTCGAGGGCTATGCCAAGGTCGTGTCGCAGATCATGGCGACCGAGGGGGAGATCGAGAACCTCGGCGACCCCGGCGACGACAAGGACAAGCAGAAGAAGCGCAAGAAGCTCGAGCAGAAGCACAAGCAGCTGGTGCAGCAGGCCGATGCCTCGCGCAGCGCGCAAAACGTCAATCTGTCCGCAATGAAGGCGGTGCGCGAGATAATCCTGGCCTGTACGGCGATCACCGCGCCGAAGCTCTGAGCCGGGCGCTGCCCCCGATCCCCCGGAACATTGGGGGCGCCGCCTCGATGCGGAACGACCGGCCGCGAGCGCCGGAAACACCATCCCTCTCGAAAGGCCGGGTCTTGACGCGGCCCCGCCTCGGCAGGCCGCCCGTGCACGGGAACCGGCCCATCGGCACCACCCCTGCCGGATGCCCCCGCGGCGCCGGAGCCGGCCCGCCGGTCCCGGATCTGCCCAGCATCCCACAGCCCCTCGGCATGAATGCGGCGGCTTGGCAGATCGTGAAACTGTTTCTAATCTGGACTTGTATGCAGCCTTGAGAAACGAGTTTCCCGATGTCCGACCTTGCCTGTCCTGCTCGCTCCGCAGCCTTGCCCGGCCGCCTGCGGAGCGCTCTCGCCGTGCTTGGCCTCGGTCTTGCGCTGAGCGCGCCTCCCGCCGCCGCGAACGTGCTCTACAGCTTCACCGAACTGCCCGAGGGGGTGCGCGTCGAGGCCAGCGGCAGCCTCGAGCTTTCGGTGTTCGGCCCGCCGAGCCGGCAGAACAGCTCGCTCACCGGCACCGCGCTGTTTCCGAATTCCGGCATCCTGCTCGGCCCTTCGGGTACCGCGGCGCAGGATCTCTACCTGCTCGGCGACGTCTTCGAGAGCTTTGGCACGAGTGGCTTCACCACGGGCAGCTTCCTTTCCGGCATCGCGTTCGAGATCGCCGACAATGGCTTGCAGGACCAGCTCCAGGTCCCGGCCGACTTCAGCTCCGGCGACCCGATCTTCGCCGCCGGGCTGTTTCCGGGGAGTTTCGCGACGCTCGGCATCACCGCCACCGAGGATGTGGTGATGACGCTCCCCGGCGCGCAGACCATCACGCTCCGCTTCAACTCGAGCGAGGCCTCGGTGCCGCTGCCGGCAACGCTGCCGCTGCTCATCGCCGCATTCGGCGCCGCGGGGCTGTTGGCCCGTCGCCGGCGCTGACCGCCGCCCTGCCGGCAGTGGCAGCGGAGAACCTCCCGGCGCGAAAGCTGCCGGTTCCGCACCCTGCCGGGACGGAAGGCCGCATTTCCGGGCCGGATTGGGTTTGCAGCGACCCTTCATGAGTCCTATAAGCGCGGTCCAAGGCGCGGAGGACGGCGCCGCAGGCACATGAAGGCCAGGAGCCAGACAGGCATGTTGAGCGGGCTGTTCAACGTTTTCTCGAACGACATGGCGATCGATCTCGGGACCGCCAACACCCTTGTCTATGTCAAGGGCAAGGGCATCGTGCTCAACGAGCCCTCGGTGGTGGCCTACCAGACCATCAACGGCAAGAAGGTGGTCAAGGCGGTCGGCGAGGACGCCAAGCTGATGCTCGGCCGCACCCCCGGCTCGATCCAGGCGATCCGCCCGATGCGCGACGGCGTGATCGCGGATTTCGACGTCGCCGAGGAGATGATCAAGTATTTCATCAAGAAGGTGAACGGGAACTCGCTCTGGCCGCGGCCGCAGGTGGTGGTCTGCGTGCCCTTCGGCGCCACCGCGGTGGAGGAGCGGGCGATCGAGCAGTCGGTGCTGAGCGCCGGTGCGCGCAAGGCCTATCTGATTCCCGAGCCGATCGCGGCGGCCATCGGCGCCGGGCTGCCGATCACCGAGCCCACGGGCTCGATGATCGTCGATATCGGCGGCGGCACCACCGAGGTGGCGGTGCTCTCGCTCTCCGACATCGTCTATGCCAAGTCGGTCCGCGTCGGCGGCGACAAGATGGACGAGGCGGTGATCTCGCACATGCGCCGGCAGCACAACCTGCTGATCGGCGAGGCCTCGGCCGAGAAGATCAAGAAGACCATCGGCACCGCGCGGATGCCGGCGGACGGCATCGGCCAGTCCATCGTGATCCGCGGGCGCGACCTGCTCAACGGCGTGCCGAAGGAGCAGGAGATCACCCAGGCGCAGATCGCCGAGGCGCTCACCGAGCCCGTGCAGCAGATCGTCGAATCGGTTATGGTGGCGCTCGAGGCGACGCCGCCGGATCTCGCGGCGGACATCGTCGATAACGGGGTGATGCTGACCGGCGGCGGCGCGCTGCTCGGGGATCTCGACCTGGCGCTCCGGGAGCAGACGGGCCTCGCGATCTCGGTGGCGGAGCAGCCGCTGCACTGCGTGGCGCTCGGGACCGGCAAGGCGCTGGAGCATCTCGACCGTCTGAACCATGTGATGAAGATCAGCGTCTGAGGCAGGAGCGCCCGCTGCAGGGGCTTCGAGGAGGAGCGAGTTGCGCCGGACCGAGCGCGGGCAGGGCAGCGATCCGAGCGAAGGGCTGAACCGCGCCATCCAGCGCACGATCTTCGGCGCGGTAATCATCGCCGGCATCGTCCTCTTCGTGCTGTGGCGGACCGACAACCCCCGCGTCGAGCAGATGCGACTCACCCTGATGGATGCCGTGCTGCCCTCGATGGGATGGGTCACCGAGCCGCTCGCGGTGATGACCGAGATCGCCCGCGACTACGAGGCGGTGGTCGACATCTACGAGCAGAACCGGGCGCTGCGGCGCGAGATCCAGCGGCTCCATGCCTGGCGCGAGACGGCGCGCCAACTCGAGGAGGAGAACGCCCAGCTGCGCGCCCTCAACAACCTCAACCAGCCGCCGCGGACCACCTTCGTCACCGGCGACATCATTGCCGATTCGGGCGGGCCGTTCCGCGAATCGGCACTGGTCAACGTCGGCGCGCGCGACGGCGTGGTGGACGGCTCGGCGGCGGTGGACGGGGTCGGGCTGGTCGGCCGGGTCTCCGGCGTCGGCGAGCGGGCGAGCCGGATCCTGCTGCTGACCGATTTCTCCTCGCGCATCCCGGTGATCCTGAAGCCGCGCGGGCGCCGCGCCGTGCTGGCCGGCGACGGCACCCCGGCGCCGCGGCTCGAGTTCCTCGACGCCTCGGAGCAGGTGAAGCCCGGCGATCTGGTCAAGACCTCGGGCGATGGCGGGGTGTTCCCGCCGGACATCCCGGTCGGCCGGGTGATCGTGACGCCGAGCCAGGAATGGCGGGTGGTGCTGCTCTCGGACTATTCGCGCCTCGAATTCGTGCGGCTGCTGCGCTACCGGCCCGACACCCGGATCGACCGGCCCGGCGGGCTGGTGCTGCCCGACGGCGCAGCGCGCGACCCGCGCCCGGCCGAGCGCCTCGGCGCCGGGGGGACCGGCCGGCCGCCGGCGCTGACCGAATGAGCGCGGGCCGCGAAACCGGGCTGCGGCGAGCGCTCCGCATGGCGGCGCTGGCGGGGTTCGGCCTGCTGGCGGTGACGCTTGAGGCCGCCCCCCTCGGGCTAAGCCCGGCGGCGGTGACCTCGCCGGATCTGGTGTTCTGCATCGTCGCGCACTGGGCGCTTCGGGTGCCCGGGGCGGCGCCGGTGCTGCTGGTCTTCGCCCTCGGCCTCGCGCGCGACCTGCTCACCGACCTGCCGGTGGGGCTCGGCGCGCTCGGGCTGGTCTTCGCCGCGGAATGGCTCAAGACGCGCCGGGCGCTGCTGGCGCGCCAGCCCTTCGTGCTGGAATGGCTGGCGGTCGCGGCCGCGGCGGCGGCGATGGCGGCGGCACTCTGGCTCGCGGTGCTGCTCAGCCTCGCCCAGCCGCCCTTCGCGGCGGCGCTGGCCCGGCATACCGCGGCGACGATCCTGGTCTATCCGCTGGTCACCGCCTGCCTCGGCTGGGTGCTCGGCATCGGCAGCCTGCGCGACCTGCCGCGCGCCGCCGGAGAGGCGCGATGAGCCGGCCGCGCGGCGAGGCCCCGCGCAACGGCATGCGCATCCGCTTCGGCGACCGGGCGCGGCCCGACCGCGCCGAGGGCCCGGGGGTGACGCGCCGCGGGCTGGTGCTGCTCGGCGCGCAGCTCCTGGTCGCGGGCGGCCTGGCCTGGCGGATGCGGCAGTTCCAGATCGTCGAGGGCGAGCACTACCGCCTGCTGGCCGAGGAGAACCGCATCAACATGCGGCTGATCGCGCCGACCCGCGGCCAGATCTTCGACCGCAAGAACCAGCCGCTGGCGATCAACCAGCAGAATTTCCGCGTGGTGATGATCCGCGAGCAGGCCGGCGACCCGGAGGCGGCGCTCGACCGGCTCGGGAGAATCGTCGAGATCTCGCCGCGGGCGCGGGAGCGGGTGCTCGACGAGATCCGCTCGAAATCCGCCTTCGTGCCGGTGGTGGTGGCCGAGCATCTCGACTGGGACACCTTCGCGAAGATCAACGTCAACGCCCCGGCCCTGCCCGGCATCCTGCCCGAGGTCGGGCTCTCGCGGCATTATCCGGCAGGGCCGGAGACGGCGCATGTCGTCGGCTATGTCGGGCGGGTGACGCAGAAGGACCTCGACCAGGCCGACGACCAGGACCCGGTGCTGCAGATCCCGGAGTTCCAGATCGGCAAGCGCGGGCTCGAGCGCGGGCTCGAGCGCAAGCTGCGCGGCCAGGCCGGCACCCGGCGGATCGAGGTCAACGCCCTCGGCCGGGTGATCCGCGAGCTCGACCGGGTGGAGGGCCAGCCGGGGCCGGACCTGCACCTGACCCTCGATCTCGCCCTGCAGGACTATGCCAACTGGCGGCTGCGCGAGGAATCCGGCGCCGCGGTGCTGCTCGATCTGCGCCACGGCGACGTGCTGGCGATGGCCTCCACCCCCTCCTTCGAGCCCAACCTCTTCGTGCGCGGCATTTCGGGGCCGGACTACAAGGCCCTGCTCGAGCACGAGTACCGGCCGCTGCACAACAAGTGGGCGAGCGGCATGTATCCGCCGGGCTCGACCTTCAAGATGGTGGTGGCGCTGGCCGCCCTCGAGGACGGGGTGATCGCGCCGGAGGAGACCGTGTTCTGCAATGGCGGCTACGAGCTCGGCAACCGGCGCTTCCACTGCTGGCGCCGCGGCGGGCACGGCCATGTCGCGCAGCGCGCGGCGCTGGAGCAGTCCTGCGACGTCTATTTCTACGAGGCCGCCAAGCGGGTCGGCATCGAGCGCATCGCCGCCATGGCGCAGCGCCTCGGCCTCGGCCAGCGCGCCGACATGCCGCTGCCCGAACTCAAGGGCGGGCTGATCCCGGACAAGGCCTGGAAGTCGCGCAACCGCGAGGAGCCCTGGCTGGTGGGCGACACGCTGAACGCCGGCATCGGGCAGGGCTTCGTGCTGGCCACCCCGCTGCAGCTCGCGGTGATGACGGCGCGGCTGGCCACCGGCCGGGCGCTCGAGCCGCGGCTGATCCTGGCGCGCGACGGCCGCCCCGCCCCGGTGCCGGAGGCCGCGCCGCTCGGCATCGCCGAGGCGCATCTGGCGCTGGTGCGGCGCGGCATGTTCGACGTGGTCAACAGCCGCCGCGGCACCGCCCGCCGCGCCCGGATCGACGACAAGGCCAACCGCATGGCCGGCAAGACCGGCACCAGCCAGGTGCGCAACATCACCAAGGCGGAGCGCGCCCTGGGCGTGTTCCGCAACGAGGACCTGCCCTGGCGGCGGCGCGACCATGCGCTCTTCGTCGGCTATGCGCCCTACGAGGACCCGCGCTTCGCGGTCGCGGTGGTGGTCGAGCATGGCGGCGGCGGCTCCAAGGCGGCGGCACCGGTGGCGCGCGACATCCTGATGCGCGGGCTCTGGGGCGGCGAGCCGCCGCTCACCGCCTATCCGCCGGGCCAGGCGCCGGAACGCCCGGTGCCGACGCCGCAGCCGCGCCCGGTCTCGGGCGACGGCAACACCCCGCCGCGGATCCGCACATGAGCCTGACCGACCCGAACCGCGCCGCGCCGCTCTCGATCACCGCCAAGCTGCTGCGGATGAACTGGGCGCTGGTGCTGCTGATCACCGCGATCGCAGCGCTCGGCTTCATGATGCTCTACTCGGTGGCCGGCGGCGATGCCGAGCCCTGGGCGCGGCGGCAGATGAACCGCTTCGGCGTCGGCGTCATCCTGATGACGATCGTGGCGCTGATCGACATCCGCTTCTGGAAATGGGCCTCGCCCTTCGCCTATCTCGGCGCGCTGGTGCTGCTGGTGGCGGTGGAGTTCGTCGGCGAGACCGGCATGGGCGCGCAGCGCTGGATCCGGCTCGGGCCGCTCAACCTGCAGCCCTCCGAGGTGATGAAGATCGCCCTCGTGCTGGCGCTGGCGCGTTATTACGCCTGGCTCGAGCGCGACCGGATCTCGCGCCCGCTCTGGCTGGTGCCGCCGCTGGCGCTGATCGGGCTGCCGGCGGCGCTGGTGCTGAAGCAGCCGGATCTCGGCACGGCGCTGATGCTCTGCCTCGGCGGCGGCGTGGTAATGTTCCTCGCCGGGGTCTCCTGGTGGTATTTCGGCACCGCGGCAGCGCTCGGCGCCGGGCTGGTCTGGGCGGTGATGACCTCCAGGGGCACCGAGTGGCAGGTGCTGAAGGACTATCAGTATTCCCGCATCGAGACCTTCCTCGACCCCTCGCGCGATCCGCTCGGCGCCGGCTACCACATCACCCAGTCGAAGATCGCCATGGGAAGCGGCGGGCTCACCGGGCGCGGCTTCATGCAGGGCACCCAGAGCCGGCTCAACTTCCTGCCCGAGAAGCACACCGACTTCATCTTCACCACGCTCTCGGAGGAGTTCGGCGCGGTCGGCTCGATGTCGCTGCTGGCGCTTTACACGCTCGTGCTGATCTTCGGCTTCGCCTCGATGGTGAGCAACCGCGACCGCTACGGCGCGCTGGTCACCGGGGGGCTGACCGCGACCTTCTTCTTCTTCTGGGCGGTCAACATGGCGATGGTGATGGGGCTGATCCCGATCGTCGGCGTGCCGCTGCCGCTGGTCAGCTATGGCGGCTCGGCGATGCTGGTGCTGCTGATGGCCTTCGGGCTGATGCAGTCGGCCCATATCCACCGCCGCTGAGGGCCTCCGCCGGCCCCGCCGCGGCTTGCAAATCCACGGCAAACCCGGTTAACCGGCAGGCGCAGCCCGGCGCTGCGGGCCCGCTGCGGCCAATCCCGGAACAACAAGCGGAGCTCGCGGATCATGGCCGAAACCCCCGTCGTCGTCTTCTCGGGCAAGCACACCCACCGCCCGCACTGGATCGGCCCGCTCACCGAGGCCATGGCGGCGGAGGGGCTCGATCTCGAGCTGCACATGGACCCGGCCGAGGTCGCGCCCGAGCGGGTGGACTATCTGCTGATCACCGCCAACGGCCCGGTGCGCGACTTCGCGCCCTATACCCGGCTGCGCGCGATGCTCGGCCTCTGGGCCGGGGTCGAGGGCATGCTGAAGCTCGACCTGCCGGCGGATGTGCCCTTCGCGCGGATGGTCGAGCCGGGGCTGACCGAAGGCATGGTCGACTACGTGGTGGGCCACGTGCTGCGCCATCATCTCGACATCGACCGCTATATCGGCGCCGATCCGATCGCGGAATGGGAGGTCTCCTTCCCGCCGCTGGCGCGCAACCGCCGGGTGGCCATCCTCGGCCTCGGCGAGCTCGGCACCGCCTGCGCCGCGGCGCTGGCCGCGCTGAACTTCCGCGTGACCGGCTGGTCGCGCAGCCCCAAGCAGATCCCCGGCGTCGCGACCCGGCACGGGCCCGAGGCCCTGCCCGGGGTGCTCGAGGCGGCGGAGATCCTCGTCCTGCTGCTGCCGCACACGCCCGATACGCTGCGGGTGATCGACGCCGCGGCGCTGGCCCGGATGCCCGCCGGTGCCTGCATCGTCAATGCCGGGCGCGGCCCGCTGATCGACCACGCGGCGCTGCTCGCCGCCCTCGATTCCGGGCAGATCCGCCATGCGACGATGGATGTCTTCGATGTCGAGCCGCTGCCGCCCGGGCATCCCTACTGGGCGCATCCGCGCGTCACCGTCACCCCGCATATCGCGAGCGTCACCCGCCCGGAGACCGCATCGCGGGCATTGATGCAGAATATCGCCCGCGATCTGGCGGGCAAGCCGCTCTTGGGCGTTGTCGACCGCGGCCGGGGCTACTAGCCTCGCAGGCTGAGCAACCGGAGCGCCCATGGCACCCATACGACGCAGCGGGCGGCCCCGCACGACGCGCAGACGGCGAGCCGTGCCCCTCTGGGTACGGGCGCGGGCCAATTTCCTCACCGGCCTGATCGTGGTCGCGCCCATCGTGGTGACGATCTACCTGACCTGGGCCTTCATCACCTTCGTCGACAACCAGATCGTGCCGCTGGTGCCGACGCCCTACAATCCGGCGACCTATATCGAGACCGACATCCCCGGTTTCGGCCTCGTGGTGTTCTTCATCTTCACCACCATCGTCGGCTATTCCGCCAAGAAGGTCTTCGGCAAGCAGCTGATCCGCCTCGGCGAGGGCATCGTCGACCGGCTGCCGCTGGTGCGCACGGTCTACAACGCGATGAAGCAGATCGTCGAGACGGTGCTGAGCCAGTCCAAGAGCTCGTTCCGGCAGGCCTGCCTGATCGAGTATCCGCGGCGCAATCTCTGGGCCATCGCCTTCGTCTCCACCGATACCCGCGGCGAGATCCCGCGCCGCGCCGGGCAGGACGAGATGATCAGCGTCTTCCTGCCGACCACGCCGAACCCGACCAGCGGCTTCCTGCTCTTCGTGCCGAAACGCGACGTGGTGCTGCTCGACATGACCGTGGAGGACGCCGCCAAGCTGGTGATCTCCGCCGGCCTCGTGACGCCGCCGACCAAGGAGGAGCTGGAGGCCCAGGCGCGCAGCGCGACGCTGCGCAAGCAGGCGCTGGCCAAGGCCGCCAGCGGCAGCCGCCCGCCGCCCCCCGGCAATGGCGAGGGCGGCAACGGCGGCGGCGGGCGCTAGCCGGCCGTCCCGCCTCGCCGCGTCCCGCCAGCCCGCCGCCAAAGCGCGAGCCCGCCCAGCGCCGCAGCGAGAAGCGCGAGCGAGGGCGGCAGCGGCACGGTGGCGGCGGTTTCGATGTCGAAACCGTAGCTGGTCGGCGATGAGCTGAACTCCCTGATATCGATGCGATACGCGCCGGCGCCGTAGGTCCCGAACAGGTCGTTGGCCGGCCCGGAGATTTGCAAGGATTCGAGAATAGACCCGCCGGCGCCCCACAGGCTGAACCCAGTGGTATTGGGCGGGACGGTCGAATAGCTGGATACCGAGAAGGTCCAGTCCGAGAGCGTCGTGAAGGTGAAATTGTCGTGTTCGTCCGGCGAGCCGATGGTGCCCAGAACCGTGCTGGTGGCTCCGCTGGCCAGTATCCCGAGATCCACCGCGGTCGCGAGGGTGGCCCCCGCATCGCCGCCGACCGATTCGTCGTAGACGGTCATGGCGAGGACCGGTGTGGCGGAGAGCGCAAAGACGAGCGGGAGCACGCAGGCGGAAAATTTTTTCACGTTACCGTCTCTGTTCGGAACCTTCATGTGAGGATACCTGTATCGACTACACCGATACTCTCCGAAAACCGGGGAAACTTCAAGATATATCGAATATTTCCCGTGCCGGGTCGGCGCGTTTCCAACCCACGGCCGCGTGCCGCGTGCCGCGCGCGGGCCGCGCCAGGCCCCGCGGCACGGGCGGGCCCCGCGGGACCGGCGCGGATCGCCCGGCCCGGCGCTCACTCCGGCTGCCACCACCAGACCTCCGGGCGGAAGCCGTAGAGCGGCGCGCGTTCGGGCCTGGCATAGCCCGCCTGCGCCGCCACCCGGTCCTCCGGCAGATGCCCGAAGGGCACCACGTAGATCCCCGCCGAGAGCACCCGGTCGAGCGCGCGCACCGCGGCGACGAAGCCCTCGCGCCGCTCCGCCGCCAGGATCGCCCGGATCATCGCCGCCACCGCCGGCGCCTCCACCCCCATGTAGTTGCGCGTGCCCGGGCGCTGCCGCCCCTCCGGCCCGAAATAGAGCCATTGCTCGGTGCCGGGCGAGAGCGAGAGCCACCAGCGGTTGACGATCACGTCATAGTCGTAGTCGCGCCGGCGCGCCTCGTATTGCGCGGCATCGACCCGGCGCACCGTGGCCGCCACGCCGAGCCGCTTCAGCGCCCCGGCCCAGAGCCCGCCCAGCGTCTCCGCCTCGCCGGAGGTGACCAGGATCTCGAAGGCCAGCGGCGCGCCGCCGCGCATCCGGGTGTCGCCGGCCAGCTCCCAGCCCGCCGCCTCGAGCAGCGCCGAGGCCCGGCGCAGGCCGCGGCGGTTGCGCCGCCCGTCGCCCGCGGGCGGGCGCCAGCCGCGCTCCAGCGTGCCCTCCGGCAGCGCCGCCGCGAAGGGCGCCAGCAGCGCGGCCTCGCGGCCCGTCGCCGCGCCCTGCCAGCCGAGCTCCGAGCCCGACCAGTAGCTCTCGATCCGTGCATACTGCCCGGCGAAGAGGCGCGCGTTCACCCAGTCCCAGTCGAAGGCCAGCGCCAGCGCCTCGCGCACCCGGCGGTCGGCGAAGACCTCGCGGCGGGTGTTGAACACGAAGCCCTCCATCCCCGAGGGCCGGCCATGGGGAATCACATGCCGCCGCAACCGCCCGTCGCGCACCGCCGGCAGCCCGTCATAGCCCTCGGCCCAGCGCAGCGGGTCGGTGTCGTGGAACAGCGAGAGCGCGCCGGTGGCGAGCGCCGAGAACAGCGCATCGGTGTTGCGGAAATACTCGATGCGGAGGGTGTCGAAATTATAGAGCCCGGCATTGATCGGCAGCCCGGCGCCCCACCAGTCCGGGTCGCGGCGGAGCGTGAGCTGGCGCCCGGCCTCCCAGCTCTCGGGCACATAGGGCCCCGAGCCGATCACCGGCACCAGCCCCGGCTCGGCAAAGGCACGGCCCTCGAACGCCGCCTTCTTCAGCACCGGCCGCAGCCCCATGATCAGCGGCAGCTCGCGATTCGGCTCCGAGAAGGTGATTCGAACCGAGCGCGCGCCCACCGCCTCGATCGCCGAGACCGCGTCCCAGGCGGCGCGGTAGCGCGGATGCCCCTCCGCCGCCAGCGTCTCGAAGGACCAGATCACGTCCTCCACCGTCACCGGGCTGCCATCGGAGAATCGCGCCTCCGGGCGCAGGCGGAACACCACCCAGGAGCGGTCGGCCGGGGTCTCGACGCTCTCCGCCAGCAGCCCGTAGAGGGTGAAGGGCTCGTCCCAGCTCCGCGCCAGCAGGGTCTCGGCCACATGGGTCCGCAGCACCCAGGGCGCCCGGCCCTTCAGGATGAAGGGATTGAGGCTGTCGAAACCGCCGAGTTCGCCCAGCACCAGCCGCCCGCCCTTCGGCGCGCCCGGCGCGGCATAGGGCAGGCTCGCCCCCGGCGCCAGCGCCGGCGCGCCATGCATGGCGATGCCATGCGCCGGCCCGGCGCCGGACGATACCGGAGAGAGACCGAGACAGAGCGCTGCAGACAGCCCCGCCAGCACCCTGCGCAGCTTGTGGAAAACCCTCTTGTGAGCAGGGCCGCTTTTGCGTATCCTAAGTGCACTGCTCGATAGGTTTCTTGCCTGTATGAAACCTGCCTCAATTTTGGATGCGCCTCCTTCGGGAGGCGCTTTTTTTACGTGGGCAGGGCCGGTTTCCGGCGCGCCTCCGCCGCGGCGCCGCGGGTCTCTGCGGCAATCCATCGCTCCGCGCTTCATCTCCACCGCCTTTCGCTTTATGTGTCGCAGCGCAACAGGCCCAGGCGCGGGGCGCCCGGACGCGCCGAGACTCGCACAACAGGAAGGCTCTCGCACATGTCGATCAACGGGAAAACCGCCGTCATCACCGGCTCGAACTCCGGCATCGGCCTCGGCATCGCCGAGGAGCTGGCCAAACGCGGCGCGAATGTCGTGCTGAACTCCTTCACCGACAACGCGGAGGATCACGCGCTGGCCGAGCGCATCGCCGCCGAGACCGGCGCCGGCGTGCGCTACATCCAGGCCGACATGTCGAACGGCGCGCAGTGCCGCGCGCTGATCGAGAAGACCGTGGCGGAGTTCGGCGGCGTCGACATCCTCGTGAACAATGCCGGCATCCAGTTCGTCGAGAAGATCGAGGACTTCCCGCCGGAGAAATGGGACGCGATCATCGCGATCAACCTGACCTCGGCCTATCACACCACCGCCGCGGCGCTGCCGGAGATGCGCAGGGCGGGCTGGGGCCGGATCGTCAACATCGCCAGCGCCCACGGGCTCACCGCCTCGCCGTTCAAGTCGGCCTATGTCGCGGCCAAGCACGGCATCGTCGGGCTCTCCAAGGTGGTGGCGCTGGAGACCGCGCAGGAGCCGATCACCTGCAACGCGGTCTGCCCGGGCTATGTGCTCACTCCGCTGGTCGAGGCGCAGATCCCGGACACCATGAAGAAATACGACATGGACCGCGAGACCGTGATCAAGCAGGTGATGCTGGAGCGCCAGCCCTCCAAGGATTTCGCCACCACGGCGCAGATCGGCGGCACGGTTGCCTTCCTCTGCTCTGACGACGCGGCGCAGATCACCGGCACGACGATCTCGGTGGACGGCGGCTGGACCGCGCTCTGAGGCCCTGACACCGCGCCCGGGGCGGCCGCCGCTCCGGGTTGCGCTTTGCTGCACGACGCCCTTGCGGGCGCCGCTCCGCAGCCGCGCGATGGCCCGCCCCCACCCCCGCCGCCGCCCGGCGCCGCGCTGCGCGCG